>NZ_JBBBDM010000003.1:0-673089 GCF_037120395.1 Sphingomonas kyungheensis
CTGTCGTCGAACACCAGCTACGATCAGGACCGGCTCAACTACGACCAGCAGAAGCTGCGGCAATTCTACCTGACCGAGGGCTATGCCGATTTCCGCGTCACCAGCGCGGTGGCGGAACTCACCCCCGACAAACGCGACTTCATCATCACCTACGTGGTCGAGGAAGGGAAGCGCTACAAGTTCGGCGACGTCACCGTCGACAGCGAGATCCGCGACTTCGACAACAAGAAGCTGGCGGCGTCGCTGCCGGTCAAGAAGGGCGACTGGTATAACGCCAAGCTGGTCGAAACCTCGATCGACCAGCTGAGCGAGGCGGCCGGGCTGTTCGGCTATGCCTTCACCGACGTGCAGCCGGACTATAACCGCGACGCCGAAACGCTGACGATGGGGATGAACTTCCACATCGCGCAGGCGCAGCGCACCTATGTTGAGCGGATCGACATCAACGGCAACACGCAGACCCAGGACAAGGTGGTCCGCCGCGAGATCCGTCTGGCGGAAGGCGACGCGTTCAACAGCTTCCAGGTCAAGCGCTCGCAGGATCGCATCAACAGCCTGGGTTTCTTCCAGGACAAGATGGAGATCAAGCAGGTCCCCGGCTCGTCCCCCGACCGCATCATCCTCGACACCACGCTGGAAGAGAAGAGCACCGGCGAGCTGCAGCTGTCGGTCGGCTATTCGAGCCTCGAACGCTTCATCATCCAGGCCAATATCACGCAGAACAACTTCCGCGGCAAAGGCCAGGTGCTGCGCGCCGGCGTCAATTACTCGACCTATTCAAAGTCGGTCGAGCTGGGCTTCACCGAGCCGTACCTGTTCGACAAGAACGTCGCGATCGGCGTCGACGTGTTCCGGCGCGACTATAATTCCTTCAACTATATCGGTACGCAGCGGCAGACGACCTATTCGCAGGTGTCGACCGGTTTCCAGGTGCGCGCCGGTGTGCCGCTGACCGAATATTGGTCGCTTGCCGGCCGCTACGGCCTGTCCTATGACGAGGTCGGACTCGACGAGGCGACCTATTTCACCGACGGCGCCTGCGATCCGCTCAAGGCCGGCCGCTATCTGTGCGAGGCGATCGGCAATCGCTGGACCTCGTCGGTCGGTTATTCGCTGATCTACGACAGCCTCAACAGCCGTCTGCGACCGACCGCGGGCCAGCGGTTCAGCTTCAGCCAGGATTTCGCCGGGCTCGGCGGCGACGTCAAATATATCCGCACCCGCGTCGAAGGATCGAAGTTCGTCAACGTCGGCTCGGGCTTCATCGGCTCGCTGGTCGGCGAGGCGGGCTATATCCATTCGCTCGAAGGCAGCCGCGGCCCCGGCGTCGACCGGATCCGCATCACCGACCGCTTCTATCTCGGCGAACCGCAGTTCCGCGGCTTCGATATCCGCGGCGTCGGCCCGCGCGTGCAGCGGCAGGCCTATACGGTCGATACGACGACGGGGAAGCAGATTCTCGTCACCGATCGCAACCAGCTGGTCGACGATGCGCTCGGCGGCCGGGCCTATTACCTCGCCCGCGCCGAGCTGGAGATTCCGCTCGGCGCCGGTGCGCGCGAGCTCGGTCTGCGGCCGTCGATCTACGTCCAGGCGGGCAGCCTGTGGGGGCTGACGCGGCCGTTGCCGACCGCCAATTTCCCGACGATCACCGATGCCAACGGCAACACCACGGTGTTGCCGATCCAGCGGCTGCTGGTCGATTCGTCGGGTCGGCAATTGTATCAGGTGCCGTCCGACGCCGCGACCGGGGCAGGTACCTATACCACCTGCGCGATCGGTTATTCGGCGACGCTGGGCGGCACCTGCGCCGGCTCGTCGACCAACGCCATCTCCTATCAGGCGTCGATCTCGCCGTTCAAGGAAACCTATTACGGCAGCAGCCCGACGCCGCGCGTCAGCATCGGCATCGGCGTCAACTGGACATCGCCCTTCGGTCCGCTGCGGATCGATCTTGCCAAGGCGCTCGTCACGCAAAAGGGTGACGATCCCAAGCTTGTTACCTTCAATGTGGGGACTCAGTTCTAATGAAGACGATCACCAAGACCTCGCTGGCGGCGCTCGCCGGCGCCTCGATCGCGCTTGCCGGTGCGGCGACCGCGCAGACCGCCGGTATCGCCACCGCGCAGGCCGATGCGGCGATCTTCAGCGCCAAGGCGTTCGATGCTGCCAACCAGCAGATCTCGACCACCTACAAGGCCCAGCTCGATCAGGCTGCGGCGGCGCAGAACACGCTCAACACGCAGCTGCGCACGCTGCTCGACACCAACAAGGACGGCCAGATCAGCCAGGCCGAGGCCGCCGCGGCGGAAGGCAATGGCGCGGTCGCCAACCAGGTCCGCGCCGCGCAGGCGAAGGCGCAGCCGGCGATCGAGGCCGCGCAGGGCCCGGCGATCAAGGCGCAGGCCTATGCGCTCGAGCAGGTCACCGCCAAATATGACCCGGCGCTGCGCGCCGTCGTCGCCGCCAAGAAGATCAGCATCGTGCTCGCGCCCAATGCGATCCAATATGCGCCGCCGGCGACCGACGTGACCCGCGACATCATCGCCGAGATCGACCGCAGCACGCCGACCGTCTCGATCACCCCGCCGGCCAACTGGCAGCCGCAGCAGCAGACCGTTGAGCTGCTGCAGCAGTACCGCCAGCTCGTCTACGCCAACGCCGCGCGTCGTCAGCAGGCCGGTGCGCCCGCGCCCGCCGCCGGCACCCCGGCCCCCGCCGCCGGTGCGACGCCGCGCGCGACCCCGCAGGGCCGCTGAGGCGCAACCGGGTGAGCGACGACACCGAAGCGCAGGGCCGTACCCTCGGCCCGCTCGATATCGGGCGGGTCATGGCGGCGCTGCCGCATCGCTACCCGATGCTGCTGGTCGACCGGGTCGAGGAATTGCTCCTCGACCGGTCGATCGCGGCGATCAAGGCGGTGACGATCAACGAAGGCTTCTTCCAGGGGCATTTCCCCGGCCGGCCGATCATGCCGGGCGTGCTGATCGTCGAGGCGCTGGCGCAGGCCGCGGGCATCCTCGCGGTCGAGAGCCTCGGTCTCGCCGGATCGGGCAAGCTCGTCTATTTCATGGCGATCGAAGGCGCGAAGTTCCGCAAGCCGGTCGAACCCGGCGTGCTGCTGCGGCTCGAGGTCAGCTTCGTCCAGAAGCGCAGCTCGGTCTGCAAATTCGCCGGCGTCGCCCGGATCGACGGGCAGATCGTCGCCGAGGCGAATTTCACCGCAATGATCGCCGATCCGCCCAAGGCGTAGGCGGCGAACCGGCTTTCCCCTCTGCCGTGACCCCCGAGGGGGGCAGGTGAATCCCACCTGTCCTCCGACAGGCGCGGTGCGAACGGGGAAAGCATCACGTTTTGACTTTACCGCGGCGCTCCTCTACGGGCGCCGCTTCGCAAAGGCTGGTCGGAACCAGCCACATCAGGAGCGCAGACGCGTGAAGAAAGATACCCATCCCGACTATCACATGATCAAGGTGCAGATGACCGACGGCACCGTGTTCGAGACCCGCTCCACCTGGGGCAAGGAAGGCGACACGATGCAGCTCGACATCGACCCGCTGGCGCATCCGGCATGGACCGGCGGTCGCGGCACGATGCTCGACGCGGGCGGCCAGGTCGCGCGCTTCAACAAGCGGTTCGGCGGCGGGCTCACCCTGCGCAAGAGCTAAGACACGTATTTACCCGAACATAACCATGGTCGGTTACGACCATAGGTTATGTTCGCGGCAGAGTTCGAACCTGCAGTGTCGCACGGTCGGCGTGTCGCCGAGCGCGCGCCGGTGTCGATCGACGGCGATATCGGCAAGGCGCGCCGCACCCTGTGCAAGGTGGTCGACATTTCGATCCACGGCGCCCGCCTGCTGACCTATTGCCCCCTCATCCCCCATAGCATGATCTGGCTCACCCTGCCCGAGGCGGGATCGCTTGCCGCCGAGGTGCGCTGGGCGGAGGAGTTCGCCGCCGGCTGCCGCTTCATGACGGCGCTCGATCCGGAGGTGTTCGAGCGGCTGGTCGCGCTCAATCGCGCAGGGCGTTGACGTAACTCGGCTCTTGATCCCGCCCGCCGACGTCGCCATAGGCTTGCGCGGGAGTCGGGCGGACGTGGTCGTCGCCAACCCGGTCAGGTCCGGAAGGAAGCAGCCGCAACGATTTCGCCGCGGGTCGTCCCGGCTCCCACCCTCTTCATCGCTGCAAGGGCGTTACCGCTTGAGCCAGGAGCGCTCGCGGAACCATTTGGTGACGATATATTTCGTCCCCTCCACCACCGCCGTCCCCTCGTGCAGCGTCGCGGTATTGGGCGTACCGTCGGGGTTCATGTTGTTCCAGGCGAGCAGCAGCCCGCGACGCGGCGCGATCTTGAACCCCGCCTGCGGAAACCAGGTCGCGCCGCCGTCGGCGACGTCGTTGAGGTAGATCATCGTCGTCCAGGTGCGCTGCCCGCCCGACGCCTGCATCTGCTGCCAATAGCTCTCGGTCTCGTGGAAATAATCGTGGTGGGCGCGGAAATGCTGGCCGGGGGCGTAGCGCTGGCCCTGCAGGGTCTCGCCGTGATCGGCCGGGAGGCCGAGCAGCCCGGCGATCGCCTCGTCGATCGGCTGCACCTCGGGGGCGTAGCGGTTCATGTCGCAGCTTTCGCTCGTCCGGAAGCCGGGATCGGCGCGATCCGAGAGCAGCGACGAGGGCCGGCGATTGGCGTCGATCATCGCGACCAGCGTCTCGCACTGCGCTGCGTCGAGGAAGTCGAGATGATAATAGATCTGGATCGCCGGCACCTCCGCGCGGGTCACCGCCGGATTGGCGTCGAGCCGCTGCGCGACGGCGACGCCGGCTTGCTGGCGGAGCGGCGAGGGGGCGGGCGCTTTCTTGCGGCGGGCGAACATGGCAGCAGAGATGCCGTCGCCCGCCGACAAAAACAACATGCTCAGTAGAAGATGTCGTACACCGTATCGATCACCTGACCGCTGCGCAGGTCGACGAGCAGCGCGTCGTCATAATAGCGGACCCAGCGATAGGGGCCATAGGCCTCGGGCAGGCGATAGGCATAGGGGTCGCTGATCCAATAGCTGCGCCCGAACAGCACCGGCGACAGCGACACGCCGACACCGAAGCGGCGATAGCCGCGCCCCCAGCCGGACGGCGCGTAATAGCGCGGCAGGCGATAAGCGCCGCGGTTGCTCGCGCGATGGTCGCCCCAGTCGTAACGGCCGTCGTTGCGCCAGCCGCGGTCCCAGCCGCCCCGCTCGGCGAGGCGCCGGCCGTCCTGCCAGTCCCGTCGCTGCGGACCGTCGTCGCGGCGGCGATCCCAGCCGCGATCGTCGCCGGGCCCGCGATTGGCCCAGCGCGGGCCGTCGCGGTCGGGTCCGGGGCCACGATTCGGTCCGGGGCGATCGGCGGCGGGACCGCGATCACCGCCCGGCCCGCGATCGGGGGCGGGGGGACGATCGGGGGCGGGGGCGGGGCGATCTCCACGGCCCTGCCAGCCACGATCGGCGACGCGGGGCGGACCGCCGTCGTCCGGCCGTGGGCCGCGGTCATCCGGCCGCGGGCCGGGGCGGCCGGGTCCGTCGGGGCCACGCTGATCCCAGTTGCGCCGGCCATCCTGCGCCTGTGCCGCCACGGGCATCAGCATCGATGCGGCGAGCAGCGCCTTGATCACGGTCTTCATCGTCCTTCGTCCTCGTCCGCCGGCGCACGAGCCGGCCCGGATGATGACCGATACTTGCACCACAGCCGCTGTGACGAAGCTGAATACCTCTGTCAGCGTTGCGAAAGCTTGGGCGGGACCAAAGCTCGGACGACGCGCGCCGCATCGGCCGGGTCGATACCCGGGCGGGCGCCGGCGGGGATCGTCTCCTCACCCCGCGCGGCACGGCCGGCGCGCTGGATCGCCTCGATCAGCCGCGGATAGACGCCGCAGCGGCACAGGTTGCGGATCGCACCGCGGATATCCGCCTCGCTCGGGTCGGGACGATGGTTGAGCAGGACCGACGCCGCCATCAGCATGCCGGGGATGCAAAAGCCGCACTGCGTCACGTTGGCGGCGAGGAAGGCGAGCTGCAACGGGTGGTTGCGCTCGCGCGACAGGCCCTCGATCGTGGTGACGAAGCTGCCCTCGATCCGCCCGATCGCGACCTGGCACGACAGCACCGCCCGCCCGTCGACATCGACGGTGCAGGCGCCGCAATCGCCGCTGCCACAGCCATATTTCGTGCCGGTGAGGTTCGATGCGTCACGCAGCGCCCAGAGCAGCGGCGTCTCCGGATCGAGGCGATATTCGACCGGCTGGTTGTTGACGGTAAGGCGCGCCATGTCCGGCCCTTAGCCGCAAAGCCCGGCATGTCGCCAGACCGTCACCGCTCGTCATCGCCCGAACCGAGCCGGGGGGCAGGGCGGTCGCAGGCGAGCGCGGCGTCGGAGAAGCGGATCGGCGTGCGCAGGCCGCGGATCGGGTCCGACCCGATCACCAGGCCGCGCGCGGCGATCTGCGGATCGGTAAGCGCCTGTTCGACGGAGTTGATCGGTCCCGCCGGCACGCCGGCCGCGGCGAGGCGCGCGAGCAAATCGTCGCGCGCGAAGGTCCGCGTCGCCGCGGTGATCTGCGCGAACAACGCCTCGCGGTTGGCGAGGCGCAGCGCGTTGCTGGCATAGCGCGGATCGTCGGCGTCGATCCCGGCGATCGCGCAGAAGCGGCGGAACTGGCCGTCGTTGCCGACCGCGAGGATGAACCAGCCGTCGCCCGTCTCGAACACCGCATAGGGGCAGACGTTGAGGTGGGCGTTGCCGACGCGCGCCGGAGTGACGCCGCTGGCGAAATAATTCGCTGCCTGATTGGCGAGCACGCCGGTCATCGAATCAAGCAGCGCCATGTCGATCCACTGGCCGCGCCCGGTCCGCTCGCGCATCGCCAGCGCCGCCTGGATCGCGATCACCGCATAGAGGCCGGTGGTGATGTCGGCCATCGCCACGCCGATCTTCTGCGGCGCGCCGTCGGGATCGCCGGTCAGGTCCATCATCCCGCTCATTCCCTGGACGATGAAGTCATAGCCGGCGCGCGCCGCATAGGGGCCGTCCTGCCCGAAGCCGGTGATCGAGCAATAGACGAGGCGGGGATTGAGCGTGGACAGGCTGGCATAATCGAGGCCGTATTTGGCGAGGCCGCCGACCTTGAAATTCTCGATCAGCACGTCGGCCCCGGCGGCGAGCGCGCGGACCTGCGCCTGCCCCGCGGCGGTGGTGAAGTCGATGACGTGGCTGGTCTTGCCGCGGTTGCATGCGTGGAAATAGGCGGCGTCGCGGCCGCCGTCGGGATAGTCGACGAAGGGCGGGCCCCAGCTGCGCGTATCGTCGCCGGCGGGGCTCTCCACCTTGGTGACGGTGGCGCCGAGGTCGGCGAGCACCTGCCCCGCCCAGGGGCCGGCGAGGATGCGCGCCAGCTCGAGCACCTTGAGGCCGGCGAGCGGATGCGCGCGCCCCGCCGCCTCGCTCAAAACGCCGCAATCCCGGTGATCGCGCGGCCGAGGATCAGCGCGTGGACGTCGTGCGCGCCCTCATAGGTGTTGACCGTTTCGAGGTTCATCAGGTGGCGCATCACCTGATATTCGCCGGAAATGCCGTTGCCGCCGTGCATGTCGCGGCTGACCCGGGCGATGTCGAGCGCCTTGCCGACGTTGTTGCGCTTGACCAGCGAGACCATCTCGGGCGCGAACCGGCCCTCGTCCATCAGCCGCCCGACGCGCAAGCTGGCCTGCAGGCCCAGCGCGATCTCCGTCTCCATATCGGCGAGCTTCTTCTGATAGAGCTGCCGCCCGGCGAGCGGCGTGCCGAACTGCTTGCGGTCGAGGCCGTATTGGCGCGCCGCGTGGAAGCAATATTCGGCGGCGCCGAGCGCGCCCCAGCTGATCCCGTAACGCGCGCGGTTGAGGCAGCCGAACGGGCCCTTCAGCCCTTCGACATGCGGCAGCAGCGCATCGTCGCCGATCTCGACATCGTCCATCACGATGCCGCCGGTGATCGACGCGCGCAGCGACAATTTGCCCTCGATCTTGGGCGCGGACAGGCCCTTCATTCCCTTGGTGAGGACGAAGCCGCGGATCGCGCCGCCATGCGCGTCCGACTTGGCCCAGACGACGAAGACGTCGGCGATCGGCGAATTCGAAATCCAGGTCTTGGCGCCATTGAGGACGTAGCCGCCGTCGACCTTGCGCGCGCGGGTGGTCATCCCGCCGGGGTCGGAGCCGGCATCGGGCTCGGTCAGGCCGAAGCAGCCGATGAACTCGCCGCTGGCGAGGCGCGGCAGCAGGCTGCGCTTCTGCTCCTCGGAGCCATAAGCGAAGATCGGATACATGACGAGGCTCGACTGGACGCTCATCATCGAGCGGTACCCCGAATCGATCCGCTCGACCTCGCGCGCGACGAGGCCGTAGGCGACGTAACTCGCGCCGACACCGCCATATTCTTCTGGAAGGGTCGGGCCGAGCAGACCGAGTTCGCCCATTTCGCGGAAGATCGCCGGATCGGTATGCTCGTCGCGGAAGGCGGCGACGATGCGCGGCGCCAGCCGGTCCTGCGCATAGCCGCGCGCGGTGTCGCGGATCATCCGCTCGTCCTCGCTCAACTGGTCGTCGAGCAGGAAGGGATCGGCCCAGTCGAACTTGCCCATGCCCGCCATCATCATCTCCTTTTGGAAGGCGCGGTACGGGGGAAGGCGGGGCGGGGCAAGCCCTGCGTCACAGGCTGGTGCGGACGTCGAGCAGCTCGGGGAAGAAGCGGTGCGAGACGACGCGGGCGAGATAGGGCACGCCCGCGGTGCCGCCGGTGCCCGACTTGAAGCCGATCACCCGCTCGACCGTCTTGAGGTGGCCGAAGCGCCAGAGCTGGACGTGATATTCGAGGTCGACCAGCTTCTCGGCCAGCTCGTACAGGTCCCAATAGGCGTGCGGCTGCGCATAGACGGTCGCCCAGCAGGCCTCGACCGCCGGCGAAGGCGGCGCGGTGACGGTGAAGTCGCGCGCCAGCCGCTCGGCCGGCACCGGCAGGCCGCGGCGCGCGAGCAGGCGCAGCGCCTCGTCATAGAGGCTCGGCACGGCGAGTTCGGCGGCGAGTCGCTCGCGCACCGCCGGCTCGTCGAACAGGTCGATCATCGCCGCATTGCGGTTGCCGAGGATGAATTCGAGGCAGCGATATTGATCCGACTGGAAGCCCGAACTCTGGCCGAGGCTGCCGCGCATCGCGGCATAATCGGCGGGCGTCATCGTCGCCAGCACCTCCCACGACTGGATCAGCTGCGTCTGGATGCGGCTGACCCGCGCCATCATCTTGAGCGCGGGCGGCAGATCGTCCGCCGCGATCCGCCGCCGCGCTTCGCCCAGTTCGTGCAGGCAGAGCTTCATCCACAATTCGGACGCCTGGTGGATCGTCACGAACAGCAGCTCGTCATGCACGCCGCTGAGCGGCGATTGCAGGTCGAGCAGCTCGGGCAGGCGCAGGTAGCTGCGATAGGTGATCGTCATCGCGGCAGCCTATCGCAACCGGCCTCACTGCTCCAGCAGCAGCACCTCCAGCGTCGCGCGGTCGCCGCGGCGGCGCGTGACGATCAGGTCGGCGACGATCGCGGCGGGGACGGGCAGATCCTCCTCGGGCAGAGCGTCCAGCCACGCCGCGGCGTCGCCGCCGGCGATGGCGAGGTCGATCGTCAGGCGCACGCCGGTGAAGGTCGCGCTCGACCAGGGGCGTTCGTGCAGCCCGAGCGGATGGAACGTCAGGCCATGGCAGGCGGCGCTCGCGGCGAGCGCGCGGTGCAGGCGGCGGTGCGGCAGCGTCATGTGCATCATGCCCCCGCTCCGTCGAGATACCGGATGATCCGCGCCTCGACCGACGGGCCGACGACGCGCCCACGCACCATGTCGGTGACGAGTCGCGGGTCGTTGACGGTGCGCTTGCCGAACTCGCTGCGCGACATGCGCGAACGGCGGAGATAGCGATCGATCCTGAGCAGCAATGACATGGCTTCCCTCCCGAGTCCGGCGATTACGTTCCTGATCTGTTCCTGTCTTTCCAACTTGTCTAGGAAAATTTCCTACGATACGGTCGCGGGCGATGGACGCGGAGGATCCCCGCCGGCGGCTGACCGCCCTTGCCGCGGCGCGTGGTGACAGCCTCGCCGCGCTGTCGCGGATGCTCGGGCGCAACGATGCCTATCTCCAGCAGTTCGTCGCGCGCGGATCGCCACGCCGGCTCGCCGACGACGATCGGCGGCGGCTGAGCGACTATTTCGGCGTGGCGGACAGCGAGCTGGGCGGTCCGGCCGCGCCGCGCCTGTTCCCGCTGCCGCGGCTCGACGTCGCCGCCTCGGCGGGGCCGGGCGCGTTCGTCGATACCGAGATCGTGCTCGGCACGGCGGCGCTCGATCCGGCGCTGGCGACGCAGCTCGGCCTGCGCGACGGCATGGCGGCGATCGTGCGGGTGCGGGGCGATTCGATGGAGCCGGGGCTGATCGACGGCGATCTGATCGTCGTCGACCGCGCCCGTGCGCGCCCCGATGCGCAACCGCGCGTGCACGTCGTGCGGATCGACGGCACGGTGATGGTCAAGCGCGTCGCGCGGCGGGGTGGGCGGATCACCGTCACCAGCGACAATCCCGCTGCGCCGCCGGTGCCGGCGGGGGCGGTCGAGGTGATCGGACGCGTCGTCTGGCTGATGCGCGCGCCGCGCTGATCAGCGGCGGCTGTCGCGCAGCCACACCGCGATCGCGCCGGCCGCGCCGATCGCCAGCCCGGCGAGAAAGCCGATCGTCACCTGCCCCTGGATGAGGCCGACGATCGCACCCCCGATCGAACAGATCGCGACGAGGATGCCGCCCGCGGCGGAGGGAGGGGTTTCGGCCATGCCCGTCCCTGCCACGTCCCGCGGCGAGACGCCAGCGTCCCCCGACGGGACGGGCGGGACGGCGACGCGGCGGCGGTTTACCATCGTCCTCCGCCAGTTCCGCGCATCCTCACCATATGGCACGGCGCGTGTAACGGCACGGGGATGCACACCGATCCCGCCATCGCCATCCACCTCGACGACGCACAGCAGGTGGCGGAGGCGACCGACCTGATCGCCCGCTTCGGCGAGGACGCGCCGGTCGAGGCGGCTATCCGCGCCGGGCGGATGCGCGACATCGGCAATGTCGTCCACTTCTGCCGCTGGCGACAGACCGGCCGGCTGGTCGCGCTGCTGGTGGCGGATACGGCGGTGGGGACGGTGCACTAGGCGCGGCGCCAGCAGCGCCGCATGCCGGTCTCAGCCGATCCCGCGCCCCGTCGCGGTCCACCAGATCCCGCCGAGCAGGTGATCCAGATATCGCCCGTTCCGGTACATGTCGGCATTGTGGCCGAGCAGGGTGACGAAGACGCGGCCCTTTTCGTACGTATGATACCAGGCCTCGGGATGGTCCTTGCCCATCGGCCGGCCGACCTGGCCGGGCCAGATCAGCGTCGGGTCGTAGCTCGTCTCGTCGACGCCGAGCACCGGGTGGATGGTGACGCGATACGGATTGGTGGTGACGTAATATTCGTCGCTCCAGATCCAGCGGTCGGGCAGCGCGAAGGTCGCGGGAAAGCGCGGGTCGAGCTTGGTGACCGCTGCGGTCTGCAGCTTGGGGTGGTTGACGAAGCTGCGCCCGACCATCTGCTCATACCACGGCCAGGCGGCGGCCGGGACGATCGCGGCGCGGTGCACCACCATCGCATTGCCGCCGCCGCGCATATAGGCCTCGAACCGGCGGCGGCGCGGCTCGCTCAGCGTCTCGGGCGGCGTGTTGAGGAACATCACCGCGGCATATGGGCCGAGGTCGCCGTCGAACGGTGCGCCGTCGGCGGACCAGGTGACGGCGAAGGCATGCAGCCGCGCCAGCCGTTCGATACTGTCGCGCGCGACCGGGATATATTCGTAATGGTAGGTGCTCGGCGCGGCGATCACCAACAGCTTGAACTGGTCCTCCGCCGCGGCGGGGGCGGCGGTCAGCGTCGCGGCGAGCGCGGCGATCGTCAGCATCGGTCTCATGGTTTCCGGCTTCGCGCGCGTGGCGGGCCGAGGCAAGCGCCACTTTGGTCGGGCTGGCGGCTGCCGCGGCGGCGCGCCCGGGCGAACGATAAGCGGGGCCGATTGAGGCCGAAACCGCCGGATATGGGACTGTTGCAGGCCGGCGACGCACGCTAGGACGGCGCCATGCTGTTGCGTTTGGGGTGGTTCGGGCTTGGCGCGACTGCCGTGCTCCTTCTTCCCGGCCCGGCGGCGGCGCAGACGGCACCGGCGGAGGTGCCGCTCGATCCCAATGCCCCGCTTGCGCCCCTGCCCGATATCGGCGTCGCCTGGCCAGAGCTCGGCAACGATCCCGCCGGCACCACTGCCGCCGCGACCGACGGCGCCGCGGAGCGCCGCTATGCGTGGCGGATCGACGGCATCGACACCAGCGCGACGCCGTTGCTGCGCAAGCGCTTCGAGGAATTGTCGACGCTCAGCGCCAATGACGGCAGCGCCGCCAACGCCGCGCAGCTCGATCGCCGCGCGCGCGAGGATGCCGATCTGTTGCAGACGCTGCTGCGCGGCGCGGGTTATTACGACGCACGGGTGACGACGCGGGTCGAGCCGGGGACGAAGCCGCTCGTCGTGCTCGCCGCCGAACCGGGGACGCTGTACCGGCTCAGGGACGTAACGCTCGGCGGTCTTGCCGCGGCGGGCGACAAGGCGGCGCCGCTGCGCGAGGCGTTCGGGGTCAAACCTTCGGACCCGGTCGATGCCGATGCGATCGTCGCCGGCACCGCGCGGCTGACGACGCGGATCGGCCAGACCGGCTTCCCCTTCGCCGATGTCGGCGAACCGCAGATCGTCGTCGACCATGCCAGCAAGACCGCGACGCTCGACCTCCAGGTCGCGCCGGGCGCGCAAAGCCGGTTCGGCAAGTTTGTCGCGCTGCCGGGCAACCGCGTCTTCGGCCCCGATCACGTCCAGGAGATTTCGCGGCTCGCCCCCGGCGACACGTTCGACGCGACGACGCTCGACGATCTGCGCCGCGCGCTGGTGCAGACCGGGCTGGTCTCCTCGGTCGAGGTCAAGCCGATCCCGGCCGACGCGCCGGGGGTGGTCGACATCGGCGTCAAGCTCGGCGCCGCACCGGTGCATACGATCGCCGGCGAGCTCGGCTATGGCACCGGCGAGGGCGCGCGTGCCGAACTCAACTGGACGCATCGCAACCTGTTCCCGCCCGAAGGCGCGCTCACCCTGCGCAGCGTGCTCGGCACGCGCGAGCAGCTCGGCAGCGTCGTCTTCCGCCGCAACAATTTCGGCGACCGTGACCGCGTGCTGACCGCGCAGATCTCCGCGAGCCACGTCCAGCGCGATGCCTATGAGGCGAAGACCTATACCGTCGCCGCCAATATCGAGCGGCAGACGACGATCTTCTTCCAGAAGGCCTGGACCTGGTCGCTCGGCGGCGAGGTGCTGAGTTCGGACGAGCGCGACGTCATCGCCGCGACCGGCGAGCCGCGCCGCCGCACCTTCTATATCGCCGCCGCGCCGACCAGCCTCAATTACGACGGATCGGACGATCTGCTCAACCCGACCCGCGGCTTCCGCCTCGGCGGTCGGGTCAGCCCGGAATTCTCGCTGGAGAACGACGCGTTCGGCTATGCGCGCGTGCAGATCGACGCGAGCGCCTATCAGCCGGCGCGGCGCGGGCTGGTGCTCGCCGAGCGGATCCGGCTGGGCTCGATCCTCGGCGCCTCGCGCGACAGCATCGCGCCGTCGCGGCGCTTCTACGCCGGCGGCGGCGCGTCGGTGCGCGGCTATGGCTATCAGGCGATCGGGCCGCGCGACGTCAACAACGATCCGATCGGCGGGCGCAGCCTCGCCGAATTCTCGATCGAGGCGCGGGTGCGCGCCTTCGGCAATTTCGGCATCGTGCCGTTCCTCGACGGCGGCACCATCTATACCAGCGCGGTGCCGGGGCTCGGCGACTTCCAATATGGCGCGGGCGTCGGCGTGCGCTATTACTCCAACTTCGGCCCGATCCGCTTCGACATCGGCACGCCGCTCAATCCGCAGCCGGGCGACAGCCGCATCGCCGTCTACGTCTCGCTGGGGCAGGCCTTTTGAGCCGCGCGCTGCGCCGGATCGCGCTCGCCCTCGCCGGACTGCTCGCGCTTGCGGCGCTGGCGCTGGCGGTGGTCGATACCGGCGTCGGCCATCGCTGGGTGGCGCAGCGGATCGGCGCGATCCGCACCGCCAACGGCCTGCGCTTCACCATCGGGCGGATCGACGGCTCGCTCTATGACCGGGCGCGGCTCAGCGACGTGCGCGTCTATGATCTCGACGGCCTGCTGGTGCAGGCGCCGACCGTCGCGCTCGACTGGTCGCCATGGCGCTGGCTGCGGCATCAGCTCATCATCGATCGGCTGGCGATCCCGCGGGCGGTGCTGTTCCACGCGCCGCATACCCGGGCGATGCCGCGCACCGGGCCGATCCTGCCCGATTTCGACATCCGCATCCGCGCGCTCGACGTCGAGCGGCTGGTGCTCGCCAAGCCGGTGCTCGGCACCGCGCGGGTCGGGCGTATCGCCGGGCGGGCCGACATCCGCCGCGGCCGTGCGCTGGTGCGGCTCGCCGCCAGCGTCGCCGGATCAGATCGGCTCACGCTGCGCCTCGATGCCGAGCCCGATGCCGGTCGCTTCGATCTCGATGCCAGCGCGGCGGGGCGCGCCGGCGGCGTCTTGTCGCGCAGCCTCGGCCTGCGGCGTGCCGTTGCCTTCGATATCGACGGGTCGGGCGGCTGGACGCGCTGGCGCGGGCGGGCGGTCGGCCGGATCGGTAGCGCGCGCGCGCTCGATCTCGCGCTCGCTGCCGACGATGGCCGCTATACGCTGGCGGGCGACCTGGTGCCGACCGGTCTGCTGAGCGGCGCGGCGCTGCGGCTCGCCGCACCGCGGCTGCGCGTGCAGGGGCAGGCGCGCTTCGCCGACCGGCGGCTCGACGGCAGGCTGACGCTGCGCAGCCCGGCGCTGGCGCTGGAGGCGACCGGCCTCGCCGATCTCGGTGCGGGGGCGTGGCGCAATCTGCGGCTCAGCGCGCGTTTGCTGCGGCCGGCGGCGATCATTCCGGCGATGACCGGCAGCGGCGTCGCCGCGCGCGCGGTGATCGACGGCGATTTCCGCAGCGCCCGCTTCGACTACCGGCTGCGCGCCGACCGGCTGGCGATCGACCGGACCGGCCTCGAAGAGGTGCGGCTCGCCGGCAGCGGCCGGCTCGGCCAGCGGCAGCTCGTGCTGCCGACGCGCTTCACCGCGGCGCAGGTCACCGGCGTCGGCACCGTCGCGGGCGGCGTGTTGCGGCATTTCAGCCTCGACGGGCCGCTGATGCTGAAGGGCTCGCTGCTCACCGGTGATTCGCTGCGGCTGCGCTCGGACCAGCTCGACGGGCGGCTGATGGTCGCGCTCGATCTCGCCACCGGCCGCTATGAGGTGGGGCTCAACGGCACGCTCAACCGTCTGTTCATCAAGGGGCTCGGCATCGTCGACCTGCGCTCCGACCTGCGCGTCGTGCCGGGGGCGGGGGGGCGCGGCACGCGCATCGTCGGGCGCGGCACGGCGCAGGTCGTGCGGCTCGACAATGGCTTCCTGCGCGGCCTGACCGGCGGCCTGCCGCGGATCAGCGCCGGCTTGGAACGCACCCCCGACGGCCTGTTGCGCTTCACCGACATGGTGCTGACCTCGCCGCTGCTCAGCCTGCGCGGCAACGGCTATCGCCGTCCCGACGATACCTTCCATATCGAGGCGAGCGGGCGACATGCCACCTATGGCCCGGTGGTGCTGCGGCTCGACGGCAAGATCGACCGGCCGACGCTCGACCTGCAATTCGCCAGCCCC
Organism: Sphingomonas kyungheensis; assembly: GCF_037120395.1. Lineage (NCBI taxonomy): Bacteria > Pseudomonadati > Pseudomonadota > Alphaproteobacteria > Sphingomonadales > Sphingomonadaceae > Sphingomonas > Sphingomonas kyungheensis. The sequence goes on from NZ_JBBBDM010000003.1 coordinate 15,903, forward strand.
AATGCGGCGCTCGGCCTGTCGCAGGTGCGCGCGCATCTCGATCCGACGGCGAGCGGCTTCACCTATCGCGCCGCGGGCGAATCGCGGCTCGGGCCGTTCACGCTGGCGGGATCGATCCTGCTGCTGCCGCCGGGCGTCGACGACATTCTGGTCGTCGACCGGCTGGCGGTGAGCGGCACCGCGGCGAGCGGCAGGCTGACGATCGGCCATGGCGGCTTCACCGGGCGGCTCGCGGTGGCGGGCGGCGGGCTGGCGGGCGAGTTGCTGTTCCGCCCGGTCGGCACGGTGCAGCGGATCGAGACGCATCTCAGCGCGGCCGACGCGCAGCTCGGCAGCGCGACGCTGCGCCGCGGCCGCGTCGACGCGGCGCTGCTGCTCGATCCCGCCGGCACCGCGCTCGATCTCACCACCAGCGGTGCGGGCGTGCGGCTCGGGCGACTCAGCCTCGCGCGCTTCGCCGGCACGGCGAAGCTGCGCGGCGGCGTCGGCGAGGTGCGCGCGTCGATCGCCGGATCGCGCGGGCGCGCCTTCGACATCCAGACGGTGACGCAGGTGGCGCAGGATCATCTGTCCGTCGCCGCGCAGGGCACGCTCGACCGCCGCCCGCTGCGGCTGCTCGCGCCCGCCGACATCCGTCGTGAGGGCGACGGCTGGCGGCTCGCGCCGACGCGGCTGAGCTTCGCCGGCGGCGAGGCGGAGGTCGGCGGCCATTATGCTGCGGATGCGCTGTCGCTCGACGCCGCGCTGACGGGCATGCCGCTGGCGATCCTCGATATTGGCTATCCGCGGCTCGGCCTCGGCGGCACCGCGTCGGGGACGTTCAGCTATGCGACCGGCGCCGATCGGGCGCCGACCGGCAAGGCCAACCTGACCGTCCGCGGGCTGAGCCGCGCCGGGCTGGTGCTGTCGTCGCGGCCGATCGACCTCGGTCTCGCCGGCATCCTCTCCGCCGACCGATTGGGCGTGCGCGTGGTGATGGCGTCGGGCGGCAAGACGATCGGCCGCGCGCAGGCGCTGCTCAAGCCGCTCGGCTCGGGCGACCTCGCCAGCCGGATCGCGGCGGCGCCGCTGTTCGCGCAGCTGCGCTATTCGGGGCCGGCGGATACGGTGTGGCGGCTGACCGGGCTCGAACTGTTCGACCTGTCGGGCCCGGTGGCGATCGGCGCCGACGTCAGCGGCCGGATCGGCGCGCCGCTGATCCGCGGCGTGCTGCAGGCCAATGGCGCGCGGATCGAGAGCGCCAACACCGGCACCGTGCTGACCAACGTCCAGGCGAACGGCCGCTTCAACGGATCGCGGCTGGTCATCGACCGGCTGACCGCCGACGCCGGCAAGGGCGGCCGCGTCGCCGGCAGCGGCGATTTCGACTTCGCCGCGCCGCACGGCATCGGCCTCGCGCTCAAGCTTCAGGCGGATCATGCGGTGATGATCAACCGCGACGATATCGGCGCGACCGTCACCGGCCCGCTCACCTTCACCTCCGACGGCAAGGGCGGGACGATCGCCGGCGACATCGTGCTCAACCGCAGCCGCTACCGGCTCGGCCAGGCGAGCGCGGCGGCGGCGCTGCCGCGGCTCAACGTCCGCGAGATCAACCTGCCCGACGGCGGCGAGGAGGATGATACGCCCGTCACGCCGTGGACGCTGGCGATCAAGGCGCGCGCGCCCGACAAGGTGATCGTCAGCGGCCTCGGCCTGTCGAGCGAATGGTCCGCCGACCTCGGCATCGCCGGCCAGCCGGGCAATCCGGCGATCACCGGCCAGGCGAACATGATCCGCGGCGATTATGAATTCGCCGGGCGCAAGTTCCAGCTGTCGCGCGGCGTGATCCGCTTCGCCGGCGAGGTGCCGGCCAATCCGGTGCTCGACATCGAGGCCAATGCCGACAGCACCGGCCTTGCCGCGACGATCCGCGTTACCGGCACCGCGCTCAAGCCCGAGATCGGCTTCACCAGCACGCCGGCGCTGCCCGAGGACGAATTGCTGTCGCGGCTGCTGTTCGGCACCTCGATCACCAAATTGTCCGCGCCCGAGGCGTTGCAACTCGCCGCGGCGGTGGCGGCGTTGCAGAACGGCGGCAACGGCCTCAACCCGATCAACGCGGTGCGCCGCGCCGCGGGACTCGACCGGCTGCGCATCCTGCCCGCCGATCCGCAGACCGGGCAGAGCACGTCGATCGCCGCGGGCAAATACGTCACGCGCCGGCTCTATGCGGAGATCGTCACCGACGGGCAGGGCTATTCGGCGACCCAGGTCGAGTTCCAGGTGACGCGCTGGCTGTCGCTGTTGTCGAGCATCTCGACGCTCGGGCGGCAGAGCGCGAACGTGCGGGTGTCGAAGGATTATTAAGGCGGGGGACCCATTCGCCCCGCGGCGCCTCGACCGACAGTGCAAGGAGGGGATGAGGTCATCTGACCATTGGCCCTGACCCTGTCGAAAGGCGGGTCTCCGCAGGCGCGCGCCCTTGTGGGACAGTGCGCTTCGACAGGCTCAGCGCAAACGAAGGTGGGGCGTTCGCCGCCTCTTCCGCCTCACCTTGACCTGACGAAGGGCAGGTAAATGCCCTGCCGCTTCGACAGGCTAGGAGGACGTCGCGTTATTTCCTGCCGGCGCGCTGCTTGCGGGCGGCGTAGCGGGCGTCGCGCGCCGCCTTCATCTCGGCTTCGGTCGGCATCTTGGGCTTGGCCTTGGCGGCGGCTTCGGCCGCAGCGAGGGCGGCGGCTTCGGCGGCGGCCTTCTTCTCGGCGATCGCCTGCTCGCGCGCTGCCTGCTTCTCGGCGCGCGCCTTGGCGAGCGCGGCTTCCTTCGCCTCGGCGGCGGCGACACGGGCGGCGACGATCGCCGGGTCGAGCGGTGGCTTGGCGCGCAGCTTCTCGAGCGCCGCCTGCTTGGCTTTGGCGGACAGCGCGGCGCGCTCCTGGAACGTCTGGGGCTTGTAGGCTGACATGTGAGGCGTGATGATCCTGTCGATTGTGAGAGTGTCTCGGCGGTGGCCGTTACTGCAAAACGCCCGAATTGGCAAAAACGCCCGTCGCGGCGCGCCATCAGCCGCGATAAAGCGCCGGCTTTGCACGCGAAGGGAGCCGCGATGACGCCACGCGAATTGATCGACACCGCCGAGGTGCCGGGCGGCGAGCCGCTGCGGCTGTTCCGGCGCGGCGCCGATTACATGATCGTGCTCGACCGCAACGAGCTGATGAACAGCCGGATGAGCGGATCGGAAGAGGCGCTCGCGACGATGACGATCGAGCGGTTGGGGCGGCCGGCGCCGCATCTGCTGATCGGCGGCTATGGCATGGGCTTCACCCTGCGCGCGGCGCTCGGCCGGCTGGGGCCGCAGGCGCGCGTCACCGTCGCCGAGCTGGTGCCGCAGATCGTCGACTGGGCGCGCGGGCCGATGGCGGCGTTGACCGACGGCTGCCTCGACGATCCGCGCGTCACCGTCACCTTCGCCGACGTCGCCGAGGTGATCGCCGCAGCCCCGCGCGCCTATGACGCGATCCTGCTCGATGTCGACAACGGACCCGACGGGCTGGTCCGCGCCGCCAACGACCGGCTCTATGCGGCGCGCGGCCTCGCCGCGGCGCGCGCGGCGCTGACCCCCGGCGGTGTGCTCGCCATCTGGTCGGCGGCGAAGGATGCGGCGTTCGCCCGGCGGCTGCGCGAGGGCGGCTTCACCGTCGACGAGGTCACCGTCCGCGCGCGCAGCAACGGCAAGGGCGCGATGCACACCATCTGGTTTGCGGTGCCGCGCTGAGTCGTGCAACCGGCGCCCGCCCCGAACGGTTCGGAGCGGCGGACGAAGGAGCGAAGACGATGAGCGATCGCGTGGCACGAATCACCCGTACCGGCGGCCCCGAAGTGATCGAATGGGTCGACGTCGACCTGCCGCCGCCCGGCGCGGGCGAGGTGCGGATGCGGCACCATGCGGTCGGGCTCAACTATATCGACACCTATCATCGCAGCGGCGTCTATCCGGTCGATCTGCCGAGCGGCCTCGGCAGCGAGGCGGCGGGCGTGGTCGAGGCGGTGGGCGAGGGCGTCGAGGGCTTTGCCGTCGGCGACCGCGTCGGCACCTTCGGCCCGGCGCGCGGCGCCTATGCGACCGCGCGCAACGTCGCGGCGCGGCAGCTGCTGCACCTGCCCGACGATATCGACGACGCGACCGCGGCGGCGCTGCTGCTCAAGGGCTGCACCACCGAATGCCTCGTCGATCGCTGCGCGCGCGTCCAGCCGGGGCAGACGGTGCTGGTCTGGGCGGCGGCGGGCGGCGTCGGCCAATTGCTCGTCGGCTGGCTCAAGGCGATCGGCGCGACGGTGATCGGCACCGCCGGCACCGCCGCCAAGGCCGATCATGCCCGTGCCGCCGGCGCCGACCGCGTGCTGCTCCATCGCGACGAGGATGTCGCGGCGCGGGTGCGCGAGATCACGCACGGCGAGGGCGTCGCGACGGTGTTCGACGGCGTCGGCCAGGCGACGTGGCAGGCGTCGCTCGATTCGGTGGCGCGGCGCGGTCTGATCGTCAGCTACGGCAATGCCGGCGGCGCGGTGACGGGCGTGTCGCTCGGCACGCTGGCGGCCAAGGGGTCGCTGTTCGTCACCCGGCCGACGCTGTTCGATTATTATGTGACGCCGGAAGAGCGGCGCGCGGGCGTCGACCGCGTGTTCGCGATGCTGCGGCGGGGCGCGATCCGGCCGCAGATCGGCCAACGCTTCCCGCTCGAACGGGCGGCGGACGCGCATCGCGCGCTCGAACAGGGGGAGACGCGGGGGAGTACGGTGCTGACGGTGGGGTGACGCGCGACGATGCGCGGGGTGGCGGTCGCCAAGGCCGCTCGATCCGAACGTCGTCGGAGATCGCGCGGACCGTCGAGGGAATCATTGCCCTCCAACGGGCGTCCCGTGCTCCTGCGCACGCAGGAGCCCAGGGCGGCGAACGGAACCGCCGGTGTTTTGTTTTGCTCTGGATTCCTGCGTTCGCAGGAATACTGGTCACGCTTCGGAGCGGACAGTTGCTACGACAGTCGCACCCCGCCACGGCATATTGCCCTCGCGCCGGTGCGCTGGGATAAGCCGCGCTGACGGCGACGTGGCCGCAGGGGAATGAGCGATGGACGACGGGGACGGGTGCGCAGGGGCGGGCCGATCGCGGCGGGTGACGGCTTTGTCACGCCGCTGACGCGGATCCGCCATCCATCCCGCTGCACAGCGATCTATCCGGAGTTCCTCGTTCATGCCCCAGCATCCCATATTCTATGACGCCAGTGGTCGGCGCAAACGGCGCTTCACGCTCGGCGTCGTCGCGTTCGTGGCGTTGCTGGTGCTGTCGGTGGCGGTGTTCGCGGTGTCGATCGGCGCGGTGCCCCGCGCGCCGCTGCTGCCGGTCGAGGTCGAGCGGCCGGCGCTGCGCCGGCTCGCGCCGCCGCATGGCGTGATCCGCCGGGCCAAGCGCGGGCTCGATTATTATGCCGGCCAGCTGTTCGGCACCGGTCGCGGCGGCAAGGCGAGCGCCGGCAACCCCAATCTCGCCATCGCCTTCCATACGCCTTGGGACCAGTCGAGCGCCGCCAGCCTCGAACGGCATGTCGATCAGCTCGACTGGGTGATCCCCGGCTGGGTGTCGGTGACCGGGCAGGATCATCGCATCCAGGTGTTGCGCGATACCGCCGGGCGGGCGATCCTCAACCGCGCGGTGCATCGCCCGGTGGTGATCCCGATGGTCCAGAACGCCAGCAACGGCGAATGGGACGGTGCGGGCACCGCCGCGATGCTCGCCGACCCGCGGGCGCGCGCCGCGTTCCTCGACCGGCTGGTGCCGTGGCTCGCCGCCAACAGCGCCGGCGGCGCCTTCTTCGACTTCGAGGAACTTCCGGCGAGCGCCCAGGCCAACTACCGCGCCTTCCTCGCCGAGGCGCAGCGACGCTTCGCCCCGCACGGCTGGAGCGTCTCGATCGCCGCGCCGGTCGCCGATCCCGACTGGAACCTGCCAGCCTATGCCAAGGTCACCGACAAGATCTTCCTGATGGCCTATGACGAGCACGAGCCGAGCGGCCCCGCCGGCCCGATCGCCTCGCAACATTGGTTCGCGGAGAGCGTCGCCAGCGCCGCGCGCGGCATCCCCGCCGCCAAGCTGGTCGTCGCGATCGGCTCCTATGCCTATGACTGGCACGACGGCGGTGGCGATCCACTCGGCGTCGAGGAGGCGTGGCAGAATGCGCGCGATTCGGGGGCGATGCCGGCGTTCGACCGGGCGAGCGGCAACAGCAGCTTCGCCTATAGCGACGGCGGCAGCCGCCATGTCGTCTGGCTGCTCGACGCCGCCTCCGCCTATAACGAGATCGCGCTGCTGCATCGCGCCGGGATCGGCAGCGTCGCCTTGTGGCGGCTCGGCGCCGAGGACCCGGGCCTGTGGTCCGTGTTCGGGCGCGATCATCGCAGCCTGCCGGCGGTCTCGGCGATCGACTCGATCCCCGCCGGCACGATCACCGACATCGAGGGCGCCGGCGAGATATTGAAGATCGCCGCCACCCCCGTGCCGGGCGAGCGCCGCGCGATCGCCGGGCCGGGCGGAACGATCGCCGACGTCCAGTTCCAGCGTCTGCCCAAGGCCTATGAGGTCGATCGCACCGGCTATCGCAGGAACCTGCTCGCGCTGACCTTCGACGACGGCCCCGATCCGAAATGGACACCGCAGATCCTCGACGTGCTCAAGCAGAAGCACGCCCCGGCGACCTTCTTCATCATCGGCGAGAATGCGCTGACCCAGCGGTCGCTGCTGCAACGCATGGTGTCGGAGGGGCATGAGATCGGCAGCCACACCTACACCCATCCCAATCTCGCCACCGTCTCGCCGGGGCAGGTGTGGTTCGAGCTCAACGCGACGCAGCGGCTGTTCCAAGCCTTCACCGGCCATTCGCTGCGGCTGTTCCGCGCGCCCTATTTCGGCGACGCCGAACCGTCGACCGCGGACGAGATCGAGCCGGCGCTGCAGGCGCAGGAGCGCGGCTATGTCTCGGTCGGCCTGCACGTCGACCCCGGCGACTGGAAGCGGCCGGGCGTCCAGCAGATCATCGACGCGACGATCGACCGCGTGACCAGCGGCCCCAAGAGCTGCGACGGCGATTCGGATGCCGATTGCAGCCGCAACGTCATCCTGCTCCACGACGCCGGCGGCAATCGTGCCGAGACGGTCGCGGCGCTGCCGGTGATCATCGACCGGCTGCGCGCGCTCGGGTATCGATTCGTGCCCGTCTCGACGCTCGCCGGCCTGTCGCGCCATGCCTCGATGCCGCCGATCAGCGCGAGCGACCAGCTTGCCGCCAACGTCGACCTCGCGCTGTTCAGCGCACTCGGCGGGATCGCGGTGGGGCTGCGCTGGCTGTTCATGATCGCGATTACCATCGGCATCCTGCGCGCGCTGGCGCTCTCCGCGCTGGCGCTGATCCAGGCGCGGCGCGAGGGCCGGACGGTGTTCCCGGCGATCGATCCCGCCCGCTTCGTCACCGTGCTGATCCCCGCCTATAACGAGGAGCGGGTGATCGAGCGTGCGGTGCGCGGCGTGCTCGCCTCGGTCGATGTCGCGGTCGAGGTGATCGTGATCGACGACGGATCGAAGGACGCGACCTCCGCGGTGGTCAGCGCCGCCTTCGGCGACGATCCGCGCGTGCGGCTGCTCACGCTCGTCAACGGCGGCAAGGCGCGCGCGCTCAACACCGGACTCGAGCACGCCAAGGGCGAGATCGTCATCGCGCTCGACGCCGACACGCAGTTCGAGCCGACGACGATCGCGCGGCTGGCGCGCTGGTTCGACGATCCCAGGCTGGGGGCGGTCGCGGGCAATGCCAAGGTCGGCAACCGCGTCAATCTCGTCACCAAATGGCAGGCGCTCGAATATATCACCGCGCAGAATCTCGAACGGCGCGCCTTCGCGCGGCTCGATGCGATCACCGTCGTGCCCGGCGCGGTCGGCGCGTGGCGGCTCGCCGCGATCCGCCAGGTCGGCGGCTATCCGCACGACACGCTGGCGGAGGATCAGGACCTCACCATCGCCATCCAGCGTGCCGGCTGGCGCGTCCAGTACGATCAATATGCGATCGCCTGGACCGAGGCGCCCGAGACGTTCCGCGCGCTCGCCAAACAGCGGTTCCGCTGGGCGTTCGGCACGCTGCAATGCCTGTGGAAGCATCGTTCGGCGATCGGCCGCAGCAGCCCTCGCGGATTGGGCTGGATCGGCCTGCCGCAGGCGATCGTCTTCCAGATCCTGCTCGCCGCGATCAGCCCGATCATCGATCTCGCGTTGCTCGTCAGCTTCGTCGTCACCTATCTCGACATCCAGGCGCATGGCTGGGCGCAGACCAGCCACGACGTCTATACGATGCTCGCCTTCTGGCTGGTGTTCACCGCGATCGATCTGCTCGCCGCGACGATCGCCTTCGCGCTCGAACGGCGCGAGCGCTGGCGCCTGCTGTGGCTGCTGGTGCCGCAGCGGATCGGCTATCGCCAGATCATGTATTATGTCGTGCTCAAGGCGATCGCGCAGGCGCTGCGTGGACCGATGGTTGGTTGGGGCAAATTGCAGCGGACCGGGCGGGTGAGCGCGTCGTGAGCGGGGTGGAGACAGGATGAGCCTGCCCCTTTCCTGCTTGGGGCAACTTCAATCGCAGGACTGACCGTAAGTCGCGGCATGTAGGGCAAAGTGGTTGAATTGATGAGCGTCATGACGCCTTTGACGCCGGCTTCGGGCGTCCAGGGCGTTGCGGTTGATCGTCGACCGCAGTCAGGAGCTGGTCGCGCAGGCGTTGGGCGTCACCTAGCCAAACTGACAAAAGGACGGTCGCGTCGGCGCAGCGCCTTGTATACGGCGGAATACAGTCTTCCTATTCGGGTGCCGTCATGATCCGTCCGCTGTTGCTCATCCTCGCGCTGACGTTCGCCGCGCCGGCCGTCGCGCAGCGCGCGCCGCTGGTGCTCGCCGCCGCGAGCCTGCAGGAAGGGATGAACGCCGCCGCCGATGCCTGGGCCAAGCAGGGGCATCCGCGGCCGGTGGTGTCGTTCGCCGCCTCCTCGGCGCTGGCGCGGCAGGTCGAGGCGGGGGGCGCGGCGGATCTCTTCGTCTCCGCCGACCAGCAGTGGATGGACGAGCTCGCCGCCCGGCGTCTGATCGTCACCGGCAGCCGCGTCACCTTCCTCGGCAACCGCCTCGTCGTCGTCGCCGACAGGAACGACCGCGTGCGCATCCCGCTGCGCCCCGCCACAGCCCTCGCGCGCGTGCTGAGCCGCGGGCCGCTCGCGATGGCGGATGCGCCGGTGCCCGCGGGGCGCTATGGCGAGGCGGCGTTGCGGGCGCTCGGCGTCTGGAGCGCGGTTGCGCCCCATGTCGTCCGCGGCGACAGCGTGCGCGCCGCGCTGACGCTGGTCGAACGCGGCGCGGCCCCGCTCGGCATCGTCTATGCCACCGATGCGCGCGCCGCGCCCGGCGTCCGCATCGCCGGCGTCTTCCCCGAAGCGAGCCATCCGCCGATCACCTATCCGGTCGCGCGGCTCACCGCGTCGCGCAACCCGGAGGGCGAGCGCTTCCGCCGCTTCCTCGTCAGCGGCGCGGGCAAGGCGATCTTCGCGCGATACGGTTTCGCGCCGCGCTGATGCTGTCCGCCGACGAATGGACGATCCTCGCGCTGTCGCTGCGCGTCGGCGCGGTGGCGATGGCGGCGGCGCTGCCGCCGGCGTTCGCGCTCGCCTGGCTGCTCGCGCGGGTGCGGTTTCCGGGCAAGGTGCTGGTCGACGCGCTCGTCCATCTGCCGTTGGTGGTGCCGCCGGTGGTCACCGGCTGGCTGCTGCTCCTCGCCTTCGCGCCGGCCGGGCCGGTCGGCAGCCTGCTGCAGCATTGGTTCGGAATCAGCGTGCTGTTCCGCTGGACCGGCGCCGCGATCGCGGCGGCGATCATGGCGCTGCCGCTGATGGTGCGGGCGATGCGGCTGTCGATCGAGGCCGTCGACGCGGGTCTGGAGAATGCGGCGCGCACGCTCGGCGCAGGGCCGTGGCGGGTGTTCTGGACGCTGACGCTGCCGCTCAGCCTGCCCGGCGTGCTCGCCGGGGCGGTGCTCGGCTTCGCGCGCTCGATCGGCGAGTTCGGCGCAACGATCACCTTCGTCTCCAACGTTCCCGGCGAGACGCAGACGCTGCCGCTGGCGATCTATTCGGCGTTGCAGCAGCCGGGCGCCGAGGCGACGGTATGGCGATTGTCGGGAATTGCGGTCGCGGTGAGCTTCGCCGCGCTGCTCGCCTCCGAATGGCTCACGCGCCGCGTCCGCCGGGGGCTGCATGGCGTTTGAGATCCAGGTCGCCAAGCGATTGGGCGAGGCCGAAATCGCGCTCGATTGCGTCGCCGGCGACGGGCTGACCATATTGTTCGGTCCGTCGGGGACGGGCAAGACGAGCGTGCTCAACATGGTCGCCGGGCTGCTCCGCCCCGACCGCGGTCGCATTTCGGTGGCCGGGCGCGTGCTGTTCGACGCCGCGACCGGGGTCGACGTGCCGCCGCAGCATCGCCGCGCCGGCTATGTCTTCCAGGACCCGCGGCTGTTCCCGCATCGCCGCGTCCGCGCCAATCTGCTGTACGGCGCGCGCGACGAGCGGGCGCTGCCGGCGACGGTGGCGATGCTCGGCATCGGGCATCTGCTCGATCGCTGGCCGCGGACGCTGTCGGGCGGCGAGGCGCGGCGCGTCGCGATCGGCCGGGCGCTGCTCAGCGATCCCGCCTTCCTGTTGCTCGACGAGCCGCTGTCGTCGCTGGACCGGCCGCGCCGCGCCGAGATCATGGACGCGCTGCTCCGCGTGCGTGACGAGGCGCGGCTGCCGATGCTGATGGTGACACACGATCCCGAGGAGGCCGAACGGCTCGCGACCCGCGTCGTCACGCTATGATCCCCCTTTGCCGCTAAACCGTAACATGCCATGCGTAGGCCGACGCTGCGGGACGGGATGACTTCATGCGCTTGAAACTCGACGCGCGCACGCGGCGCCTGGTGCGCCGCCTGCCCGTCGTGAACGTCTATTCGCTGGCCGAGCTGCTCCTGATCGCAGGGCTGGCGACGCAGAGCGCACGGCTGGTGTGGACGCTGGTGACGCCGGTGTCGCCGCTGGGGGACTGGCGTCCGGCGACGGTCAGCGTGCCGGGGCGGCCCTATGATGTGCTCGCCGGCTTCGATCCCTTCTTCCGGCTCGGTGGCGCGCCGCAGGGGCCGGCGACGGTGACCGCGCTGCAACTGACGCTGTTCGGCATCCGCGTCGACGAGGCGTCGGGGCGCGGCTCCGCGATCCTCGCCGGGCCGGACAACGTCCAGAAGAGCGTCGCGGTCGGCGAGGAGATCCAGCCGGGCGTGCGGCTCAAGGCGGTCGCCTTCGACCATATCACCATCGATCGCGGCGGCACGGCGGAGGATTTGTTCCTCGTCCAGTCCGACGCGCCGCCACCGCCGCCGGTCGGATCGGGCGGGCTCGGCCAGACCGGCCCGATCCCCGGTGCGCCGCTCGCGCCGCCGCCCGGCGGCGCGGCGCCGATCCGCGCCGACCAGATCCGCAGCGAGATCGGCTTCATCCCGCGGATCGATTCGGGGCGTATCTCCGGCCTCGTCGTCCGGCCGCAGGGTTCGGGCGCGCTGTTCCGCAACGCCGGCCTGCGCGACGGCGACGTCGTCACCGCGATCGGCGGCCGGCCGGTCAGCGGCCCGCAGGACCTCGACCGCGTCACCGCCGATTTCGCCGGTGGCGGCAACATCCCCATCACCGTAGAACGTGGGTCGCAGACGCTCGCGCTCGCCATCACGATCGCGCCCAATCGATGAAGACCCACATGAAGACTTTCGCTTCCGCCCTGCTGCTGTCCACCGCATCGCTCGCGCTGCCGGTGGCGGCGACCGCGCAGACCACGCTCAACGTCCGCGATGCGGATATCCGCGCCTTCATCGCCGATGCCGCCAAGGTGACCGGGCGGACGTTCATCATCGACGCGCGGGTCAACGGCAAGGTGACGGTCGTCACCGACCGGCCGCTCAGCCGGTCCGAATATTTCGAGACCTTCCTGTCGACGCTGCGCGCCAACGGCCTGGTCGCGGTGCCGACCGGCAATGGCGCCTTCCGCATCCAGCCGATCGACAATGCCGCCTCGCAGCCGAGCCGCATCGGCGCGGCGGGCGCCAACCGCAACAGCTTCGTCACCGAGATCATCCGCCTGCGCTCGATCGACGCGGCGCAGGCGATCGAGACGGTGCGGCCGCTGGTCAGTGCGCAGGGCGCGGTGAGCGCCAACCGCGGCTCGAACAGCCTCGTCATCGTCGATTTCGGCGACAACATCCGCCGCATTCGCGAAGTGCTGCGCCGTGTCGATGCCGACAATGCCTCGACCCGCGTCGTCGCGCTCAAGAACGCCTCGGCCAAGGAGATCGCCGCGGCGCTGCAAGGGCTCGCCACCGGCGCACCGGGCGGGCAGGGCGGCGCGCAGGGCGGCGTCGGCACCACCGTCACCGCGGTCGACAGCAGCAATTCGGTGGTGATCCGCGGCGACGTCAACAGCGTCGCGCGGCTCGTCCAGGTCGCGCAGGATCTCGACCAGAAGGCGAAGAACGGCACCGAGATCCGTGTCGTCTTCCTCGAAAACGCCGATGCGGCGCAATTGCTGCCCGTGCTCCAGCAGCTCGTCGGCCAGACGCCGGACGCGGTGCAGGAGACGCAGCTGTCGCGCACCCAGACCGGCTTCGGCAGCAGCACCGGCGGCAGCAGCAGCACGAGCCAGCAGCGGCAGGTGACGCAGGCACCGGTGCAGCAGGCGAGCAACGCCGGCTCCGGCACGACGACGGGGAACGGCCGCCCGGCGATCTCGACCGAGGGCGGGCGCTCCGCCGCGGTGGTGACGCGCTTCCAGGGCGCCAATGCGATCGTCATCGCCGCCCCCGCCGATATCCAGCGGCAGCTGTCGGATGTCGTCCGCCAGCTCGATACGCGCCGCGAGCAGGTGCTGATCGAGGCGATCGTCGCCGAAGTCTCGGACGCGACGGTCAACAAGCTCGGCGCGCAATTCGTGCTCGCCAATCCGTCCGGCGGCGCCTTCGCCGCCTCGACCTTCTCGAACAGCGCGCCCAACATCCTCCAGATCGCCGGCGCGATCGGCGCGCGCGAGCTGTCGAACAATACGACGACGACGGTCGCCAACGGCGTCGTCACCACCGTCACCAACAATACCGCGTCGGATACGCTGACCCAGTCGGCGCTCAATTCGATCCTCAGCTCGACCGGCGGCTTCGGTGGTTTCGGCGGCAAGATCGGCGACGTGCTGTTCGGCGCGATCATCAATGCGGTGAAGAGCGACACCACCTCCAACCTGCTGCAGGTGCCGCACCTCGTCACCGTCGACAATCAGGAGGCGCACAGCCTCGTCGGGCAGGAGATTCCGATCACCACCGGGCAGGCCTTGTCGAACAATTTCGACAATACCTTCCGCACCACGCAGCGCGAGAATGTCGGCATCGAGCTGACCGCGCGGCCGCAGGTCAATTCGTCCGGCACGGTCAAGCTGATCCTGCGCCTCGAGGTGAGTTCGATCGCCGGGCCGGTGTCGAGCGACAACAGCGACCTGATCCTCAACAAGCGCGAGATCGAGACGACGCTGACCGTCGACGAGGGGCAGATCGCGGTGATGGGCGGGCTGCTCAGCGACGAGGAGCGGCGGACGATCGAGAAGATCCCGTTCCTCGGCGACATTCCGGTGCTGGGCAACCTGTTCAAGTCGAAGGCCAAGTCGCGCAACAAGACCAATTTGATGATCTTCATCCGACCGACCATCCTGCGCAGCGCGGCGGACAGCCGCAAGCTCGCCGAGCAGCGTTACGGCTATATCCGGCTGCAACAGGGATTGCAGTCGCCCGACGAGGAGCCGTCGATCGACCAGCTCGTCCGCGACTATCTGGGGGCGGCGGCGCCGATCCCCTCCGCGCCGGTGCCTGGCAATATCGACGATCCGCGCATCGCGGTGCCGATCCAGCACAACACCACCAAGGTCATCCGGCCGAGGGAGCGGTGAGGACGCGCGGATCGGCAGGCCGGCGCGGGCCGGCGGTCCGTCGCTCGGACCGGCCGATGGCGGAGCGCGGGCGGACGGTTGGATGCCTTCGCACCGTTTCGTCCCGCGCAACGCCGAGGGGAGGGTGTTGGCTTCCTCCCCCCGGATCGTCATCCCCGCGCAGGCGGGGATCCAGACACGCTAATCTCCCGGCTTTGTCGCCGCATCTGCGTCTATGGATCCCCGCCTGCGCGGGGATGACAGAAGAGGGGATGGTGTGCTCCGTCGCTATATCGTCCCGACGCCGCCGGAAAACCGGAGGCGCGGACCTCGTGGGCCCATCGCGGCTCGCCCCCGCGGGGATGACGAGGGATGGGGGCCTCCCCATCTGGCTGCTGGCGTCCCGGCATCGGTCGAGCGTGACGCGGAAAGGCGAGGTATCGGCATGATCATCCGCACTGGCGAGGCGCTCGCCGCGCCCGAACAGCTCGTTATCGACGCGGCGGCGACCGCGCCGGTCGAGCCGCTGCCGATGCTCGCCATCCCCTATGGCTTCGCGCGGCGGCACGGCGTCGTCGTCACCCATACCGAGAGCGATACGCATCTCACCGTCGCCTTGCGCGCCGGCGCCAATCCCAAGGCGCTGATCGAGGTGCGGCGCTATCTCGCCCGCCCGTTCGACGTCGCGGTGGTCGAGGCGCCGCAGTTCGACCGGTTGCTGTCCGATCAGTATGCGATGGACGGCCAGGCCAATGCGCTCGCCGCGGTCGGCATGGGCGACGAGCTCGACAGTCTCGCCGAGGGCCTGCCGACCGCCGAGGACCTGCTCGACACCGCCGACGACGCGCCGGCGATCCGGCTGATCAACGGCATCATCGCCGATGCCGCGCGCAACGGCGTGTCGGACATCCATATCGAGCCCTATGAGACCGGCCTGATCGTGCGCATGCGGATCGACGGCGTGCTGCGCGAGACGCTGCGCATGCCGCCGCACGTCGCGCCGGTCGTGGTCAGCCGCATCAAGGTGATGGCGCGGCTCGACATCGCCGAGCGGCGCGTGCCGCAGGACGGGCGCATGGGGCTGACCCTGGGCGGCAAGCTGCTCGACGTGCGCGTCTCGACGCTGCCGAGCCGGGCGGGCGAACGCGTCGTGCTGCGTATCCTCGACAAGGACAATGCCGGGATCGACCTCGACGCGCTCGGCATGGATGCGGGCATGTATGCGCTGCTGCGCGGCGCGCTCGCCGAGCCCAACGGCATCATCCTCGTCACCGGGCCGACCGGTTCGGGCAAGACCACCTCGCTCTACGGGGCGCTGCGGCTGCTCAACGACGGCAGCCGCAATATCCTCACCGTCGAGGATCCGGTCGAATATGCGGTCGAGGGCGTCGGGCAGACGCAGGTCAATCCCAAGGTCGGGCTGACCTTCGCCGCGGGGCTGCGCGCGATCCTGCGCCAGGATCCCGACGTGGTGATGGTCGGCGAGATCCGCGACCGCGAGACCGCCGAGATCGCGGTGCAGGCATCGCTGACCGGCCACCTCGTGCTGTCGACGGTCCATACCAACGACGCGGTCGGCGCGATCACCCGGATGCGCGACATGAAGGTCGAGCCGTTCCTGCTCGCCTCGACGCTGCGCGCGGTGATCGCGCAGCGGCTGGTGCGGCGGCTCTGCCCCGCCTGCCGGCGGCCGGTGTCCGGCGCGCACGGCGTCGCCGGGCTGCTCGGCATCGAGCCCGAGGCGGTCGTCTATGAGGCGGTCGGCTGCGCGGCGTGCAACCATACCGGCTTCAAGGGGCGGATCGGCGTGTTCGAGGCGGTGCGCGTCGACGATACCATCCGCCGCTACATCAACGATGGCGCCGACGAGACCGCGATCGCCGCGCATGCCTTCGCGCGGACGCCGAACCTTGCGCAGGCGGCGGAAACGCTGGTGCGCAAGGGGCTGACCACCGCGGAAGAGGCGGTGCGGGTGTCGCGGCGCGATGCGAGCGAGCCGGTGACCGAGGATGCGTGAGGGGCGGCAATTCCTCCCCGGCACGGAGCAGCGGGTCGGATCGTCCCCCGGACGATCCTTGACCATGCGGGGCATGGTCAACCCGCTGCTGGGGGCCAGCCGAAGACTGGTGGAGGGGGCTCTCCACGCAGCGCACCATCTTTGGAAGGCTCCCCTTCACTATACTGAGGCTGGTGAAGGGGGCTATTCACGCCGAGTAGCGTTCGCGGAAGCCCCCCTCCGTCACCGGTACGCGGTGCCACCTCCCCGTAGCGGGGAGAAATAGATGGCTGACTTCGACTATCTCGCCATCGACACGCGCGGGCAGGAGCAGCGCGGTCATGTTGCCGCCGCGTCGCTCGATGCGGCGCGCGCGCAGCTCGACCGGCGCAAGCTCTACGTCGTCCGCCTCGAACCGGGCGCGCCTGCGCCGGCGCAGAGCCGGCCGCTGTTCGGCATCCGTCTCGGCCGTGCGCGGATGAGCGGCAAGCAGCTCACCTTGTTCACCCGCCAGCTCGCGACGCTCAACCGCGTCTCGCCGCTCGAGGAATCCTTGCGCACCATCACCCGCCAGACCGAGCAGGACAGTGTCCGTGCGATCGTCGAGAAGGTGCATGGCGGCGTCGTCGAAGGCCGCCGGCTCGCCGATTCGATGGCGCGCGAGGGCAAGAGCTTTCCGCCGCTCTATCGCGCGATGGTCGCGGCGGGCGAAAGCTCGGGCAGCCTGCCGACGATCCTCGACCGGCTCGCCGCGCTGCTCGAACGGCAGGCGGAGATCCGCGGCAAGCTGATCACCGCGCTCGCCTATCCGACGATCCTCGCGGTGGTGGCGATGGGCGTGGTGACCGCGCTGATGGCTTTCGTCGTGCCGCAGGTGGTGCAGCAGTTCGACACGGTCGGACAGGAGTTGCCGCTGCTCACCCGCATCGTCATCGGCCTGTCCGCGCTGCTGGTCGGTTATTGGTGGCTGATCGTGCTGGTCGTCGCGGTGGTCGGCGTCGGCGGCTGGTATGCGCTGCGCGATCCGGCGTTGCGCCTCGCCTTCGACACCGGCCTGCTGCGGCTGCCGCTGCTCGGGCGGCTGCTGCGCGACCTGCATGCGGCGCGGATGTCGCGGACGCTGAGCACGATGATCGCCAGCCGGCTGCCGCTGCTGGAGGGGCTCGCGCTCACCGCCTCGACCATCCACAACCGGCGGCTGCGCGTCGCCTCCGACGAGATCGTCGACGCGATCCGCGGCGGCGGCAGCCTGTCGGCGGCGATGCGCCGCGCCGGCGTCTTTCCGCCGTTGCTGACGTATCTCGCCGCGAGCGGCGAGGCGGCGGGGCGGCTCGACGAAATGCTCGAACGCGCCGCCGATTATCTGGAGCGCGAGTTCGACCGGTTCACTGCCACCGCGCTGTCGCTGCTCGAACCGGCGATCATCGTCGTGATGGGCGGCGTCGTCGCGACGATCGTGCTATCGATCCTGCTCCCCATCCTCCAGCTCAACACGCTGGCGGGACAATGAGGGGCCAATGAGGGAAGTCATGCGTAGACCCGAACAGAAACGCCACCGTCGCGAGGGGGGTGTCACCCCCGTGAGGCGCTCCGCCGAACACGGCTTCACGCTCGTCGAACTGATGGTGGTGATCGTGATCATCGGCCTGCTCGCCGCGATCGTCACGTTCAACGTGCTGCCCGCCGGCGACAAGGGCAAGATCACCAAGGCCAAGTCGGACATCAGCACGATCGAAGGCGCGCTGGAGATGTACCGGCTGCAGATGAACAGCTATCCGACCACCTCGCAGGGACTGCAGGCGCTGGTGACCGCGCCCGCCGGGGTCAATGCCGCCGAATATCAGCGCGGCGGCTATATCAAGAAGCTGCCGCCCGATCCCTGGGGCCGGCCGTACCTCTACGCCTCGCCCGGCCAGCATGGCGAGGCCGACGTGTGGAGCCTCGGCGCCGACGGCAAGGAAGGCGGCGAGGGCGTCAACGCCGATATCACCAGCTGGCAATAACCATGACGCCGCGTCGCCGCCGCGCCGGGGAGCGCGGCTTTACCCTCGTCGAGCTGATGGTGGTGGTCACGATCATCGGCCTCGCCGCGGCGGTGGCGGTATGGAACATGCCCGATCCGCGCGGCCGGCTGGCCGACGAGGCGGCACGCTTCGCGTTGCGCGCGCGCGCGGCGCATGACGCGGCGATCGTCGAATCGCGGCCGATGAGCCTGTGGGTGACGGCGGCGGGCTATGGCTTCGACCGGCGCGGCGCGGGCCAGTGGATCGCGGTCGCCGACAAGCCGCTGCGCGTCGAGCGCTGGACGCCGGGCACCACCGCCGCGACCGGCGAGGCGAGCGGGCGGCTGCGCATCGTCTTCGATCCGACCGGGCTCGCCGACCGGCCCGCGCAGATCACGCTGAGCCGCAGCGGCGCGCGTGCGGTGATCGACATGGCCGCCGACGGCACGGTGCGGGTGGCGAGCTGATGCGTGACCGCGGCTTCACGCTGATCGAGATCATGGTCGCGCTGGCGGTGTTCAGCCTCGCCGTGCTGGCGCTGCTGCGACTCGAGAGCGCGACGATCCGCGGCGCACGTACGCTCGACGACAGCCTCCTCGCCGGGCTGGTCGCGCGCAACGTCGCCAATGACGCGATTACCGATGCCCGCCCGCCCGTGGCGGGACGCACCACGGGCAGCGAGGTCAACGGCGGCCAGAGCTGGACCTGGGTGCGCGAGGTGCGCGGCACCGGCAATGCCGCGATCGTCCGGATCGACGTCGCGGTGAGCAATCGCGCCGGGCAGATCGTCGGGCGGACCACCGCGATCCGGCCGCCGGATCAGCCGTCGTGAGGGGGCCGTCGGTGAGGGAGGTTGTCTGCGACGGAGAGTGCGTCGAGCCTCTGCGTGGGGACCGGATCACCGCGATCCATGCCCCACCCCGGCGGAGGCCGGGGTCCAGCTGGGTGGAGTTTTGCCGCAGATTATCGAGGTCCCCCAACTGGGCCCCGGCCGTCGCCGGGGTGGGGCATGGTGGGGGAAGGGCCTGCCGCCTCGTCTTCGGCCTCGGATTGTATCTGCCGGAAATCGGTCGCCGATTTCCCCAAGTGCGCGGACATCCGACTGGCAGTGTGGGGCCTGTCAAACAGCACCCGTGTTCCCGCGCCGGCGGGAATCCGGTGGCCGAACAGGACAACCGCCTGCGGCAAGACCACTGGGCTCGCGCCTGCGCGGGAGCGCTGATCGGCGGCACGCAGCCGTCGACCGGGCGGCGTGACGGCATCGCCGGCAGGCGATCCGGCACAACCTCCACACCCTCTGGCCTTGCACCTTCCACCAGCGCCCCCACCGCCGGTCGCAATCCAGTCGCACGCCCCGCGCAGGCCGGCTTCACCCTCGTCGAAGTCCTCGTCGCGCTGATGATCTTTGGCCTGCTCGCCGCGGCGGGAGTGGCGATCCTGACCTTCAGCGTGCGCGCGCAGACCGCGACCGGCAAGCGCTTCGACGAGATCGCTGCGCTCAACCGCACCGCGGCACTGCTCGCCAGCGATCTCGGCCAGGCGGTCGAGCGGCCGGCGCGCGACGAGGGCGGCACGTTGCTGCCCGCCTTCACCGGCGAGGGTGACGGGCGGATGCGCTTCGTCCGCGCCGGCTGGGCCAATGTCGACGCGGCGCCGCGCGCGAGCGCGCAGAAGGTCGCCTATCAGTTGAGCGACGGCGCCTTGGTGCGCATCGCCTATCCGATGATCGACGGCGCGGCACCGCTGCCCGCGGTGACGCTGCTCGACAAGGTCGCCGGGCTGAGCGCGCGCTATCGCTATCGCGGCGCGTGGAGCGACCGCTGGGACGGCACGCAGGGCGCGCCGTTGCCGCAGGCCGCCGAGATCATCGTGCGACGCGCCGACGGCGACGCCTTCCGCCTGATGCTGCTGGTCGGCGCGGGCAGCGGCGAACCGCCGCCCGGCGCGCAGAACATTCCCAACCCAGCCGCGACGCCGTGACGGACCATCGCGAGCGCGGCGCCGCGCTGCTCACCGTCCTGCTGCTCGTCGCGATGGTCGCGGTGCTCGCCGGCACCGCGCTCGAACGGCTGCGGCTGACGACGCGGCTCGCCGGCAACGCCCTCGCCGGCGAACAGGCGCGCGGCTATGCCCGCGCCGCGGAAGCGCTCGCGACGAGCAAGGTGACCGATATGCTCGGCACCAGTCGCGACCGCGTCACGCTCGCCGGCGGCTGGAGCAACCGGCCGTTCGGCCTGCCGCTGCCCGGTGGCGGCCTCGCGGTGGCGCGGGTGCGCGACGGCGGCAATTGCTTCAACCTCAACAGTCTGGTCAGCCGGCTCGGCCCCGGTGTCTACACGTCGACACAAAGTGCGATCAAGCGCGTCCAGTTCGTCCGGCTGATGCGATCGCTCAACGTGCCGGCGCAGGCGGCGGAGCGGATCGCCGCGGCGAGCGCCGACTGGATCGATACCGATCAGGATCAGCAGGGCAATGGCGCCGAGGACCCGGTCTATCTGGGGCGCGCGGTGCCGTATCGCACCGCCGGCACGCTGATGGCCGACCCCAGCGAGCTGCGCGCGGTCGACGGCGTCACGCCGGAGATCTACGCGACACTGCGTCCATGGCTGTGCACCTTGCCGAAGCCGGTGTCGGCGCCGATCAACATCAACACCTTGCTCCCCGAACAGGCGCCGCTGATCGCGATGCTCTTCCCCGGCAATCTGTCGGTCGCGCAGGCGCAGGCGCTGCTGCTGCGCCGTCCGCCGCAGGGGTTCAGCAGCGTCGACACCTTCCTCAACGCCGCCGGCAGCGGCGCGACGCCCGATGACCGCGGCGGCCTCAGCCTCACCTCGACCTGGTTCGCGCTGGCGATCGACGTCAGCAACGGCACCGCGCGGTTGCAGGAAAGCGCGCTGATCGACGCAAGCCGGCTTCCCGCGCGGCTCGTTGCACGGCAATGGGGCGACGACTCATGACGACGCTCCTGTTCCTTCCCGCCGGCACCCTCGGCCTTCGCTGGTGCCGCATCGACCAAGGCGCGGTGCGCTGGGGCGAGGGCGTGCCCCCCGATGCGGGCGAGGCGCCGGTTATCGTCGTGCCGCCCGCCGACGCGGTCGCGCTGCACTGGGCGGAGCTGCCGAGCCGATCGCCGGCGCAGGCGATCGCGGCGGCACGGCTGCTCGTCGCCGAGGCGAGCGCCACCCCGATCGGCGAATTGCATGTCGCGGTCGGCGATGAGGGCGAGGTCGAGGGCAGCGCCGAGCGGCCGGTCGCGGTGGTCGCCAATGCGGTGATCGCGCAATGGCTGGTCGACTGCGCCGCGATCGGCATCGATCCGCAGCATATCGTCCCGGCGCCGCTGCTGCTGCCGCGTCCCGACGAAGGCTATGTCCGCGGCACGATCGCCGGTGTCGGCGTGGCGCGCAGCCGCACCACCGGCTTTGCCGACGAAGCGCCGCTCGCCGACCTGGTGATCGGCGATACGATGCAGGAGACGCTGACTGCGCGGATGGTCGAGTCGGCGCTGGTCGCCGCGGCGGCGGCACCGGTGCTCGACCTGCGGCAGGGGCCGTTCGCGCGACGGCGGCGGCGGATCGGCATCGACTGGGCGCTGGTGCGCCGGCTGGCGCTGCTCGGCGCGGCGATCCTGCTCGTCACGCTCGCCATCGATCTCGTCCGCATCGCCAAATATAGTTTCGGCGCGGATGCGCTCGAGGCGCGGACCGAGGCGCTCGGCCGCACCGGGCTCGCCCGCGGCGAGACGGTGACCGATGTCGACCGCCAGCTCGCCGAGCGGCTGTCGGCGGTGCGCGGGCCGGGGCTCGGCTTTTCGACGACGGTCGCGGCGATCTATGCGGCGGTGCGCGCGACACCGGGGACGGAGCTGACCGCACTCGACTTCCAGTCGAACGGTAGCGTCCGGATCGGCGTCGGCGCGGCGCGCGAATCGCTGCCGACCGACCTCAAGCGCGCGCTCGAGGCGGCGGGTTTCACCGTCACCGCGGGCACGTTCCAATCCGCCAACGGAAGGGTGACGGGCGAGATGACGGTGAGCCGGCCATGACGGGAATGCGCGCCTGGTTCGCCGGACGGTCGCTGCGCGAACGGCGGATGATCCTCGTCATGCTCGCGCTGCTGGCGATCACCCTCGTGTGGGGCGGGATCATCCTGCCGGTGCGCGACGGCCTGTCGAGCGCGCGCGAACGCTATGGCGACGCGGCGGTGCGCTTCGCCGCGACGCAGGACGAGATCGACCTGCTGCGCGCCGCCGGGCGCCGCGTGCCGCTGAGCGGAACGCTCGCCGACACGCTGCGGCTGCGCGCCGATGCGGCCGGGCTGACGCTCGCCAGCGTCGACGAATCGGGCGCGGGCCGCGTCCATGCGACGATCCAGGCGGCCAAGCCCGGCGCGCTCGCCCGCTGGTTCGGCGGACTTGAGGCGAGCGGCATCCTGATCGAATCGGCGAACTGGCGCGACAATCAGGACGGCAGCGTCGCGGTCGACTTCGTCGTGCGGGCGCGCGCGGCATGACCCGCATCCGCCTGCGCACCGGGCCGGTCGCGCTGTTCGGCGCGGCGCTGGTGATCGCGCTGCTGATCTTCCTGCCGATGCGGCTGGTGCTCGGCATCGTCGGGCTGGGGCAGCAGGGATTTTCCGCCCGCACCGTCGAAGGCAGCGTGTGGGACGGGCGGCTCAACGAGGCGCGATTCGGCACGCTGCCGTTGGGCTCGCTCGACGCCAGCCTGTCGCCCTTCGCGCTGCTGCTCGGCCGCGCCCGCGTGTCGGTCCATGGCGATCCCGGCCTGATCGACGGCGCGATCACGCTCAGCCGGCATGGCCAGGGAATCGACGGGATGACCGCGACCTTGCCGACCGGCGGCGCCTTCGCGCCGCTGCCGGTGAGCCAGCTGTCGCTCGAGGCGGTCACCGTCCACTTCACCGACGGTCTGTGCGATTCGGCGGAGGGGCGGGTGCGCGCGCGGCTGATCGGCGAGGCGGCAGGGATCGCCCTGCCGGCCGAGGTATCGGGCAATGCCCGCTGCGACGGCGGCGCGCTGCTGCTGCCGCTCGCCAGCCAGTCGGGGAACGAGGCGATCGATCTGCGCATCACCGGCAACGGCCGCTACACCGCGGCGCTGCGCCTCGTGCCGGCCGATCCGGCGGCGGGGGAGCGGCTGACCGCGGCAGGGTTCGTCGCCGGGCAAGGCGGTTACCGACTTTCGGTCGAGGGCAGCTTCTGACGGCCTTGACGGCGCGGTGCTGTCCGCTTAGGGGCGCAATCCTTCGCGGCGACCGTAGTTCAATTGGTTAGAGCGCCGGCTTGTGATGCCGGAAGTTGCGGGTTCAAGTCCCGTCGGTCGCCCCATCTCTCCGCCCTCGGTCCATTTCGGGGCTAGTCAACGGCGTCGAGAAACAATATTACGAGACGCAGCAATTTTGTGCCATCGCACGGCTCGAGCCGTCGTGGGGCCGGACAGCGGAGTAAGCTATGACGTCGGTGTGGGATCTTCCTGACTTCGATTCGCACGAGGGCGTGCATACCTTCACCGATCGCGCCTCCGGTCTGCGCGCCATCATCGCCGTCCATTCGACCCATCTCGGGCCGGCGGCGGGCGGCGCGCGCTTCTGGCATTATGCCGCGGGCGATCTCGCCGTCACCGACGCGCTGCGCCTGTCGCGCGGGATGAGCTTCAAGAATGCGATGGCGGGCCTCGCGCTCGGCGGCGGCAAGGGCGTGATCCTCGCCGACCAGCCCGGCGCGGTGATCAGCGACGAGCGGCTGCGCGCCTTCGGCCGCGCGGTCGAATCGCTCGGCGGCACCTATGTCACGGCCGAGGATGTCGGCATGTCCGAAGCGCGGATGAAGGTGATCGCCAGCGAGACCAAGTTCGTCAGCGGCCTGCCGGTGGCGAGCGGCGCCGCGGGCGGCGACCCCGGTCCCTACACCGCGCACGGCGTCTATCTCGGCGTCAAGGCGGCGGCCAAGCGTGGGCTGGGCAGCGACGACATGCGCGGCGTCCATGTCGCGATCCAGGGCGTCGGCTCGGTCGGCGGCGGGCTTGCCCGGCTGCTCGCCAAGGACGGCGCGCGGCTGACGCTCGCCGATGTCGATGCCGAGCGCGCCAAGGCGCTGGCGGCGGAACTCGGCGCGGAGACGGTCGCGGCGGGCGCGATCCTCGGCGTCGAGGCGGATATCTTCAGCCCCAATGCGCTGGGTGCGATCCTCACCGAGGCGACGATCCCGACGCTGGTCGCCAAGGTGGTGGCGGGCGGCGCCAACAACCAGCTCGCCACGCGCGAGGATTACGACCGGCTGCATGCGCGCGGCATCCTCTACGCGCCCGATTACGTCATCAACGCGGGCGGCATCATCAACGTCGGCCTCGAATATCTCGGCCAAGGCGACGAGGCCGAGGTGATGGCCCGGATCGCCAAAATCCCCGCGCGGCTCGACGAGGTGTGGGACGAGAGCGAGCGCACCGGCCGCCCGGCGGCGGAGGTCGCGGACACGATCGCGCAGCGGCTGATCGGGCGGGGGTGAGGCGTGGGGCGGCGAGGCGAGACGTGTGCTTGCGTTTCGTCGCCGCCCAGCGCCTGCCGTCACCCCGGACGTGGTCCGGGGTCCACCGTGCCGCCTGACCAGTTGATGCCGGACAAAGTCCGGCATCACGGCGCGGCTTCTGCAGGCGTTTCGCGAAAGCCGCGCGCCCGGTTCCCGCCGTTGCAAGTCGTTGATCAGCTTGGCTACTGGGGTCCCACTTTCGCGGAAACACGAGGCGTGGGAGGCGGATCCCTTCTGCCGGAGCAGATCTACCCGAAATCGAAGAGGACAGCGGCGCGATTAAGCCAAGCCGTCTTGTCCTTCGCAGCGCGATGGACGGCGCACGACATGGGCTGAGCCGGATCGTGCCGGTCGGGTCCGTCGGACATCCTCCTCCGACATTGCCATAACGGGTGACGCGGCACGCAAAGCTTTCTATGACTGCCGGCAACCGTGCCGAGCCTTCATGCCCTTGCCAATCCCGCGCGTTTTCTGGCGATCGCCCGACCGGCGACGCCGCTGCTGACCTGCGCCGGATTGCTGCTGCTGGGCATCGGCTGCTGGGCCGGGCTGACGCAGACGCCGCCCGATTATCTGCAGGGCGACAGCGTCCGCATCCTCTATATCCATGTGCCGGCGGCGTGGCTCGGCATGGGCGGGTGGAGCGGGCTGGCGGCGAGCAGCATCGCCTTCCTCGTCTGGCGGCATCCGCTCGCCGCGGTCGCCGCGCGCGCGATCGCGCTGCCGGGAGCGGTGTTCGCCGCGGTGTGCCTCGTCACCGGCTCGATCTGGGGGCGGCCGACCTGGGGGACGTGGTGGCAGTGGGACGGGCGGCTGACCTCGATGCTGCTGCTGTTCTTCGTCTATTGCGGCTATATGGCGCTCGCCCGCGCCGATGCCGAACGGGGCGGCGACGGGCGGATCCCGGCGCTCTACGGCATCGCCGGCACCGCCCTGCTGCCGATCATCCGCTATTCGGTGATCTGGTGGAATACGCTGCACCAGGGGCCGTCGATCGGCCTGACCCGCTCGACGATCGCCGGCAGCATTCTCTGGCCGCTCGGCTTCACGATGAGCGGCTTTACGCTGTTGTTCGCTGGCATCGTGCTGATGCGGATGCGCGCGGCGCTGGCGCGGCTGCGCAGCGAGGCGCGGATGCGGCGGATGGCGCGGTCGTGAACGCCTGGCCCTTCGTCATCGCCGCTTATGCCATCGCGCTCGGCGCCGCCGCCGCTTTGGCGCTGGCGAGCTATCTGGCGATGAAGCGCGCCGAGAAATGAGCCCCAAGCATCAACGGCTGACGCTGGCGCTGCTCGGCGTCGCGGCGATCGTCGCCGCCGCCTTGCTGGCGATGTCGGCGCTCAAGGATCAGGCAAGCTTCTTCTATGCGCCGTCCGACGTGGCGAAACAGGGCCTGCCGCTCGGGCGCGCGGTGCGGCTCGGCGGGATGGTGCAGGCGGGGTCGATCCGCCGCGCCGGCGACGGCGTCACGGTGCATTTCGTCGTCGGCGACGGGATCGCGACGACGCCAGTGACCTTCGCCGGCATCGTCCCAGACCTGTTCCGCGAGCGCTCGGGTGTCGTCGCCGAGGGGCATTTCAATCGCGACGGCAGTTTCACCGCGACCAATTTGCTCGCCAAGCACGACGAGAAATACATGCCGCCCGAACTCGCCGGCAAGATGCACGAGACGCGGACGCTCGAACGATGACCGCCGAACTCGGTCTCGCCGCTCTGTGGCTCGCCGCCGCGCTCGCCGCCCTGCAGGTGGCGATGGCCGCGCTCGGGCTGGCGCGCGGGCAGGCGGCGCCGACCGCGGCGGTGCGGCCGATCGCGATCGTCCAGGGCGGGCTCGCCGCGCTGGCGATGGCGGCGCTGATCGCGCTGTTCCTCGCCAGCGACATGTCGGTGCGACTGGTCGTCGAGAACAGCCATTCGGCCAAGCCGTGGCTGTACAAATTCGCCGGCGCCTGGGGCAATCACGAAGGATCGATGCTGCTGTGGGTGACGATCCTCGGTCTTGCCGGCGGCGCGGTCGCGATCTTCGAGCGGCGGCTGCCCGAGCGGACGCTGATCGCGACGCTGGGCGCGCAGGCGGTGATCGCGCTCGGCTTCTACGCCTTCCTGCTCGCCGCCTCCAACCCGTTCGCGCGGGTCAGTCCCGCGGCGCGCGACGGGCTCGGGCTCAATCCGCTGTTGCAGGATCCCGGCCTCGCCTTCCATCCGCCGACGCTCTACATCGGCTATGTCGGCATATCGGTCGCTTTCTCCTTCGCGGTCGGCGCGCTGATCACGCGCGACGTCGGCCCGGTCTTCGCCAAGGCGATGCGGCCGTGGGTCCTGGGGGCGTGGATCTTCCTGACGCTCGGCATCACCGCGGGCAGCTATTGGGCCTATTACGAACTCGGCTGGGGCGGCTGGTGGTTCTGGGACCCGGTCGAGAATGCCTCGCTGATGCCGTGGCTGGCCGCGACCGCTCTCCTGCATTCGGTGACGGTGCTGGCGACGCGCGACGGCCTGCGCGCCTGGACGGTGATGCTCGCGGTGGTCGCCTTCTCGATGTCGATGATCGGCACCTTCCTCGTCCGTTCGGGCATATTGACCAGCGTCCACGCCTTTGCGGTCGATCCGGTGCGCGGCCGGTTCATCCTCGTCCTGCTCGCGCTCTATACCGGCGGCGCGCTCGCCCTGTTCGCGGCGCGGATCGGCACGGTGCGCGCCGGCACCACCTTCACGCTCGTCAGCCGCGAGGGCGGGCTGGTGCTCAACAACCTGCTGCTTTCGGTGATCCTCGGCGTCGTGCTGATCGGCACGCTCTATCCGCTCGTCGCGGCGGAGTTCGGCGTGCAGCTGTCGGTCGGACCGCCGTTCTTCAACGCCGCGGCGGGGCCGATCGCGCTCGCACTCGTGGTGGCGATGGCGGTCGGACCGCTGCTGCGCTGGCGACGCGACGATGCGGCGGCGCTGCTCGACCGGATGATCTGGCCGATCGCCGCGGCGGGCTTCACCGGCGCCGGGCTCGTCGCGCTCGCGCCGCCGGGGGTGATGCCGCTGCTCGGCCTGAGCCTCGCTGCGGGACTGGCGGTGGCGAGCGTGCTGCCGGTGATCGGGCGCAATCCGTGGCGGACGCCGCTGTTCACCTGGGGCATGGTGGTCGCACATCTCGGCATCGCGGTCAGCCTCGCCGGCATGGCGTGCGACAGCGCCTATACCGCGGAGACGCTGATCGCCGCGCGGGTCGGCCAGCCGGTGCGGGTCGGGCCGTTCACCGTGCGGCTCGACGGGATCAAGCCGGTGATCGGCGACAATTGGTCGGCGCTCGAGGCGCGGCTGAGCGCGACGCGCGACGACGACACGATCGTGCTGCGGCCGCAGTCGCGCTTCTTCGCCGACCCCGTCACGACGACGAGCGAGAGCGCGATCGCCACCTTCCGCGACGGCCAGCTCTACACCGTGCTCGGCCGCCCGGACGGGGAGGGGCGCTGGCAGCTGCGCCTGTGGTGGAAGCCGTTCGTGACGCTGATCTGGTTCGGCGGCGGGTTGATCGCGCTGGGCGGGCTGCTGTCGCTGGTCGGACGCTGGCGGCGTGAGCGGCGCGCGGCGGTGCGCGAGGCCTGGGCATGAGGCGCGTGCTGCTGTGGACGCCGCTGGTCGCGTTCGTGATCGTACTGGCGGTGGTGGCGAGCGGCCTGTTCCGCCCGGCGGATCGCACCGTCCGCTCGGCGCTGATCGGCAAGTCGCTCCCCGACGTGACGCTGCCGGCGATCGCGCCCGGCAAGCCCGGCCTGTCCAACGCCAGCCTCCGCCACGGGGGGCCACGCCTGCTCAACATCTTCGGCAGCTGGTGCATCCCCTGCGCCGCCGAGACGCCGCAATTGCTGCGGCTGAAGGCGATGGGCGTGCCGATCGACGGTATCGCGATCCGCGACACGGCGCCCGACCTGCGCGACTTCCTCGCCCGCTACGGCGATCCCTATCGCGCGATCGGCAACGATGCGCAGAGCCGCGTGCAACTGGCGCTCGGCTCGGCGGGGGTGCCGGAAAGCTTCGTGATCGACGGCAACGGGACGATCGTGCTCCAGCACGTCGGCGTCATTGGCGCCGACGATGTCGAGGCCATTGCGGCGGCGGTGCGGAGCGCGCGATGAGGCGGCTGCTGCTTCCGCTGGCGCTGCTCGCCGCCCCCGCGCTCGCCGATCCGACGACGCCGCCCTCCGCGCTCGCCGACACGCAGTTGCGCGATCCCGCGCAGGAGGCGCAGGCGCGCGCGCTGATGACGACGCTGCGCTGCCTCGTCTGTCAGGGCCAGTCGATCGCCGACAGCGATGCAAGCATGGCGGGCGACATGCGCGCGCTGGTGCGCAGCCGCATCGCTGCGGGCGAGCGGCCGGCGGCGATCCGCACCTGGCTGGTCGAACGCTATGGCGATTACGTCAGCTACGATCCGCCGCTGGGGCCGGCGACCTGGCCGCTGTGGCTGGCGCCGGTGGCGCTGCTCGTCGTCGGCGCGCTGATCGCCCGGTCCAGCTTCCGGCGGCGGCGCTGATGGGCTGGATCGCGCTCCTGTTGCTTGCGGCGGCGGCGATGGCGGCGTTGGTGCTGCTGCGCGTCGACCGGCTGCTCTGGTCGATGGTCGGCGCGGCGCTGATGCTCGGCGCGGCGGGCTATGCCTGGCAGGGGTCGCCGATGCTCGCGGCGAGCCCGGCGCAACCCGATCGCCTGCGCGTCGCCGAGGACCCGTCGCTGGTCGATCTGCGCGAACGGATGCTCGGTCGCTTCACCGCCGATGCCGCCTATCTGATCGCGGCGGATGCGATGAGCCGCGCCGGCGATACGCGATCGGCGGCGCGCGCGATCCTCGGCGGGCTCAACCGCTATCCGCAGAGCCTTATGCTGTGGACCGGGCTCGGCACGACGCTGGCGATGCATGACGGCAACCAGCTGTCGCCGCCGGCCGTGTTCGCCTTCCAGCAGGCGATCCGCCTCGCGCCGGAGCATCCCGCGCCGCTCTTTTTTCTCGGCCTCGCACAGGTGCGGGCGGCCGACTATGTCGCGGCGCGGCGGTCTTGGGCGCGCGCGCTGGCGCTCTCCCCGGCGCAGGCTTCCTATCGGCGCGACATAGCGGTGCGGCTCGCCCTGCTCGATCGGCTGCTGGCGGAGCGGGGATGACGTTGCGCCGGCCGACGGCCGCGGCGCGCCTCAGTCGTGCGTCCGGCCGCTGAACAATGTCCGCGTCGCGCCGGCGACCCAGACCTGTCCCGCCTCGTCCTGCGACACATGGATGCGTCCGGTCCGCCCGAGCCGCGTGCCCTGCGCGGCGACATAGCTCCCGCGTGCCCGGCCGCTGGCGAACAGCCACTGCCCGACCGAAGCGTTGAGGCTGCCGGTCACCGGATCCTCGATCAGGCCACCGTGGGCATCGGTGAAGAGGCCGCGCAGCTCGAACGCGACGGCGGCGCCCGGCGGATGCGGGCCGACGATGCCGATATCGACCGGCTCGGGATGGTGCCGCACGGGCTCGACCGCGAGCACCGCCGCCGCCGATTCGAGCATCACCGCGATCCAGCCGGGGCCATTGTCCGCCCAGGCGGCATCGACGATCGCCGTGCGGTCGATGCGCAACAGGCCGGCGACGCGGGCGATGTCCGCCTCGTCCGGCCGGCCGCCGCGCAGCAGCGGCGGTGCGGCGAAGGCGAGCCGATCGCCGTCGCGCCGCAGCGTGACCGGGCCGACCCCGCATTGCTGCACGATGACGCCGTCCCGCTTCGGCTCGCCCCCCGCTTCCAGCCAGGCGTGTGCGCTGCCCAGCGTCGGGTGGCCGGCAAAGGGCAGCTCCTGCGCCATGGTGAAGATGCGGACGCGATAGTCGGCCGCCGGATCGGTCGGCGGCAGCAGGAAGGCCGTTTCGGAGAAGTTGAGCCAGGCGGCGATGGCCTGCATCGCGTCCGTCGTCAGTCCCTCCGCATCGGTGACGACCGCCAGCGGATTGCCGGTCAGCGGTTCGGTGCCGAAGACGTCGACGAGGCGGAAGGGGCGGGACATGGCGACTCCTGTCGATGGGGCACGTATCTATCCGCACCGGACCGAGGCGGGCAAGGCAGGCTGCCGTCGGGGACCGGCGCCGCGACCCGGTTCGGCGAGGCATGGCGCGGATCGTCGACAAGGCCTTGATCTGTCCGGTATTGCCGGTTGCGCCAATGGCGCTGGCGGTTCACCATCCGGGGATGATCAGCCTGTTCGCCGTCGCCCTCGTCCTGCAACCGGTCGCGGCGGCCGCATCGGCGGTACAGCCCGGCGCGTGGGACGTCTCCTCGAAGGTCGTCGACCTCACCCTGCCGGGCGTCCCCGGTTTCCTGATCCGCATGGCGCGCGGCAAGACCAAGGCCGAGCGCAAGCAGCTGGCGGCGGGGCAGGGGGTGGAGGCGCTGCTCGCACCCGATCCCAAGGCGCAATGCCGGATCGAGAGCCAGAGCGTCGCCGACGGGCGCTACGCGCAGACGCTCGCCTGCCCGCAGAAGAAGGGCACGCCGGTCCGTATCGTCCGGACCGGCAGCTATGACGCGACCGGGTTCGCCGGGCAGGCGATCGTCACCGGGACGACGCCCAAGGGCGCCCTGCGCATCATCCTCGAACAGCGGGCGAGCCGCGTCGGCGGCTGAGCGCACCGCGCCGGGGGGCGATCAGACGATCCAGCGCCAGATGCCGGCAGGCCAGCCGGCGAGCGGGATATGCGCCCAGGTCGCCGCGAGCCACAGGATCGGCCCGCCCAGGAGCGCAGGCGCGCCGAAACCGCCGAACCGCGCGCGTCCGGTAAGGATCGCGGCGAA
Source organism: Sphingomonas kyungheensis (assembly GCF_037120395.1). Classification (NCBI taxonomy): domain Bacteria; kingdom Pseudomonadati; phylum Pseudomonadota; class Alphaproteobacteria; order Sphingomonadales; family Sphingomonadaceae; genus Sphingomonas; species Sphingomonas kyungheensis. Next base: position 47,305 of record NZ_JBBBDM010000003.1, read on the forward strand.
GGGCAGCAGGCTCGTCCGTGCCTGCCAGACCGGCCAGCCGTCCGGATCGCGCGCCGCCTTCTTGCGATCCTGCATGACGGCGCCGACCAGCGACAGGCCGATGATCGCGCCCGCGAGGATGATCGTCCTGGTCATCGGGTCGACGAGGACGTGCGCCCCACCCCACAGGGCGAAAGACCAGAGCATCGGGTGGCGGGTCACGGCATAGACGCCGCGCGCCGATGCGGCGGCGGGGGCGAGCGGTGATCCGGCCAGCGCCGGATTGCCGACCAGCGAGCCGATCAGCAGGATCGACGCGATCAGCATCACCAGGGTCGCCACCGCCCAAAGCCCGTCGCCGACCGGCCAGAGCGGCATATCGCCGGGCGCGGCGCGATAGGCGTGGACCATCGCCGCGAGCGTCGCCAGCGCGACCAGCGAATAGACGGCGAGAAACGCCCGCTCGCCGATCCTGCCGGCCAGGGGTCGTCGCAACGGATGCGACAGCAGAAGGTGCGTCCCGACGAAGGTCGCGGCGCAGGCCAGCAAGGATCCCATGCCCGTCATCGCTCTCTGGCTCCGCCACGATTGCCGCCCGATCATGCCCGCTGCCGGCGGACCGGTCCATCCTTCGCCGGTATCGCGACAGGCTCACCGTCGGGGGATCAGCCATCCTTCGTCAGCGAGCCAGTCGGCGAGGCGATCCGGCCAGTGCAGGATCGAGATGCGGTCGTTATGGACCGCAAGGTTGAAGCCGTGATCGGTATCGGCGAACATATGCAGCTCGGCGGAGACGCCGGCCTCGCGCAATTGCGTGTACAAGGCGACGGCCGGCGCGGCGCAGCAGGCGTCGCGCGATCCCCCGGCGATGAACGCGGGCGGCGCGCCGGCGGCGGCGCTCGCCGGGATGCCGAGCGGCCCCGGATAGACCAGCACCTGAAAGTCCGGCCGTGCCGAGACGCGATCGATCGCATCGTCCGATGTGCGCGCGGGCGGCGGCGGATGATCGGCGACCAGCGACACCAGCTCGCCGCCCGCGGAAAAGCCCATCACGCCGATCCGGTGCGGGTCGACGCCATAGTCGCGCGCGTGGGCACGCACCCAGCGGATCGCCCGCCGCGCATCGGCAGCCGCATCACCTTCGATCGTGTAGGGCGAGCCGGGTTCGCGCGCGAGCCGGTATTTGAGCACGAATGCGGTGACGCCATAGCGGTTGAGCGCGCGCGCCGGAACGAGCCCTTCATTCTCGAACACCAGCATGCGGTGCCCGCCACCGGGCAGGATGACGATGCCGACGCCATTCGCGCGCGCCGGATCGGGCCGCAGCACGGTCAGCGACGGGCGATGGACGTTGTGGACGTAGACGCCGGCCTCCAGCCGCTCCGGCTCGTCCGCATGCCGCGCCGACCCCGGCGCCCCGGCTGGCCAGATCGCGACCGCGGCGTCTCCCGAGGTCGGCCCAGCCGCCGCGGCGGAGGTGAGGGCAAGCAACGGGGCGACAATCGAGGGCAGAAAGCGCACGGACATTCCTCTTCGTCGGCAGCGCGAGGGGACGGTGCGCCGACGATGGGGCGCCGCCGGGATATGGCCATCCCGACCTTGGTCGAATGCGGCATCGATATGCCCGCCACACCGCTCGCCCGTCGCATCGGGAACCGCGGCGGGTCCCTCGCGCTTACCCGTAGCGGCGCGACGTTTCGCAGGAGATGATCATGGGTTCGATCGGGCGAAGACTTTGGGGCGCGGCAGGGCACTCCGCCGGGCAGGCGGCGCCACGGCGATGAAGCCGTATCGCGATCCGGTCGGCGAAGGCCAGCAGAGCGTCTGGGATTTCCCGCGTCCCGCCGTCGCCGAGCGCAGCGACCGGCACGTCCGCATCGAGCATCGCGGCCAATGCGTCGCCGACACAGGCCGCGCGGTCCGCACGCTGGAAACCAGCCATCCGCCGAGCTGGTATCTGCCGCCCGAGTCGATCGCGCCGGGGCTGCTGCGCGCCTCCGATCGCCGCTCGCTGTGCGAATGGAAGGGCGAGGCGGTCTATTGGCATCTCGATGTCGGCGGAACGCTGCTGCGCGACGTCGCGTGGAGCTATCCCGATCCGACCCGCGCCTTCGCCATGCTACGCGATCACGTCGCCTTCTACGCCGCGCCGCTCGATCGATGCACGGTCGACGGCGAGGTGGTACGCCCGCAACCGGGCGGCTTCTACGGCGGCTGGATCACCAGCGACCTTGCCGGCCCGTTCAAGGGCGCGCCGGGCAGCATGGGGTGGTGACGCCGGATCTGCCGCCGGCACTCGCCGACTGGCGCGAGGCGCCACGGGTGCGCGCCGCGAATCACCGGCCGGTCCGACACGACGGGCGGTACATATTGTGCTGGCTGCAACAGGCCTTGCGCGCCCGCGACAATCCGGTGATCGACGCAGCGGTGCGGCTCGGCAATGCGCTGCGCCTGCCGGTGCTCGTCTATCACGGCGTGCGCGAGGATTATCCCTATGCGTCCGACCGGTTGCATCGCTTCATCCTCGGTGCGGGCCGCGATCTGGGCGCCGGCTGCGCGGCGCGGGGGCTCGCCTTCGCCGGCCATGTCGACCGTGCCGAGCGGCGCGAGCCTGGCCTCGTTCACCGGCTCGGCGCCGCCGCCGCGGCGATCGTCGCCGAGGATCAGCCGACCTTCGTCGCGCGCTGGCAGGCGGAGCGGGTCGCGGCACGATCGGACGCGCCGGTCTATCTGGTCGAGGCTGCCTGCCTCGTCCCGCCCGCGGTGATCGGCGACGGGATTCGCGGTCGGTCGGGCTTCCTGCGGCGGCACGAGCCCGAGCGTGAGCGCTGGAGCGGGGTGGCGGACGAGCCCAGCGAGGTCGCGCCGTATGCGGGCGAACTGCCCTTCGTCGCCGACCGGCTCGACGACGCGGATCTCGACGCTCTGGTCGCGCGCCTGTCGATCGATCACAGCCTGCCGGCGAGCGACAGCCATGCGCCCGGGCGGGCGGCGGCGCTAATCCGGCTCGCGCGGCTGACGACGGAGGTGCTCCCCGGCTATGCCTCCGCACGCAACGATGCGACCCGCGCCGACGGGGCGAGCGGCCTGTCGCCCTATCTCCACTTCGGCGTGCTCGGACCGCGCGAGGTGATGGCGGCGGTCGACGCCAGCAGGGCCGGCGCGCAGCACAAGCGCAAATTCGCCGACGAGCTGCTCGGCTGGCGCGAATGGTTCCACTATCAGGCGCGCGGCCTTGCCCGGCCCGAGCATTACGACCGGGTCGCCGACTGGGCGCGGCACAGCCTGAGCGACCATGCGGGTGATCCCCGACCCGAACTCGAGCCGCTCGCCGCGATGCTATGCGGGGAGACGCGCGACGAGACGTGGAACGCCTGCCAGCGCCAGTTCCTCGTCCACGGCTGGATGCACAACAATCTGCGCATGTATTGGGGCAAGCGCATCCTCGCGATGACGCCCGATCCGCAGACGGCGTGGGCGACCGCCTGCTATCTCAACGACCGGCTGAGCCTCGACGGGCGCGACCCGTCGACCTACGGCAATATCGCGGCGATGTTCGGCGGGGCGCCGTCCGATCGGGACCGCCCCGTCTATGGCCGGGTGGCGACCCGCGGCGACGGTTCGACCCGGCATCGCGACGGCGGCGCGGCGTGGCTGGCGGCGGCAGCGGCGCTCCCGACGCCGGCGGTGTCGGTGCCCGACGCTCTGCCCGGCGATCGCTATCTGGCCGGGTGAGCGACGGCATCGCGCCGCCTCGGAGGGCGCCAGCCGATCGAAGCGGGCAGCTCGTCCCGCGTCACATAGCGTGCCGAGTCGAAAGCGCGGCGGAGCTGGTCGGGCTGATTCTGGTCGTCGCCCATCAGCCAGCGCGTATGCCAGGTCATGAACCACAGCCAGTCCGCGTCCGGGCCGAGTAACGCCGGATCGGGCACCGGGCCGTTCTCATGCAGGCAGATCGGCACCGTCTCGCCGACGATCCGCTTCACCTGCGCGAACATCGGCGCGAGATTGCCGTGATCCTTCGCATAGATGTCCGCTCCGGCGATATCGACCGAGGCGCGGCCCGGATAATAAGCGGGATCGACGTTCTGGCCCGCCCAGCCGAGCACCCAGATCAGATGGTCGAGCCGGTGCAGCCGGGTATAGCGGTCGTACATCAGCGCCCAGAGCGCCTTGAAGGCGTCGGGGCCATGTTTGCCCCACCAGAACCAGCCGCCGCTGAATTCGTGGAACGGGCGCCACAGCACCGGCACGCCGCGGTCGCGCAGCACGGCGAGCCGCGCCGCGGTGGCGTCGAGATCGCGCAGCATCGCCTCCTGCTGCGGCGTACCGGGGCGAAGCGCCGCGGCGACGTCGAAATCGCGCTTGGCATTCTCGTAGCCGGTGCCGATGTCGGGCGCGCCCCAATGCCAGCAGAGCGTGACGATGCCGCCGGCGCGCGCCCAGGCCGTGGCACGGTCATTGACCGCGTCATTGTCGCGCGGGTTGATATAGTCGAGCCCGAGGATCGCCGGCAGCCGGCCGGTGATCTGCTCGAGATAGGCGAGTTCGCGATTATGATTGGGCGGCAGCGCGCCCTGCTCCTGCTGGCCGGTCAGCGTCCGCCTGCCATATTGGCTCCACAGATAGGCGTAGAGCCGCCGCGCCGCGGGCGACGCCCGCCGGTTCGACAGGGTGCGGGGCGCAGCGCCCCGGGCGGGCAGCGCCGGCGCGAGACCGGCAGCCGCGGTCAGCGCGATCGCGGCTCGACGAGTCAGTATCACAGCGCGGCGAGCGTCGCGGCATGGGCGCGGATGACCGACTGCGTCGCGAGGTCGCTGTCGAACACGCCATACCAGCCCTGCGGCTCGTGGGGCGGATCGCCCATATAGGCGGTGTCGCCGCGCTGGAAGCGATGGTCGGGATGCTGTGCCCGCGCCTCGCCGTTCCACGCCCAGAAGTTGGACCCGGCGAGCGGCCCGCTGCGGCGGGCGTCGGCCTCGACCGCGGCATAGATCTGCCGGTAGAAGCGATCCTTGTAGGTCGTGCCGATCGCCGGATCATAGGCGGCCGCGCCGTCGCGCGGATAGCCGAACTCCTCGATCACCAGCGGCTTGCCGAGCGTGGTCGCCATCCGGATATGCGCGTCGACATAATCGGCGACCCTGGCGGCGCCGGCGTCATAGGTGCCGGCGAGATCGCCCGCATCCATCCAGCTCCAGTTGTTCGGCCAGATATGCGCGGTGAGATAGTCGACCGACGCGAGACCGTGCGTCGCGAGCACGATATCCTCGCGCTCGATCGCGCCCTTCAGCCCCTCCGACCCGGTCGAGACGAGATGATGGCGATCGAGCGTCTTGATGAAGCGCGCGGTCTCGTCGACCCAGCGGTAGAAGTCCGGCAGATGCGCCACCGCCACGGCGGCCGATCCCGCCGGGCGCGGCTCGTTGGCGAGCTGCCAGGCCATGATCGTCGGATCGTCGGAATAGGCGACGCCGGTGACGCTGTTGGTCCGCGACACCAGCGCGCGGACATAGTCGCGATAGAGCGCCTGCGCCGGCGCATTGCCGTAGAAGGCGGCGTTCCAGTCGGCGAAGGCCGGCCAGGGATGCGCCGGATCGTTCATGTCGATGTAGCGGTCGCCGTTGACCCATGACAGATAGGTCATCATCCCGCCCGACCATTCCCAGAAGTTGGTCAGGTAGATCACCGCGGTCATATCGCGCTGCGCCATCTCGGCCAGCGTCCAGTCGAGCCCGTGCAGCAGATCGGCGTTATAGACCGCGCTGCGGTCGCGGAATCCCGGCGTGATCGAGTTCCTGAGCGGCGACAGTTCCGCAGAGCCGAGGATGCGCAGGTTGCGGATGCCGAGCGCCTGCAGCCGGTCGAGCTCCCGCGCGAGCCGCGCCCGGTCGCCGTAACCGGTCGGCGCGCCGAGCCACGCGCCATACCAAATGTTGGCGCCGGCATAGCGATAGGCCTTGCCCCCGCGCCGGAAGCGGTGGCCGTCGACGGTGACGAAGCGCGAGGCGCCCGCCGTGCCGCCTGGCCGTGCTACCGTCGTGCATCCGGCCAGCGCGGCGGCGCCGCCGAACAGTGCGGTGCGTCTGTCGATCCTTGCCATCTCTTGCTCCTTCATCGCGACGGACGGACCGGTTCGGCGTGTGCGGTAGGCGGCGTATCCGACACATGCACCGGCTGCCGCAATGCGTGCGGTGAGCATGGCGCCCGCGTCTCCGTGTTGGGCCTCAAGCGCACCCCCTGCTCAGGCGATGCCGACAGATTGATATCGGCCATACCTGTTGCTCAAAACCTACACGCTGTAATTCTTATATCAAGTTTCGATATTTGTCTTGTCGGTGCTTTTCCGACACGATACGCACCAGGTCAGACATAATCGGCAACAATGGCGGATCATTTGCCAAGCCGGAAACCTCGGGCGAAACCGGTGGGAATGTCGCGGGATGAGGACTGAAAGGGGACATGATGATGGTTGGTGCTAGGCGTCGCGCGGTTCGCAGCTCGCTGCATGAGCTTTGCCTCGGTGTGTCATTGTTCGCGCTGTTCGGAGCGGTGCAGCCTGCCTTCGCCCAGGATACCGCAACGCCGACGAAGCCGGTGACGGATGGATCGCAGGGGACGACATCGGGCACCCCCGCCGTCGCTGCCGGCACCGCGCCGACCGCGGAGGGGCAGGCCGCGGCGACCACCGGCACCTCCGGCGCGTCGCAGGACAGCTCGGTCACCCCGCCCGATACCGAACGCGAGGAAATCGTCGTCACCGGCGTCCGCCAGAGCCTCGCCACCGCGCAGAACATCAAGAAGAACAGCGACACCGTCGTCGATGCGATCACCGCGCAGGACATCGGCGCCTTGCCCGACCGGTCGGTCAACGAAGCGTTGCAGCGCGTCCCCGGCGTCGCGATCAGCCGTTTCGCTGCGCCGAACGATTCGCAGCATTTCTCGGTCGAAGGTTCGGGCGTCGTCATCCGCGGGCTGAGCTACGTGCGCGGCGAGTTCAACGGCCGTGACACCTTCGCGGTGTCGGGCGGCCGTGAGATCGGCTTCAACGACGTGCCGAGCGAATTGATCGGCTCGGTCGAGGTGTTCAAGAACCTGACCGCCGACCTGATCGAAGGCGGCATCTCCGGCACGGTCAACATCAACACGCGCAAGCCCTTCGATCAGGACCAGCGGCTGGTCTATCTGTCGGGCAGCATGAACTGGGGCGATCTCGAGCGGCGCGGCGCGCCCTCGGTCGTCGGCCTGTACAGCCAGCAATGGGATACCGCCGGCGGCAGCCGCTTCGGAATACTCGCCAGCGCCAGCTATTCGCAGCAATACAGCCGATCGGATTCGGTGTTCCTCGCCTCGATGCTGCCGCGCTACAATGACGATCGCAACGGCAACGGCGTCCAGGATGCGGGCGAGGGGCGGACGATCAACGCCGGCACCGGCTATGCGTCGAGCCTGTTCGATACCTATCCGGTGCCCAATGGCGGCGCCGGCCCGGTCTACGCGCCGGTCGGCGGCGGATCGCGGACGCAGACCTTCGACCGCAAGCGTATCGGCGTCTCCGCCGCCGCGCAGTTCGAAAATGCCGCCAAGACGTTCCTGCTCACCGCGCAATATCTGCGCACCACCGGCGAACAGAATTGGCTGGAGAAGACGATCGAGCCGAACGTCTATTATGGCGACGTCACCACCACCTTCCCGCGCGCCGGGACCACCAACACCTATGACGATAACGGCATCTTCACCAGCGGCTCGATCGTCAAGCGTTCGGGCGCGGTGTTCGGCAATCGGTCGGACGGCACCTATGGCGAGCTGACCCAGTTCGCCCCCAACGGCATCTTCACCACCTTCTCCAACCGCTATTTCTACCAGAAGGCGACGACGCAGGATTTCTCGCTCAACGCGAAGATCGAGCCGACCGACCGGCTGCACGTCAACCTCGACGGCCAATATGTGAAGTCGCAGTCGAAGAACGTCGACGACATCGTCGATATGGCGACCTTCTCCGGCGTCGATATCGACCTGCGCGGCCAGACGCCGCAGATCACGCTGCGACCGGACGGACGCGACACCGCCGGCTATTTCGGCGACAAGGCGTCGACCTATTTCCGCGACGCGTTCAACAACCGCGCCGACAATGACGGCGACGAATGGGCCTTCCGCGGCGACCTGCAATATGACGTCAGCGACGAAAGCTTCCTGCGCAAGCTGCGCGTCGGCGGCCGCTATTCGAAGCGCGACCAGACCGTGCGGACCAACGATTACAACAATTGGGGCGCGGTTTCCGATACCTGGACGGGCGGCGGCCCGGTCGGCTTCAACAGTCTGGCGACCGACCAGGCCTCGCTGTTCGGCTACAAGGACTTCTACCGCAACCAAGCGGTCCAGCCGCCGGCGACCTGGTACATCCCCGACAATATCATGCGCGACCACGACGCGCTGACCGCGCTGCTGCGCACGGTGACCAAGGCGGGCGGAGGCAATTACACGCCGCTGGAGGATCGCAGTGGCGTCACCGACGGCTATTTCCTGCCCAACGAATATTACCGCAATACCGAGGCGACGTGGAGCGCCTACGCCCGTGCCGACTTCGGTATCGACGATTTCGGCGGCGGGATGAGCCTGTCGGGCAATATCGGCGTGCGCTACGTCCACACCAAGGACGAATCGTTCGGCGCGCTGACCTTCCCGACGCCGAACAACGTCTTCACGCCGGATACGCAGAACCCGGCGCGCTATACGGATCTGGCAAGCTACTGCGCCTATTCGATCGCCAATCCGACGCAGCAGGGCACCATTCCGGTAATCTGTACGCTGTCACCGGCGCAGCAATCGGCCATCCAGGCCTTCTCCAACGGCGGGTCGCGTCCGGACGTCGCCAGCCAGAAGTTCGGCAACTGGTTGCCCAGCTTCAACGCCAAGCTGCAGGTCAACGACAAGCTGCTGTTCCGCTTCGCCGCATCCAAGGCGATCTCGCGCCCCAATTTCGGCGACCTGCGCAACTATATCGGCGTCACGCCGTCGGGCGCGAACATCGCGGGCAGTTACGGTTTCCAGGCGTCGGCGCGCAATCCCTATCTGCGGCCGATCGAGGCGACGCAATTCGACCTCACCGCCGAATGGTATTTCGCCAAGGTGGGGTCGCTGACCGGGGCGGTCTTCTACAAGGATCTGACCAACATCATCCTCGACAATTACGGCTATCAGCGCTCGTTCACCAACAACGGCCAGACGTTCGACGTCACCGTCAATGGCCCGGCCAATGCGCCGGGGCATGGCAAGGTCAAGGGCTTCGAGCTGAGCTACCAGCAGACCTACGACTTCCTGCCCGGCGTCCTGTCGGGACTGGGAACGCAGGCGACCTTCACCTTCGTCGATCCGAGCAACATCCCCAACGGCGTGCCGACCAACGGATCCGCCGATGGCTCGCGGCCGCCGCTCGACGTGACGGGGATCTACAGCAACCTGCCGCTTGCCGGCCTGTCCAAATATAATTTCAACGTCGCCGGCTTCTACGATCGCGGCGGCATCTATGCCCGTTTCGCCTATAGCTGGCGCTCGAAATTCCTGCTGACCAACCGGGATTGCTGCTTCCCGTTCCTGCCGGTCTATTCGTTGTCGACCGGGCAGCTCGACGGGTCGGTGTTCCTGACGGTCAACAAGAACTTCAAGATCGGGATCGAGGCGCAGAACCTGTTGGATACGACCACGAAGACGGTGTTCCTGCTCAATCCGCAGGGGCTGACCGCGCCGCGATCCTATTTCAAAAGCGATCGGCAATTCTCGATCACGACGCGTCTGACCTTCTGATCGGTTCCTCCCCGAGCTGGGTGGAGGGTCGTCCGGCCCTCCACCCTTTTTGCCCGATATCCGGCCGACGCGATCAGCGGCCGCTCTGGATCAGGATCGCGTCGGACGGCAGGATATGGTCGAGGAACGGCAAAATCGCCGCGCCGATCGCCGGCGCGTCGCGGGCCATAACCGCGGGCATGACCTTGGCGCGCGACGGCTGCGGCACCGCGTCGAGCGCCGCGGTCAGGCCCGTCGCGAGCCGCTCGATCAGCGGCATCGGCAGCCGCCCGCCGATCAGGATCGCATCGGGATCGAGCAGGCAATTGATCGCGACGAGCGGCGCGGTGAGAGCCCGGGTGGCATCGGCCAGCCAGCCGTCGATCACCGGCGCCATTCGCGGATCGTCCCCGCCGAGGTCTTCGACGCTCGGCCGCCCGAGCCCCGCTTCTTCGAGCCGGGCGAACAGGGCCGATAGCGATACCGTATCCTGCACCGTCGCGCCGGGGCGGCCCGTCGTATCGGGCATCAGGCCGATCTCGCCGCTGCGGGCGTTGGCGCCGCGATGATAGGTGCGATCGATCACCGGCCCGCCGCCGAGACCGGCGCTGATCAGCAGGTAGAAGAAGCTCGGATTGTCGAAGGCGGTGCCATATTCGGCCTCCCCCAGCGCGGCGGCTGCGGCATCATTGTCGCAATGGATCGGCCACGGCAGGATCGACAGCAGCTCCGCCAGGTCCACGTCGCTCCACCGGTCATAGCCGGCGGGGCGATGGGGCAGGGCGATGCGGCCGAGATCGTCGGGAATGGCGACGCCGACGCCGAGCAGGCGATCGCGGTCGACCCCGCCTTCCGCGATCGCGCGGTCGATCTCCGCGCCGACGAAGGCGACGACATCCTCGGGCATGGCGAAGGCGATCTCGCGCGTCGTCCGGCTGCGGACCTGTCCGGCGAGATCGAGCGTCACCAGCGTCAGATGATCGCGGTCGATGTTGAGGCCGATCGCGAAGGCGCCATCGGGATCGATTTGCAGGCGCAGCGCCGGCTGGCCGCGCCCGCCCTGCATGCGCCCGGCATGACGGACGAGGCCCATGTCGACCAGCCGGGTGGTGATATTGGCGATGGTCGGCGCGGTGAGCCCGGTCTGCTGCGCGATCGCGGCGCGGGTGGTGTCGCCGTTCAGCCGCACCGCCTGCAACACGGCGCGCAGGTTATAGTCGCCGGCGCGTTCGAGGTTGGTGCCGGACAGGCTGCGCGACAGCCGGGCGTCGCGCCCGTCGGCGAGCATGGCATCGGTGCGCCCGTTCGATTTGCTGCCGAAGCTGATCGCCATCCCCATCCTCTTCTGGTCTGTGCCGTTTCGTAGAGACGTCGCCGCGTCGGTCACGCGATCGGCGAATCAGCTTGGCCTCTTCCCGCACCAACTATCGCGCTTCACCTCCAGCAATGGCAAGGTATCATACCAATATAAGCCAAATTCGTCGCGACGTCGACGGTCGCGATGGCGGTTGCGCACGGTCATGGCATGTCGCGCAGCGCACACAGGTCCTTGCGCACGTCGGTTTCGACGACCGGCCCGTCCTGATGGAAGGCCATCGAGACGCGCGTCGCCGGCACATAGGCAGGCCAGACGGGAAGCCCGGCGCCGTTCGGCTGCCCCGTCTTGACGAACTGCGCCCAATAGGCCTGGAGCGGCGGCTCTCCCGGTTGCGGCGGGTCGAAGACGTAGCGCAACTCGCTCGCATGGGCGACGGCGCCGCCCGGCGGGGCATAGTCGAACTGATAATGCCACACCGCGCCGCCCCGGCCGGCGAGCGCATCGGCCACCACGAGCGCGGGGCAGCGGAAGGTGACGTCGGTCGCCAGCTGGTCGGTGATGTCGCCCAGCCGGGGATCGCGCAGCGGCGTGCCGCCGGGTTGCAGGCCGTAGCGGCGCAAGGCGCGCTCGGCATTGCCGCCGTATTCACGGCGCACCGTCGCCGCGGCGGCGGGCAGGCCGCCGTGCAGCGTCAACTCCTTGGCGTTCGTGCCGATCAGCAGCGGTGCGGGGTTGACCCGGCCTTGCGCCAGCAGCCGTGCCGGCGTGTCGCGCAGCACGCGGCCATCGACGATCGCCTGCAACCAGACGAAACTGTCGTCGTCGAGCTCGGGCACATCGACGCCGGCATCCGCCGACAGCACCGCCGCCACCGGCAGGGCGCGCAACTGCGCGGCGCTGGCCGTCGCGGGCAGGCCGGCGCGGCGCGCGATGCGGACGCCGAGCGCCTCGTTGCCGGCAAGGCTGCGCGGCGCGGTGCCGAAGCCCGCGGTGCCGCTCTCTTCGATGGCCTGCCGGAACAGGCCGCGCGAACCCGGGCTGAGCAGGTGCAGCCCGACGTCCATCGCCCCGGCGGATTCGCCGGCGATCGTCACGCGCGCAGGGTCGCCGCCGAAGCGCGCGATATTGCGCGCCACCCAGCGCAGCGCCGCCTGCTGGTCCATCAGCCCGTAATTGCCGCTGTGGCCGCCCTGTTCGCGGCTGAGCGCGGGATGCGAGAGGAAGCCGAGCGCGCCGAGCCTGTACTGCACGCTGACCAGCACGATCCCCCGGTCGGTGATGCGTGATTCGACCGTACCGCCGCCCGCGCCGGCGCGATTGCTGCCGCCATGGATCCAGACCAGCACCGGCCGCTTGCCGGCGAGCGCCGGTGTGCGGACGTCGACGAACAGGCAATCCTCGTCGCTCGCCGCGGCGGCGGCGCGGTTCCAGTCGCCGTAGACGATCTGCGGACAGGCGGCATGCGTCGCCACCGCCGCACGGACCTGCGTCCAGCGGCGCGGCCGCTGCGGGGCGCGCCAGCGCAGGCCCGCGACGGGCGGTGCGGCATAGGGAATGCCGCGAAACACCGCCCCGCGCCCCGCAGCCTCGCCGCGGACCGGCCCGTCGTCGGTCCGCACCACCGGACCTGCCGCCAGCGCGAGCAGCAGCGCGATCATCAGCGCGCCGTCGCGCGCGGCGCGGGTTTCGCCATCGCGGTGCGGATCGCCGCCTCGGCGACCGGTGCCATGACGGCATAGCCCGCCGCATTGGGATGGACCCCGTCATAGGTCCACGCCGCCTTGAGCGCCTGGCCGTCGTGCAACGCGGTCCAGTAATCGGCATAGGTCGCGCCGGTCCTCGCGGCATAGGCCTGCATCCAGCGATTGAGCGCGGCGATCCGGCTGGCGGTGTCGAGACCGGGACGCCACGGGAAATGATCCGCCGGCGGGATCGAGGCGAGGATGACGCGGATGCCGTGCGCCTGGGCGAGTTCGGTCATCGACATCAGATTCGCCTCGGTCTGCTCGGCGGTCATCGGGCCGGTGTTGCCGGCGATGTCGTTCGTGCCGGCCATGATCTGCACGACCTGCGGATGGAGGTCGATGACGTCCTGGCGGAAGCGGAGCAGCATCTGCGGTGTGGTCTGCCCACCGATGCCGCGGCCCTGTCGCCCGTTGGCGAAGAAGGCGGGCACCTTGTCGAACCAGCCCTGGGTGATCGAATCGCCGAGGAAGACGACGCGGACCGGGCCGGTCACCTGCGCATTCGCCGCCCGATAGCGGCCGAGCCAGGCGAAGTCGGTGTGCAACCGGTCCTCGGCCTCCCGCTCCGCCTGCGGCTTCGGTGGCGCGGACGGCGTCGCCTGCGGCACGGCGGCGGCGGAGAGCAGCAGGGCGGCGAACACGGGGGGCATGGTTCAATCTCCCGAAAGGTCAGCGGACCGGGGTGAGGATGGCGACGCCGCCGCCCGAGGCATGGAGGGCGAGGGGAAGGGTGCTCGTGGCGTCGACGGTCCCGCCGCCCGTGGCGAGATCGGCCGCCGTCGCGCCGTCCTGCCAGGTGCGGACGCGGTACCGCCCCTTGCCGAGGAACGTCAGCGGCACGGCGATCGTCTGCCCGGCGTCGGTCATCGCGCCGAGATACCAACGGTCCCCCTTGCGCCGCGCGAGCACGATCAATTCGCCCAGCGTGCCCTGGACGAAGCGCGTCTCGTCCCAGCTCGCCGGCACCTCGGCCAGGAAGTCGAGGCCGGGCTGGCCGCGATAGGCATCGGGCGTGTCGGCGACCGACTGGAGCGGGCTTTCGAACACGACATATTTCGCCAGCTCCGCCGCGCGCGTCGTCTGGGTCTGCGGGCCGTTGACGGCGATGCGGAAGCTTGCCGGCGTGGCGTTGCGATAGCCGCCGGGCGTATAGTCGAGCGGCCCGGCGAGCATCCGCGTATAGGCGAGCGTGATATTGTGGCGCGCGGTGATCCGCTTGGTCCATTTGTTATATTCCGCGCCGAGCACCCCTTCCTGCGTGATGAAGTTCGGCCACGTCCGCGTCATCCCCCAGGGATGCGTCGCGCCGTGCAGGTCGAGCAGCAGATGGTGCCGTGCGGTCGCCGCGGCGAGGCGGTGGTAGAAGTCGACCATCGCCTGATCGTCGCGGTTCATGAAATCGACCTTGATGCCCTTCGCGCCGAACTTCTCGACCGCGGCGAGCACCCCCTCCATGTCCCGATCGAGCAGCTGCCAGTTGATCCAGAGGATCAGGCCGACGTCGCGCGCTCGCGCATAGCGGACCAGCCCCGGCAGATCGATCGCCGGGATCGGCCTGGTCGGATCGGCACCGGGCAGGACGAGCGGCCCGGTGCCGCTGTTGGCGTACCAGCCATCGTCGATCATCATATAGGGCAGCTTGAGCGACGCGGCGAAATCGATGAACGCGCGCTCGGTCGCGGCGTTGGACCCGGCCGGCGTGACGCCGGCGAGCAGCGGCCCCGACCACCAGTCCCAGGCGGTCTTGCCCGGCCTGACCCAGGCGAAATCGCCCTGTGGCGGCGGATTGAGGCTGGTGAGCAGCGTATGTTCGATCAGCTTGCCGGCGGTGTCGGCGACCATCACGACGCGCCATGGCGAAACGATCCCGGCGCCGACGTCCAGCCTGACCGCGATCGCCGGATCGTCGGGCCGGCGGGTGAGCTTCGCCGCCACTCCGAGCGCGCCGGTCTCGGTGCCGGTGAGGTACATCACCGGCCAATGCTCCACCGCCGCTTCGGCGATGGCGATCGACGGGCCGGCGTTGCCGGTGTCGCAGACGAGCGGCAGCTCATACAGATTATGGGGGCGAATCGCCGCGGCGCGAACCGGATCATATTCCCCCTCGTGGCTCGTTCCGAAGCTGCCGAGGTTGAGCCCGGTGCATGCATAGTCGCCGGCGAAGGCGAATTGCGTCAGCTCGTTGGCGATGCGCAGCGTCGTCAGACCGGGCTGTTGCGGCACGCCGTAACGCAGCGCGATGCCGCCGTCATAGGCACGCAGGATCAGGTCGAGCCGGCGGTGCGTGCCGCCCGGCTCCGCGAGATGGACGATGATCTGGTTGTAGCGCTCCGCCACCGCGGCGACCTTGCCGGCGCGGAGCGTATAGCGGTCCTCGCCTTGCGACGCGGCGACGCCGGTCGTGCGCAGGCCGTTGGCGAGCTTGGCATATTGCTCGAATTCGAGGCCGAGCGGCGACGGGGTGATGACCGGGCGGCCGGCGACCGCCAGCGCATAGGTCGGCTGATCGTCCGCGTTGGTGCCGAGCGTGACGACCAGCCGCCCGTCGGGCGAGGCGACGGTCTGCGCGGCCGCCGGCGCGGCGATCAGCGTGGCGGCGAGCCACAGCGCCCTCAACGGACCGGCTCCGCCGCCGCGGCGACGTTCCAGCCGCGCAATGCGACGCGGGCGGCGCGCGCCTTCGCGGTCGGATAGCGGACCGTCACCGTGCGCGTCTCGCCCGGCAGCAGCGACACGTAATTGTCGCTGAAATAGGCGGGCAGGATCTGGCTGCCGTCGCCGTTCATCATCGTCAGCTTGGTTTCGATCGCCGGGGTGCGCGCCGGGTTGGCGAGGGTGACGCGGACTTCGGTTTCGTCGCCGACGGCGGCGCTGGCGAGCGTCGTCGTCAGCGTGACCGGCGCCAGTTTGGTCAGGCCGCGATAGGCGGCATCGTCGGCACCCTGCCAGTAGAGGTTGCGGGAGAGGTCCTTGCCCCCCGCATCGCGCGCCGACAGCGCGACGAGGACGAGCCCGTTCGCGGTGAGCGCGGGCAGATCGAGCGCCAGGGCATCGCTGGCCGCCTCGTGCGCGGCGGTGATCGTCGTGCTGCGGTCGAGCAGCGTCCGGCCGGCGAGGTCGACGACCTTGGCGGTAACGGTCGCGCCGGCGATGTCGGTCAGGCGGTTGTTGACGAGGACGACCTTGCCGTCGGGCAGGTTCATCTGGACATGCACCGGCTCCGCCGCCTTCTTGACGCCGTAGAAGCTGGCATGGGTGTCATAGTCGGACGAGAAGATCTGCCACGCCGACGATGGCCAGGCCGGCTGCGTCATCCACAGCATCCGCCCCGAATTCACCGTCCACAGCCCGGCGTTCATCCCCTCGAAGATGGCACGATAGGATTCGTACTGCATCATCTGCGCCTTGCGCTCGAAGTCGGGCAGGCTGGTGCCGGCGCCGAAGCGGGCGGCGAGTGCATCCATATAGGTCTTGACCCCGCCGTTCCCGGTCTGGTGCCAGTCGTGATAGGCCCAGGTGTCGCCGATCGGCCATTGATCCGCCTTCGGAATCGCGCGCTGCCACGCCTCCAGCGTCGGCAGCGACGGCGTGCCGCTCTCGACCGAAAAGCCGCGGGCGTGCTCGGTGAAATATTCCACCGGCGGGCGCCAGTTATACGGCCCGGAATTCTGCAGATTCACCCGGTTCGACGAGCCCATGTAGAGCCGCGTTCCGTCTTCCTTGGCGATCAGATCCTCGAGCGCGGTGTTGAGCGCCGGCTGCGGCACGCCTTCGTTGCGCCCGAACCAGACGACGATCGACGGGTGGTTGCGATAGCGTTTCACCACGTCGGTCGCATTGGCCATGAACAATCCGACGTCCTGTGCCTCGATATTGTAGTCCTGCGTCGACTCCCAGAAGTCGCTCAGCACCATCAGGCCATATTCGTCGGCGAGATCGAAGAAGGTCTCGCTGGTGTCCTGGCCGACCCAGTTGCGGATGATGTTGAGATGCGCATCCTGGTGAAGACGGAACATCGGCTCGAGGCGGGCGCGATCGCTCCGCTTCATAAAGTCGTCCATGCCGATATTGCCACCGCGCGCGGCGATCTTCACGCCGTTGACGCGGATGACGAGATAGGGCGACAGGCCCGGCGCATCGGTGACCGGCGTCACCGCCGGGCTTCGCTCGGCACCGGCGACGAGGCTCGCCGCCCAGCCGTCGCGTACCTTCCGGATACCCTCGTGGCTGCCGTCGACGATGCGCTGGTGGAGGCTGCGGGCCTTGGTCAGATCGACGCCGACGCGCTCCAGACGGCCTGCCTGATCCATCAGCGACAGATCGTAGGTGACCTGCCGCATGCCGAACCGCAGGCGTTTGACGTCGCTCGGCGCGCCATCGACGCTGGCCGTGACGGTCAGGTCGTGGAGCGCGGGATCGCCATAGCCGTTCGGCCACCACAGCCGTGGATGATGCACCGCGAGCGCCGGGAAGTCGGCCGGCGTCATCACCACGTCGGCGTGCTCCCCCGGCATCAGCGACACCTGCTTTTCGACGGCCACGTCATCGAAGGCGGCGCGGACCGTCGCGGTCACCCGCCGGCCGCCGGTGTTGGTGATCGGCGTCGTGATCTCGACCGCGGCGACCGAATTGTCGGCGCGCGGCAGGCTGGTGACGACGTGGGGATCGCCGATCGCCGCCGCCCCGGTCGCGGCGAGCGAGACACCCTGCCACAGGCCGGTATTGCGGTCGCGGATCGACGGGATCCAGTCCCAGCCTTCGGTGGCGACGAAGGTCGGGCCGTCGAGCATCTGCATGCCGCCATTCTCCCCCACGCCGGCGGTTATCGACTCCTCGTGCGCGATGCCGGGATGGGGCGGCGGCGAGACGCGGACGGCGATCGCGTTGCGGCCCGGCGCCAGGGTCACCGCGAACCGGCCGCGGATGAAGGCGCCCTTCATCGTGCCGACGCGGCGGCCGTTGACCCATATGTCGGCGGCATAATTGACGCCGTCGAAGGTGAGGATCTGGCGCTTGCCGGCGACGTCGGCCGGCGCGTCGAATTCGGTGCGGTACCAATAGTCCTGCCGGGCGAGCGTTTCCGGAATGACCGTGTTGTTGAGGCCGTAGGCGGGGTCGGGATAGACGCCGCGATCGACCAGCGTGGTCAGCACCGTGCCCGGCACAGTCGCGGCATACCAGCGGCTGGCGTCGAACCCGGTGCGGCTGATCGCGGCGGCGTCGCCGGTAACGGTCGGCGCGGCGGCAAGGCGCCAGCCGTCGATCGCCCAGCTGCCGTCGGCGCGACGGACGGGACCGCGCACCACCGGCAGCGGCTTGGCGACGGCGGCGGGGATCGGCGCGTTCGAGCGGGGGCGGGTCCAGGCATCCTGCGGGGCAAGCTGGCCCGCCATCTGGCGCACCTGGACGGGCCAGTGCGGGCTGCCCTGGGTGAAGGCGATCAGCGCAGGATCGGGGCGCGTCGCGGCGCGGCTGCGGAGCAGCGCCGGAGACAGGGCGTCGGCCTCAAGCTGGAAGCCGGCGATACGACCGGCGAACAGCGCTCCACTGCCGCGCGGCGCGAGGGTGGCGACCGGCGGCACCGGTGCCACGGCGATCCGTCCGCTGGCGATCATCCTGCCGTCGACGAAGAGGCGGACGCGGCCCGCTTCGGCAATTGCGGCGAGGTGATACCAGCGCCCGGGCGACAGCCTCGTCGTGGCGGTGATCGTCCCGCCCTCGGTGATCAAGGCAGGGTGATCGGCATTCAGGGCAAGGAATCGGCGCGGTCCCTGCGCCGCATCGCCGAAGCCGGCGACCGGCACCAGGGTCGAGGGCAGCGCCTGTGGCTCGATCCATGCCGACAGCGTCCAGCGGCCAGCCTCGATCGGCGTCGAGGCGTCGCCGATCGTCTGGCGGATCGCTTCCCCACCCGAGGGCAAATCAGCGTTGAACGGGCCGTAGGTCTGCGCCGTCGCGGCGCTCGCCAGCATCGTCGCTGCCAATAGTCCTATCGATCCAGCTGCCGCCGAACGCTTCGCCATCCTGACCTCTCCCCTTGCGGCGACGTTATCGTCTGCCGTCCGCATCGAGAGGAAGCACAGTCCGGCAGAAAAGCCAAATTGAAATATGTATTGCCGGGGCCGTGGTGCGAAGGCGGGGTACTGCGGCTCCCGCTCTCGGCTCGCCAAGCTGGGGGCGCCTGTGGCCGCGTCAGCCTGCCAGCGGGTCGAGGGGGAAGATCAGCAGCGTCGATGTCGCCGAGGCGCAGAGGCGCCCCTGCGCGTCGACCAATGTCGCTTCCGAAAAGCCGACGCGGCGGCCGATCGACATGATCTTGCCCTCGGCGCGGACCGGTCCGCTCGCCTCGCTCAGCGGCCGGTGGTAGGCGATCTTCAGCTCCAGCGTCGTATATCCCAGGCCCGCCGCCAGAGCCGAATGCACCGCGCATCCGCAGGCGCTGTCGAGCAGCGTGGCGGCATAGCCGCCATGGACCGATCCGATCGGATTATAGACCTTGCGCGAAGGCGAGCCGGCGAACACGACGCGGCCGCGCTCCAGTTCGACCATGGTGAAATCCAGCGTCTCGCCGATCGGCGGCTGACGATTGGCCGCCATCAGCGCTGCCAGTTGGTCGTGGCCGTCGTGTCCGGCATGTTCGGTCAGAACGTTCATCGGCGGGCATCCTCTTCGTCATTCGTCGCGACGCACAGCGCCGGTGTGATTCCGGCGCGGGTCGCGTGCGGTCCCCTCTTTGGCGGCGAGGCATCATGCCCGACAAGGCGGGATTTTCCGGCGATCCGCCGATCGCGATAGCGCAGCGATCCTCAAGGCCCGGTCGAACGACAATCCGGCAAGGCGTTCTGATGCCCATTCCGCGGGCGCCGACGCCGCAATGCCCGGCCATCGGCTTGCGCCCGCTCGCCGCAGATTTGGCCCGACGCAGAATTTCTACCTCGATTTGATCGGGGGCGGGGGGCAGGCTAGGCGTCAACGAAGCATGTGCGAGGCTCGATAGTGCTGGCTGACATAAACCCGCTCTATACGCTCGCGGGCGTCGGCGTCGGGACACTCGTCGGATTGACCGGGGTCGGCGGCGGATCGCTGATGACGCCGTTGCTCGTGCTCGCCTTCGGTTTCCACCCGGCGACCGCCGTGGGCACCGATCTGCTGTATGCGTCTGCCACCAAGTCGGTGGGGACCGTCGTCCACGGCGTCGGCGGCACGGTCGACTGGCGGGTGGTCGGGCGGCTGGCCACGGGCAGTATCCCGGCGACGCTGGCGACGCTGGGCGTGATGTCATGGTCCGGCGCGCAACTGGGCGGCGCCGCGCATATCATCACCGCGACGCTCGGCGCCGCCTTGCTCGCCACCGCGATCGCCATTCTCTTCCGGCGACAGATCGTCGCTTATTGTCACGCGCGGCTCGGCACGATGTCCGGGCGCAGCGTCGCGCGCTCGACGATCCTGCTCGGCGTCCTGCTCGGCGTGATGGTCTCGCTCACCTCGGTCGGGGCGGGGGCGCTCGGCATGACCGTGTTGCTGGTCCTCTATCCGCAGCTGCCGACCAACCGGCTGGTCGGGTCGGACATCGCGCATGCGGTGCCGTTGACGCTGATCGCCGGTTCCGGACATTGGCTCATGGGATCGGTCGACGTCGGGCTGCTCGCGTCGCTGCTGATCGGATCGGTGCCCGGGATCATCTTCGGCAGCCTGATCTCGACCCGCATCTCGGACGACGTGCTGCGTCCGATCCTCGCGGTGACGCTCGCGCTGGTCGGGTGGAAGATGTTCTTCTAGGGCCGTAGCGGCGGGCGGCCGGCGTCTGCGGCGTAGCGGCGGTGCCGGGGACGGATTTGTAAAGCGCTGCGCGACGGTCCTTAGTGATCCGGGGGCGATGGTCGGGGAGACAGGATTCGAACCTGCGACATCCTGCTCCCAAAGCAGGCGCGCTACCGGACTGCGCCACTCCCCGACGCGGGTCAGCCCTTAGGCGGGCGGGGACCGGAATGGCAAGCGGCAATGCGGCTTTGTCGCGCGGGAGAGGCGATCCCACGCCGACCAAAGCAGGAAGGTGGTGCCGGTTGCAGGAATCGAACCCGCGACCTTCGGTTTACAAAACCGCTGCTCTACCAGCTGAGCTAAACCGGCGCGGGCGCCCTCATGGCCGAAGCGCCGGCGCTAGTCCACCCCGCCGCTGCGTTCGCTGCGCAGTCTGTCCCAATGCGCCAGCCGCTCCTGCAAGCGCGCCTCGAAGCCGCGGCCGCTCGGTTCGTAGAAGGTCTGCGGCGGCAGCTCGTCGGGCCAGTAATTGGCGCCGGAAAAGGCGTCGGCGGTGTCGTGATCATAGGCGTAGTCCGCGCCATAGCCGATCTGCTTCATCAACTTGGTCGGGGCGTTGAGGATATTGGCGGGCGGCATCAGCGAGCCCGTCTCGTGCGCGCTGCGCCACGCCTTCTTCTGCGCCATATAGGCGGCGTTCGATTTGGGCGCGGTGGCGAGATAGAGGCACGCCTGCGCGATCGCCAGTTCGCCCTCGGGCGAACCGAGGAAGTCGTAGGTGTCCTTGGCGGCGATACACTGGACCAGCGCCTGCGGGTCGGCGAGGCCGATATCCTCGACCGCCGCGCGGGTGAGGCGGCGCAGCAGGTAGAGCGGCTCCTCGCCCGCGGTCAGCATCCGCGCGAGGTAATAGAGCGCCGCCTGCGGGTCCGATCCGCGGATGCTCTTATGCAGCGCGCTGATGAGGTTATAATGCCCCTCGCGATCCTTGTCGTAGACCGCGACGCGGCGCTGGAGGAAGGCGGACAGGCCGGCGGGGTCGAGCGGCGCGTCGATCTGCACCGCGAACAGCGTCTCGGCCTGGTTGAGCAGAAAGCGGCCGTCGCCGTCCGCCTGCGCGATCATCGCCGCGCGCGCCGCGGGGGTCAGCGGCAGCGCGCGCCCCTCCGCCGCCTCGGCCCGGTCGAGCAACTGGCCGAGCGCCTCCGCGCCGAGCCGGTGGAGGATCAGCACCTGCGCACGGCTCAGCACCGCGGCGTTGAGTTCGAACGACGGATTCTCGGTGGTCGCGCCGACGAGGATGACGGTGCCGTCCTCGACGAAGGGGAGGAAGCCGTCCTGCTGCGCGCGGTTGAAACGGTGGATCTCGTCGACGAACAACAGGGTGCGCTTGCCGATGCGGGCGTGGTCGCGCGCCTCGGCGAAGGCCTTCTTGAGCTCGGCGACGCCCGAGAACACCGCCGAGATGGCGACGAAGCGCAGATCGACCGCGGCGGCGAGCAGCCGCGCGATCGTCGTCTTGCCGGTGCCCGGCGGCCCCCACAGGATCATCGACGACAGCCGGCCGGCGGCGACCATCCGCCCGATCGCGCCGTCGGGTCCGGTGAGATGCTCCTGGCCGACCACCTCACCGAGCGCGCGGGGACGCAGCCGGTCGGCGAGCGGGGCGTCGCCGGTGGGGGTGGGCGCGACGGGAGGCTCCGGATCGAGGCCGGTGAGCAGATCTGCCATCGGCCCGAGATAGGCGGGCAGGGGGCCGGCGTCACCCCCCCGACACGAGTCAGCCGCTTTCAAAATATATCTTGAGGGGTCTTGCGGTATGACCAGTAAGATATATCTTCGCTGCATCATGACAGACAGGGAATCGATCATGCACGGATTTGGATTTGGATTTGGCCACGGCCATGGCGGCCGTCAGCGCGGCTGCGGCCCCCGCGGTGGGCATCACCGCTGGGACCGTTTCGCTGCGGACTTCGCCGAACGGTGGGACGAGGTGCAGCGCGGCGGCGGCCGGCGGCGGATGTTCGATGGCGGCGAGCTGCGGCTGGTGCTGCTGCGGCTGATCGCCGACGAACCGCGCCACGGCTATGAGCTGATCAAGGCGATCGAGGAACTGACCGGCGGCGTCTATGCGCCATCGCCCGGGATGGTCTATCCGGCGCTGACGATGCTCGCCGAGATGGAGCTGATCGCCGAACAGCCGTCCGACAATTCGCGCAAGCGGTTCGTCGTCACCGCGGCGGGTGAGGCGCATCTCGCCGAACATGCCGAGCAGGTGGCGATGCTGATCGCCCGCCTCACCGAGGTCGGCGCGCATCGCGCGCGCAGCGATCGTGCGCCCGTCCGCCGCGCGCTGCACAATCTGCGCAACGTCCTGCGCAACCGGCTGGAGGCCGACGATCTGTCGGAGGAGGCCGCGCATGAGGTCGCCGCGCTGATCGACGAGGTCGTCCGCAAGATCGAGCGCATCAAGTGAGCGCCTCGGTCGCCCGCGTGCCGACGGCATCGGCCAGCCGCTATCTCCAGCAGCTCGCCAAGCATTGGAGCCACAAGATGACGGTAAGCTTCACTGCCGAGGAGGGGACGATCACCTTCCCCAACGGATCGGTTCTGGCGATGCGCGCCGACAGCGAGACGCTCGACCTGCTGCTCACCGTGCCGGCGGGCGAGGATGTCGAGCGGATGCGCGGCGTCGTCGCCAGCCATCTCGACCGCTTCGCGTTCCGCGAGGCGCCGCTGACCTTCGACTGGCGCGAGGGGTAGGGCGCGCGCCGGTCAGCGGCGGGCGAGCGCCAGATAGGTGTCGAGCACGGTCTGGTTGGCGCTGTCCCAGCGATAATGCGCGGCGCGGGCGATGCCGGCCGCGCTCATGCTCGCCTTCAGGGCGGGATCGCCGACGATGCGCGCGATCGCATCGGCATAGCCGGCGATGTCGGTCGGATCGACGAGGAAGCCGGTGACGCCGTCCTCGACCAGATCGACCGCGCCGGTTGCGCGCGCCGCGACGACGGGGACGCCCGCCGCCATCGCCTCGGTGGTGACGTTGCCGAACGTCTCGGTGATCGACGGGTTGAAGAACACGTCCATCGACGCGACCGCACGGCCGAGGTCGTCGCCCGACTGGAAGCCGGCGAAGATCGCGCCCGGCGCCTGTTCGGCGAACCAGTCCTGCGCCGGTCCCTTGCCGATCACCAGCACCTTGTGCGGCACGCCGCGGCGGGTGAGCGCCTTCACCACCTCGGCGAAGACGTCGAGGCCCTTTTCCTTGACCAGCCGGCCGAGGAAGCCGACCGCCATCTCGTCGTCGCCGATGCCGCGCTCGCGCCGCCAGGCGAGGCTGCGCCGCTCGGGCACGAAGGTGTCGTGATCGATGCCGCGCGACCAGATGGTGATCGGCGTCGTCACGCCCCATTCGCGCAGCAGCGTCCCCATGCTCGGGCTCGGCGGCATCACCACGTCGACGCGATTGTAGAAGCGCGTCATCAGCGCCTTGATCCATGGCTCGACGAAGCCGATCCGGTAATAGCGAAAATAGGTCTCGAACCGCGTGTGGAACGAGGCGACCGCGGGCACGCCGTTGCGCCGCGCCCAGCTTACCGCGCCATGGTTGAGCAGATCGGGCGCCGAGACGTGGACGATGTTGGGGGCGAAGGCCTCGACATCCTCGCGCGTCGTCTTCGGCAGATAGCGGCCGAGCAGATATTCGGCGCGGCCGCCCGGCATCGGGATCGCCGGCACCGAGACGAGATCGCCGACCGGCGGAAAGGCGGGCGGATCGATCGTCGGGGAATAGATGCGCACCGCCGCGCCGCGATCGAGCAGATGGCCGACGAGCAGGTTGAGCGCCTGGTTCGCGCCATCGCGGGTGTAGTTATAATTGCCGCTGAACAGCGCGATACGAAGATCAGAGGGTTGCATACCGACACCGGCCATAGCGGCCCGATTGCGGCGTGACTATGTCGGCGGCCGCAATGATCTTCGGCACCGGCAGCGGATCGGCGGCATGGCCGGTAGCGGCGGGAGACTGGCGGCACCGCGATGATCGGTGCCAGCCGCAAGCGACCGCGCCCCGGTGCGCCGCCTCGGCACCGCCGGTCGAAGTGCCGCCTCGTGGCAGTGTATGCCGTGCCGTCTCCGCGCGCCGGCGCGGATATTTGTTCCCTTCCCGTTCTCGTCGCACTATATCCGCGCGCATGGCGAAACCGCAGAAACGATATGTGTGCCAGGCGTGCGGATCGGTGTCGCACCGCTGGGCGGGGCAGTGCGCCGATTGTGCCGAATGGAATACTTTGGTCGAGGAGGCGGCGGCGGTCGTCACGCCGTTCCAGGCCAAGCACGACCTGCGCACCGGCGGCCGCTCGTTCCAGCTCGTCGGGCTCGACGCCGATATCGTCCTGCCCGAGCGGATGGCGACCGGCATCGCCGAGCTCGACCGCGCGCTCGGCGGCGGCTTCGTCGAAGGCTCGGCGACGCTGATCGGCGGTGATCCCGGCATCGGCAAGTCGACCCTGCTGTTGCAGGCGGCGGCCAAGCTCGCGCTCGCCGGACGCAGCGTCGCCTATGTCTCGGGCGAGGAGGCGACCGATCAGGTGCGGCTGCGCGCACGGCGGCTCGGCATCGGCCAGGCGCCGGTGCAGCTCGCCGCGGCGACCTCGACGCGCGACATCCTGACGACGCTGTCGATCGGCCAGGCGCCGGACCTGCTGGTGATCGATTCGATCCAGACCATGCACTCCGACCTGATCGAGGGCGCGCCGGGCACGGTCAGCCAGGTGCGTGCGTCGAGCCAGGAGCTGATCCGCTTTGCCAAGGAGCGCGGCACCGCGCTGGTGCTGGTCGGCCACGTCACCAAGGACGGCGCGATCGCCGGGCCGCGCGTGCTCGAACATATGGTCGACACCGTGCTCGCCTTCGAAGGCGAGCGCAGCCATCAATATCGCATCCTCCGCGCGATCAAGAACCGCTTCGGCGGCACCGACGAGATCGGCGTCTTCGCGATGCAGAGCGAGGGACTGGCCGAGGTCTCCAATCCCTCGGCATTGTTCCTGACGCAGCGCGACGAGGGGGTGACCGGCACGACGGTGTTCCCGGCGCTGGAAGGGACGCGGCCGGTGCTGGTCGAGATCCAGGCGCTGGTGGTGCGGCTGGCGAGCGGCGCGACGCCGCGGCGCGCGGTGGTCGGCTGGGACAGCGGCCGGCTGGCGATGATCCTCGCGGTGCTGGAGGCGCGCTGCGGGCTCAGTTTCTCCAACGCCGAAGTCTATCTCAACATCGCCGGCGGCTATCGCGTGCAGGACCCGGCGGCGGACATGGCGGTGGCGGCGGCGCTGATCTCGGCGCTGTCCGAACGGCCGGTGCCGATCGACGCGGTCGCCTTCGGCGAGGTCGCATTGTCGGGCGAGATCCGCCCGGTCGCGCATGGCGCGCTGCGGCTCAAGGAGGCGGGCAAGCTCGGCTTCGAACGCGCGCTGG
This sequence comes from Sphingomonas kyungheensis, assembly GCF_037120395.1. Taxonomy (NCBI): domain Bacteria; kingdom Pseudomonadati; phylum Pseudomonadota; class Alphaproteobacteria; order Sphingomonadales; family Sphingomonadaceae; genus Sphingomonas; species Sphingomonas kyungheensis. Next base: position 73,363 of record NZ_JBBBDM010000003.1, read on the forward strand.
TGCCGGCGGCGGTGGCGAAGGAGGACAGCGCGCTGCGGATGACGGGCTTCCGGACTCTGGGGGCGTTCGTGGATCATATGCTCGGACGGTGAGCGTGGGTTGGGCGTTCGGTCAGGCGGCGTCCGTCCGATGTCCGGGAGGCCGGTCCGACAAAGCGGCCTGAAGGTGGCGAGTCGCTGGCAGCCTGTGAGGGGCACACGTGCCATTTTCCCGAGGACATAGGCGGGTCCACAGCCCCCCATTCGTCATCCCGGCGAAAGCCGGGATCCATAGACACGGCGCTGTCGGTAGTCACGCGCAACCCTGACCGCCCGTATCCATGGATCCCGGCTTTCGCCGGGATGACGAGGGTGGGGCCAGGTGGTCCATCACCGCCGATGCCGCGACGGGGACTAGCGCCTCCGCCCCGGCATCCCTATTCCCAAGCCATGGCGCTGACCGCTCTCGACATCATCGTTCTCGTCGCCGTGCTCGGGGCGGCGCTGCTCGGGCTCAAGCGCGGGTTCGTCACCGAGGTGCTGTCGCTGTTCGCCTGGGTGGCGATCGTCGCGATGCTCAAGCTGTTCCACGTCACGCTCGCCGCCAAGCTTAGCGGCACGATCGGGACCCCGTCGGGGGCGGCGGTGGCGGCGTTCGTCATCATCGCGGGCGGCACCTATCTCGGCGGCAAGCTCGTCGCCAATGCGATCGGCAAGCGGACGCGGCAGTCGATCCTCGGCCCGGTCGATCGCGCGCTCGGCTTCGGCTTCGGCGCGCTCAAGGGGCTGATCATCGCCAGCCTCGGCTTTCTCGTCGCGGCGCTGCTGGTCGATACCGCCAACGGCGGCCCGGCGCGCCGGCCTGAGTGGATGACCCATTCGCGCTGCTATAATCTGCTCAACGCGACCAGCGCGGGGATCGCCGATTTCGTCGATCGGCGCCGGCGCGGCCTTCCCGTCTTTGGCGCGCGCCCCGCCGCCGAACCATCGAGCCAGCCATGACCGCCAGCCTGTACAATGCCGACATCCTGCGGCTCGCCGCGTCGATCCCGCATCATGCGCGGCTCGACCATGCGCAGGCGACCGCGGAGAAACGATCGCCGATCTGCGGCAGCCGGGTGACGGTCGACATCGGCCTCGACGCGGCGGGGCGGGTGGGCGAGGTGGGGCTGCTGGTGCGCGCCTGCGCGCTCGGCCAGGCGTCGTCGTCGCTGCTCGCGCAGGCGATCCTCGGCAAGACACCCGAGGAGCTGGCCGCCGCCCGCGACGGGCTGACCGGCTGGCTCGCCGGCGAGGGCGCGATGCCCGATTGGCCGGGGCTGGCGGTGTTCACCCCGGCCCTGTCCTTCACCGCACGCCACGCCTCGATCCGGCTGGCGTTCGAGGCGGCGGCGGAGGCCGCCTTCGCCGCACGCGAGGCGCATGCCGATGCATGAGGCGGCGCAAGGCGCGTCGCTGCTGCGCGACGGCGTCATCCTGCTCGGGTTCGGACTCGCCTTCGTCCTGCTGTTCCGCAAGCTCGGGCTCGGCGCGACGCTCGGCTTCCTCGTCGCCGGCGCGGTGGTCGGGCCGCACATTCTCGGTCTGGTCGGCGATGCCGAATCGAAACTGGGGATCGCCGAACTCGGCATCACGCTGCTGCTGTTCATCGTCGGGCTGGAGCTCAACCCGACGCGGCTGTGGCGGATGAAGCAGGAGATTTTCGGGCTCGGGCTGATCCAGGTGGTGGTGTGCGGGCTGGCGATCTCCGGCATCGTCTATGCCTTTGCGCATTTCTCGCCGACCGCGGCGCTGGCGCTCGGCCTGCCGCTGGCGCTGTCGTCGACCGCGCAGGTGCTGCCGCTGCTGCAATCCTCGGGTCGGCTGCGCACCCCGTTCGGCGAGCGCGCCTTTTCGATCCTGCTGTTCCAGGATCTGTCGATCGTCCCGCTGATCACGATCGTCGCGGCGATGAGCCGCAACCCCGCCGACGCCAACGGACCGCCGGGCTGGCTGCTCGCGCTCTACACGGTGGTGGCGGTGGCCGGGCTGGTGCTCGCCGGGCGGTTCGTGCTGCGGCCGCTGTTCCGGCTGATCGGCAATCTCAACGAGCGCGAGATGTTCGTCTTCGCCGCGCTGTTCACGGTGATCGCGAGCGCGGCGGTGATGGAGGCGCTCGGCCTGTCGACCGCGCTCGGCGCGTTCATCGCCGGGGTGATGCTCGCCGACAGTCCGTATCGCCACGAGCTGGAGGCGGATGTCGAGCCGTTCCGTTCGATTCTGCTCGGGCTGTTCTTCCTCGTCGTCGGCATGATGCTCGATCTGCACGCGATCGCCGAGCGGCCGCTGTTCGTCGCGGGGATGGCGCTGGCGCTGATCGCCACCAAGACTTTGGTGATCACCGGCATTGGCCTGGCCTTCCGCATGACGTGGCGCAGCGCGCTCGCGCTCGGCGTGCTGCTCAGCCAAGGTGGCGAATTCGGTTTCGTGCTGTTCGCGCAGGCGCAGAACGGCCTGCTCGTCGCGCCGGAAGCGGCGAGCCTGTTCGGCGCGATCATCACCGTGTCGATGGCGACGACGCCGTTCCTGATGGGCGCGACCCGGCGCTTCCGCGAGGAGCCGGTGGTCAAGGACCAGGCGCGCGACGGGCCGAAGGCGGAGGGCGCCAATGCGATCATCGTCGGTTACGGTCGCTTCGGCCAGACGGTCGGCCAGATGCTGCTCGCGCAGAAGATCCCGGTGACGCTGATCGACCGCGATATCGAGATGATCGACATCGCCGGTGAGTTCGGCGCGAAGGTCTATTACGGCGACGGCACCCGGCTCGACTTGCTGCGTCAGGCGGGGGCGGCGGAGGCGGAGCTGATCCTGTTCTGCGTCGACGGCGACCAGATCGACCCCGAGACGCTGGAAGGCATCCACGAAGCCTTCCCCGATGCCGCGATCTACGTCCGCGTCTTCGACCGGCGGGCGCTGGTCAAGCTCAAGCGCGCCTCGGGGGTCTTTGTGGTGCGCGAGGTGCTCGAATCGGCGGTGAAGATGGCGCGGGTGGCGATGCGCGATCTCGGCATCGCCGGTGCCGAGATCGATCGCGCCGAAGAGAGCTATCGCGCCCGCGACAAGGAGCGGCTGCGCATCCAGATCGCGGCGAACGACATTCGCGCGGCGCGCTCGCTCGTCGCCGAGCAGCAGCCCTGGGGGGATGATCCGCGATGATCGTGGCGATACTGGCGGCGCTGTCGGGCGCGATCGCGGTGGCGGCGGGGGCGATGGGCGCGCATGGCGCGACCGGCGTCGCGGCCGAATGGCTCAAGACCGGGGCGCAATATCAGATGATCCATGCGGTCGCGGCGCTGGTCGCGCTCCGCTTCGAGGCGCGCGGGGCGGCGTGGCTGTTCGTCGTCGGCGCGGCGATCTTCGCCGGCACGCTCTATCTGATGGCGAAGGGCGCGCCGCACTGGCTCGGTGCGGTGACGCCGATCGGCGGCGCGCTGCTGATCGGCGGCTGGCTGTGGCTGGGGTGGTCGCTGCGCGGGTGATACGCGGATGAGGGATGGCAGGCTGGCGGCGCAGCTGCATCCGTCATCGCGGCGGTTGTCCTCACCCTTGAGCAGCCGCGCCGGTCTCCCGCACGTCCGCGGCCTCAACCAAATTCGCTCCGTTCCGGCGTAACGGTTCCGCGGGGCGCCGCCGATCCGCTACAGTGATCCTATGTCCCGCCCTGCGTCCAACCTGCTTCCCTATGCCGCGCTGGTCGCCGCGATCGTCGCCTTCTGCGGCGGCACCTCGTTCGCCAAACGCTTGTTCCCGCTGGTCGGGGCGGAGGGGACCACCGCCTATCGCGTCGGTTTCTCGGCGTTGCTGCTGCTCGTCGCGATGCGGCCGTGGCGATTCGCGCTGACCCGGCACGATGCCGGGCGGCTGCTCTGCTACGGTCTGGCGCTCGGGGCGATGAACCTCAGTTTCTACATGGCGCTGCGCACGCTGCCGCTCGGGCCGGCGATCGCGATCGAGTTTCTCGGGCCGCTGGCGGTGGCGCTCGCCCATGCGCGGCGCGCGGTGCACGTCGCGCTGGCGGGACTGGCCGTGGCGGGTCTGTGGCTGCTGCTCCCGGTCCATGGTGGCGCGCAGTCGCTCGATCCGGTCGGCATCGGCTTCGCGTTCGGCGCGGCGACGGGCTGGGCCTGCTATATCCTCGCCGGGCGACGCACCGGGCATCTGCCGGCGGGGCAGGCGGTAGCGCTCGGCATGGTCGCCGCCGCGCTGCTCGTCGTGCCGATCGGTATCGCGCATGCCGGCGCGGCGCTGCTCACGCCGTTGTGGCTCGGCATGGGGGTGATCGCGGCGCTGCTGTCGAGCGCCATCCCCTATTCGCTCGAGATGATCGCGTTGCAGCGCATCCCGCCGCATAGCCTCGGCGTGCTGCTCAGCCTCGAACCGGTGGTCGGCGCGCTCGCCGGCGTAGCGCTGCTCGGCGAGACGCTGAGCCTGACGCAATGGGGCGCGATCGCGATGGTCGTCGCCGCATCGATCGGGGTGATCGTTACGACCCCGGACAGCAAGCAGAAGGTGGCGGCATGACGCCGGATATCGCCGAACAGGATCGCCGTGCCGCGCTGATCGCGGCGGAAGATCGCGCGCTCGAACTGATCGAGCGGATCGTCGCCGACGGGCTGATCCGGCCGGGACGCAGCGAGCGCGACATCGAACAGGCGATCAAGCATGTCGCGCAGGACGCATTCGGCGTCGCGCAGGACTGGCACAAGCGCATCGTCCGCGCCGGGCCCAACACGCTGGCGATCTTCGCCGACAACCCGCCGGTGGTGACGGTGGCCGAGGAGGACATCGTCTTCGTCGATCTCGGCCCGGTGTTCGGCACCTGGGAGGCGGATGTCGGGCAGAGTTTCGCGATCGGCAGCGACCCGGCGCGGCAGGCGCTCGTCGCCGAACTGCCGCGCCAGTTCGCGCTGATCGACGCGCGGCTGTCGGCGCAGCCGGACATCACCGGCGCCGACCTCTACGATTATGCCTGCCTCAGCGCGGCGGCGGCCGGCTATCGCTTCGGCGGGCAGATCGCGGGGCATATCGTCGCCGAATTCCCGCACGCCCGGCTGCCGGGTGCGCGGCAGGCGCATCATATCAGCCCGGCCAACCCGCTGCCGCTGAGCGATCCCGACGCGCACGGCCGCACCCGGCACTGGATCATCGAAGTGCATCTGATCGACCCGGACGGGCGGTTCGGCGGCTTCTACGAGCGGCTGGCGGGGCGCTAACGCTTCTTGCGGCAGGCGTCCGAGCAATAGACGACGGCATCCCAGTCGCGCGCCCATTTCTTGCGCCAGGTGAACGGGCGTTCGCAGGCCGGGCAGATCTTGCTCGGCAGATCGCGCTTGGCGACGCCGTTGGGCATCAGCGCGCCTGCCGGTCGAGAAAGGCCGCGACGGTATCGAGATCGACCGTGCGGTCGAGATAGGTCCGGCCGATGCCGCGGGCGAGCAGGAAGGGCAGGGTGCCCGCCGCCATCTTCTTGTCGTGACGCATATGGTCGACCAGCGTCGCACCGCTCGCGCCGATCCCCGCGGCGGCGAGCCCGTCCGGCAGGCCGATCGCGCGCAGGTGGGCGGCGACCCGCGCCGCATCGGCGGCCGGGGCGATGCCCTGTTCGGCGGAGAAGGCGAAGGCGAGCGCGCAGCCGGCGGCGACCGCCTCGCCATGCAGCAGCGCCTGCGAGAAGCCCGCTTCCGCCTCGAGCGCATGGCCGAAGGTATGGCCGAGGTTGAGCAGCGCGCGCGTGCCGTTGGTCTCGTGCTCGTCGGCGGCGACGATCCGCGCCTTGGCGGCGACGGCATGGGCGATCGCCTGATCGCGCGCGGCGGGATCGCCGGCGATCAGCGCCGCGCCATGCGCCTCGCACCAGTCGAAGAAGGCGGGATCGTCGATCAATCCGTATTTGACCACCTCGGCATAGCCGGCGCGTACCTCGCGCGCCGGGAGCGTATCGAGCAGCGCCGGGTCGATCAGCACCAGCGACGGCTGGTGGAAGGCGCCGATCAGATTCTTGCCGGCGCGGGTGTTGATCGCGGTCTTGCCGCCGACCGAACTGTCGACCTGCGCGAGCAGCGAGGTCGGGATCTGGACGAAGCGGCAGCCGCGCTTGAGGATCGCGCAGGCGAAGCCGACGAGATCGCCGATCACCCCGCCGCCGAGCGCGATGACATGATCGCCGCGCTCGATGCCGAGATCGAGCAGCCGGTCGCAGAGCGCGGCAAGCTGCGTCCAGCTCTTGGTCTGCTCGCCCGGCGGCAGTACGATCGTCTCGCTGCGCACGTCCGCGGCGGCGAGCACCGCCTGCAGGCGTTCGGCATGGCCGCGGACGTTCTCGTCGGTGACGATCGCCAGCGTCCGCCCGCGCGCGAGCGGGGCGAGGTGGTCGGCGGCGCGGTCGAGGACGCCGGCTTCGATGACGATGGGATAGCTGCGGTCGCCGAGCGCGACGGTGATCACGGTCATGCCGCGTGCCGCCCGTGGCCGATCGCCTTCAGGATCGCGTTGACCGTGGCCTCGTGCGGAGCGGTGTTGCTGGTGATATGGATATGCGCCTCGGCGTAGATCGGGTTGCGGATGGTGGCGAGTTCGGCGAGCACCTGCCGCGGGTCCTTGCCGCGCAGCAGCGGGCGCGTATCGCGCCGGCCGACGCGCTCGGCGAGCACGTCGGGATGCGCGCGCAGCCAGATGGCGGTCGCGTCGGCGAGGATCAGCGCCCGCGTCTCGTCGTTGATGAAGGCGCCGCCGCCGGTGGCGATCACCTTGGGCGTGCCGTCCATCAATCGCTGGATGACGCGGCGTTCGCCGTCGCGGAAATAAGCCTCGCCGAAGCGTTCGAAGATTTCGGCGATCGTCATGCCGGCGGCCTGTTCGATCGCGGTGTCGGCATCCACGAAGGGCAGTCGCATCCGGCTCGCCAGCCGCCGCCCGACCGTCGACTTGCCGACGCCCATCAGCCCGACCAGCACGATCGGCCGAGCCGGATCGCGTCGCTTGGGGCCGGTCGGCGGGGGATGAGCGCTTTGCAACATGGAACGGAGCGCTATACAGCGGGTCCGGACGGGGCAAAAGCTCCGCATCCGCCTTTTACGCGTCTTAAGGTACGGTATGTCTCGCTTGGTTCTCTCCGTCGTCGTCATCCTCGTCGTGGTGGTCGGCGGTCTGTTCCTGCTCGCCGGCCGGGCGTCGGAGCGGCCGCAGACGCATGTCGAAAAGGCCGTGACGCTTGCCAACCTCAGCTGACGCCGGCGTAATCTGGGGTCGGGGGACAGGATGAAGGCTCGCACGCATCGGGCGCGGCGGCTGCGACAGGTGACGCGCGGCGTCGCCGGCGTGGCGATCGTCGCGGCGGCCGTCGCCGCTTACGCGCAGGAGAAGCCCGAATCGATCCTGCCGCCGGGCTTCGGCGAGCCCGCGCCGGCACCGTCCGCCCGCCCGGCGGCGACGCCGCGCCCGGCGCCCGCCGCGAGCGGCGGCGCGGCGAGCGTGCCCGCACCGCTGCCCGTGCCGGCCCCAACCGGTCTGGTCCAGCCGCTGCCCGGCGAGACGCCGATCCCGCTCGCCAGCGCGACGCCGTCGCCGACGCCGACGGTCGACCCCGCGGTACTCGCGCAATATGAGATGCCACTGTCCGCGCGCCGTTCGCTCGACCGGGTCGGGCCGGCGGGGCCGCACGAGGGCGCGCTCGCGCCCGACGCCTTCGGTGAGGCGGACGGCCGCTATCTCGAACGGTTGATGCGCAGCGTCGCCGCGCCCTTGCCGTCGCGTTGGCTGTCGATTCTGTTGCGACGCACGCTGGTGGCACAGGTCGATACGCCCGCGGCGGTCGACGGCGCCGACTTCGCCGCCGAGCGCGCCTGGCTGCTGCTGCGCATGGGTGAGGCAGTCGGCGCCCGCGCGGTGGTGCAGAGCGTCGACAACGACAATTACACCCCCAAACTCTATCAGGTCGCGCTCAACACCGCGCTCGCGACCGGCGATCCGTCGGAAATGTGCCCGATCGCCGATGCCGCGCTGGCGGCGACGCATGAGCGGGGCTGGTCGCTCGCGCAGGCGATGTGCGCGGGGCTCGCCGGCGAGCCCGCCCGCGCCAAGGCGCTGGTCACCGCCGCGCGGCGGCGCAACGTCGCGACCGGTATCGATCTGCAACTCGCGCAGAAGGTGGTCGGCGCCGGCCCCAATGGCGGGCAGGCGGTGACGATCGAATGGGCGGGGGTGGATACGCTCACCGCCTGGCGCTTCGGGCTCGCCGCGGCGACCGGGGTGACGATCCCCGATAGCCTGTTCGCGACCGCCGGGGCGCAGGCGCGCTATTGGTATGCGCTGTCGCCGTCGATCCCGATGGCGGACCGCCTGCCGGCGGCGGAGGCGGCCGCCGGGCAGGGCGTGCTGTCGTCGGCGGCGCTGGTCGATCTGTACGGCGCGCTCGACGCCGCCAATGAGACGCCCGCGCCGATCGCCGCGTCGATCAACGATCTGCGCACCGCCTATATCGGCGCCGACATGCCGACGCGCCTCACCGCGCTGCGCAACCTCTGGGGTGGCACCGCCGGACAGCCGGCCTATCCGCGGCTGGTGCTCACCGCCCGCGCCGCGGCGCGGCTGCCGGCGCGGACCGGCATCGCCGAGGCGCCGCAGCTCGTCGCGTCGATGCTGACCGCTGGGCTCGATCGCAGCGCGGCGCGCTGGCGGGCGGCGGTGGACGAGGGTAGCGATGCCTGGGCGATGATCGCGCTCGCCGATCCCGACAGCGGCGGCCGGCTCAGCTACCGGCAATTGTCCGCCTATGCGGGCAGCGGCGATGCCGCGCTCAAGCAGCGGCTGTTCTTCGCAGGGCTTGCCGGTCTCGGCCGGCTCAGCCCCGACGATATCGAGCGGGCGGCAGCGGCGCTCGACGTGCGGATCGGCGCGGAGACCAGCTGGACGCGCGCGATCGATCGCGCCGCGGCGGACAATCAGCCGGGGACGGTGGCGCTGCTTGCCGCGATCGGCATGCAGACGCCGCACTGGCGCGGGGTGCCGCCGGCGATGCTCTACCGCATCGTCTCGGCGCTGCGCGCGGTCGGACTGGAGGGCGAGGCGCGGATGATCGCGGCGGAGGCGCTCGCGCGCGTGTGAGCGGCGACCGCGCGCTGATCGAGCGGTTCCTCGAAATGCTGGCGGCGGAGGCCGGTGCCGCGACGAATACGATCGCCGCCTATCGCAGCGACCTGACGCTCGCCGCGGCGGCTTTGCCCGACGGGCTCGTCGCCGCGACTCCGAATCAGGTGCAGGCGCTCGCCGAGCAATGGCGCGCGCTGGCGCGCAGCACCGTGGCGCGCAAGGCCGCCGCGCTGCGGCGGTTCTACAGCTTCCTCACCGAAGAGGGCCACCGCGCCGACGATCCGGGCAGCGCGCTGCCGCGGCCGGGGCCGGCGCGGCGGCTGCCCAAGGTGCTCGATCACGGCGATGTCGAGCGCCTGTTCGCGGTGATCGCGGCGCGGGTCGAGGGCGAGCGGCCGCTGCCGGGCGACCTGCGGCTCGCCGCTCTGGTCGAGCTGCTTTACGGATCGGGGCTGCGCGCCACCGAATTGGTCAGCCTGCCGCGCAACGCGATCCACCCCGACCGTCCGTTCCTGATCCTCAAGGGCAAGGGCGGGCGCGAGCGGCTGGTGCCCCTGTCGGATCGCGCCCGCGCGGCGGTGGCGCGGTGGCGGACGCAGGTGCCGGCCGACGCGCCCTGGCTGTTCCCCTCGGGCCGCGGCCATCTCACCCGCATCCGCCTCTACCAGTTGGTCAAGGCGCTCGCCGCCGAGGCGGGCATCCCGCCCGACCGGGTCAGCCCGCACGTGCTACGCCATGCCTTTGCGACGCACCTGCTTGCCGGCGGCGCCGATCTGCGCGCCTTGCAGGCGATGCTCGGCCACGCGGATATCGCCACCACCGAGATCTACACGCACGTCGATGCGAGCCGGCTGGTCGAGCTGGTCAACGCGCGCCATCCGCTCGGCGATCCGGGGCGCGTTGACGGACGCGCGCGTCGCCCGTAACCCGCGCAGCATGGCGAGCTTCCTCGAATTTGAAAAACCGATTGCCGAATTGCAGGGCCGGATCGACGAGCTGCGGGCGACCGCGGCCGACGGTACGATCGACATTGCCGCCGATCTGGCACGGTTGCAGGCGAAATCCGACAAATTGCTGCGCGATACCTTCGCCAAGCTGACCCCGTGGCAGAAGACGCAGGTCGCGCGTCATCCCGAACGGCCGCATTTCAAGGACTATGTCGCCGGCCTGTTCGACGAGTTCGTGCCGCTCGCCGGCGATCGCGCCTTTGCCGACGATCAGGCGATCATGGGTGGCTTCGCGAGCTTCCGCGGCCGCAAGGTGATGGTGCTCGGCCACGAGAAGGGTGCCGATACCGCCAGCCGGCTGCGCCACAATTTCGGCATGGGCAAGCCCGAGGGCTATCGCAAGGCGATCCGGCTGGTCGACATGGCGAGCCGATTCGGCCTGCCGGTGGTGACCCTGGTCGACACGATGGGCGCCTTCCCCGGCATCGAGGCGGAGGAACGCGGTCAGGCCGAGGCGATCGCCCGCTCGACCGAGGCCTGCCTTGCCGCCGGCGTGCCGGTGGTCGCGGCGATCGTCGGCGAGGGCGGGTCGGGCGGCGCGGTGGCGCTCGCGGCGGGCAATCGCGTGCTGATGTTCGAACACGCCATTTATTCGGTGATCAGCCCCGAAGGCTGCGCCTCGATCCTGTGGCGGACCGCCGACAAGGCGGCGGATGCGGCCGAGGCGATGCGCGTCACCGCGCAGGATCTCAAGACTTTCGGCGTGATCGACACGATCGTGCCCGAGCCGCTGGGCGGTGCGCATCGCGACCCCGCCGAGGCAATCCGCCTGCTCGGCGATGCGCTCGACGCGGCGCTCGCCTCGCTCGACCATCGCGACGCGGCGACGTTGCGGCAGGAGCGGCGCGAGAAGTTCCTGGCGATGGGCCGGCTCTGACGCGAGGCGGCAAACGAAGAGGGCGGCGGAACCATCGTCCCGCCGCCCCCGTGATTCGGTCGTAAACTGTGGCTCAGGTGGCCGACATGTTCGACGACACGTTCGAGAAGGTGGTCTTCAGCTTGTTGCCGAGGCCCTGCATCGCGGCGATCGCGGCGACCGCGATCAGAGCGGCGATCAGGCCGTATTCGATGGCGGTCGCGCCCTTGCTGTTCTTGATGAACTTGCGGATCGTCTGCATTCCGGTCTCCAATATACGATTACTTCAGTCACCCGGCTGAACCGGTGAACCGGAGCAGCGGTGGTGGGATAGCCTGACCAAGGTTGCTAAACTTTTAAACGAACTGGACATTTTCCGCCGAAACGGTGGCGATCGATCAGCCGGCGTTGACCACCTTGGTGCTCACCGTCTGCCAGACGTTGGTGTTGGCATTGGCGACCTGCTTGAGCGCGACAACCATGACGATGACGATCAGCGCGACGATCAGGCCATATTCGACCGCGGTCGCGCCGCGCGAATCGCGCCACACGGACGACGTCGGGCGCCGGCGGGGGCGACGGGGCAGGCGGATCGTCATTTGATCGGCAAGTAATTGGAGAGATTTAAGGAATGGCTGACGACCGGAGCGAAAACACGGCCGGCGGCATCGCGCTGATGCCGGTGGTGGCGGCGGCTTTGCTCGATGCGCGGGGGCGGGTGCTGCTGCAACGCCGCCCGTCGGGCAAGCAGATGGCCGATCTGTGGGAATTCCCCGGCGGCAAGGTCGAGGCGGGCGAAACGCCCGAGGCGGCGCTGGTGCGCGAGTTGGGAGAGGAACTGGCGATCCGCGTCGTTCCGGCGGCGATGACGCCGCTGGCCTTCGCCAGCGCCGCGCTGGGCGCGAAGCACCTGCTGCTGCTGCTTTACGTCATCCGCGACTGGACGGGCACGCCGCAGCCGCTCGAGGCGAGCGCGCTCGCCTGGGTGGCGCCCGCGGCGATGGCCGAGCTGGCGATGCCGCCCGCCGACGTGCCGCTGGTGGCGGCGCTTGCGCATTTCCTCGCAATCCAAGGTTGACGGTCCGCGCAAAACCGACCATCAGCCGCCCTCCCGCGTCGAGGCCCGATGGCGGAGTGGTGACGCAGAGGACTGCAAATCCTTGCACCCGGGTTCGATTCCCGGTCGGGCCTCCAATCCCTCGCGGGCGGTCAGTCGGACATCTTCACCCGCGCCGCGTCGCGCGGCAGCAGCATCGGCCGCATCCGCAGCCCGAGGCAGATCACTGTCGGCCAGAACAGCGTGTTGAGCACGTCGGACGTGGTGTCCTCCCAGCGCCACGAGCCGAAGTTGAGCCGATCCATCACCTCGTTGAACAGCTCCGCCGCGACGACGAACGACCAGGGCACGAAACTGCCGAGCGAGCGCCGGGTGAGCAGCCGCGCCACCATCAGCACCGCCAGGCCGGCGTGGATATGCAGGATGGTATCGGGCAGGCCGGTGCCGTCGCCGATCCAGTCGATGAACTTGTGATAGGTCGCAGGAAGCATGGCGCGCGCCATAGGCAAGCGCCGCGCCGTACGCCATCGATTTGCCGGCGCGGTGCATTTGCGCTGCCTCCGCTTGGCGCGACGCGCACTGCGCGATACAAGCGCTAGGTCACGAAGTGTATTGCGCAGCTAATACGGTTGTGCGAGAGGGATCCAGCATGAACATCACCGCCGACACCCACCAGCCCGATGCCGCCGAATTGTCGGTGATGCGGCAGGCGATGGTCGCCAGCCAGCTGCGCACCAACGCGGTCAACGATCAGCGGGTGCTGGTCGCGATGAACACCGTGCCGCGCGAGGAGTTCGTGCCCGCCGAATCGCGCGCGCTCGCCTATCGCGACACCGCGCTGCCGGTCGCCGGCGGACGCGCGATCAACCTGCCGATGGTGATCGGCCGGCTGCTCACCGAAGCCTATCTCGAAAAGAACGATCGCGTGCTGCTGATCGCCGCCGCGGGCGGCTATACCGCAGCGCTGCTCGCGCAGATCGTCGCCGAGGTCGTCGCGGTCGAGGAGGATGCGACGCTGCTCGGGCTGGCACGGCAGGCGCTTGCCGCGACGCCCAACGTCACGCTGGTCGAAGCGCCGCTGCGCGAGGGCCATGCCGCTGCGGCGCCCTATGACGTGCTGATCGTCGACGGCGCGGTCGAGCACCTGCCCGAGACTTTGATCGATCAAGTCAAGGTCGGTGGGCGTGTGGTAACCGGGCTGATCGAAAATGGCGTCGTGCGCCTCGCCAGCGGCCGCAAGACCGAAGGCGGCTTCGGTCTGGCGCCGTTCCTCGACTGCGATTGCGTGACGCTGCCGGGCTTCGCCAGGCCACAGGGTTTCCGGTTCTAGGCAATGATAAACGGGGGGATGATGCGGGGATTGTTGTTGGGGGGCGCGGCGTTGATCGGGCTCGCCGCGCCGGCGGGGGCGGAGACGCTGCGCGAGGCGCTCGCCAAGGCCTATGCTTCGAACCCGACGCTGACCGGCCAGCGCGCCGCGCAGCGCGCCACCGACGAAAATGTGCCGATCGCCCGCGCCAGCGGCATCCCCGGCGTCAACGTCAGCGGCTCGGTCACCGACAATTTCCTCCAGGCGAACAACAATTTCGCCAATCCCGAGCGGGTCGCGGCGACGTCGCTCAACTTCTCGGTGCCGATCTTTCAGGGCGGCGCGGTCAAGAATTCGGTCCGCGCCGCCGAGACGCGGGTCGATGCCGGCCGCGCGACGCTGCGCGGCGCCGAGGCGAATACCTTCACCAATGTCGTCGCGGCCTATATGAACGTGATCCGCGACGAGGCGATCACCTCGCTCAACCAGCAGAACGTCCGCGTGCTCGAGGTCAATCTGCGCGCCAGCCGCGACCGGTTCCAGGTCGGCGATCTGACGCGGACCGACGTCGCCCAGTCGGAGGCGCGGCTCGCGCTGGCGCGGGCGCAGTTGCAGCAGGCCGAGGCGCAGCTGATCTCGAGCCGCGAGGTCTATATCCAGGTGGTCGGTTCGCCGCCGGTCGCGCTCGAACAGCCGCCGGCCCTGCCCAACCTGCCCGATTCGCCGAACACGGCGGTCAGCGCCGCGCTCAACAACAATCCGAACCTGATCGCTGCGCGGCGGCAGGCGGATGCGACCCGCTACGATGTCGCGGTGGCGCGCTCGAACCGGCTGCCGAAGCTGTCGGTCGTCGCCGGGCCGAATTACTTCAACTATCTGCAGACGTTGCCCGCGGGCTCGTCGCTGCCCAATTCGGGGACGGCGGCGTCGGCGGGCTTGCAGGTGACGCTGCCGATCTTCCAGGGCGGCCGCCCGGCGGCGCAGGTCCGCCAGGCGGAGGCGCTGCGCGGCCAGTCGCTCGAGGCAGTGACCGCCGCCGAACGGGCGGTGGTGGCGCAGACCCGCGGCGCCTATGCGGTATGGCAATCGTCGCAGCAGGTGATCGCCAGCTCGGAGACCGCGGTCAACGCCAACAAGCTCAGTCTCGAAGGCGTGCGCGCCGAGAATAGCGTCGGCACCCGTACCATCCTCGACATCCTCAATGCCGAGCAGGAATTGCTCAACAGCCAGGTGACCTTGGTGAGCGCACGCCGCGACGCCTATGTCGCGGGCTTCGCCCTGCTCGCGGCGATGGGCCAGGCGGAGGCGCGCGACCTTGGCCTCGACGGCGGCTCGCTCTACGATCCCACCGTCAACTACCGGCGCGTCCGCAACCGGATCAGCGACTTCGGCGGCGATGGCGAGCCCGTGCCGGTCGCCCCGTCGACCGCACAGACGCCGCCACAAAATGCCGCGGTTGCGAAGACAACCGACCCGATGCTCGATACGCCGGTTGACAGGACCCCCGCGTTGACGACAGGTGCTGCATCGCCAAGTCGCCAATAACGGCGTCGAAAAGGGTAGGGACGTCAGGACCATGGGGGATATGAGCGCGGAGCCGTCGATGGAAGAGATCCTCTCGTCGATCAAACGTATCATCGCCGAGGAAGGCGAGGGCACGCAGGCGCGCACGCGGCGGACCCGCATGCAGCCGCAGCCGATCGAATCGGACGCCGAGGTGCTCGAGCTGAGCGATCCGATGCCGTCGCCCGCCGCGCCCGAGCCGGTCGCCGAGGTCGCACCGCCCGCGCCGCAGCCCAAGCCGCAGCCGCAGCCCCAGATGATGCAGCCGCCCGCCCCGCACGCGCAGGCCCAGCCGCAGCCCGCGCCGCAACCGACGCGCGGCCCAGCCGTTCAGTCGCCGATGTCCGAGGAACCGATCCTGTCCCACCATGCCGCCGCCGCCAGCCTGGGTTCGCTGGAAACGCTGAGCAAGCTGCTCGTCAAGCCCGAGGCCGAGAGTGACGGCACGCTCGAAGGGCTCGTCCGCGAGATGCTGCGGCCGATGCTGCGCGAGTGGCTCGACACCAATTTGCCCGGACTGGTCGAGACGATGGTCGCGCGCGAAATCGCAAAGATCACCTCGCAGGTCCGCTAATCATCCAAGGGGCTCCCGTCGATCGGGAGCCCCGTGACGAACGTTGCTCTGCCGGTCCGCTGCTCCTAAGCTCGCCGGCATGAGACGTCTGTTCGCCGCGAGCCTGCTCGCCACCGCCGCGGTCGCCGCGCCCGCCGCCGCCCGCCAGCTCACCATCGACGATGTCACCACGCTCAGCCGGATCGGCGCGCCGACCGTCTCTGCGGATGGACGCTGGCTGGTCTGGGCGCAACGCGAGACCGATATCGCCGCCAATCGCGGCCGCTACGATCTCTGGCGGCTCGACCTGTCGCACAAGGGCGCCACGCCCGAACCGCTCGCCAATCAGGCCGCGGTCAACGAAAACGATCCGCAGATCGTCGGCGACAGCGTCTATTTCCGCGCCGACGTCGGCGGCGAGGACGCGATCTGGTCGGTACCGGTCACCGGCGGCACGCCGCGCAAGCTGAGCGACTTCAAGGGCGGCTTCGGCGGCTTCAAGGTCGCGCCGAGCGGTGACCGCATCCTCGTCTGGGCCGATCGCAAGCCCAATGCGCCGAGCCTCGCGCCAGCGATGGAAAAGAAGGATCCCGCTGCCGGCGAGGGTCGCGTCTATGACAAATTGTTCGTCCGCCATTGGGATAGCTGGGTCGACGGAACGCATTCGCAACTGTTCGTGCTGCCGCTGAGCGCGGCGGGCGCGCCCGGCGACGGGGTCGCGCTCGAACACGGGCTCGACGGTGACACGCCGTCGCGGCCGTTCGGCGGCGGCGAGGAAGTCGCATGGAGCGCCGACGGCAGGACCGTCTATTTCGCCCTCCGCGTCGCCGGCACCACCGAACCGCGCTCGACCAATCTCGATATCTGGTCGGTTCCTGCCGACGGCGCGGCTGCGCCGGTCAACCTCACCCCCGACAATCCGGCGACGGATACGCTGCCGACCGTCTCGCCCGACGGGCGCAGCCTCGCCTGGGTGGCGATGAAGCGACCCGGGTTCGAAGCCGACCGGCAGGTGCTGATGCTGCGCGATCTGGCGAGCGGCCAGGTGCGCGCGCTGACGCAAGGGTGGGACCGGTCGGTCGGCTCGATCAGCTGGTCACCTGATTCGAAGCGGCTCTACGTCACCGCGCAGGACACGCAGGAAAACCCGCTGTTCGCGGTCGATCCCGCCTCGGGCAAGGTGACCCGGCTGACGCAGCAGGGGCATGTCTCGGCGGTCGCGGCGACGCCGCGCGGCGCGGTGGTGGCGATCAACAGCCTGACCGCGCCCGACGATTTCTACAGCCTGACGGGCAAGGGCAAGCCGGTGCGGCTGACGCAGGTCAACGCCGCCAAGCTCGCCGGCATCGACATGCCGAGCGTGACGCGGTTCAGCTTCACCGGCGCCAACAGCGATACCGTCTGGGGCTATGCGGTGCGCCCGGCGGGGAGCACGGGCCCGGTGCCGGTCGCCTTCATGGTCCATGGCGGCCCGCAGGGATCGAGCGACAACAGCTGGTCGTACCGCTGGAACCCGGCGGTGTTCGCCGGCGCCGGCTATGGTCTGGTTGCGGTCGATTTCCATGGCTCGACCGGTTACGGTCAGGCCTTCACCGATGCGATCAGCGGCAATTGGGGCGGCTGGCCGCTCGACGATCTCAAGGCCGGGCTCAAGGCGGCGACCGATCGCTTCTCCTGGCTCGACGGCAGCCGCGCCTGCGCGCTCGGCGCCTCCTACGGCGGCTATATGATGAACTGGATCGAGGGGCAGTGGCCCGATCGCTTCCGCTGCATCGTCCAGCACGACGGCGTCTTCGACGCGCGCGCCATGGCCTATGAGACCGACGAACTGTGGTTCGACGAATGGGAACATGGCGGCAAGGCCTATTTCGAGGACCCGCAAGCGTTCGAGAAATGGAACCCGGTCAGTTACGTGCAGAATTGGAAGACGCCCCAGCTGGTGATCACCGGCGAACGCGATTTCCGCATCCCCTATACGCAGGGCCTCGCCGCCTTCACCGCGCTGCAACGGCGCGGCATCCCGTCGCGCCTGCTGGTCAATCCCAATGAAAACCATTGGGTGCTCAAGCCCGCCAATTCGCGGCAATGGTATCGCGAGGTGCTCAGCTGGATGGACCGCTGGACGGCGAAGTAGGTTGGCGCTGCGGTCGCGACGATCTATATCGGAGATGGAGGCCATGATGACCAAGCCGAAGCCCGTCCGCGCCAGTGACCTGCCGACCAAGCGCGTCCGCGCGCCGGACGGCACGGTGATTCACATGAAGGTCGTCCAGGCCGACAGCGCGACTTTCGCGCAGGACATGCTTGCGGCCTTCCGCTCCAACGTCCGGCGGATCAAGTCCGAGCAGCGGAAACTCGCGCGTGCCGAGCAAGACGCCGCGCAAGCCTGAACGGCCGATCCTCTGGATTGTCGCCGGGCCGAACGGCAGCGGCAAGAGTTCGCTCTACAATCGCACTGATATCGAAGGCTGGGGCGGTTCGGTCTGGATCATCAATCCCGACCTGCTGACCGCCAAGATCGCCGAGGTCGAAGCACTGACGGGCGCCGCGGCCAATCTGGTGGCGGTGCAGCGGGTCGAGCATTGGCTCGAAGCTTCGATCGACGCGTACCAGACGATCGGCGTCGAAACCGTCCTGTCCTCGCCCAAATACCGGCGCCTGGTGCAGCGCGCCCGGTCGCACGGCTTCGAGATCAGGATGATCTATGTCGTCCTCGACAATGCGGATCTGCAACTCGCGCGTATCCGTGGCCGGGTCGCCGAGGGCGGCCATGATGTGCCCGCCGACAAGGTGGTTGCGCGCCGGCAGCGCTCTTTCAGCGAGCTGGCGTGGTTCGCGCAGCAGGTGGACGAATGTCTGGTCTTCAACAACTCGACCGGGGAGCCGGAGTTGATCGCCCAAAAAGAGGGCGGCGCGCTGATCTGTTGGGAAAGGCTGCCTGCGGACATGACCGCGGCGCTCGTCGAGGGCGGACTACGGTTGGTCACGGATTTGACTGACTTGGACTAGCGCAAGCGAGTCGCTACAGCCCGGCCATGACCGAGCTTGCCAAGACCTTCGACCCCGCCGCGATCGAGACCCGCTGGTACCAGCATTGGGAGACGAACGGCCTGTTCCGCCCCGATCGCCCGAACGCCGAGCCGTGGACGATCGTCAACCCGCCGCCGAACGTCACCGGCTCGCTCCATATCGGCCATGCGCTCGACAATACGTTGCAGGACATCCTGACGCGGCATGCGCGGCTCAAGGGCAAGGATGCCCTGTGGGTGGTCGGCACCGATCACGCCGGCATCGCCACGCAGATGGTGGTCGAGCGGCAGATGGCGGCACGCGGTGAGCAGCGCAGCGACCTCGGCCGCGAGGCGTTCATCGCCAAGGTCTGGGAATGGAAGGCGGAGAGCGGCGGTGAGATCACCCGCCAGCTGCGCCGGCTCGGCTGTTCGATGGACTGGGCGAATGAGCGGTTCACGATGGACGAGGGCTTTTCGAAGGCCGTCGTCAAGGTGTTCGTCGAGCTGCATCGGCAGGGCCTGCTCTATCGCGACAAGCGGCTGGTCAATTGGGACCCGGGCCTCGGCACCGCGATCAGCGACCTCGAGGTCGAGACGCGGGAAGTGCGCGGCAGCTTCTGGCAGTTGCGTTATCCGCTCGCCGACGGCAGCGGATCGATCACCGTCGCGACGACGCGGCCCGAGACGATGCTCGCCGATATGGCAGTGGCGGTGAACCCGGAGGATGCGCGCTATGCCGATCTCGTCGGCAAGCAGGTGCGGCTGCCGATCACCGGCCGGCTGATCCCGATCGTCGCCGACGACCATGCCGATCCGGCGCTCGGCTCGGGCGCGGTCAAGATCACGCCGGGGCATGACTTCAACGATTTCGAGGTCGGCCGCCGCGCCGGGATCGAGGCGCGCGACATGCTCAACATGCTCGATGCCAAGGCGCGGGTCTGCCAGACCCGCGACGGGCTGATCCCGGCCGACCTGATCGGGCTCGACCGGTTCGAGGCACGCGCGCGCATCGTCGCACGGCTCAAGGACGAGGGCGTGCTGATCCCCCACGTCGACAAGGAGGGCGTCGAGCATGACGCCGAGCCGCGGACGATCCAGACGCCCTATGGCGACCGCTCCGGCGTGGTGATCGAGCCGTGGCTGACCGATCAATGGTATGTCGACGCCAAGACGCTGGCGCAGCGGCCGATCGAGGCGGTGCGCTCCGGCGCGATCGCGATGGTGCCGAAGAGCTGGGAAAAGACCTTCTTCAACTGGATGGACAATATCCAGCCGTGGTGTGTCAGCCGGCAATTGTGGTGGGGGCATCAGGTGCCAGCGTGGTTCGACGCCGCGGGCAATGCCTATGTCGCCGAAACCGAAGAACAGGCGCAGGCGCAGGCGGGGGAGGGCGTCGCGCTGACCCGCGATCCCGACGTGCTCGATACCTGGTTCTCCTCGGCGCTGTGGCCGTTCGCGACGCTCGGCTGGCCCGACAATGCCGACCCGACGCTCGGCGGGCGCTATCCCAACGACGTGCTGATCTCCGGCTTTGACATCCTGTTCTTCTGGGACGCGCGGATGATGATGCAGGGGCTGCACTTCCTCGACGCCGTGCCGTTCAGGACGCTCTACCTGCACGGCCTCGTCCGCGCCGCCGACGGCGCCAAGATGTCCAAGTCGAAGGGCAATACCGTCGATCCGCTCGGGCTGATCGATCGCTACGGCGCGGACGCGCTGCGCTTCTTCATGGCGGCGATGGAAAGCCAGGGCCGCGACATCAAGATGGATGAGAAGCGCGTCGAGGGCTATCGCAACTTCGCGACCAAGCTGTGGAATGCGGCGCGCTTCGCGCAGGCGAACGGCATCGGCGGATCGACGCCGGGCAAGGCGCCGGCGGCGTCGCTCGCGGTCAATCAGTGGATCATCGGCGAGACGATCGCGACGGTGCAGGCGATCGATCTTGCGCTTGCCGACCTGCGCTTCGATGCGGCGGCGGAAGCGATCTACCAGTTCGTCTGGAACCGCTTCTGCGACTGGTATCTCGAACTGATCAAGCCGGTGCTCGGCGACGAGGGCGCGCAGGACGCGGCGGCTGCCGCCGAGACGCGCGCCGTGGCGGGCTGGGTGATCGACCAGATCCTCGTCCTGCTCCATCCGTTCATGCCCTTCATCACCGAGGAATTGTGGCATGCGATGGCGCCGCGCGACCATGATCTGATCGTCGCGCAATGGCCGATGGTCGACGGCGAGCATATCGACGCGGCGGCGATGGCCGACATCGCCTGGCGCATCCGGCTGATCGGCGAGGTGCGCACCGCCAAGAACGAACTCGGCATCGCGCCGGGCACGCAGCTCACCGCTTATGTCCGCGACGCCGATGCGACGACGCAGCGGCGCGTCGCGGGCGCCGAGGCGGCGCTGCGCAAGCTCGCGCGGCTGCAGGGCGTGTCGTTCGATCCGGCTCCGGCCGGCGCGGCGATCCAACTCGTCGTCGACGAGGCGACCTATGTCATCCCGCTCGACGGTGTCATCGATCTCGACGCCGAACGCGCCCGCCTGACCAAGGCGATCGCCGCCGCGGCGAAGGAGCGCGACGCGCTCGCCGGCCGGCTCGGCAACGCCAGCTTCGTCGAGCGCGCCAAGCCCGAGGCCGTAGAAAAGGCGCGCGCCGATCACGCCGAGAAGAGCGCCGAAGCGGAGCGGCTGTCGGCGGCGCTGGCGCGATTGGGGTGATGGGCCCGTCGCCGTGGTGGGATGAGAGGATTTGCGCAGAGGCGCGGAGGACGCAGAGGGGGCGTGGCGCGTGCTGCGCCTTCATGGCCGGTGAGGTAGGCAAGCGATCGAATCCATCCCGTTAGCTTTGAGCTTGTCGAAGGGCGGGGCTCCGCAGGCGGTCCGTGTGTGGAAGGCTGTACGTCGACAGGCTCAGCACGAACGGAGGAGAGGCCCCCCGCCCGCGAAGGCTGTTAGGTGTTGGGGCAGGGGTGGCGGAGCTGCCTTCCGCTATCCTCACCCGCCGCTCTGCGCCGCTTCCTCTTCTCTACAGGCAGAGAGCAGCACGCTCGGGCGACTCGGCAGCGACTATCCCGCAAATCTTCGCGCCCGCCGCCCCTCCGCGCGCGATCCCACCGCCAAGGCTGTTTCGCGACGGCAGCGATATGCCGTAGGGAAACGCCGCGATCAGGCCACAGCGGCCACGCGACAGAGGGATGTCCATGGCGAAGCCGCAACGCGACCTGACCACCGGCCCGATCGGCAAGACGCTGCTGCTGTTCGCGCTGCCGACCTTGGGGTCGAGCGTGCTCCAGTCGATCAACGGCTCGATCAACGCGATCTGGATCGGGCAGCTGCTCGGCGAACGCGCGCTGGCGGCGACGACCAATGCCGGGCTGGTGATGTTCCTGCTCGTCTCGGCGGTGTTCGGCTTCGGCATGGCATCGACGATCCTGATCGGGCAGGCGATGGGGCGGCGCGATATCGATGCGGTCCGCCGCGTCGTCGGCACCGCGCACGGGCTGTTCGCGATCCTGTCGATCGGCGTCGTCGCGCTCGGCTGGTGGAGCGCGCCGGCGATCCTCACCGCGCTGCACACGCCGGCCGACGCCTATCCGCTGGCGCTCGCCTATCTGCGCGTCATCTTCATCGCGATGCCGACCAGCTTCCTCGCGGTGCTGCTCAGCATGGTGCTGCGCGGGGCGGGCGATTCGGTGACGCCGCTCAAGTTCATGGCGCTGGGATCGGTGATCGACGTCGCGCTCAATCCGCTGCTGATCCGCGGCTGGGGGCCGCTGCCCGAACTCGGCATTGCCGGATCGGCGACCGCGACCTTCATCGCCAATACCGTCTCGTTCGCCGCGCTGCTCGGCTATGTCTATCGCCGCGACCTCGTCGTGCGGCTGCGCGGGGCCGAGTGGCGCTATCTGATCCCCGATCCGACATTACTCCGCCCGATCGTCAGCAAGGGCGTGCCGATGGGGTTGCAGATGCTCGTCGCGACCGGATCGGCGCTGGCGATGGTCGGCCTCGTCAACGGCTATGGCACGACGACGACCGCGGCCTATGGCGCGGCGAGCCAGCTCTGGACCTATATCCAGATGCCGGCGATGTCGGTCGGCGCCGCGGTCAGTGCGATGGTCGCGCAGAATATCGGCGCGGGGCGATGGGAGCGGGTCGCGCTGATCACCCGATCGGGGCTGCTGCTCAATCTCGTCATGACCGCGGCGCTGATCGGCGTCGTCGCGCTGCTCGACCGCGCGGTGCTCGGGCTGTTCCTCGGCAGCGACGCGGCGTCGATCGATCTCGCCGCGCATATCAACATCATCGGTTCGGCGAGCTTCCTGCTGTTCGGCGTGTCGATGGTGCTGTCGGCGACGGTGCGGGCGAATGGCGCGGTGGTGGCGCCGTTGCTGATCCTCGCGGTGGCGCTGTTCCCGATCCGGCTCGGCATGGCCTATGCGTTGCAGGGCGATTGGGCGGCGGATGCGATCTGGTGGAGCTTCCCCGCCGGATCGGCGGCGTCGATGGTGATGACGATCCTCTATTATCGTTACGGCGACTGGCGTTCCGGCCGGCTGATCCCGGCGCGGCAGGGCGAGGAACAGGCCAAGGCCGCGACCGAGCCCACCGCCAAGCAGATGCCGGTCGGCTGACCGTCCGCCTCAGTCGGCGGGCACCATCACCTCGATGATCCCCGGCGCGACCGCGGCGGTGACCGGGGTGTGCGCGAGCACCTCGCCGTCGATCGAGATCGGCAGCGACGGCTTGGTGTCGATGCGCAGCGACTTGCCGGAGAAGCTCACCGTATCCTGGTGGCGCGCGTCGAGCTTGAAGAAGCTCGCCGCCCAATTCTTGACGAGCGTGCGCTTGTAGCGGGCGCGAACCGCCTGGACGACGATCTCGCCCGACTGGACCGAGGCTTCGTCGACCAGCCAGGTGCCGCCGTGATAGGGGCCGTTCGAGATGCGCACTTCGACGACGCGCATCGTCTTCGCCTCGACGCCGTCGTCGACGGTGAGGATGAACGGCTTGAAGCGCAGGAACTGCCAACTCGCCCAGCCGAGATAGCCGACCCGGCCGAGCACCTTCTTGAGGCCGTGCGGCACCGTCTCGGCGATCTGCGGGCTGATCCCCATCGCCGCGCAATTGGCGAAATAGTCGCCGTCGATCCGGCCGAGATCGATCCGCGCGCGCTTGCCGGTGCGGATGACGTCGATCGCACCCTCGACGTCCATCGGCAGGCCGAGCGTGCGCGCGAAGCTGTTGGCGGTGCCGAGCGGCAGCACGCCGAGCACCACGTCATGGCCGACGAGCAGGTCGACGAGGCCGCTGATCGTCCCGTCGCCGCCCCCCAGGATGACGAGCTCCGGTTTCTTGACCAGCGCGTTGCGCACCGTCTCGACCAGATCGTCGGGGTTTTCGACGGCATGGGCATCGACCGGGTAGGGCAGGCCGCTCAACGCTTTGCATGCCCGCTCGAACAATGCCTGGCCGCGGCGCGACTTGGCGTTGACGATCAGGGCGGCGGACGTGAACTGCGTCATGGATGTCCCATCGATTACGGGTGCGCAACGCTTGGCAAGCGCGCCGCGATCCCTCAAAGCCGCAACACCCTCGTCAAGGATGCGTCATGACTGCTGCCTATCCTGCGCTTCGCCTCCGCCGCACCCGCTCCAGCGACTGGAGCCGCCGGCTGCATGCCGAGACGGTGCTGACCCCCGCCGACCTGATCTGGCCGATGTTCATCGTCGAGGGGGAGGGGGTGGAGCAGCCGATCGCCAGCCTGCCCGGCGTATCGCGCTGGTCGGTCGACGGCATCGTCGCGCGCGCCCGCGAGGCACGCGACCTCGGCATCCCCTGTGTCGCGTTGTTTCCCTTCACTCCTGCGGGTTTGAAGACCGACGACGGGCGCGAGGCGCTCAATCCCGACAATCTGATGTGCCGGGCGATCCGCGCGATCAAGGATGCGGTGCCCGAGGTCGGCGTGCTGACCGACGTCGCGCTCGATCCCTATACCACCCACGGTCACGACGGGCTGGTCGATGCGGCGGGCTATGTTGTCAACGACGCCACCGCCGACCTGCTGATCGGCCAGGCGCTCAACCAGGCGCGCGCCGGCGCCGACATCATCGCGCCATCGGACATGATGGACGGCCGGATCGGCATGATCCGCACCGCGCTGGAAGGCGAGGGCGCGCATAACGTCCAGATCATGAGCTATGCTGCCAAATATGCCAGCGGCTTCTACGGTCCGTTCCGCGACGCGGTCGGGTCGCGCGGGCTGCTCAAGGGCGACAAGAAGACCTATCAGATGGATGCCGCCAACGCCGACGAGGCGCTGCGCGAGGTCGCGCTCGATCTCGCCGAGGGCGCCGACACGGTGATGGTCAAGCCGGGCCTGCCCTATCTCGACATCATCGTGCGGGTGAAGACGCGGTTCGAGGTGCCGGTGTTCGCCTATCAGGTGTCGGGAGAATATGCGATGCTGGAGGCGTCGGTCGCCGCCGGCGCGGGCGAGCGCGACGCTCTGGTGATCGAGACGCTGATGGCGTTCAAGCGCGCCGGCTGCGCGGGCGTGCTGACCTATCATGCGGCGCATGCGGCGCGGCTGCTGCATGGCTGAGCGCGCCGGCGATACCGGCCGCGCCTGCCGCATCACCTTCGTCGCGACCATCCTGACCGGATCGTTCCTGCTGTTCCTCGTCCAGCCGATGGTGGCGCGGATGGCGCTGCCGCGCCTCGGCGGCGCGCCGGCGGTGTGGAATTCGGCGATGCTCGTCTACCAGACGCTGCTGCTCGCCGGTTACGCTTATGCCCATGCGCTGGCGCGGCTGCGGCCGTGGGTGCAGGCGGCGGTGCATGTCGGCGTCCTGCTGATCGGCGCGGCATGGCTGCCGATCGGGCTGACCCTGGGCGGCGGCCCGGCCGGGTTGACGCCTGCTTTGTGGGTGCCGTGGCTGCTCGGCGCGTCGATCGGGCCGTTGTTCTTCGCCGTCTCGGCGCAGGCGCCGCTGGTGCAACGCTGGTTCAGCATCGCCAGCCGCGACGGCGATCCCTATGCACTCTACGCCGCCTCCAATCTCGGCAGCTTCGGCGGGCTGATCGCCTATCCGCTGGTGGTCGAGCCGTTGCTCGCGCTGCGCCAGCAGAGCTGGCTGTGGAGTGCCGGCTATGCGGTGCTGATCCTGCTGGTGATCGCCTGCGCGATCCGCCTGCCGCGCGGGGCGAGCGCCGATGTCGCGCGGCCGAGCAGCGCGCCCGCGACGCGTCGCCGCGTGCTGCACTGGATCGTGCTGTCGCTGGTGCCGTCGGGGCTGATGCTCGCCACCTCGACCTATATCACCACCGATATCGTTGCGATGCCGTTGCTCTGGGTGCTGCCGCTCGGCCTCTATCTGCTCAGCTTCACCATCGCCTTCGCGGCCAATCGCGAGATCGCCGATCTGCTGACGCGGATCGCGCCGATCACCATCCTGATGTTCGGCGGGGTGATGATCGGCGGCTTCAACGAATCGCCGCTGATCAATCTCGCGATCGCGCTGACCCTGTTGTTCATGGTGTCGGTGGCGCTGCATACACAGCTGTACCGGCTGCGGCCCGAGCCCGACCGGCTGACCGGCTTCTACCTCGCCATGGCGGTCGGTGGCGCCTTGGGCGGCGTCTTCGCCGGGCTGGTCGCGCCGGTGGTGTTTGACTGGACCTATGAATATCCCATCCTGATCTTCGCCGCCGGGCTGCTCGTCCCGCAGGTGTTCCTCACCCACCGCATCCGCGGCCTGTGGCGGACGCCGGCCAAGCGCCGCTTCGCCTATGCCGGGGTGATCGCATTGCTGGTGCTGCTCACCACGCTGACCTTCCGCGGCCCGGCCGATCTGTTCGGCGAAGGGCATCAGGGACTGACCTTCATCGGCATCGCGCTGATCGGCGTGATCTCGGTCGGCGCGCGACTGTCCTACGCGTTGATCCTGGCGGTGGCGCTGGTGATCTTCGGCGGCTGGCGCGCGGTCGAGCTGTCGCTGGCGCATGGCGCGCGGACGCGGAGCTATTTCGGCGTCTATACGGTGCGCGACGGGCGCGGCGTGCGCGAGCTCGATCACGGCACCACCGTCCACGGCATCCAGTTCACCGGCAGCCCGGTGCTCGAACGCCTGCCGACGACCTATTATGCACCGCCGTCGGGCATCGGCCGGGCGATGGAGGCGCTCGACGGCCTCTTCGGTCCGACCGCGCGGGTCGGCGTCGTCGGCCTCGGCACGGGGACGCTCGCCTGCTATGCGCAGCCGGCGCAACGCTGGCGCTTCTACGAGATCGACCCGGTGGTGGTGCGGATCGCCCGGGATACCGGTCAGTTCACCTATCTGCGCGATTGCCTGCCGCATCCCGACATCCGCGTCGGCGACGCGCGGATCAGCCTGGAGGCGGACCGGCCGGCGAGCCTCGACCTGCTCGCGCTCGATGCCTTCTCCTCGGATGCGATCCCGATGCATCTGATGACGCAGGAGGCTTTCGCCGATTATGCGCGCGTGCTGCAACCGCGCGGGCTGCTGCTCGTCCATATCTCCAACCGCTTCCTCGATCTCGAACCCGTGGTCGCGGCAGCGGCGCGGGCGGGGGGCTGGCAGGCGACGAAACTCTATTACCAGCCGCCGCGGCAGACCCCCGTCGCCTCGCCGAGCCAGTGGATCGCTCTGTCGCGCGACGCCGCGACGCTGCGCGCGCTCAAGGCGGCGGACCGACGCTGGGCGCCCCTGGTCGGGCGGCCGGGGTTCGTCGCGTGGACGGACGATTATTCGACGATCCTGCCGCTGCTCAAATGGCACGGATAGGTCGGTGAGTCCGCGCAGAGGCGCAGAGACAAGCGTGCCGCCGCGTCAGCGGCTTTTTCACACCAACGGTGATGAGAGGGCCTCGCTTATCGCAGGCGATACACCTCCGCGCCTCCGCGCCTCCGCGTGAATTACCTTCTCACATGTGTGATCGGGCCCCGCGTTAGGCGATAGCGATCGCGCAGGATGGGATTCACGCGGAGGCGCTGAGGCGCGGAGGAGTTGCGTTCGCTGCCTCGATGGTACGCACCTCCAGCCATTCGGTTATCGGGCCGTGCTTGCTGCGGGCGCTCTGCGTTCTCCGCGCCTCTGCGTGAACACGGCTCAGGCAGCCGGCAGCGCCGCCTGGAGCCGGTCGATCGTCTGCGCCTGCCGTTCGCCTTCGGCCGCGGCGCGCTCGCGCAGGGGGGCGAGCGCCGGATAGACGGGGAGCAGCGCCGCCGCCCGGTCGCTCGCGGCGAGATCGATGTCGGTGAGCAATGCCGACGCTTGCGAGCGCCAGTCATCGAGCCCGGCGAGCGCCGATTGCGCGTCGAGCCACGCATCGCTGCCGACCGCCTGTCCGCGCGCGCGCGCGGCGGCGGTCTCGGTCCGCGCGGCATCGGCGGCGAATCCCTTGGCGATCGTATCGAGCTGGCGCTGCCACGCGTCGATCCGGGCATCCAGCGCGGGATCGGGCTTGGCCTCGGCGACGGTCACCACCGGCTCGGCGAAGCCGAGCTTCTCCACCGCGCGCGGCGCCAGCGACGGATAGGGCGTCGCATCATGGGCGCAGGCCGCAAGCGGGAGGACAAGCGCGGACAGCCAAAGCATTTTCATAGCCAGCCTCTATGCGCAGGCAGAAAATCGCGCAACGCACTTGCGCGGGGCGAAACACCTGCTATCAGCGCGCCTCCAATGCGCGCCCGTAGCTCAGCTGGATAGAGCATCAGACTACGAATCTGAGGGTCGGACGTTCGAATCGTTCCGGGCGCGCCACTTTCCTCCCGTCGACAACGGCCCGGCGGGGCCCTTTCCACCGTCGGCGTTCTGGGGAGTGGCAGTACGTCGGTCATCAGCCGGACGTGCGCGATGTTCCGATCGATCCTCTCCTTCTTCGAACCCTTCATCCTGATGCTGCTCGGCACGGTGCTGCTCGCCAGCCTGATCCCCGCGCGCGGGATATGGGCGGGGATCGCCGGCGACGCCGCGGATGTCGGCATCGTCCTCCTCTTCTTCCTGCACGGCGCCAAATTGTCGCGCGAGGCGATCTGGGAGGGCGCGCGCAACTGGCGGCTGCACGTCGCGGTGCTCGCCACCACCTTCGTCGTCTTCCCGCTGCTCGGGCTGCTCGCCGGGCGGACGCCGGGGCTGGCCGGGCCGGTCGCGACCGGCATGCTGTTCCTCACCCTGCTGCCCTCGACGGTGCAATCGTCGATCGCCTTCACCGCGATCGCGCGCGGCAACGTCGCGGCGGCGGTGTGCAGCGCGTCCTTCTCCAACCTGATCGGCATCGTCGCCACCCCGGCGCTGGTCGCGCTGCTGATCGGCAGCGGCGAGGGCGGCGGTGGCATCTCGCTCGCCGCGGTCGAATCGATCGTCGCGCAACTGCTCGTGCCGTTCGTCGCCGGGCATCTGCTGCGGCCGTGGATCGGCGGCTGGATCGCACGGCGCAAGCGGCTGCTGACGATCGTCGATCGCGGCTCGATTCTGCTCGTCGTCTATACCGCCTTCGGCGCGGCGGTGGTCGAGGGGCTGTGGCACCGCGTCTCGCCGGCCGACCTGCTGCTGATCGGCGTGCTGTGCGCGGTGCTGCTCGCGGTCGTGCTGACCGTCACCTGGTTCGCCGGGCGCGCACTCGGCTTCAGCCGCGAGGATGCGATCGTGCTGCTGTTCTGCGGATCGAAGAAGAGCCTCGCCTCGGGCGTGCCGATGGCGGGCGTGCTGTTCCCGGCCGCGACGGTGGGCGCGGTGCTGCTGCCGGTGATGCTGTTCCACCAGCTCCAGCTGATCGCCTGTGCGGTGATCGCGCGCCGTTACGCCGATGCGGCGAGCCTCGCCGAGGCGGAAGCGGTCAGCCTCTAGCCACGGCGACCGCGGCGAGCACCTGCTCGGCCAGCTCGGGGCGGCAGATCAGCAGGTCGGGCAGCAGCGGATTCTCGCAATTGTAGACGAGCGGACTGCCGTCGATCCGCGAGGCATGCAGCCCCGCCGCCAGTGCGACCGCGGCGGGAGCGCAATTGTCCCACTCATATTGACCGCCGTCATGCAGATAGATGTCGGCGCGGCCGTCGACCACCGCCATCGCCTTCACCCCCGCTGATCCCATGCCGACCCGCGTCGTCGCCAGCGCCAGCCCGACGCGATCGACCATTTCGGTGGCGCGGGTGCGGCTGACCACCATGCGCGGCGCGGCAACGCTGCGCAGACGCGTACAGCGCGCCTCTGCCGTCGTGTAGACGCGGCCCGTGGTCGGCACCGCGACCGCGCCGATCGCCGGACGCCCGCCGATCGCCAGGCCGATATGCACCGCCCAATCGTCCAGTCCCTCGGCATAGTCACGCGTGCCGTCGAGCGGGTCGACGATCCATACCCGCTCCGCCGCGCAGCGGGCGCGATCGTCGATCGATTCCTCGGACAGGATGAAGTCGTCGGGGCGGGCGGCGCGCAGCCGGTCGAGGATCAGCCGGTTCGCCTCCGCATCGCCGACATCGCCGAGCGCCTTGCCCGACAGGTCATCGCGATCGCGGATCGCCAGCAGCAGATCGCCCGCCTCGGCCGCGACGCTCCGCGCGAGTTCGACGTCGGAGAGACCGCTCACAATTCGAAGCTCCAGATGCCGAGGACATGTTCGACGATGCGTTCGGCGGCAGCTTCGGCGCTTTCGCGGCGCGTGTCGATATGGATCTCCGGGCTGACCGGCGCTTCATACGGGCTCGAGATGCCGGTGAAATGCGCGATCTCGCCGGCGCGCGCCTTGGCGTAGAGGCCCTTGACGTCGCGCGCCTCGGCATCGGCGAGCGGCGTGTCGACGAAGATCTCGACGAACTCGCCCGCCGGCAACAGCCCGCGCACCAGCTCGCGCTCGGCGCGGAACGGCGAGATGAAGGCGGTGAGCACGATCAGCCCAGCGTCGGTCATCAATTTGGCGACCTCGCCGACGCGGCGGATATTCTCGATCCGGTCGGCGTCGCTGAAGCCGAGATCGCGGTTGAGACCGTGCCGGATATTGTCGCCGTCGAGCAGGAAGCTGTGCCGGCCGAGCGCGTGCAGCTTGCGCTCGACGAGATTGGCGATCGTCGACTTGCCCGATCCCGACAGGCCGGTGAACCACAACAGCCGCGGCTGCTGCCCCTTCTGTCGGGCATGCGCCTCGCGGGTGATGTCGATCGACTGCCAGTGGACGTTCTGCGCGCGCCGCAGCGCATGGTGGATCATCCCCGCGGCGACGGTGGCGTTGGTCTCGCGATCGATCAGGATGAAGCCGCCGAGTTCGCGGCTGTCGGCATAAGGCGCGAATACCAGGGGCGCGTCGGTATAGACCTCCGCGACGCCGATATCGTTGAGCGACAGCGTCTTGGCCGACAAATGCGCCTGCGTGTTGACGTCGACGACATGGGCGGGCGGCTGCACCGTCGCGCCGACGGTATGCGTGCCGAGCTTGAGCCAATAGCCGCGACCCGGCACCAGATCGGTATCGGCGAGCCAGACGATCGTCGCCTCGAACTGGTTGGCGGCCTCGGGCGGCGAATCGGCGGCGGCGATGACGTCGCCGCGCGAGCAATCGACCTCGTCGGCGAGCACCAGCGTCACCGCATCGCCCGCCTCCGCCAGCTCGCGGTCGCCGTCGAAGCTGACGATGCGCGCGACGCGCGTCGTCTTGCCGGAGGGGACGATCCGTACGCTGTCGCCAGGTGCGATGCGGCCCGCGGCGATCGTGCCGGCGAAGCCGCGGAAGTCGAGATCGGGTCGGTTGACCCATTGCACCGGCAGCCGGAAGGGCGCGGCGGCGGCCCGATCGGCGGCGACCGGCACGCTCTCCAGATGCGGGAGCAAGGCCGGCCCGCCATACCAGGGCATCGCCGGCGAGGCGCTGGTGACGTTGGCGCCGGTCAGGCCGGACAGCGGGATGGCGGTGAAGGCCTCGATGCCGATGCCGCGCGCAAAGTCGGCATATTCGGCGACGATCGCATCGAACCGCGCCTGGTCGTGATCGACCAGATCCATCTTGTTCACCGCCAGCACGATATGGCGGATGCCGATCAGGTGGGCGAGGAACGAATGCCGCCGCGTCTGCGTCAGCACGCCCTTGCGCGCATCGATCAGGATCACCGCGAGATCGGCGGTCGACGCGCCGGTCACCATGTTGCGGGTATATTGTTCGTGGCCGGGGGTGTCGGCGACGATGAACTTGCGCGTCTCGGTGGCGAAGAATCGATAGGCGACATCGATGGTGATGCCCTGTTCGCGCTCGGCGGCGAGGCCGTCGACGAGCAAAGCGAAGTCGATATTCTCGCCCTGCGTGCCGAGCCGCTTGCTGTCCGCCTCGAGCTGGCTCAGCTGATCTTCGAAGATCGTCTTCGAATCGTAGAGCAGCCGGCCGATCAGCGTCGACTTGCCGTCGTCGACCGAGCCGCAGGTGATGAAGCGCAGCATCGACTTGCGCGCATGGCCGTCGAGATAGGCGTGGATGTCGGCGGAGATCAGCGCATCGGGGGTATAAGCGGTCATCAGAAATAGCCCTCGCGCTTCTTCTTCTCCATGCTCGCCGCCTGATCGTGATCGATCGCGCGGCCCTGCCGTTCCGAGGTGGTGGTGAGCAGCATCTCCTGGATCACCGCGGGCAGCGTCGCCGCCTCGCTCTCCACCGCGCCGGTCAGCGGGTAGCAGCCGAGCGTGCGGAAGCGGATCGACCGTTCGACCGGCACCTCGCCCGGATGCAGCCGGAAGCGATCGTCATCGACCATCAGCAGCATGCCGTCGCGCTCCACCGTCGGGCGCGGTGCGGCGAAATAGAGCGGGACGATCTCGATCCCCTGGTCGAGGATATATTGCCAGATATCGAGCTCGGTCCAGTTGGACAGGGGGAAGACACGGATGCTTTCGCCGCGGTGGATGCGGGCATTGTAGAGGTTCCACAATTCGGGGCGCTGCGCCTTGGGGTCCCAGCCCTGGCTCGCCGAGCGGAACGAGAAGATGCGTTCCTTGGCGCGGCTCTTCTCCTCGTCGCGCCGCGCCCCGCCGAAGGCGGCGTCATAACCGCCGGCCTTCAGCGCCTGTTTGAGCCCCTCCGTCTTCCACAGATCGGTGTGGCGGCTGCCATGATCGAACGGGTTGATCCCGGCGGCGAGCGCATCGGGATTGGTGTGGACGATGAGCTCCATCCCCGCCGCGGCGGCGGCCTTGTCGCGCAGGTCGTACATCGCGCGGAACTTCCACGTCGTGTCGACATGGAGCAGCGGGAAGGGCGGTTTCGCCGGAAAGAAGGCCTTGCGGGCGAGATGCAGCATCACCGCCGAATCCTTGCCGACCGAATAGAGCATCACCGGTCGCTCCGCCTCGGCGACGACTTCGCGGAGGATGTGAATGCTTTCGGCTTCAAGCCGTTGTAAATGGGTCGGCGGGCTCATCCCTGTGCAGATAAGCGTCCTGCGCGCGGAAGCGACGAACTTATCCTATCGCCGCCCCTTAGTCCTGCTGCCGCCGCTCGACCGAGTCGAGCAGCACGTCGCCGACCATGAACACCGCGATCGGGCAGCAGGCGAACAGCAGCCAGCCGCCATAGCCAGGATATTGCTGAAGATAATGGATGCCACGTTCGACCGCGCCGACGCCCAGCCCGTAGATGACGAGAAAGGCCTCGAACTTGGTCTTGACCGTGAACAGGCGTTTGATCCGGTACAGCATGGCGGGCGCCATGCATGGCGCGCGCCAAGTGCGGAAATGCGTCGATCGGCGGGTGCAGAGTGTGGTTAATTGTTAAGTAACCCGACATTGCCCGGCAGGCGAAGGGACGCGGACGGCAGCATGCGCCGCCCGCGTCGCCTCTCACCGCGCTGCGGTGGCGATGACGTCTTCGTCGAGGAAGCCGGCGACCGGCGCCCCGGCGGGGATATTGGCGCTGGTGCCGGTCATGAAGAAGCCGGCGACCGGCAGCAGGACGACGGACCCGACGACGCCGGCGGTCCCGGTGGTGCCCTTGTCGTCGAAGGCGCCCGTCATCCGCACCTGCCGGCCGTTGACCTTCATCGATAGCACGCGGGCGTTGATCTTGCCCGATTTGCCCCACATGCCCTTGTTGCGCACCTCGGTCACCTCACCGATGGCAGGCGTGCCCTGCGGAATCACCGTCACGCCGTTGAGTTCGGTTGCCTCGGTGGTTTCGAGGCGGACGCGGTCACCGACGCGCAGCTTCTTGCCCTTGGTGGTCAGCGGCTCGAGCGTGCGCAAGTGTATCATCGTGCCGGCGGCAATAGCCGGCGTGCCGATCGCAGTCGCCGCCGTGGCTTGCACTGGCGCAGGCGAGACAATGGCGGCAAGCGCCGCCAAGGTTAACGTCACACTCATGTATTATCCTCCCAGGCCGGCAGTACGATACTCCCCTGAGTATGCCGGCTGGAAAAAGGCTATTGCATCAACTCGTTAAAAGAAGACTTTGCGTGGCTTCGCCTCGATCAATAGTCGAGTAGCGACAAGACGAACGAAAACTTGACTGTCGACATCGGTCAGATCAGCTCCGCCAACCCCATCACCTCAAGCAACCGCCGCCGCGCCGAGGCGATCGTCCGCAGCAGCGCCGCGTCGCCGAGCATCGCGGGATCGATCGCCTCGGGCCATTCGGCGCGCACCACCGACTCGATCGCGTCGAGCCGCGCCGCATCGACCAGGAAGCGCGGATCGATCGTCGCGGGATCGGCAACGACGCGGAGGCGCAGGCAGGCGGGGCCGCCGCCGTTCGCCATCGACTGGGTGACGTCGACCGTCTCGACCCGGCGGATCGGGCCATTGCCGGCCAGATGCCCGTCGAGCCAGCGCGACACCGCGGCGTTGCGGCGACATTCGCTCGGCACGATCAGGGTTGGCCCGTCATTGGTGGTGACGAGCTGCGCATTGAACAGATAGGAGGCGATCGCATCGGCGAGGCTGACGTCCCGCTCGGCGACCTCGACGATCTCGACCTCGGGGAGCAGGCGGCGGAGATCGGCATGGACGCGCTCGCGATCCGCAAAGGCGCGTTCGTGCGCGAACAGCACATTGGCATTGGCGACGGCGACGACATCATTGTGGAAGGCACCGGCGGCGACCGCGTTCTCGGATTGTTCGACGAACAGCACGCGGGCCGGATCGAGCCGGTGCGCGCGCGCGATCGCCGCGCTCGCCTCGCGATGCTGGCGGGCCGGGAAGCGGCCGCCGCCCAGCGCGTAGACGAAGATCTCGACGCCCGGCGCGTCGTGCGCGGCGGCGAGGCGCATGTGATTGGCCGCGCCCTCGTCGCCGAACGGGGCGGGGACGGGATCGTGCACGGCGAAGCCGGGGTCGGCGAAGGCGAGGCGGAGCTGCGCGAGCGTCTCGGGCCATTCGTGGCTGCGATGCGCCATCGTCATCAGGTTGGCGACGCTGAGGTGGCAGCGTCCGTCGGCCGTGTCCGGTGCCGGCGAGACGGTCGCGGCATTCGCCGCCCACATCGGCGAGGCGGACATCGCCTGCGCCTGGAGCAGCGGCGACGCCTCCTCGTAACGGACGGACAATGCGGCGAGCCAGTCGTGGTCGGGACGACGATGCGGCAGCAGCACGCCCTGCGTCAGCCCGAGCGCAAGATTGGCGCGCATCTTGGCGAGCCCCTGTACCGCCGCAGCGCGCGGATGCGAGACCTGCCCGGCATGCGCCGTCGCGGCAAGATTGCCGAACGACAGGCCGGCGTAATTGTGGCTCGGGCCGACGATGCCGTCGAAATTGATCTCGATCACCACCGCGGCACCTGCAACACCGTGTCGCCGACACCGACGCCCAGCGCCTCGACGCAGGCGCGCGATACGGCGATGCCGTCGGCGGCGGGGCGGACCAGCCCGAAGGCGCAGCGGAAGTCGGCGAGCCGCCCGGTCGCGACCAGCGCCTCCTCGCCTTCGCCCCCGTCATTGTGGACCGCGGTGATCCGCGACTCCTGCGCCTGTTCGATCGTGCGGACCCGGTCGGTGCGCGCGGTCATGGTCGGGCCGCCGTCGAAGATGTCGACATATTGTTCGAAGCTGAAGCCCTCATTCTCCAGCATCCGCATCGCGGCTCTGCCGCTCGGGTGGGGCAGGCCGATCGCGGCGCGCGCCGGCTCGGACAGCATCGCGGTATAGATGGGGTGTTTGGGCATCAGGTCGGCGATCATCTGATGGCCGTTGATCGCGTTGAACTGGTCGGCATCCTGGAAGCTCATCCCGAAGAACCGCCCGGCGAGCCCGTCCCAGAAGGGCGAGCCGCCGGTCTCGTCGATCACCCCGCGCAGCTCGGCGAGGATGCGGTCGGCGAAGCGGGCGCGGTGCGCGCGGATGAACAGGTACCGGCTGCGTGCGAGCAGCAGGCCGAGCCCGCCGGCGCGCTCGCCGGGATGGAGGAACAGGCCGCCGACCTCGCACGAGCCTTCGAGATCGGTGGTCAGCGCGAGCATTTCGGCCCGGAAGGTGCGTGCCAGCTCCTTGCTATGCTGGGTCAGCGTGCCGAGCCGATAGCTGTAGAACGGGTGCTGCTGGCCGACCTGGGTGAACAATTGGCAGGTGCCGCGCACCTCGCCGGTCGCGACATTCTCGAGCATCAGCACGAACAATTCGTCGGTCACCGGCCCGTCGGCGCGCGCGAAGGCGGCGCCGGCCCGTTCGAGCTTGCCGCGCAGCGCCTTGCGATCGGGCGGCAGATTGGTGAAGCCGCCGCCGGTCAGCTTGGCCATCTCGTACAGATGTTGCAGATCGTCGGCGCGCGCCGCCCTGATCCGGAAGGTCATGCCTGCCCCTTTCGCATGATGCGGTGGATGGTGAGCGCCGACAGCGCGGCGCGTTCGGCGAGGCTGTCGACGATCATGAACTCGTCCGCCGAATGGATCGCGCCGCCGCGCACCCCCATGGTGTCGATCACCGGCACACCCGCGGCGGCGATATTGTTGCCGTCGCAGACGCCGCCGGTCGCCCGCCAGCCGATCGGGATGTCGAGGTCGGCACCGACCGCGGCGACCAGCCCGAACAGGGCCTCCGCGCCGGCGTCGAGCGGCTTGGGCGGGCGGTTGAAGCCGCCGTGCACCGTGATCGCGACCTCGTGTCCGGCCGCGATCTCGGCGACGGCGGCGTCGATCGCGGCGCGGGCGCGCGCGATCTCGGCGGCGGCGGCGGGGCGGAAATTGACGCGCAGCACCGCAAGATCGGGGACGACATTGTTCGGCCCGCCGCCGTCGATCCGCGCCGGATTGACCGCAAGCCCCGGCGCCCGCGCCTCGCTGAGCCGCACCGCCAGTGCGGCGGCGGCGACGATCGCATTGCGGCCGTCCTCCGGATTGCGCCCGGCGTGCGCGCTGCGCCCACGCACGACGATCGAGAAATTGCCCGTCCCGCCGCGCGCGCCGGCCAGGGTGCCGTCGGGCAGTGCGGGCTCGTAGGTCAGCGCCGCGACCTTGCCGCGCGCCGCGCGGGCGAGCAGCGTCGCGGAGGACAGGGATCCGGTCTCCTCGTCGCTGTTGATCACCACCTCATAGCCGAGCCGCCCGACCCCCGCCGCCTCGACCGCCCGCAAGGCGGCGAGCATGACGGCGAGCCCGCCCTTCATATCGGCGGTGCCGGGGCCGTTGATCGTGCCGTCGGCGCGATGGGTCAGCGTCTGGAAGGGATGATCGGCCGGATAGACCGTGTCCATATGGCCGGTGAACAGCATCTGCACCGGCGCCTCCGGCCGGACCCGCAGGTGAAGGTGCGCGCCGTGATCGAGCCGCGCGACGGTGCCGTCCGCACCGACCGCCTCGACCGGGTCGGGCGCGACCAGCGCAAGCTCGCCGGGCAGCGCGGCAAAGGCATCGGCGAGCCGCTCCGCCATCCGCGCCACCCCGGCCAGATGGCGTGTCCCGCTGTTGATCGCCGCCCAATCCTCGACCTGATGCAGCATCGCGGCGGCATCGATGGTGGCGATCAGCGCGGCTTCGTCGTCCGGCAATCCTCTCATCGCCGCCTGTTAGCCGATGCGCCGCCCGGGGGGAATGGCCGGTTTAGAAGCTGTAGACGAGCGAGGCGCGGCTGGTGGTGTCGGTCGACAGCGAGCCGACCGGCGGCATGCTCTCATATTGGACGTTGTACGACAGTGCCGCCGACAGCGGCCCGATCAGCT
This sequence comes from Sphingomonas kyungheensis, assembly GCF_037120395.1. Taxonomy (NCBI): domain Bacteria; kingdom Pseudomonadati; phylum Pseudomonadota; class Alphaproteobacteria; order Sphingomonadales; family Sphingomonadaceae; genus Sphingomonas; species Sphingomonas kyungheensis. Next base: position 110,956 of record NZ_JBBBDM010000003.1, read on the forward strand.
TGGCATTGACCGAGGTGGTGCCGCTCAAGGTCGAATTGGCGCTCTGCACATAGGCCGAGGCATTCTGGGTCAGCGACAGGCCGGGCAGCAGCTTCCAGTTGAAGGCGAGCGTGCCGCGGCCGGCGATATTGCTCTGGTCAGTCTGGTCGGTGAAGGCGGTCTGGCGGAAGGCGGGGCCGAGTTCGACGTCGAGGCGGATCGCCGCGGTCTTGATCGCGCTATAGCCGACGCCGGTCGATGCCGAATAGCGGTGGTAGAAGCCGAGGAACCGGTCTTCCTCATATTGCGCCGCGCCATAGAGGTAGACGCGGTCCTTGATCTTGTAATTGGGTTCGTAGCTGGCGAGATAATGTTCGCGCGTCGTGACCCCGGCGTTCTCCTGATAATCCGCCTGAGCATGGAATTTATGCCGCCATTGCAGGCCTTCGCGGGTCAGGTCGAGCACCGCCGAGCCGCCCTTGCTGTCGGTGTTGCCGGTGGTGATATAGCCACCCAGCTCGGCGCGGCCGCTCCACAGGTCGAACATGCTCGCCTCGCGGATCGTCGTCTGCCGCGCCTGCGCCCGGTCGTTGCGCCATTTCTGCGCGATCGCCAGCACCGCATCGGCGCTCGCCGGATCGGCGAGCCGGGCGTATTTGACCACCACCGACACGTCGCCGTCGTTGCCGCTCTCCAGCGCCGCGTCGAGCATCGAGCGGATTGCCGCGGGGATCGGCACCTTGTCCTCGGCAGGGGGGCCGTCCTCGGGCGCGTTGGCGAGCAGCAGGGGGGCGAGGATCGCCGCGAGGATCGAGGTCGTCAGAGCGCGCACGCCGCAGGCCTTAGCCGCTGCTTTTGCTGATGAAACCCCAAAAGCACCTTATCCGCTCGCGGCTGCGCCGAGATGAGGCCGGAACGCGGCCAGCACGGCCTCGTACAGCGGGCGCTTGAACGGCACGATCATCCGCGGCAGATCGTCGGGATCGCTCCACCGCCAGGCGCGGAATTCGGGATGGGCGGTGGCGATCTGCACGTCGCTGTCCTCGCCGAGGAAGCGGAACAGGAACCAGCGCTGGCGCTGGCCGCGCCATTTGCCCTTCCACACCTTGCCGGCGAGATCGTCGGGCAGGTCGTAGTAGAATTCGTCGGGTGCCTCGGCGATCAGCTCGACCTTGTCGGGGGTGACGCCGGTCTCCTCGCCCAGCTCGCGCAGGGCGGCGGCATAGGCGTCCTCGCCGGGATCGATCCCGCCCTGCGGCATCTGCCAGGCTTCGAGCACGGTATCGATCCGTTCGCCGACGAACACCCGGTTGTCGCGGTTGATCAGCATCACCCCGGCGCAGGGGCGGTAGGGGCGGTCGGTCGGCGTATCGGTCATATCGGGTCCCGTGCGGCGAGGCGTGCCGCCTCCGCCTCGTGGATCACCGCGGCGAGCGCCGCAAGATAGCCCGCGACCTCCGCCTGCGCCGACGGGATCGCCTTGCGCAGCAGCACGAAGGCGTGGATCAGCCCTTTCGCCTCACGGAACACCACCGGCACGCCCGCACCCGCCAGCGCGGCGGCATAGGCGCGCCCCTGATCGCGGATCGGGTCGAGCCCGGCGGTGACGATCACCGCGGGCGGCAGCCCGTCGAGCCGGCCGCGCAGCGGCGCGCCGCGCGGGCTGGCGGGATCGGCGCGATACGCCCGGTCGTAGAACAGCATCGCGTCGCGGGTGAGCAGATAGCCGTCCGCGAACGTATCGAACGATGGATAATGCCGCCCGCTGTCCGCCGCCGGATAGATCGGCGCCTGCACGATCACCGGTACTGCCGCCGGCGCGTCGCGCAGATCGAGCGCGGTGACGATCGCGAGCGTGCCGCCGGCACTGTCGCCGCACAGGATCAGGCTGGTGACGCTGCGATCGAGCGCCGCGGGGCTCTTCGCCACCCAGCGCGCCGCGGCGGTGCAATCGTCGGGCGCGGCGGGCCAGGGGTGTTCGGGGGCAAGCCGATAGTCGACCGCGATCACCGGCACGTCGAGCGTGCGCGCGATCTCGGCGCAGATGCCGGCATGGGTATCGAGATCGCCGATGACGAAGCCGCCGCCGTGGAAGAAGACCAGCGCCGGCCCGGCATCGCGGCTGGCGCGCGCATCGAACAGCCGCGCCGCGATCGTCCCCGCCGGGCCGGGAATGGCGAGGTCGCGAACCACCGCGATCACACCGATCGGCAGATCGGTGAGATCGCGCGACGACCGCAGCAGCTGGCGCGCCTGCGCAGGCGGCAGCTCATGGCTCGCCGGGCCGGGCATCGCGTTGAGATAATCGAGGAATCGCCTCACGTCTGGGCGGACATAAGCGGCGGCGGGATCGGTCATGCGGCGCTCCGCGCGACCGCTTGGGAAGCGGCGGTCGCATCCCCAATTATAGCCGGTGATCCCCATCGTCCATCATCCCGCCTATGTCGCGCCGGCGCCGGCGCGCTCCACCTATCGCTGGAACAAGAACGGCCTGATCCGCGACCTGTTGCGCGCCGAGGGCGACCGGCTTGCCTGGCACGAGCCCGAGCCGATGCCGCGCGCGTGGCTGGAGGCGGTGCACGATCCCGATTATGTCGACGAGGTGCTCACCGCCGCGGTGCCGGCGATGAAGACGCGACGGATCGGCTTTCCCGTCACGCCCGAAGTCGCCGCGCGCGCGCGCGTCGTGCCCGGCGGCACGTGGCTCGCCGCGCAGCTCGCGCTGCGCCACGGCTTCGCCGCCAATACCGCGGGCGGCAGCCATCATGCCCTCGCCGCGACGGGGGCGGGCTATTGCGTGTTCAACGACCTCGCGCTCGCCGCGGTGCGGCTGATCGAGGAAGGGACGGTAGAGCGGCTCGTCGTCGTCGATTGCGACGTCCATCAGGGCGACGGCACCGCCGCGCTGCTTGCCGGACGGCCGGGGATCGCGACCTATTCGATCCACGCCGAGAAGAACTTCCCCGCGCGCAAAGCCCGCTCGACCTGCGACGTCGCCTTGCCCGACGGAGTCGATGACGAGGCCTATCTCGCCACGCTCGCGCAGACGCTGACGCCGTTCCTCGCCGAGCATCGCCCGCAGCTCGTCCTCTACCAGGCGGGCGTCGATCCCTTCGCCGGCGACCGGCTCGGCCGGCTGTCGCTCAGTCTCGACGGGCTGGTCGCGCGCGAGCGGCTGGTGGCGCGGCTGACCCAGGGGGTGCCGCTCGCCAGCACGGTCGGCGGCGGCTATGGCGACGATGCGCTGGAGATCGCGCGCCGCCACGTCACCGCGATCCTGACGCTCGGTGCGGCGATCGCGCTGCGCTGACCCTTCCCCAATCGCACAAGCTGCGGCATGAGCGCGCGCGACATGCCTGCGGACACAGTACAGCAACGCGCCCTCGCCGCGGTTTTCCACCCGATGCTCGACCGGATCGACGCCGGGCTCGAGTGGGGCGCGATCGAATCGCGGCTGCCGGACGGCACCCACCGCCTGCTCGGCGGGCGCAAGCCGGGGCCGGTGCCGATCGTCACGCTGCACCGCTGGCGCGCGCTCGTCCGGCTCGCCACCAGCGGTTCGGTCGGCTGGTATCGCGCGTGGCGCGACGGCGACTGGTCGAGCCCCGATCCGGTGCCGTTGTTCGACCTGTTCATGCGCAACCGCGTGCCGCTCGCCGACGCGGCGCGGGCCAATGGCGCATCGAAGCTGCTGCTGCGCGCCTGGCACCGCTTGCGCCGCAACCACAAGGCGGGCGCGCGGCGCAACATCGCCGACCATTACGACCTCGGCAACGATTTCTACCGCGCCTGGCTCGACCCAAGCCTGACCTATTCGAGCGGCCTGTTTGCGCCCGGCGATACGCTGGAGCAGGCGCAGCAGCGCAAGCTCGACGCGATCCTCGCGCGGACCGGGACGGCACCGGGCGAGACGATCCTGGAGATCGGCTGCGGCTGGGGCTCGTTCGCCGCGACCGCCGCGGCGGCGGGGCGGCGCGTCGCGGCGCTGACGCTGTCGACCGAACAGAAAGCGGCGGTCGATAGCCTCAATCAGCCCGGCGTCGCCGTCGCGCTCACCGACTATCGCGACGTCACCGGCCGGTTCGATGCGGTGGCGAGCATCGAGATGGTCGAGGCGGTCGGCCAGCGCTATTGGCCCGCCTATTGCGACACGCTGGCGCGCGTCCTCAAGCCCGGCGGCCGGGCGGCGCTGCAATATATCAGCATCGCCGACGATGTGTTCGACCGCTACGCCGGCAGCGTCGACTTCATTCAGCGCTATATCTTTCCCGGCGGCATGCTGCTGTCGGAGAGCCGCTTCCGCGCGCTCTGCGAGGCGCGCGGGCTGGCATGGACCGATCACCATGCCTTCGGCCTCGATTATGCGGTGACGCTGCGCCATTGGCGCGAGCGTTTCGACAATGCCGATCGGGCCGGGCTGCTGCCCGAGCGGCTCGACGCCCGCTTCCGCGACCTGTGGCGCTATTATCTGATGTATTGCGAAGGCGGCTTCCGCGGCGGTGGCATCGACGTCGCGCAGGTCACCTTGGTCAAGGCGGGGTAGGGCGCGGTTCCCTGTCCGTGACCGACGGGCGCGGTTTGGTGCCGGGTTGAGGATGGTTCGCGCGGAGGCGCGGAGGGGTTCCGGTTGAAGTAGCGTTACGGGCCTTGCCCGAACGTGATGAAAGCTGAGGCCGAGGCTGAGCCGGCGGCGCCACAGTCTCCGTGCCCTCCGCGCCTCCGCGTAACCATAAGCCCCGTGCGCGAATGTCGGCGGTCGTGCTAGCCGACGCGCTCGCGATGCCCCGCGGGGAAGCCGGCGATCGCCAGCGCGACGATGCGCTCGGCCACCACCTCGGGGGGCTTGACCGACTCGGGCGCCTCGCCGGGATAGGCGCGCGCGCGCATCTTGGTGCGGGTCGCGCCGGGATCGAGGATCGCGGTACGGATCGCGCTGATCTCGGCGGTCTCGTCGCCATAGGCGCCGAGCATCGTCTCGAACGCCGCCTTGGACGCACCATAAGCGCCCCAATAGGCGCGCGGATCGCGGCCGACGCTGGAGGTGAGGCCGATCACCTTGCCCGCGCGCGCCCTGCGCAGCATCGGGTCGAACGCCTGGATCAGCGCCACCTGCGCGCTGACGTTGAGCGTCAGCACCTGCGCCAGTTCCTTGGCGTCGATCGCCGGCACCGCGGCGAGGCTGCCGAGCATCGCCGCGTTGAGCACGAGCAGGTCGAGCGCCTGCCAGCGCTCGCCGATCGCGGTGGCGAGCCGCGCGACGCTGTCGGTCTGCGTCAGGTCGAGCGGTGCGATCGTCGCCGAGCCGCCGGCGTCGAAGATCGTTTCCTCGACCGCCTCAAGGTCTTTGGCGGTGCGCGCGGTCAGCACGACATGCGCGCCGGCCGCACCAAGCGCGATCGCGGTGGCCGCGCCGATGCCGCGGCTCGCGCCGGTGATCAGCGCAAGGCTGTTCGCAAGCGGCTTGGTCATGGCTTAATTGACCCGCTCCGCGAGCATCGCGAATTGATCGACCGCGACGCTGTCGTCCTGATCGGTCAGCGTCGTCGGATAATCGCCGGTGAAGCAGGCATCGCAATATTTCGGCCGGATGTCCGCCCGCTTCGCTTCGCCGAGCGCCTTGTAGAGGCCGTCGATCGAAACGAACGACAGGCTGTCGGCATGGATGAAGTCGGTCATCCCGCCGAGGTCGAGCTTGGCGGCGAGCAGCTTGGCGCGCTCGGGCGTGTCGACGCCGTAGAAGCAGCTGTGCCGCGTCGGCGGGCTGGCGATGCGCATATGGACCTCCGCCGCGCCGGCATCGCGCATCATCTGCACGATCTTGAGGCTGGTGGTGCCGCGCACGATCGAATCGTCGACGAGGATGATGCGCTTGCCCTTGATCAGCGCGCGATTGGCGTTGTGCTTGAGCTTGACGCCGAGGTGGCGGACCTTGTCGCCCGGCTGGATGAACGTGCGCCCGACATAATGCGAGCGGATGATGCCGAGTTCGAACGGAATCCCCGATTGCTGCGCATAGCCGATCGCCGCCGGCACGCCCGAATCGGGGACCGGGATGACGAGATCCGCCTCGACCGGCGTCTCGATCGCGAGCTGCGCGCCGATCTCCTTGCGGACGGTGTAGACCGACTGGTCGCCGGCGATCGAATCGGGACGGCTGAAATAGACCCATTCGAAGATGCACGGCCGCGGCGCCATCGGCGCGAACGGACGGACCGAGCGGATCTCGCCATTCTGGACGATGACCAGTTCGCCCGGCTCGACCTGCCGTTCGAAGGTCGCGCCGCACACGTCGAGCGCCACCGTCTCCGAGGCGAAGATCACCGCACCGTCGAGCTTGCCCATCACCAAGGGCCGGATGCCGAGCGGGTCGCGGCAGGCGATCATCCCCTCGGGCGTCATCACGACGAGGCTGTAGGCGCCCTCGATCTGCTTGAGCGCATCGATGAAGCGATCGAGCAGGGTGCGGTAGTTGGAGGTGGCGACAAGATGGATGATCGTCTCGGTGTCGCTGGTCGACTGGAAGATCGAGCCGCGCCGGATCAATTCGCGGCGCAGCTTCATCGCATTGGAAATGTTGCCGTTATGCGCGACCGCGAAGCCGCCGCTCGCCAGCTCGGCATAGAGCGGCTGGACGTTGCGCAGAGCGGTCTCGCCGGTGGTCGAATAGCGGACGTGACCGACCGCACAGTCGCCGGGCAGCGCCCGGATCACGTCGTCGCGGTCGAAATTGCCGGCGACATGGCCCATCGCGCGATGCGTGTGGAAGTGGTGACCGTCGAAGCTGCTGATGCCAGCCGCCTCCTGGCCACGGTGCTGGAGCGCGTGCAGGCCGAGCGCGACGAGCGCCGCGGCGCTGTCGCTGCCGGATACACCGAATACGCCGCACTCTTCGCGCAGCTTGTCGTCTTCAAACGGATGGGTCGTCAGCATGGTGGCGGGGGCTCACATCGTGCGGGTGGCCATATAGGAGCGCATTCCGCGTTTGTCGCGTATTTGTAATGTCTAAAATCGAACCGATTGCCAGGCGGCACGTTCTGGGCGCCGAAGGAGGCCGACATGGCGAAGGATCACGGCGCGCAGATCAAGGACGACACGCTCTACGAAGATCTGCGCGAACAGGGCGCGTCGAAGGAGAAGGCGGCGCGGATCGCCAACGCAAAGGCGGCGGGGACGCTCGACCATCCGGGCGGCACGCTCGAGCAGCGCAGCAAGGCCGACCTGCTCGCGGAAGCGCGCGAGATCGGCATCAGCGGCCGCTCGACGATGAACAAGGCGGACCTCGTCAAGGCGATCCGCAACCACAAATAGCCGGGAAGCCACCGCAAATCCCGCTTGCGGGCTCCTTCGCGAACGTCCGCGTCATCAGCCGGTGTCACATGTTCCTGCGGGAGCGGGGGCCGAGGGTTATGTGCAATCACCGCCCTTCGCTGTCGCAAGCCCGGGCGCCTGCTTGCGCAGGGGCATCGGCGCGGCATCGGCAGCGGTCGCGCGTCGCGGCGGCTTATCGATCGCTGCCGATCGCCAGGCGGCGGCTATTCGAGGCCGGTCGAGGGAAGGCGGACGGACGCGGGGTTGCGGTAGGCTGCGCGGCGGGCATGTCCTTGCGGCGAACGCCGGTCAGGTCTGCCGGCCCGGCCGGTGTCGGTGCCGCGACCGGCGTCGCGGCGGCGACCGGCGTGGCGGTGAGCAGCACCTGCTGCTTCATGCACTGGCGCTTGTCGGGGCGCGGGGTGCGCGCGCAGTTCCACAGCGTCCGCTCCACCCCGGCCTCGCGATCGCGCAGATAGCTGAACGTCATCGCCGCGACCTGATCGGGGGTGAGCGGCGCGGCGGCCGGCGTCAGCGCCGCGTCGCTCCAGGCGGAGAATTTGCACAGCTTGCGCTCGCCGCACGCCTTGGCGGCGATCGTCGGATAGAGTTCGGGCTGCAGGCCCCAGGGCAGGGTAACGAAGAAGCTGTCGGCATCCCCCGCGGACGGTGCGAACGACACCGATTCGCCGGGCGTCCCCTCCGCCGCGATCAGGCCGAGCGCCGCCGACGCCTCGAGCAGCGCCGCATCGGCATCGGCGAGCGCCGCGCCGGTCTTGTGCGCATCGGACAGCGGGGCGAGCTGCGCGATCACCGGCTCGCCGGCGGTGACCCGGCGGGTGAAGGCGGCGGGCGTGCCCCACCACCCGGTCCAGCGGAAGAAGAGGTGGCTGTGCACCGCCGCGACCTTGTCGAGGCTCGCCTGCCAATAGGGCACCACCCAATCGGTATGGTAATGCGTCGCATAGCCGACCGGGCGATAGACCGCGCCGTTCAGCGCCAGCGTCGCTACGTCGCGCGCGCGCCGCCAGGCGTCGGCGCTCGGGCTCCAGCGGGTCAGCGCGCCGTCGCAGGCGAAGCTGAACTGGCAGCCGGTGGTGCGTTCCTGCCCCTCGAAGATCACGCCGCACACCGTCTTGGGGAAAGCGGGATGGCGCAGGCGGTTGAGCACGACCTGCGCGACTGCGCGCTCGCCCTCGGCGTCATCGCCCGCCTCGTAGAGCACGCCGGCGGCGAGGCAGTCGGTGGCGCGGGCGCGATCCTCGCCGCCGCCGGCGAAGCGGAACGGCCGCGCCGCCGGATTGGGCAGGTCGGAGAAGGGGATGCTCGCGTTATACGCCTTGGCGTCGTCGGGCGACAGGTCGATGAAGCGCACCGGCTCGACCGGCGGCAGCTCGGCGGGCGGCACGACGCGACGCTGCGGCACGACCGGAAGGCGCGGCTTGGGGATCGCAGGCGGGTGGGTGACGACGAGCGCGGGCACGGCGACCGCGAGCAGCGCGGTCGTCGTCAGCACCGCGCGCAGCCACAGCGGGCTGCGCGACGTTATGGGCTGGCTCACTGTTCGGGCAGGAAGTCCGGCACCGACAGATACCGCTCGCCGGTATCATAGTTGAAGCCGAGGACGCGGACGCCGTCGGGCAGGTCGGGCAGTTTCTGCAGGATCGCGGCCAGCGTCGCGCCCGACGAGATGCCGACGAGGATGCCCTCCTCGGTCGCCGAGCGGCGCGCCATGTCCTTGGCGACCGCGGCGTCGACCTCGATCACCCCGTCGAGCGCCTGGGTGTGGAGATTGCGCGGGATGAAGCCGGCGCCGATCCCCTGGATCGGGTGCGGTCCCGGCTGGCCGCCGGCGATCACCGGCGAGGCGGCGGGCTCGACTGCGAACACCTTGAGATCGGGCCATTCCTTCTTCAGCGTCTCGGCGACGCCGGTGATATGGCCGCCGGTGCCGACGCCGGTGATGATGACGTCGATCGGCGAATCACGGAAGTCGTTGAGGATCTCCTGCGCGGTGGTGCGGACATGGACGTCGATGTTGGCGCCATTCTCGAACTGCTGCGGCATCCAGGCGCCGGGCGTCTGGTGGACGAGTTCGAGCGCCCGCTCGATCGCGCCCTTCATGCCCTTTTCGCGCGGCGTCAGGTCGAAGGTCGCGCCATAGGCGAGCATGAGGCGGCGGCGTTCGAGCGACATCGACTCAGGCATCACCAGGATCAGCTTGTAGCCCTTGACCGCGGCGACCATGGCGAGGCCGACACCGGTGTTGCCGCTGGTCGGCTCGATGATCGTGCCGCCGGGCTTGAGGTCGCCATTGGCCTCCGCCGCCTCGACCATCGCCAGCGCGATACGGTCCTTGATCGACCCGCCGGGGTTGGAGCGTTCGGATTTGATCCAGACTTCGGAATCGGGGAACAGCTTGGCGACGCGGATGTGCGGCGTGTTGCCGATCGTGTCCAGGATGGTGTTGGCCTTCATGGCTTGGCTTCTCCGTGGCTAGGTTCGGTCTGTAACATGTCGGGCGGGTCGAAGGTCCGCGCGCGGCGCAACTCGGGAAACAGGCGCGCCCACAGCAGGGTGACGATGATCGCGGCGACGCCGCCGAAGGCGACCGCGCCGACCGGACCGAGCAGCGACGCCATCAGCCCGCTCTCCGCCTCGCCGAGTTCGTTGCTCGCCGAGATGGTGAGCTGCGACACCGCGCTCACCCGGCCGCGCATCGCATCGGGCGTGTGGAGCTGGATCAGCGACTGGCGGACGTAGACCGACACCATGTCGGCGCCGCCCGCGACGATCAGCGCGGCGAGGCTCAGCGGGAAATAGCGCGACAGGCCGAAAGTCAGCACCGCGACCGCGAAGACGAGGCTGGCGATCAGCATCTTGACGCCGACGTTGCTGTTCATCGGCCGGAACGAGAACCAGATCGAGGTGGTCACCGCGCCGATTCCCATCCCCGCGGCGAGAATGCCGAGGCCGTGCGCGCCGACGTGGAGGATGTCGCGCGCGTAGATCGGCAGCAGCGCGGTGGCGCCGGCGAGCAGCACGACGAACAGGTCGAGCGTGATCGCGGCGAGCACCAGCCGGTTCTGGCGGACGTAGCTGAACCCGTCGAGGATGCGGGCGAGCGGCCGGCGGTCCTTCTGCGCGGCAGGTTGCGGCACCGGCCGGATCGTCATCATCGTCGCCACCGCGAGCGTGAACAAAGCGGTGATGGTCGCATAGGCGACATGCGGGTGGATGGCGTAGAGGATGCCGCCGACGCTCGGCCCGACGATCGCGCCCAATTGCCACGCGGTCGACGAGATGGCGATCGCGGTCGGCAGGCTCTCGCGCGGCACCAGATTGGGGGCGAGCGCCGAATAGGCCGGGCCGGAGAAGGCGCGGGCGACGCCGACCAGCACCGCCGCGACGAACAGCGCCGGCAGCGTCAGCGTGCCGAGATAGGTCAACACGCCGATCATCGCCGCGACCAGCGCCAGCAGCGCGGTGGTCGTCCGGACGATCCAGCGCCGGTCGACCGCATCGGCGACGAGCCCGGTGATCGGGGTGAGCAGGAACAGCGGCACGAACTGCGCCGCGCCGATCATCCCGAGCAGGAACGCCGCCTGGCGCACGTCCATCGTCTCGCGGGCGAGGCCATAGACCTGCCAGCCGATGACGATCGCCAGCGCGGTCTGCGCGACGGTGCCCGACAGGCGGGACAGCCAATAGGCGCGGAAGTTGGCGATGCGGAAGGGGTGGGTGGCCATGTGGCGCGCAGCTTTGCCGCGTGCCGCCGCCGAGGGCAACACAGATGCGCGTGCCGGCGGCTAAGTCGCGGACGCGCCCCGATGCGTCCGCTTGGCACGGCTGCGGGCGGCTCGCTATAGGCGGAGCATGTCCGACCCGCGCGAAACCGATCTCGTCCTCGATCCCAAATATGATGCCGCCGGCCTCGTCACCGCCGTGGTCACCGACCGGGGCGGCGCGCTGCTGATGGTCGCGCATATGAATGCGGAGGCGCTCGCCGCGACCCAGGCGAGCGGCGAGGCGACCTTCTGGTCGCGCAGCCGCGCGCGGCTGTGGAAGAAGGGCGAGACGTCCGGCAACGTGCTGCGCGTCGTCGAGATGCGGATCGACTGCGATCAGGATGCGCTGTGGATCATCGCCGATCCGGCCGGCCCCGCCTGCCACACCGGGGCGACGAGCTGTTTCTATCGCCGCATCGTCGGCGACGGCTTGCAGCCGGTCGCATGACGCGGGCGGTCGCGGCGCTGGCGCTCGCCGCGCTGCTCGCCGGCTGCGGATCGCCCACGCCGACGGTGACGGATACGCCGGGCAGCCGGCTCGAACGCGCCGCGCTGCGCGCCGGGCTCGTCGCCGATCCGGCGAGCGGCGATCCGGTCGGGTCCTGGGCGGCGGAGACCGATCGCCTGTGCATCGTCCCGCAGGACGGCGGCGCGCTGCGCATCGGCGCGGTGATCGACTATGGCGAGGGGCAGGGCTGCGCCGCCGCCGGCGTGGCACGCCGCCGCGGCAGCGATCTGGCGATCGCCTTCGGGCCGTGCCGCTTCGACGCGCGGTTCGAGGGCGACCGCATCGTCTTCCCCGCCGCTCTGCCCGCCGGCTGCGACCGATATTGCACCGGCCGCGCGACGCTCGACGCGCTGACGGTCGAGCGGCTCAGCGCGTCGCGTGCCGAGGCGGCGACGCTGCGCACGCCGTCCGGAAAGCGGCTGTGCACCATGGGAGAGTAGGTTGACGTTGACGTAAACGTGACGTAACGTCCGGCCATGGCCTCGTCACCTGCTTATGCCGTGATCGAACATCGCCACGATCGCGATCATTTCACCATTTCCGATCTCTGCGAGGAATTCGGCGTCACCGCGCGCGCGTTGCGCTTCTATGAGGACGAGGGGCTGATCGGCCCCGAACGCCGCGGCACGCAGCGTATCTATTCGCATCGCGACCGGGCCCGGCTCGCCTGGATCCTGCGCGGCAAGCGCGTCGGCTTCAGCCTGGGCGAGATCCGCGAAATGATCGACCTCTACGATCTGGGTGACGGTCGCCGTCTCCAGCGGCAGGTCTCGATCGACCGCTGCCGCGCGCGCATCGATCTGCTCGAACGGCAGAAGCAGGATATCGACGCCGCCATCGCCGAGCTCACCGAATTCGTGGCGGTCGTCGAGGCCGTCCATATCGCCGACACACAAGGATAATCGGATGCCCCAATATACGCCCCCCGTCCGCGACACGCGCTTCATCCTCGATCACGTCGTCGGCTTGCAGAACTATGCCAACCTGCCCGGCTTCGACGCCGCGACCCCCGACGTGGTCGAGGCGGTGCTGGAGGAGGGCGGCCGCTTCGTCGCCGAGGTGCTGTTCCCGCTCAACCAGTCGGGCGATCAGGAAGGCTGCACCCGGCACGAGGACGGCAGCGTCACCACGCCCAAGGGCTTCAAGGACGCCTATGCCCGCTATGTCGAGAGCGGCTGGGCGACGCTGGGCAATGCGCCCGAATATGGCGGGCAGGGCATGCCGCACGTCGTCTCGATCGCCTTCCAGGAATATATGATTTCCTCGAACATGGCCTTCGCCATGTATCCCGGCCTGACCCATGGCGCGATCGCCGCGCTGATCGCCAAGGGCAGCCCCGAGCAGCAGGCGATGTACGTGCCCAAGATGGTGTCGGGCGAATGGGGCGGGACGATGAACCTGACCGAGCCGCAATGCGGCACCGACCTCGGCCTGATCCGCACCAAGGCGGAGCCGCAGGCGGACGGCTCATACAAGATCACCGGCACCAAGATCTTCATCTCGGCCGGCGAGCACGACCTCACCGACAATATCATCCACCTCGTGCTGGCCAAGACCCCCGGCGCGCCGGACAGTTCGAAGGGGATCAGCCTGTTCGTCGTGCCCAAGGTGATGGTCAACGACGACGGCAGCCTCGGCGAACGCAACGCGGTGACCTGCGGCTCGATCGAGCACAAGATGGGTATCCACGCCAATTCGACCTGCGTGATGAACTATGACGGCGCGACCGGCTGGCTGGTCGGCGAGGAGATGAAGGGCCTCGCCGCGATGTTCATCATGATGAACGCGGCGCGGCTCGGCGTCGGCCTGCAGGGGCTCGGCATCGCCGAGGTCGCCTATCAGAATGCGGTGCAATATGCCGGCGACCGCCGCCAGGGCCGCGCGCTGACCGGCCCCAAGCAGCCGGAGGAGAAGGCGGACACGCTGTTCGTCCATCCCGACATCCGCCGCATGCTGATGGAGGCCAAGGCGTGGACCGAAGGGCTGCGCGCATTGTGCCTGTGGGGCGCGTTGCAGGTAGACCTGGAGCATAACGGCGCGGACGATGGGGAGCGGCAGCTGGCGGGCGATCTGATCGGCCTGCTCACACCGGTGATCAAGGGCGTCGGCACCGACAAGGGCTATGAGATCGCGACCAACGCACAGCAGGTCTATGGCGGTCACGGCTACATCGCCGAATGGGGCATGGAGCAATATGTCCGCGATGCCCGGATCGCGATGATCTACGAAGGCACCAACGGCGTGCAGGCGATGGATCTCGTCGGTCGCAAGCTGGCGCTCAACGGCGGTCGGGCGGTGCAGGCGTTGTTCCGCATCGTCGCCGAGGAAGCCGGCGCGGCGGAAGGCGACGAGGCGACCGCGGCGATCGCGGTTGCGCTCAAGAAGGCGCTCGGCGAGCTGCAGGCGGCAACGATGTGGTTCATGGCCAATGGCATGAAGAACCCCGAACATGTCGGTGCCGGCGCGGTGCCGTACATGCATCTGATGGGGATCGTCGCGACCGGGCTGATGTGGCTGCGCATGGCCAAGGCGGCGGCCGGGCTCAAGGCGGCGGGCGAGGGCGATGCCGCCTTCCTCGACGCCAAGCTCGTCACCGCGCGCTTCTTCGCCGAGCGGATCGCCCCCGATGCCGGCGCGCTGCGCCGCAAGATCGAGGGCGGGGCCGACAGCCTGATGGCGCTGCCGCCCGAGATGTTCCGCGCGGCCTGATCGTCCGACCGGTCGGGTCGCCCGCAGCGACCCGACCGCGTTGCTGCAACCCGGACTTGCCGCGCGACAAGGCAAGCTGCTTTGCCAAGCCGGCGCCGCCTCGCCGAAATGCCTTTCCCCAGTGAGGACAAGGCTGTGGCTGACCCGCTTTCCGACGTAATGCCGATCGCATTCCCGCAGCAGCTCGACCGCGTCCTCGACGGCCTGCGCGAGGCGCGGGTCGCCTGGCGCGCCGCGCATCCCAACAAGGCCGAGCAGGGCAGCCGCTTTCCGTCGCGGCAGGCGCTGAAGCGGATCGCCGGCGAACTCGGCACCGCGCTGTTCCCGCTGCGCCTCGGCCCGTCGGAACTGACCGCCGCCAACGAGAATGCCTTCATTGCCGCCTCGCTCGAATCGACCCTGTCGCAGCTCGCCGCGCAGATCGATCTCGAGCTGCGCTATCGGAGCGACGGCGACTCGACCGCCACCGCCGCGACGAGCGAGCGGCTGACCGGCGCATTCGCCGCGGGCCTGCCGGCGCTGCGCCGGTTGCTCGATAGCGATGTCGAGGCCGCCTATGACGCCGACCCGGCGGCGCGAAGCGTCGACGAGGTGCTGCTCGCCTATCCCTCGTTCACCGCGATCATCCATCATCGCATCGCGCATCTGCTTTACCGGCTCGGCGCGCCGCTCGTCGCGCGCTTGATCGCCGAGATCGCGCATGCCGGCACCGGCATCGACATCCATCCCGCCGCGACGATCGGCCGGCGCTTCTTCATCGATCACGGCACCGGCGTGGTGATCGGCGAAACCAGTGTGATCGGCGATCGCGTCCGGCTGTACCAGGGCGTCACGCTGGGCGGCGATCCCGATCTGTTCGGCGACAAGGCGGGCACGCCGCGGCATCCGGTGGTCGCCGACGATGTCGTCATCCACGCCAATGCGACGATCGTCGGCCGCGTCACGATCGGGGCGCGTGCGCGGATCGGCGGCGGCGTGTGGCTGCGCCGGGACGTTCCCGCCGACACCGCGGTCGAGGCGCCGCCGCCCGTCTTCCACGCCTTGCCCGGTGCGCCGTGACGCCGCTTGCGCTGCGCCGGCAACCATGACTAGGCTGCTGATATGACGGAAAATGCAGCGACCCACCGGCTCGGCGAAGCGCTCAACCACCTGCACGCCTTCGCGGCGACCTTCGCCAGCGGCGACTATGTCGACGAGGCGAGCGCGCTGACCGCCGACGATCTGCGGCTGGTGCTCGACACGCTCGAACGCGTGCATGGCATCGTCAAGGCGCAGCCGGCATCGTGAAGCGCGAGACGACCAGCGATATCGGGGCGATGATCGCCACCGCGCTGTTCCTCGCCGGCTTTGCCGGGATGATCTACGCTTTGGGCGTCAAGATCGACCTGTTCTGATCGGCGCGGCGATGGAGCTGGATGTCCTGATCGTCGGCGCCGGCCTGTCGGGGATCGGGGCCGCCTTCCGGTTGCAGGAGCGCGCTGCGCCGTACCGCTATGCGGTCTTCGAGGCGCGTGACGCGATCGGCGGCACCTGGGACCTGTTCCGCTATCCCGGCATCCGCTCCGACTCGGACATGGCGACGCTCGGCTTCCCCTTTCATCCGTGGCGCGGCGGCGACGCGATCGCCGGGGGCGAAGCGATCCGCGACTATATCCGCGAGACGGCCGCGGCCTTCGGCATCGACGCCAAGGTGCGGCTGCGGCATCGGGTGATCGCGGCGGACTGGTCGTCGGCGCAGGCGCGCTGGACGGTGCGCTATACGGTGGGCGGTGTCGAGCAGCAGCTTCATTGCCGCTTCCTGTTCCTGTGCGCGGGCTATTACGATTATGCCAGCGCGCATGCGCCGGACTGGCCGGGGCGGGAGGCGTTCGCCGGCCCCGTCATCCACCCGCAATTCTGGCCGGAGGATCTCGATGTCGCGGGCAGGCGCATCGCGGTGATCGGCTCCGGCGCCACCGCGGTGACGCTGCTGCCCGCGCTGGTCGCGCGCGGCGCCGCGCAGGTGACGATGGTGCAGCGCTCGCCGACCTATATCGTCGCGCAGCCGGCGACCGATGCGCTCGCCGCCCGCCTGCATCGCTGGCTGCCGCGGCGGGTGGCGGCGGCGGCGGTGCGGTGGAAGTCGATCGGTTACGCGGTCGCGACCTACGGCCTGTCGCGGCGCTGGCCGGGCCTGCTCAAGCGCCAGATCGCGGTGAGGCAGCGCCGGCTGCTCGGTGACGCATTCGATATCGCGACGCACCTGACGCCGCGCTACGATCCCTGGGACCAGCGGCTCTGTCTGGCGCCGGACGGTGATCTGTTCGCGGTTTTGCGCGACGGGCGCGCGGCGATCGTCACCGATACGATCGAGTCGCTGCGGCCGGACGGCCTTGCCTTTACCTCCGGCAGGACGCTTGCCGCCGATATCCTGGTCACCGCGACCGGGCTCAACCTCCAGGTGATGGGCGGCGCCCGGCTCAGCGTCGACGGCGTCGCGGTCGAGCCGGGCGAGCGACTGATGTACCGCGGCGCGATGCTCGCCGGCGTGCCCAATCTCGCCTTTGCGGTCGGATATACCAACGCCTCGTGGACGCTGCGCAGCGACCTCACCGCGCGCTTCGTCCGCCGGCTGCTCGACCATATGACGGCGCGCGGGCTGGCCAGTGCCGTGCCCGTGCCCGCCGACACCGAGGCACCGGACACGCCGATTCTCGATCTCAGCTCGGGCTATATCCAGCGGTCCGCGCATCTGCTGCCGCGGCAGGGCAGGCGCGCCCCGTGGCGCGTCCATCAGAACTATCTGAGCGACCTGTGGTCGTTCCGCACCGGGCGGATCGACGACGGCGTGCTGCGGTTCACGCCGGCGGCAGATAAAGCCGGGTAACGCGTCCCGGATCGGACGGACCTATGTCGCGCTGCCGTTGACGAGACGGGCGGTACGGCATTCCTCCTCGGCCTTGCTGCGCCATGTCCCGGTCCTCGTCGCCCTGCTTCTGATCGCCTTCCGTCACCGCGCGCGTCGCCGTGCAGCGATCGGTCGCGCTGCCCTTGGCGAAGGCGAGGTCATATGTCTTCCGCTTGCGTCGCCGGGCTCGAGCACCCGGTCAGCATCACGCCAAGTCCAAGGCCAGGCCATCGCCTCCCGAACGCCCTGTATCGATCAGACGCCCGACCCGTGACGCAGCGACCGCCGCGTTCGGCGCCGTCATCGCGCCTACGAGCCTCGACGCGCCGGAGACGGTCCCGGAAATTATCGGATGAGGGAGGAGCCACCCGTCCCCTTTTCTGACAGGCAGTCTCGTCGCACGTCAGCCGGCCGGCGAGATGACCGCGCGCGGGACGAGCCGCGCGATCTGAGATCGGTCATGCGTCCTTCCCGCCTAATTCTGGAAGGGCTGGATTTTGTTGTTGCCACGCCGCACCAGAGCATTGTTGGTGTCGTCGCCTTGCTTTCAATAATGGCCGCCCATTCGGATCGGCTATGGCATATGCGCTGGGGCAATATGCTGCCCGTGCTTTGATCCTGCCGACAGACTTTCCTGTTCCGGTTGTTCTCGTGGTCGGCGGCGGGTGTGGTTTGGGCGGCAAAGACCATGGCGATGGCAGCCGTCAGCGCTTGAGCGATCATGATGTCCTCCCTGCTGATGAGAGGCTAGATCGGATCGATGGGTAAGCCAAGCTGACTCTGATCCATCCCGTTTGTGACGCGATCGCTGGGGCGGGGATGCTGAAGGTCTCATAGGGAGAAGTGGTTGGTGATGCATGCTGACGAACTGAAGGCGATACGCAAGGCGGCCGGGTTATCCCAGGCCGCACTGGGCGAAGCGATCGGCATGGCGCGCGAGGCGGTCGGCGCGATGGAGCGGGGTACGGCGCCGATCGAGACCCGCACCGAGCTGGCGGTGCGCTATGTCACGATGCGCCCGCCCGCCGCCGCAGCCAATGATGACGCGGAGGCCGCGGGGGCCGGGGATCGCGCGCTGGCGTCGCTTGCCGAGGCGCTCCGCCCCCTGCTCGGCGAATGGTTCGCGCCGCGGTCATCGTGACGGCGAGGGGCGCTGCGGCGGCAGGAGCGAATGCGTTGGTGGGCCCGGCAGGACTCGAACCCGCAACCTAGCCGTTATGAGCGGCCAGCTCTAACCATTGAGCTACAGGCCCCACCGCTGCGCAGCGCTAGCGCAACCGCCGGCAAAGCAAAAGTGCCGCGGGCCTGCGCGCAGCAAAAAGGGCGCCCCGTTGCGGGAGCGCCCTTCGAGATCGTGCGACAGCATGATCGGGGCGTCGGCAGATCGCCGACGCCGGCCGATTACATGTTGTCGGCCTTGGCCTCGGCTGCGTCACGGACGTTGTCCGCGGCGGCGTTGGTGTTGTCGGCAACGTTCTCGAGCGCGGCGGCAGCGGCGGCGTTCGAGGTGTTGTCGGCAAGCGCGTCGATGTTGTCGGCCTGCGCTTCCATGTTGTCGGCGAGCATGTCCCCGTTGTTCTCAACGGCGGCCGCTTCAGGCGACTTGTGGCAGGCTGCGACGGACATCAGGCCGGCGGCAGCGAGAACGAAAGCGATCTTCTTCATTCGGTTGCTCCCAAGCAAAGCAAAGCAAAAATCGCGGCCGGCCCGATCGCCGTCGCGAGACAGCCCAAATACCGCACGACTCCCCCCGGTCAATCGGGAAATTCATCCGGCCGAAAGGTTCCGCCGCATCAGCAACTCAGCGTCGCGGCGTCACCGGACCGATTTCCTCGGGGGCGTTGGCGACCACCGCGAGCATCGTCGTCCAGGCGGCGACGTTCTGGCGGAGCTGCTCCGGATCGATCCGGTCGAGCGTGTCGTCGGGCGTATGATGCGTGTCGAAATAGCGGCTTCCGTCCTGGTTGAGGTCGATCGCCGCGACCCCGAGCGCGAGCGTCGGACCGACGTCGGTGCCGTCGCCGCCGAGGCCGGACCCCCGGCCGATGCCGAGCGGCGCGAGCGCGGTCTGCAGGCGATCGGCGACCGGCTTGGCGCTGTCGGGCAGATTGACCTCGAACCGCCAGATGCGATCGGCGCCGAAATCGCTTTCACCGGCGGTGGCGTGGCGTTCGCCGCCATGGACGCGGGCATAGTCCTTGCCGCCATAGCCGCCCGGCTCCTCCGCGCCGAACCAGACGACGCGGATCGTGCGGCGCGGCCGCGGTCCGTCGAGCAGCCGCTTGGCGGCGGCGGTTGTGATCGCGACGCCGCTGGCATCGTCGATCGCGCCGGTGCCGAGATCCCAGCTGTCGAGATGCCCGCCGACCAGCACGACGCCGGCCTTGGGATCGCTGCCGGGGACTTCGGCGATGACGTTGCCCGAGGTGCCGGTGCCGGCGAAGCGCGGCGTCAGCACGAGCTTCAGCGAGATCGGCTTGCCGCGGTCGGCGATCCGTTCGAGCAGTTCGGCATCGCTGACCGACAGCGCCGCCGCCGGGATCGGCGCGACGCCGGCGGGGAAATCGGTGACGCCGGTGTGCGGATTGCGGTGGTGATCGGTGCCGATCGACTTGATGACGATCGCCGCGGCGCCCTTGCTCGCGGCGAGGGCCGGGCCGACGAACCGCGCGGGGCCATAGGCGCCGTAGCTCGACCCGTCCTGCGTCGGCTGCATCGCATTGCCGACATAGACGATGCGGCCGCGCACCGCCTCGGCGGGGGCATTGGCGAACTCGCCATAGCTGCGGAACACCACCACCGGCGCGGTGAGGCCGGCGGCGGGGGTGGCGCCCGAATTGCCGAGCGCGACCAGCTTGAGCTGCTGCGGGAAGGGGGCGATCACCTCGGCGCGCTCCTCGCCGCGCAGCCACACCGGCATCTGATAGGTTTCGACGTGCACGTTCTTGAAGCCCAACGCCTTGAGCCGCGCGACGCCCCAGCTGCGCGCCCGCGCCTCCGCCTCGGTCGCCGCGAGCCGCTGGCCGACCTCGGTGGTCAGGCCCTCGACGATGTCATAGGCGAGGTCGTCCTTGAGCGCCGCATCGCGCAGCGCCGCGACCTTGGCGTCGACCGGGGCGGGGGTCGGCGGCGCCTGGCGCTGCGCCGACAGCGCGGTGGAGGAGGCGAGGGCCAGCAAGGCCAATGCGATGCGCGTCATTCGTGGAATATCCCCTGTCCAATCAATGCGCCCCGGGTGTGGGCGAAGCCGCGGGCAAGCACAAGCGGCGGACCGCGGCGGCATTTGCACGCGCGTCGCCGGATCGCTACATGCCACCTACGAATTTCCCGTACCTTCGATCAGGAGCCGTCGGCACATGGCCGTCCAGTATACCTACGTCATGAAGGGTCTGACCAAGACCTTCCCCGGCGCGAACAAGCCCGTCCTCAACAACATCCACCTGCAGTTCATCCCGTCGGCGAAGATCGCGATCATCGGCCCCAACGGCGCGGGCAAATCGACGCTGATGAAGATCATGGCGGGGATGGACCCCGATTTCACCGGCGAGGCCTGGGCGGCGGAGGGCGTGCGCGTCGGCTATCTGGCGCAGGAGCCGCAGCTCGATCCGAGCAAGGACGTGATGGGCAACGTCAAGGACGGCGTGCGGCCGGTCGCCGACCTGGTCGATCGCTTCAACGCCATTTCGGCGGAGATGGGCGATCCCAAGGACGATACCGATTTCGACGCGCTGATGGAGGAGATGGGCGATCTCCAGGCCAAGATCGACGCGGTCGACGGCTGGTCGCTCGACAGCCAGCTCGAACAGGCGATGGAGGCGTTGCGCTGCCCGCCCGGCGACGCCGACGTCAGCCGCCTGTCGGGCGGTGAGAAGCGCCGCGTCGCCCTGTGCAAGCTGCTGCTCGAGAAGCCCGACATTTTGCTGCTCGACGAGCCCACCAACCACCTCGACGCCGAAAGCGTGTCGTGGCTGGAAAATTACCTAAAGGAATATACCGGCAACGTCATCCTGGTGACGCACGATCGCTACTTCCTCGACAATGTCGTCAACTGGGTGCTCGAGCTCGATCGCGGCCGCTATTACACCTATGAGAGCAACTATTCGGGCTATCTCGAAAAGAAGGCGAAGCGGCTCGAGCAGGAGGAGCGCGAGGAAGCCGGCAAGCAGAAGGCGATCGCCGACGAGCTCGCCTGGATGCGCCAGACTCCCAAGGCGCGCCAGACCAAGTCGAAGGCGCGTATCCGTGCGTTCGAGGAGCTCATGGAGAAGCAGGAGAATCGCGTCGCCGGCAAGGCGCAGATCCTCATCCAGATCCCCGAGCGGCTCGGCGGCAAGGTGATCGAGGCCAAGGGACTGACCAAGGCCTATGGCGACAAACTGCTGTTCGACAATCTCGACTTCACGCTGCCGCCGGGCGGCATCGTCGGGGTGATCGGCCCCAACGGCGCCGGCAAGTCGACCCTGTTCAAGCTGATCACCGGGCAGGAAACGCCTGACTCCGGATCGATCGAGGTCGGTTCGACGGTCAAGCTCGGCTATGTCGACCAGAGCCGTGACGATCTCGATCCGAATAAGAACGTCTGGCAGGAAATCTCCGACGAGCTGGAGGTCTTCCGCTTCGGCAAGCAGGAACTGGGCACGCGCGCCTATGTCGGCGCGTTCAACTTCCGCGGGCCGGACCAGCAGAAGAAGGTCGGGCAGCTGTCGGGCGGTGAGCGCAACCGCGTCCATATGGCCAAGATGCTCAAGGAGGGCGGCAACGTCCTGCTGCTCGACGAGCCGACCAACGACCTCGACGTCGAGACGCTGCGCGCGCTCGAGGAGGCGCTGGAGACCTTCGCGGGCTGTGCGGTGGTGATCAGCCACGATCGCTTCTTCCTCGATCGTCTCTGCACGCACATCCTCGCCTTCGAAGGCGACAGCCACGTCGAATGGTTCGAGGGCAATTACGAGAGCTACGAGGAAGACAAGCGCCGCCGCCTGGGCGACGCCGCCGACCGGCCGACCCGCCTCGCCTACAAGAAGCTGACGCGCTGATCCGGGAGGGGGCGGCTCGGCGGGCCGCCCCAATCTTTTATAGGCCGGTGGTATCGATCGTCAGGCGAGGGATGGTCAATGCGGTCAGCGAGTCGCCAAAGTTTGATTGCGCTTTGGTCCGGTAACTGGCGCCGGCAGGCTTTGCCATCTGATGGACAGTCTTTCCGGTGACGTCGAATACCCAATCTTCGGGAATACCACCCTTGGCGTAAAGCCGCTGTTTGCGACCGAGATCGAGCTGCACGGTCGTATCGGCGATCTCGACGACGAGTGTCACACTCGCTCCGGGAACCGGGCCATCCCCGTAGGCATCCGACGTCAAGATGATGTCCGGGCGGGGGAGGTCGTGATCCGATACGGCAACCGACCCTTCGATGCCGACGAACAGCGTCGACCCTATCGCTTCGAGGGCCCGGCGGAGGCGATAGGCGCACTCGCTCTTGGCCATCATGTGCGGACGATATTCCGCGTTCACGTAGATCAGCTCCCCCCCGATGAGCTCGACCCGGCCATAATCATCGAAGGCCCCGCGCCGATATAAGAGATCGACGTCGGCTATACGAAGCGGCACGCGCTTACGTACCGGAGGAGGCGCCGCGAGCTGTCCCATCGACCCCGAATATAGAGCATCCTAAGCGCGGCCGCTACCGCACCCGCTTGACGAAGATCCGCCCGTCCTCGCGGCGTTCGGTCTGGAAATTGGGCACCGCCTGGATCAGGTCGGACAGGCGCTGGTAGCCGTAATTGCGCGCATCGAAGCTCGACCGGTTGCCGGCGAGCTGGCCCATCGCCGACAGGCTGACATAGCCCTTCTCGTCGCGCTTCACGGACTGATAGGCGTCGATCAGCAGGGCGATCAGCTCGGGGTCGATCGGCTTCTTCGCCTTGGGCGCGGCGATCGACGGCGGCAGCGATTCGCCGATCGGCACGTCGACGCTCGCCGGCTTGGCGGGGGTGGCGGTCGCCTCGGCCTTGGCGTCGCTGACCAGTGCGTTGACGTCGATGAAGCGGGTGCACGCCTGTTTGAACGCCTCGGGCGTCTTGGCGTTGCCGAAGCCGTAGACGGGGATGCCGTCCTGGCGGATGCGCATCGCCAGCGGCATGAAGTCGCTGTCCGACGACATGATGCCGAAGCCGCCGATGCGACCGCGGAACAGCAGGTCCATCGCGTCGATCGTCATCTTCATGTCGGTGGCGTTCTTGCCCTTGGTCAGGTCGAACTGCTGCTGCGGCTCGATGCCGTGCTTGACCGTCATGTCGCGCCAGCCCTTCAGCGCGGGCTTGGACCAATTGCCGTAGACGCGGCGGATGTTGACCGTGCCGAGCTCGGCGAGGACGGTCAGCACCGGGTCGATCGCATGCCAGGAGGCATTGTCGGCATCGATCAGCAGGGCGATGTTGCGGGTGTTGTCGTCAGCCATCCGCCCGGCCTAACAGAGGCTTGGCGCCCTCGCCAGTCGCGCGCGCAGCGGCCGCCGTCCGGTGCGTGGCGTTGCTCCGTCACGGATAGGCGATGGCGACGACCTCATATTCCTTCTCGCCCGCCGGCAGCAGCACGCGGCGCAGGTCGCCGACCGTTGCGCCGCGCAGGGCGCGTGCGATCGGCGCGTTCCAGCCGACGCGGCCGGCACCGGCCTCCGCCTCGTCGTCACCGACCAGGGTGAGGACGCGTTCCTTGTCCTCCTCATCGGCGATCGTCACCGTCGCGCCGAACCAGACGCGGCTGCGATCCTCGGCGCGGGCCGGATCGACGACCTTCGCCGCCTTCATCCGCTTCGCCAGCCAGCCGAGCCGGCGGTCGATCTCGCGCAACCGCTTGCGGCCGTAGATATAGTCGCCATTCTCCGACCGGTCGCCATTGCCCGCCGCCCAGGCGATCGTCTCGACCAGCGCCGGCCGTTCGCTGCCGAACAATCGGTCATATTCGGCGCGCAGCACCGCATAGCCCGCCGGGGTGATGTAATTCGGCCGTTGCTCCATCCCGCTCAGCCCGGACGGCCCTTGCCGAGATACCAGCTGGCATTGGCCGGCCCGCGGCTCTTCGCGCGCGCCGGGTTGATGAGATCGTAGACCACCGCATTCTCGATGACGCGCTGCACGTAATTGCGCGTCTCCTGATAGGGGATCGCTTCGATCCAATCGACCATGTCGACCGCGCCGGTGCGCGGGTCGCCATTGGCGCGCAGCCATTTGTTCACGTTGCCGCCGCCCGCGTTATAGGCGGCAATGGCCAGCGGATAGCTGCCATAGATATTGAAGATCCGCTGGAAATAGCTCGACCCCAGCATGATCGACAGATTGGGGTCGGTGGTCAGCGCGGCGGGGTCGTAGGCGATGCCGATCTTGCCCGATTGTTCGCGCGCGGTGGCGGGCATCAGCTGCATCAGTCCGCGCGCGCCGGCATGGCTGACCGCGGTCTTGTCGAACTGACTCTCCTGCCGCGCGATGGCGTGGATCAGCGTCCAATTGTCCTCGTAGCCCGCCGGCACCGCGACGGTCGGGAAGCCGGTCGCCGAATAATCGGTGAGGCCGTTCTGCATCGCACTGCGCCCGACCAGCACGCCAAGATCGGGGCGACCGATCTGGGTGGCGAGCTCGGCGGCGAGCAGGTGGTCACTGGCACTGGTCGCGTCGGCGGCGATCTGACGGATGAAGGCGGTCTGGTCCTGCCACTGGCCGATCTGGCCGAGGAACCGCGCGGCGCGCACCGTCTCACGATTGGCGAAGGCCTGCCGGACCTCGGGCGCGATCGCCGGCGTGCCGATCGCGGGCGGCGCAACCAGCGGCTTGCCGGTGCGCTCGAGCGCGAGCTGCCCGTAGAATTGGTCGCGATAGGCGCCGGCCTCGGCAAAATAGGCGGTCGCCTCCGCGCTCTTGCCGGCAGCCTCGGCGGCGCGGCCGGCCCAGTAGAAGCCCTTGGCGCGCGTCTGCGGCGCCTGGCTGCCGCGGCCATAGCGTTCGAACATCACCATCGCATCCGCCGGGCGGCGCAGCTGCTTCATCGCGGTCTGCCCGGCGAGCCAGACGAGGCTCGTATAATCGTCGCGCTCGCCATAGGGCTTGGCCGAGACGTCGGTGCCGGCGGGATAGGCATCGTCGACCTGCCGCGCGATGTCATAGGCGAGCTGGTACTGGCCATCCGCCGCCGCGGCGCGGGCGTTGGTCAGCAGCACCTCATACCAGGGTTCGACCGCCCCCGGCTGGGACGTGAGCGCGCGCGTCCGGGCCAGCCAGGCGCGCGCGGTCGGCGAGGCGCCCGAGTTGCGCAGCCACACCGCACGATCGGCGATATAGCCGGGATCGCTGGCGAACTGATCCTGCGTCCGCATCGCCAGATCGGCGGCGTTGGCGGCATTGGAGCGGAAGGCGAGCCGCGCCTCGAACACCGGGCGGCGCGCGGCGCTGGTATAGGCGATCTGCCGGGCGGCGACGCCGGTCGCATTCTGCCACAGCAGCGCGTCCATCCGCGCGTCGTGATCGTCCGGGGTCAGCGCGCCGGCGAAGCTCGACAGGATCGTCGCCTCGTCGGTGGCGGACAGGCTGCCCTTGCGCCACGCTGCGCGCGCCGCAATCTGCGCCTCGCTGCCGCGGCCGACCGCCTGCAAGGCGCGCGCCTGCGCGACGAGGCCGGTCGCCGACTGCGGCGGGAAGCGGGTGAAGAAAGCGATGACGCTGGTCGGCGAGGCGTTGACCGCCTGGCGCTCGGCGGCGCGGCGGTTGGCGGTCTGGCTCGGCCAGCCGGGATGCGCCATCAGGAAGCCGGCATAGCTGTCGAACGGCAGCGCGTCGGTCTGCTGGATCGTCTTCCACTGCGCGATGGCTGCGGCGATCGCGCCGTCGGCGGGGGTACGCGGCGCCTGCGGCGACATGTTCGCCATCTGCGTGCGATAGCGTTCGAGCGCGTCGCTGGTCGGGCTGCCGGTGGTCGGATTGCCGGTCGCCGGCTGCTGTTGTACGGGCGCGCCGGTCACCCCGGCGAAAGCGGCAAGAAGGATCGTAAGCGGCAGATTGGCTGGGTGCATGTGGACATCATAGGGCGCGGACCCGTATCTGTCCTGAACGAAAACCCCGGTCCGCCGCATCAGGAGCCCGAAAAGTCCCATGTTCTCTGGTTCCATCCCTGCGCTGGTGACGCCCTTCGCCGCCGACGGCACGTTCGACGAAGCAGCTTACCGTAGTCTTATAGAGTGGCAGATCGGCGACGGGTCGGCGGCGCTGGTGCCGTGCGGCACCACCGGCGAGGCCGCGACGCTGACCGCCGACGAGCATTTCGCCATCGTCGCGATCTGCGTCGATCAGGCGGCCGGCCGGGTGCCGGTGATCGCCGGTGCCGGATCGAACGACACGCAGGTCGCCGCCGCCAATGTCGTGCGCGCACGTGAAGCGGGTGCCGATGCGGCGCTGATGGTGCCGCCCTATTACAACCGGCCGAGTCAGGAGGGGATCTTCCAGCATTTCGCGCGGCTCGCCGAACAGGCGACGCTGCCGATCGTGCTCTACAACGTCCCCGGCCGCACCGTCACCGATATCCAGCCGGCGACGCTGATCCGGCTGGTTACCCGCTTTCCGGAGGTGTTCGTCGCGGTCAAGGATGCGAGTGGCGCGATCGCCCGCGTCTCCGCGCACCGCGCCGGTTGCGGCCCCGATTTCGTCCAGCTCTCCGGCAACGACGATATGGCGCTGGCGTTCAACGCGATGGGGGGCACAGGCTGCATCTCCGTCACCGCCAATGTCGCGCCGCGGCTGTGCGCCGACTTCCAGGCGGCGTGCCAGCGGGGTGATTATGCCGCGGCCCTCGCCTTGCAGGATCGGCTCTATCCACTGCACGACGCGCTGTTCATGGACGCGTCGCCGGGCCCGGTCAAATATGCGATGACGCGGGTGCGGCCGGGCTTCCCCGATGGCCTGCGCCTGCCGATGACCTGGCCGTCGGAGGCGTCGCGCGCCGCGGTCGATGCGGCGCTGGCGCATGCCGGGCTGGTCGGCTGAGGGCAGGGGCGCGCGCAATCGTCGCGCGCCCGCTTCCCCTTGCCGCTAACTGCTCCTACATCGCGCGATAATGTCGCGTCCCAAACCCGCCACCTTCGACAAGAAGAAGATCGTCGCCGAGAACCGCAAGGCGCGGTTCGAATATAGTATCGACACCGTCTACGAGGCGGGGATCGCGCTCACCGGAACCGAGGTGAAGAGCCTGCGCTTCGGCGAGGGCAGCATCGCCGAAAGCTATGCCGAGGTGCGCGACGGATCGGTCTGGCTGGTCAACGCCAACGTGCCCGAGTTCAGCCACGGCAACCGTTTCAACCATGAAGCGAAACGGCCGCGCAAATTGCTGCTCCACGAACGCGAGATCAACAAGCTGCACGGCGCGGTCGCGCGCGAGGGGATGACGCTCGTGCCGCTGAGCGTCTATTTCAACGGCCGCGGGCGCGCCAAGGTCGAACTCGCGCTCGCCAAGGGGCGCAAGGATCACGACAAGCGCGCCGCGATCAAGGAGCGCGAATGGAAGCGCGAAGCCGGGCGCATCATGCGCGACCGCGGCTAGGGGCAGACGCGCGGTCCATGCTGCACAAGAGCGTCGCCTGGTGTCGTCGCAACATGCCGACGCGCGAATCGATGGAATCCAACCGTATGCTCCGCCCGGTCGCGCATCGCGTGATGGAGCCCGGCCTATGGCGGTTCAACCGGCGCTCGGTGCCGCGCGGCGTCGCGCTCGGCATGGTCGCGGGGTTCCTTTTTCCGGTCGCCCAGATCGCCATCGCCGCGCTGTTCGCGCTGCCGTTCCGCGCCAATGTGCCGGTCGCCGCGCTGACCACCTTCATCACCAATCCGCTGACCACGCCGTTCCTCTGGTTCCTCGCCTATCGGATCGGCGCGTGGCTGCTGCACAGCGATGCGCCGGTGATCGCCCAGCCGGTGGCGGAGGCGACCGACTGGCTGCATCGCCTGACCGGCGCGCTCGGCTGGCTGTGGGACAAGGGGCCGGCGTTCGCGCTCGGCCTGGTCGTGCTGACCACGGCGTGCGCGCTGCTCGGCTATGCGCTGTCGGCGCTCGGCTGGCGGCTGTGGATCGCCCGCAAATGGCGGCACCGTCCTGCGGCGAACCGCATTTGACGAGACCGATCAAGCCTTTACAAGATCGCCGCATAACACAGCAAGGTTGGGGGATTATCGATGCGTAAACAGCTACTTGCGGCGCTGCTGCTGGCGTCGGCAACGACCGGCGCGGTCTATGCGCAGACGGGCGCCGGCACCGCCGTGGCGCCGGCGACGGGCAAGCCGAAGCTCGGCGACTTCGGCGTCGACCTTACCGCGATGGATCGCGCGGTCGCGCCGGGCGACGATTTCTACAATTATGTCAACGGCGCGTGGATGGCCCGGACCGAGATCCCGGCCGACCGTTCGAGCTGGGGCGGCTTCGCGATCCTGCGCGACCTGTCGGACCAGCGCACCCGCGCGGTGATCGAGGGCGCGGCGGCCTCGCCGGGCAGCGATCCGGTGTCGACCAAGATCGGCGACACCTATGCGACCTTCATGGACGCCGCGGCGATCGAATCGGCCGGCGCCGCGCCGCTCAAGCCCTATCTCGCCAAGATCGCGGCGATCCAGAGCCAGAGCGACCTCGCCAAGGCGTTCGGCGAGGCGACGATGCACGGCATCGACGTGCCGATCGGCGCGGGCGTGCAGCAGGACCTCAAGGATAATACCGTCTATGCGGTCTATCTCGGCCAGGGCGGTCTCGGCCTGCCGGACAAGGACTATTACCTCAAGGACGACGCCAAATTCGCCGAGGCGCGCACCAAATACGTCACCTATATCGCCGATATGCTGCGCATGGCCGGCCAGCCCGATCCGCAAGGGTCGGCGCAGCGCATCTACGATCTCGAAAAGCAGATCGCGACCGTCCACTGGGATCGCGCCGAGCTGCGCCAGGTCGAGAAGGGCTATAACCCCGCACAGGTCGCGACGCTGGCGCAGACCATGCCCGGCTTCGACTGGCAGGCGATGCTCGCCGCGCAGGGACTCGGCGCGCAGACCCGCGTCATCGTCGGCCAGCCGTCGGCGCTGACCGGCATCGCCAAGATCGTCGCGGCGACGCCGATCCCGGTGTGGCGCGAATATATGGCGTTCCACACCATTTCGAACGCCGCGCCGTTGCTGTCGTCGAACTTCGTCAACACGCAATTCGCCTTCTACGGCACGACGCTCAACGGCACGCCGCAGCTCAAGGAGCGGTGGAAGCGCGGCGTCGATCTCGTCAACGGCAGCCTCGGCGAGGCGGTCGGCCAGATCTACGTCCAGAAATATTTCCCGCCCGACGCCAAGGCCAAGGCCGACGCGCTCGTCCACAATCTGATCGTCGCGATGGACGCGCGGCTCGCCAAGCTCGAATGGATGGCGCCGGAGACCAAGGTCAAGGCGCGCGCCAAGCTCGCCGCCTTCACGCCGAAGATCGGCTATCCGGACAAATTCCGCGACTATACCGCGCTGCGCGTCGTCAAGGGGGACGTGCTGGGCAATGCCGATCGCGTCGCCGAATTCGAATATAACCGCCAGCTCAACAAGATCGGCAAGCCGGTCGACCGCAGCGAATGGTTCATGACGCCGCAGACGGTCAATGCCTATGCCAATCCGCTGATGAACGAGGTGGTCTTCCCGGCCGCGATCCTCCAGCCGCCGTTTTTCGATCCCAACGCCGATCCGGCGGTGAACTATGGCGCGATCGGCGCGGTGATCGGGCATGAGCTCAGCCACCATTTCGACGATCAGGGCCGCAAGTTCGACCCCAAGGGCAATTTCGCCGATTGGTGGACGCCCGCCGACGTCCAGCGCTTCACCGCGCTGACCGACAAGGTCGTCGCGCAATATGGCGCCTACGAGCCGATCCCCGGCAGCCACGTCAACGGCAAGCTGACGCTCGGCGAGAATATGGCCGACCTCGCCGGCATCAACGTCGCCTATGACGCCTACAAGCTGTCGCTCAAGGGGAAGAAGGCGCCGGTGATCGACGGCTTCACCGGCGACCAGCGCTTCTTCATGGGCTTCGGTCAGGTCTGGCAGACCAAGGCGCGCGAGGCGTCGATCAAGAACCAGCTGACCACCGATCCGCATACGCCGGGCCAGTGGCGCGCCTATGTCGTCCGCAATCTCGACGCCTGGTATCCCGCCTTCGCGGTCAAGCCGGGGCAGAAATATTATCTCGCCCCCGCCGACCGTATCAAGATCTGGTAATCACGCCGCCTTCCGCCGCCCGCTCGATTGCCCGAGCGGGCGGCGTTTTCTTTCGGGAGCTTGCATGAAGTCCTTCCTCCTCGCCGGTCTGCTCGGCGCCACCGCGATCGCCGGCATCGTCCACGCCCAGTCGACGCCGCCGGCCGCGACGCCCGCCGCCGGCAAGCCCGAACTCGGCAGCTTCGGCTTCGACACCGCCGGCATGGACCGCAGCGTCGCGCCGGGTGACGATTTCTACGGCTATGCCAACGGCAATTGGGCGAAGACCACCGCCATCCCCGCCGACAAATCGAGCTTCGGCGCGTTCGACGTCCTCGCCGATCGCTCACGCGACCGCACCCGCGGAATCCTCGAGACGGCGGCCAAGACGCGCGGCTCGAAGATCGGCACCGCCTATGCCACCTATCTCGACACCGCGACGATCGAGAAGAAGGGGCTCGCCCCGATCAAGCCGTGGCTGGCCGAGATCAAGGCGACGACCAAGGCCAGTTACCCGACGCTGGTCGCCAAGGCGGCGCGGCAGGGGGTCGGCACGCCGTTCGGCACCGGCGTCGGCCAGGATGCGAAGAACCCGGAAGTCTATATCGTCGGCGTGCGTCAGGCCGGGCTCGGCCTGCCCGACCGCGATTACTATCTCGATGCCAAGAACGCCAAGGAGAAGGCGGCCTACGAGGCGCATATCGCCAAGATGTTCACGCTCGCCGGCGAACCCGATGCCGCGGCGCGCGCCAGGGCGATCGTCGATTTCGAGACGCAGATCGCGCAGGTCAGCTGGACGCGGATCGACAGCCGCGACGCCAACAAGACGTATAACAAGACCAGCCTCGCCGACCTGACCCGCAGCGCCCCAGGTTTCGACTTCGTCACCTATCTCAAGGCGCTCGGGACGCCGGTCGACAGCCTCAATGTCAGCCAGCCGTCCGCCGTCACCGGTATCGCCCGGCTGATCGCCGCGGCGCCGATCGCGGTGTTGCAGGACCAGATGCTGATCCGCAGCCTCGACGATTATGCCGACGTGCTCCCCGCCGCCTTCGATGCCGAGCAATTCGCCTTCTACGGCACCGTCCTGTCGGGCACGCCGCAGCAGGAGGATCGCTGGAAGCGTGCGGTCGGCTTCACCAGCAGCGCGCTGTCCGACGAGGTCAGCAAGGTCTATGTCGCGCAATATTTCCCGCCCGCGACCAAGGCCGCGGCCGACCAGCTCGTCAAGAACGTGCTGTCGGCGATGGGCACGCGCATCGACAAGCTCGACTGGATGGCGCCGGAAACCAAGGTCAAGGCGCATGCCAAGCTCGCCGCCTTCACGCCCAAGATCGGCTATCCCGACCGCTGGCGCGATTACGGTGCGCTGCGCATCGTCGCCGGCGACGCCTTCGGCAACGAACGGCGCGCCGCGGAATGGCGTTACAATTACAACATCGGCCATCTCGGCAAGCCGCTGCAGCGCTGGGAATGGGGCATGACGCCGATGACGGTCAACGCCTACGCCAATTTCGGCATGGTCGAGATCGTCTTCCCGGCGGCGATCCTGCAACCGCCGTTCTTCGATCCCGCCGCCGACCCGGCGATCAACTACGGCGGCATCGGCGCGGTGATCGGCCACGAACTCAGCCATCATTTCGACGATCAGGGCTCGAAATATGACGCGCACGGCCAGCTCACCGATTGGTGGACGCCGCAGGACGTCGAGCGGTTCAAGGCGCTCACCGCGCAGCTCGTCGCGCAATATGACGCCTATGAGCCGCTGCCCGGCATGCACGTCAAGGGCGCGCTGACGCTGGGCGAGAATACCGCCGATCTCGCCGGCCTGTCGGTGGCCTATGACGCCTATAAGAAGTCGCTGGGCGGTCGCGAGGCGCCGGTGATCGACGGGATGACCGGCGACCAGCGTTTCTACCTCGGCTGGGCGCAGGTGTGGCGGCGCAACTATCGCGAGGCCAATCTCAAGCAACGGCTGATGACCGATCCGCACAGCCCGTCGCAGCAGCGCACCTGGGTCGTCCGCAACCTCGATCCCTGGTATGCGGCCTATCAGCCGGCGCCGGGTGGAAAACTCGTGCTGACGCCGCAGCAGCGCGTCCGCATCTGGTGACCGCATCGCCTCCTTCCCCGCCCGTCGCGGGGAAGGAAGCGATCAACACCAAGTGCTTGACCTAAGCCATCCGATCCCGCGATGACGGCGGGACGATGGCATCGTCCCCGATCCCCGAGAATCCCGCCCGCACCGCCGCGCTGATCGCCGGCGTCATCACCATCGCCGCCGCCGCGCTGATCCTCAGCGTCGTCGGCAGCCTCGTTGCCGCGGCGGGATTTTTCGCGGTCGGGATCATCGCGGTCGGCGTCGTCTTCGCCTGGCGGCTGCTCGGCCCGCGCCATGCCGGCGAGTCGCGCGCGATCGACTGGGAGTTCACCCGCGCGGTGGCGCAGGCGAGCAGCGACGCGGTGGCGATCACCGATCGGGCCGGGCGGCTGGTCTGCGCCAATGATGCCTATGAGGCCTTGTTCGCCGGCTTCCCGACCCCGCCCGGCCTGCCGCTCGATCAGGAGGGCGTCGCGCTGCTCGGGAATGCCGGGCGGATCGCATGGCGCGAGGGCAATGGCGTCGTCCGCAACCTGCAGGTCGGCCTGCAGCGCGTCTGCGCGCGGATCACCCGCGCCGGGGACGAGGGCGACATGCTCGTCTGGCGCTTTTCGGTGATCGAGGAGCAGGACGTCGCCGCCTCGACCGAGGCGCTGATCGCCGGGGCCACCGGCGACAGGCTCGGCGGGGCCGGCGTGATGGCGGCGCTGATCAGCCCCGACGGCCGGGTGCGCGCCGCCAATCGCGTGCTGGCGCAACGCGCGCTCGGCAGCGGCGGGCAGGTCGAGGGGCGCGATTTCGCCCGGCTGCTGATCACCGACAGCCGCGGCCTCGTCCGCTTCGAGCGCGAGGGGCTCGACGGCACGCCGCTGCGCGTCGTCCAGATCCCCTTCCTCGATGCCGAGGATGCGCCGGTGCTCGTCGCCCTGCTCGACGACGAGGATAGCGCACCGGCGATCGGCGCCTCCGCCTCGGCGCATGTGCGCAGCCTCGTCAGCCTGATGCCGTTCGGCATGGCTCTGGTCGATCGTGAGGGCAAGTTCCTCCAGATGAACGACGCCTTCATCCGCGCCGCGGGAGTCGAGGCGCGCACGCCGCCGCTCTATCCCGGCGATCTGGTGGTGCGCGAGGACAAGGCCGCGGTCGCCGATGCGATCCGTCGCTTCGCCGGCGGTGCGACGCATTCCTCCGACATGGCGGTGCGGCTCAAGAGCCATCCCGAGGAGCCGGTCGCGCTGACCATCGCCGGCGCGCGCGGGCTCGGCGATGCCGCGGTGCTGCTCAGCCTCAAGGACAATAGCGAGGAGAGCCGGCTCAAGCGCGAGGTGGCGCAGGCGACCAAGATGCAGGCGGTCGGCCAGCTCGCAGGCGGCGTCGCGCATGATTTCAACAATATCCTCACCGCGATCATCGGCCATTGCGACCTGATGATGATGCGCCATTCGCCCGGCGACAGCGATTACGACGATATCCAGCAGATCCGCACCAATTCGAACCGCGCCGCCAGCCTGACGCGGCAGCTGCTCGCCTTCAGCCGCCAGCAGACGCTGCGTCCGCAGACGCTGCAACTGCCCGACGTCGTCGCCGAGGTCTCCAATCTGCTCAAGCGGCTGATGGGCGAGCAGATCCGACTCGACGTCACGCACGGCCGCAATCTCGGTGCGGTGCGCGCCGATCCGGGGCAGCTCGAACAGGTGGTGGTCAATCTCGCGGTCAATGCGCGCGACGCGATGCTGGCGCACAATCCCGGCGGCGGCGGTACGCTGACCATCCAGACCAAGTCGGTCACCGCCGCGGAGGTGCGCGCGATGGCGTCCGACATCCTGCCCGTCGCCGATTATACCGCATTGGTGGTGAGCGACGAGGGCGGCGGCATCCCGCCCGAGGTACTACCCAAGATCTTCGAACCCTTCTTCACCACCAAGGAGGTCGGCAAGGGGACAGGGCTCGGCCTGTCGACCGTCTATGGCATCGTCAAACAGTCGGGTGGCTGGATCTTCGCCGACTCGAAGCCGGGGCAGGGGGCGACCTTCACCATGTATCTGCCCGTCCACGCCGCCGGCACCGTCACCCGCGTCGCCGCGACGCGGCCGAACGCCAAGCCGGTCGAGATGTGGGGCACCGGCACGATCCTGCTCGTCGAGGACGAGGATATGGTGCGCGCCGTCGCCGAACGCGCGCTGACCCGCCAGGGCTATACGGTGATGACCGCGGAGAATGGCGAGGCGGCGCTCGAGCTGCTCGACCGCAACGGCCGGCCCGATCTGCTGATCAGCGACGTCGTCATGCCGACGATGGACGGGCCGACGATGGTCCGTCAGGCGCGCGATCGCTATCCCGACCTGCCGATCATCTTCATGTCGGGCTATGCCGAGGAGCAGCTGCGCCGCTCGATCGACCTAGACAACGTCGCCTTCCTGCCCAAACCGTTCAGCGTGCAGCAGCTCGCCGAGGCCGCGCGCGACGTGCTCATCGCCCGATAGCAAAAGGGCGGGGTTTCCCCCGCCCTCCCGGCTTACTTGTCGAAGATCGCGCCCCAGCGGTGGACCGGACGGTCCTTCCACAGACCGCGGTGATAGGCGTCCGACGCGAGCAGCGGCATCACCGAACCCGCCTCGGCGAAGACCATCTGTTCGATGCCGGTGTTGACCTTGCCCCAGCTCGCCGCTTCCTGCAGCGTCGAGGAGGAGCACGCACCGTCACGCACGTCGGCGACGGTGATCTGCACCGCATACTTGTGCACCTGGACGTCGTCGTGGCCGAGGATCTCGGCGCAGACGACGGTATCCTGGATGAAGTTCTTCGGCACGCCGCCGCCGATCATCAGCAGGCCGGTGGTGCCCGCCTGGATCTTGATCTCGGTCAGCTCGCGGAAGTCGGCGACCGCGTCGATCATCAGATAGGGACGCCCCGCCTTGGCGGCGTCGACCTGATGCTTGACGAGGCCGAAGCCCGCCGACGAATCGACGAATGCCGGGCAGAAGATCGGCACGTCATGCTCATAGGCGAGCTTGACGAGGCTGTTGTCCTTCTTGCCGTGCTCGACGAGATATTTGCCCATCTCGCGGATGAAGGCGCGGCTCGAATAGGCCTTGGGCTCGAGCGACTCGGCGATCTCGAAGATCGTGTGGTCGACGTTCTGGAGCGCTTCCTCGTCGATATAGGTGTCGTAGATGCGGTCGATGTAGAGCGAGCGCAGCGTGTCGTCGTCGGGGATTTCCAGCGCCTGATAATGTTTGTGGCCGAGGCCTTCGAAGAAATCCATGTCGACGATGGTCGCGCCGGTCGCGACGATGCCGTCGACCATGTTGTTGCGGACCAGCTCGGCATAGAGGTCCATGCAGCCGCCCGCCGAGGTCGAACCGGCGATGACCAGGAAGATCGAGCAATCCTTGTCGGCCAGCATCTGGTTGTAGATGTTGGTCGCGCGGCCGAGGTCGCGGCTGGTGAAGCTCATGTCGGCCATCGCATCGACGATCGGGCGCGCGTCGAAGCTCTTGATGTCGATGTGCTTGACCTGCTTGGACAGCAGCTCCGCCTTGCGGGTGTCGTTGATCGGCGCGTTGGCGCCGGCGGTCTTGGTCAGGGTGTCGGTCATGGTTCGCCTTTGGCTATCCAGCCGTCGTCGTTCAACATTGGGGACGCGGAAACCCAGGGCCGCTCCCCCCGCCGAGGCGAGGGGAGGGAAGACAATCGGTTATAGCGTTGAGGTTACAGCTTTACGACGTTGTTCGTGCGGACGTCCGCGGTTTCGTCGTCGCGATAGACCGAGAGCATCGGCTCGTC
Organism: Sphingomonas kyungheensis; assembly: GCF_037120395.1. Lineage (NCBI taxonomy): Bacteria > Pseudomonadati > Pseudomonadota > Alphaproteobacteria > Sphingomonadales > Sphingomonadaceae > Sphingomonas > Sphingomonas kyungheensis. Next base: position 147,266 of record NZ_JBBBDM010000003.1, read on the forward strand.
GCCGGCCAGCAGCGTGTCACCGGTGCCGAAGCCGTTGAACGCGGTGCGCATCGCCTGGCCATAGGCGCCGAGCATGCCGATCTCGAAATAGTCGCCGGCATTGGTGTCCGCGGGCAGCGGAAACGGGCCGGCCATATAATCGAGATCGTCGCAGGTCGGACCCCAGAAGGCGAAGTCCATGTCGCGCGCGTCCGATTCCGGCTCGCGCAGCAGCTGGACCGGATATTTCCAGCCGATATGCGCCGCATCGAACAGGCTGCCGTAGGCGCCGTCGGTGATGTACAGCTCGTTGCCGCGCCGCCGCTCGACGCGGACGACGACCGAGGCATATTCGGCGCACAGCGACCGGCCCGGCTCCGCCCAGAGTTCGGCCGAATAGCTGATCGGCAGGCTCTCGAACGCACGATGGATCGTCTCGAAGAAGCGCTCCAGCGGCGGCGGGGTCATGCCCGGATAGGCCGAGGGGAAGCCGCCGCCGACGTCGATCACGTCCACCGTCACCGCCGCCTCGACGATGGCGGCGCGGGCGCGCTCCATCGCATTGGCATAAGCGTCGGGCGACATCGTCTGGCTGCCGACGTGGAAGCAGATGCCGAGCGCGTCCGCCACCTGGCGGGTGGCGATCAGCAGGTCCTTGCTCTCACCGGGGCCGACGCCGAACTTCGAGCCAAGGCTGAGCTTGGCATATTCCGACGAGACGCGCAGCCGCACGCAGAGCGTGAGATCGGTCGCGCCCTTGGTCGCCCGGACGATCTTCGCCAGCTCTTCCATGCTGTCGAGCGAGAACGTCTTCACATCGTGGACGAAATAGGCCTCGGCAATCGCCTCTTCCGACTTGACTGGATGCATGAAGCAGCAGGTCGCCGCCGGCAGCGTCGCCTTGACCAGGCGCACTTCCGCGATCGAAGCCGTATCGTAATGCGTGATGCCATTGTCCCAGAGAACCTGCAGCAGATCCGGGCTGGGGTTCGCCTTGACCGCATACATCGAGCGGCCCGGAAACTTCTCGACGAAGAAGCGGGCGGCGCGCGCAGCGGCGTGCGGGCGAACGAGCGTGACCGGATCGACCGGACGGCTCTTGGCGATGTCGATGCCCGTGGTGCCGGTGAGGGGACGGGCGGTCGAGAGGGGCGCTAACCCCAGCGCGCTATGGTGCTTGGCCAATTCAAGGGACCTCCAATTGCCTTTCGGCATACGGTGACAAAAGCTGCCTTGCGGTTGGAAGTCCCATGGGGCAGCGGAAGCGCGATTTATGGTCGTCGGCCCCCCATGTAAAGTGGGTTGGCGCATGAAAGGACGAAAAGTGACGTTTTTGCGACAGCCGACGGCGGCGGGGGTCCGGGACGCCGCGGACAAGGTCGCCCGCATCCTCCCGCCGACCCCCATTTTTCGGCGCGAAATCAACGGCTTGAATGTGACGTTCAAGGCCGAATCGGTGCAGCCGATCGGCGCGTTCAAAATCCGCGGCGCCTGGCATCGACTGACCGCGCTGGACGAGGACTCGCGGCGCCGCGGCGTCGTCGCTTTCTCGTCGGGCAATCATGCGCAGGGGATCGCCTGGGCGGCCCGGCGGCTGGGGATCGCGGCGACGATCGTGATGCCCGCCGACGCGCCCCGCGCCAAGCTGGAGGCGACGCTCGCGCTTGGCGCCGAGGTGGTGCGCTACGATCGTGCCAGCGAAAGCCGCGAGGCGATCGCCGCGCGACTCGCCGAGGCCCGCGGCGCGACCCTGGTGCCGAGTTTCGACGATCCCTGGGTGATCGAGGGGCAGGGCAGCGCCGGCATCGAAGCGGCGGCGCAGATGGCGGCGCTCGGGCTGCCCGCGCCGACTCAGCTGGTGATCCCCTGCGGTGGCGGCGGCCTCGCTGCCGGCGTCACGCTGGCGCTGCGTGACGCCGCGGTTACGGTGGTCGAGCCGGAGGGGTGGGACGACATGCGCCGCAGCCTGGAGGCGGGATGGATCGAGCCCGTCGGCACCAATCCGCCGCCGACCGCCTGCGATGCCTTGCAGACGCAGCGCGTGTCGCCGCTGACCTTCGACGTGCTGGCGCGACGCGGCGCGACCGGCGTCGCGGTCAGCGAGGCGGAGATCGCGGCGGCGCAGCGCTGGGCGGCGGAACAGCTGCGGCTGGTGATCGAGCCGGGCGGCGCGGTCGGACTGGCGGCGGTGCTCGCGGGCAGGGTGACGGGTACATCGCTGCTGGTGATCCTGTCGGGCGGCAACGTCGATATGGCGGCCTATGCGCGGGCGATCGGCTGACCGGTCACAGGGCCGAAGCGTCGAACGGGCGAGGGGGCGCAGCGGCGCCCAGCGAGGCTCGACACGGCAGCCGAGCCGCGGCACCATCCCGCGATGCAAGGTCTTCTTCTCTCGATCGCCAAGGCCGCCCCGGCGATTGCGATGCTCGGCTGCTTCGCCTGCCTGATCGGCGGCGGCGCGCTGCTCGCCCGCGGTGGCGATCGCAAGAAGGCCGTGCTGCTGCTGGTAATGGCAGGGGTGCTGCTCGGCAATGTGGTAATCTGGCAGATGTAAGCCGCGAGTCGGGTCGATGTCAGCGGGTTGCTGATGCCGCCTCCGGAAGAATATCGTCCATCTGAACAATGCTTTCGGCCGACGCCACCAAAATGGACGCTGATAGGCTTTGCCTTGTTGGAAAATGTTGCTGATATGTTCCCGCCGTAACCCAGCGAGGTGACGGCATGCACTTATCGGTTGAGGAACGAAGACGAGCGATTTCGAGATGGTTACGGACGGGGTTTTTGCCCGTTGCGAGATTGGCGGGCGGACTCGAGCTCAAGTTCAATCCCTATCACGATCCACGTAACGGGCGGTTCACGTTCGCGACCGGTATCGGAGCGGGGATCGAAGAGCATTACGGCGGGCAGGGACCGCGGCTTGGCCGGGGCGGCAATAGCCGAGCTTTTGAAGACCCGATGACGGTCGAGCAGGCGTTTCCGGAACTGCATGGTCCACTGTGGAATGGTATCCAAGCCTTGGCGCAATCGACGCTAGATATATTTGGACCGGCGGCAGAGGCCCAAATCAATATTCTGGATAACCGCTCGAAAGAGGTCTTAAAAGAAATAAAGAAATTAGATCCTAATTTTGTTTATCAACAAATTTATTCTCCGCAACCCAGCGTGGAGGCGAGTGCGGCCAGGTTGGATGACCTTATGATGTGGCGGGCAGCGACTTATCTTCGAAAGACAGGCAACATAGAGCCGCTAAAGACAGCGATGATGGTTCGAATGCAAAGAGAGATCGATCAAGCAAAAAGAGAAGGTGACAAGCTGCAAAAAGCCGGCGAACTGAAGTCGCACGGTGTAAATGATCAGATGAGGCTCGGGAATTACGTCGACCGGAGGGTTCGGGGTAACATCAGAGGCGCTTTGAACTGGTATGGCATCAAGGCTGCCGCGCGAGGGCGTGTCAGGATAAATCGAAGACTTTACATCGACGGGCAAGGCCGATCGTATGGTATTCCCGACGTTATGGTAGACGATCTAATTATTGAGGGCAGTCTTCAAAGAAAAACGATGAGCGCTGCTCAGCTTCGCCGATTTGCTAAGGGTTTGCCGAAGCCACGCCATATCGCGGTAATGACGCCGTCCGAAGCTGGCTCCGCCCATACCTATGTCTACAAAATACCTTGAGGAGGTACTCATGAACCCGAGAGAGACGTACGGCGATAGGTTATATATCCCTGAAAATTTAAGCGAAATTCAAGACCTTATTATTGTGATGGCTAACGAAGCGCCTTTCTTTAAGGTAGTTACCTTTTACGGCTATCCTAAAACAATCGATAATGAATTCTTTCGTCTTCGGGAAGGATTGCAAGCAGTCGAGAACAAATTAGGCGCGGCGAGGTATGCTAAAGCAGCAGGTCTGACCGATAGAGCAAAAGCCTTGTTCCTGGCGGACCCGCAATCGGCGACGGGGGACGCTTGTAAAGGCGTCACGGCGCTGATGGAGGTATACGATATCCTCGAAGAAGTGAGGGGAGAGCGATATCATGCCGGCATTCTCGATTTCGAAGGTATTTTGAGCGGCGACTGAGCGTCGTTTTCGGGCAAGCCGCCGGGACCGCGTAATCGTGGTCCCGGCGTCTGCCTCATCCAATCGGCGAATTCGGATCAAGCCGCATGTCGAGATATTTGTCGACCGAGCGCATCAGCTCCGGCGTCTCGTTCTGGAAGAAGTGGTTGGCCTTCGGGATCGTGTCGTGATGGAGGTGATGTGCTTCTACGTGCGCAATTTGTCGACCAGCTTCTGCGTCGCGCCGGGGGTGACGACCTCGTCGGCCTCGCCCTGGATGATGATCCCCGATGAATTTTAGTCGAAAAGTAAACTCAAGGTACCAGCCATCATCGCTTGATGAAATTCAAGATTATCTTTCAACGCTGGTTACCGCCGCGCCATCTTTTGTTTTCAAGGATTGGTGGGCAACGGATCGTACAATCGATAGCGAATTCGCTGTGCTCGGTGAAGCGCTGCAAAATGTCAGGGAAGAGCTAGGAGAGGCGCGGTACGCCAAGGCGGTCGACCTTGCAGCGCGGGCGAAGGCGCTGTTTGTCGATGATCCCGGTGACGATAATGGCAAGACAGTGATTGGCTGCCATCTGCTATGGGATATCGACGATATTATTGAGGAGTCATACAAAGACCAACCTTCCGCGCGCCCGTCAAACGACGAGGGGCAGGTCACCGAAGACTGACGCATTGACCAACGGAAACGGCGACGATGCGGGCTCGCCGTCAACCGGCGAGCCCGCCCACAAATCACCGTATCGGCGAATTCGGATCCAGCCGCATGTCGAGATACTTGTCGACCGAGCGCATCAGCTCCGGCGTCTCGTTCTCGAAGAAGTGATTGGCCTTCGGGATCGTGTCGTGATGGATGGTGATGTGCTTCTGCGTGCGCAGCTTGTCGACCAGCTTCTGCGTCGCGCCGGGGGTGGCGACCTCGTCGGCCTCGCCCTGGATGATGATCCCCGACGACGGGCAGGGGGCGAGGAACGAAAAGTCGAACATGTTGGCGGGCGGCGCGATCGAGATGAAGCCGCGGATCTCCGGCCGGCGCATCAGCAATTGCATGCCGATCCAGGCGCCGAAGCTGACCCCGGCGATCCAGGTGGTCGACGCCTCCGGGTGGAAGCTCTGCACCCAGTCGAGCGCGCTCGCCGCGTCGGACAATTCGCCGATGCCGTTGTCGAACGTGCCCTGGCTCTTGCCGACGCCGCGGAAGTTGAAGCGCAGCGTCGCGAAACCGCGGCGCTGGAAGGTCTTGTACAGCTCCTGGACGATGCGGCTGTTCATCGTGCCGCCCGCCGCCGGGTGCGAATGGAGAATCATCGCCACCGGCGCGCGCGGCCGCGGAGCGGGGGCGAAACGCCCTTCGAGACGGCCTTCGGGGCCGGGGAAAATCACTTCGGGCATGGGTCTCGCCGCTGCTAAGGGGCGCGCTGGGAGCGCGGATCGTTGCGCGCTATATAAGCGTCAGGCTCCGTCACGCAATTGGAACGAACCCTGTCGCATCGTATCTATCTGGATCACGCCGCCACCACCCCGGTGATCGCCGCCGCGCGCGAGGCGATGGCGCAGGGTGTCGCGCTCTGGGCGAATCCGTCGTCGCCGCATGCCGAGGGACGCGCGGCGCGCGCGGCGCTCGAGGGCGCGCGGCGGCGAATCGCCGCGGCCTATGGCTGGACCGGCGAGACGCTGCTGACCAGCGGCGCGAGCGAATCGCTGCACATCGCGCTCGGCCGGTCGGTTCTGCCGCGGCGAATCATCACCGCGGTCGAACATGATGCGGTGATCCGCGCCGCGGGCGATGCCGCGGTCGCGCCGGTCGACGCCGCGGGCGTGGTCGATCGCGCGCGGCTCGCGACGATGCTCGACGGACCCCCGGCGCTGGTCTGCGTGCAATGGGCGAACAGCGAGACGGGGGTGCGCCAGCCGCTTGGCGAGATCGCCGCGCTGGTCCATGCGGCGGGCGGGCGGCTGCTCGTCGATGCCGCGCAGATGCCGGCCTCCGGCGAGGTGGCGGCGTTCGCCGATATGGTCGCGCTGTCGGCGCACAAGCGCGGCGGCCCGCCGGGCGTCGGCGCGCTGCTGGTCCGCGATCTCGCGCTGCTCAGCCCGAGCGGCGGGCAGGAGCGCGGCTATCGGCCGGGTACCGAGAATCTGCCCGGCGCGCTCGGCTATGCCGCGGCGCTCGATGTCGCGGAGCCCGATCATCAGCCGCTGCGCGACCGGCTCGACGATGCGATCCTGCGCTCGGGCGGCGAGATTGTCGCCGCGGCGGCGGTGCGCCACCCGGCGATCGGCTCCTACCGGCTGCGCGGGGTCAAGGCGGCGGCGCAATTGATCCTGCTCGACGGCGCCGGCTTCGCGATATCGGCGGGCAGCGCCTGTTCGAGCGGCAGCATGAAGCCGAGCCACGTCCTCGCCGCGATGGGCTGGAGCGAGACCGACGGGCGCGAGGTGATCCGGGTGAGCTTCGGGCGCGACACCGATGCCGCGGCGGTCGACGGCTTCGTCGCCGCCTGGCGGCAGATGGCGCGGACGACCCGGCGCGCGGCATGATCTACCTCGATTATCAGGCGACGACGCCGCTCGCGCCCGGAGCGCTCGCCGCGATGCTGCCGTGGCTCGAGACGCAGCACGCCAATCCGCATGCCCCCCACCGCGCCGGCCGCGCCGCCAAGGCGGCGGTGGAGGTCGCGCGCGATGCGATCGCCGCGCAACTGCCGCCTGGCGGTTCGCTGCGCTTCACCAGCGGCGCGACCGAGGCGCTCAACTGGGCGATCAAGGGCACGCGCGGCGGCATCGTCACGCTGGCGAGCGAACATGCCGCGGTGCTCGACACCGTCGCGGCCGAGGCGGCGCGGGGGCGGGCCGTGACGGTGCTGCCGGTCGGACGCGACGGACTGGTCGATCTCGCCGTGGCGGCGGCGGCGATCCGGCCCGGCGTCGGGCTGGTCGCGGCGATGCTGGTCAATAACGAGATCGGCGTGATCCAGCCGATCGCCGCTTTGGCCGAACTGGCGCATGCGGCGGGTGCGCTGATGCTGTGCGACGCGGTGCAGGGCTTCGGCCGGGTCACGATGCCGCCGGGCTGCGACTTGATCGCGCTGTCGGCGCACAAGGTGCACGGTCCCAAGGGGATCGGCGCCTTGTGGGTGCGCGACGGCGTGGAGCCGGAACCGCTGCTCCACGGCGGCGGGCAGGAGCGGGGCCGTTCGGGCACGCTGTCGCCCGCGCTGTGCGCCGGCTTCGGCGCGGCGGCGGCCTTGCTCGGCGCGGAAGGCGAGCGGGACGCGGCGCATGTCGAGCGTCTGTGGCAACTGGCAGTCGACGCCTTGCCCGGCTGGCGGATCAACGGCACGGCCGCACCGCGCTATCGCGGCAACCTCAACGTCGGGCGCGACGGCCTCGATGTCGCGCGGCTGATGAGCGAGTGTCGCGATCTCGCCTGTTCCGCCGGATCGGCCTGCGCGAGCGGATCGGGCCGGTCGAGCCACGTGCTGCGCGCGATCGGCCTGTCGGAGGGGGAGGCGCGGTCGAGCCTGCGACTCGGCTTCGGGCGCTATACCGACGAAGCCGAATTGCGCGCGGGGCTGGCGCTGATCGTCGCGGCGGCGGCACGGCAGGGGCTATGATCCGCGTCGTCTTCGTCGGGCCGGACGGAACGGCGCGATCCGCGGCGGCCGAATCGGACACGCGGCTGCTCGACGTCGCACGGGCGGCGGGCGAACCGCTCGAGGGGACGTGCAACGGCGACATGGCCTGCGCGACCTGTCACGTCGTCGTCGCGGCGGCGGATTTCGCACGGCTGCCGCCGGCCCGCGACGAGGAGGAGGATCTGCTCGATCTCGTCCCCAGCGCGACACGGACCAGCCGGCTCGCCTGCCAGATCCGGCTCACCGCGGCGCTGGATGGGCTGACCGTGCGCGTGCCGGCGTGACCGGGCAGCAAAGCTGACATTCGTACAACCGCGGGTTCAGGCCGCATGCAGTGCCGGCGGTGCAGGGTCGCGCCATGCCCATAAACGGGCGTGTCAGGAGTAACCCATGAAGTTCATTGCATGTCTAGGGGCCGCTGCCCTCGGGATCGGGATGCTGGCCGGCGCCGCGCCGGCCGAGGCCCAGCGTTATGGCTACGACCGTGGCTATGATCGCGGCTACGATCATGGCGGCTATCGCGGCCATGGTTATGGTCGGCATGACGGGCGTCGTTGGCATGGCGGTCCGGGCTATCGCGGCTATCGCTATGATCGAGGACCGCGCTGGGGCGGCCGCGGCTATGGTCGCGGGCGGGTGGTATGCCGGATCGAGCGGGGCTATTATGGCCCGCAGCGTCGCTGCTTCCGCGTCTGACGTCGTCCACCGGAAACACCGGCGGCGCGAAAGCGTTCTTGCTGCGATGCAACACGAACGTTTATGGTGCCGCCGATGACTACTCCAGCCAACGGACCGACCGGCCCGGTGCCGACGATGTTCGAAGCGATCGTGCGCCAGCTTGCCGTGACCGCCACCTATAACAAGGGGACGGTGACGATCGCGCCCCATATCCTCTACACCCGTCACGGCGAGATCTACGTCGATGCCGTGACGATGGAGCGCGACGGCAAGCCGCCACGCGAGGAAAAGGTCGGCACCTTTAAGATGGACGGGCTCGGCGCGCCGACGCTCACCGACACGCGCTTCACCCCGAGCAGCCTGTTCGAGCCCGCGGCCGAAAAATATGAGGGCGTGACGCTGATGGCGGTCGAGCGCAGCTGACGCCCGACCGCCGTTCGGCTCAGCGGCAGCGGATCTCCGCCTGGTTCTGATCGATCGCCTTGCCGGCGAGCGCGCCGACCGCGCCGCCGAGCAGGGTGCCCACAATGCGGCTGTGGCCGCCGTCGATGACGTTGCCGAGGATGCCGCCCGCCGCGCCGCCGGCGATCAGCCCGGTGGTGCCGTCGCTGCGCTTGCAATAATAGCGGCCGTCGGTGCCCGCATAGACGCGATCGTTGGCGCTGAGCACGCGCTCCTGCGAGCTCGGCCGGTAATAGCGCGACGGGTCATAGCCGTTTTCGTAGCGGTCGCCGTCGCGCGGGTCATAGCGCTGGTCGTCATAGCCGTCCGGCACCGGCGCCTGGCGATAGCCGCCCGGACCGGGAATGCCGCGCAGCGCGCGATAGCGATCGAATTCGGAACGGTAGCGCGCAAGCTCGGCGTCGAAGCGCTGCTGCGCGGCGGCGAAGCGCGCATCGTCCGCGGCGGACTGGGCGGCGACCGGCGCGGCGAGCGTCGTCACCAGCGCGGCGGACAGCAAAAGCGACCTAAACATCGTCATGATCCTTTTCCGGACCCGCTGAGTCGGGTCCGCCCCGGTCATACGCCGATCCGCCCTTGGCGGTTCCTGAACGAGGACGGCGGCCGGATCAGCCGATCGTGACGAACGTATCCATCACGCGCTTGCGGCCCGCCGCCTCGAAATCGATCTCCAGCTTGTTGCCCTCGATCTCGGCGATCGCGCCATAGCCGAACTTCTGGTGGAAGACGCGTAGCCCGACCGACAGGTCGCTGCGTCCCTTGTTGCCGATGCTCACCGCGCTCGCGCGGCTCTCGACCACCCGCGTCGGTGCGGTCGAGAAGCCCGAGGCGGCGCCCGCCGCGCGCTGCCAGCCGGGACCACGACCGGTGCCGCGGCCGACATCGGCGAAGGGATCGGCGCGCTCGCTCCAATTGGCGCGCCACAGGCTCTCGCCGCCCGACATCGTCGTCTCGGCGTCGATATGGTCGCCGGGCAGCTCGCCGACGAACCGGCTCGGGATGCTCGACGTCCACTGGCCGTAGATGCGGCGGTTGGCGGCGTGGAGGATCGTCGCGCGGCGCCGCGCGCGGGTGATCGCGACATAGGCGAGGCGACGTTCCTCCTCGAGGCTCTTGGTCCCGCCCTCGTCGAGCGATCGCTGCGAGGGGAACAGCCCCTCTTCCCAGCCGACGAGGAAGACGGTGTCATATTCCAGCCCCTTGGCGGCGTGGATCGTCATGATCGTCACCTGCGGGTCCTGGACGCCGCCCTCCTTGTCCATGACGAGGCTGACATGTTCGAGGAAGGCGCCGAGCGACTCATATTCCTCCATCGCGCGCACGAGTTCGGACAGGTTCTCGAGCCGCCCCGCCGCCTCGACCGATTTCTCCGCCTGCCACATCGCCGTATAACCGCTCTCGTCGAGCAATTGGCGGGCGAGCTCGGCGTGCGGCAGGTCGCGCGCCATGTCGCGCCAGCGGGCGATGTCGCCGACCAGATTGCCGAGCGCGCGGCGCGCCTGCGGCGTCAGTTCGTCGGTGTCGAGGATGCGCGCCGCGGCATGGGTCAGCGGCAGCCGCTCGGCGCGGGCAAGCTGGTGGATCTTGGCGAGCGCCTTGTCGCCGAGCCCGCGCTTGGGCACGTTGACGATGCGTTCGAAGGCGAGATCGTCGGCGGGCTGGTTGACGACGCGCAGATAGGCGAGCGCGTCGCGGATCTCGGCGCGCTCGTAGAAGCGGAAGCCGCCGACGATGCGATAGGGCATGCCGATCGCGATGAAGCGATCCTCGAACTCGCGGGTCTGATGCTGGGCGCGGACTAGGATGGCGATGTCGTCGAGGCTCTTGCCGCCGCGCTGCGCCGCCTCGATCTCCTCGCCGACGCGCCGCGCCTCCTCGGGGCCGTCCCATACGCCGACGACGCGGACCTTCTCGCCCGCGTCGAGCTCGGTCCACAGCGTCTTGCCGAGCCGGCCGCCGTTATTGGCGATCATCCCCGATGCCGCGCCGAGGATGTGCGGCGTCGAGCGGTAATTCTGTTCGAGCCGGATCACCTTCGCGCCGGGAAAGTCCTTTTCGAACTTCAGGATGTTCTCGACCTGCGCGCCGCGCCACGAATAGATCGACTGATCGTCGTCGCCGACGCAGGCGATGTTCTTGCGCGCCTGGGCGAGCAGCCGCAGCCACAGATACTGGACGACATTGGTGTCCTGATATTCGTCGACCATGATATATTTGAACCGCTCCTGATAGGTGCGGAGCACGTCGGGATGCGATTTGAGCACGGTCAGCATGTGCAGCAGCAGGTCGCCGAAGTCGCAGGCGTTGAGGCTGCGCAGCCGCTCCTGATATTGCGCATAGAGCTCGCCGCCGCGCCCGTTGGCGAAACGCTCGCTTTCGCCGGCGTCGATATCGGCGGGGACCAGCCCCTTGTTCTTCCAATCGTCGATCAGCCCGGCGAGGCTGCGCGCGGGGAAGCGTTTCTCGTCGAGGTCGGCGGCGACGATCAGCTGCTTGAGCAGGCGAAGCTGGTCGTCGGTGTCGAGGATGCTGAAATTGCTCTGCAAGCCGACCAGTTCGGCATGGCGGCGCAACATCTTGGCGCCGATCGCATGGAAGGTGCCGAGCCACGGCATGCCCTCGACCGCGTCGCCGACCAGCCGGCCGACGCGCTCGCGCATCTCGCGGGCCGCCTTGTTGGTGAAGGTGACGCTGAGGATCTCCGACGGCCACGCCTTGCGCGTCCACAGCAGATGCGCGAGCCGCGCGGTGAGCGCCGCGGTCTTGCCCGTCCCGGCGCCGGCGAGCATCAGCACCGGCCCTTCGGTGGTCAGCACGGCGTCGCGCTGCGGCGCGTTGAGCCCGGCGAGATAGGGCGGGTCCTGCAAGGCGTTGGGGGCACGGAGATCGGTCACCGGTGAACAGGTAGGGAACGGCGTTCGCACGGGCAAGAGTGAAGGTGGGCGGCGGCGATCATCCCGCCCGGCGCGGCGATGTCGGCGACCGAGTGTCTCTATAAAGCACAAGCCGGCCGAGAGACCTTCGGATGGGCCGGCAGGAGGTCCCCGATGATCGTCTTTCCCTTATGTGTTGCGGCGCTCACTGCGACGCCATCGTCCACTGCGGCGACCAACCCGTCGCCCGACCGCCGGATCGTGCAAACCAGGATCATCACGCAGGATCTTGATCTGCGAACGCCGGAAGGGCAACGGCGCTTCCGCGCGCGGGTCCGGTGGGCGGCGCAGAACCTCTGTGGCACGATACCCAAGGATATCACCGTCGCGATGGACGTGATGCGCTGTATCGGTGAAGTCCGTCGCGACGGAGCGCAGCAACTGGCGAAGGCGACCGGTCAGACGGTGGGCGGGACGGACCGATAGAAAAATCGGGGCAGTCGCCTGGCGACCGCCCCGTAGTTCAGGGAGGTCGACCGACAGGGGAGGCGGTCGACAGTCGCTACCCACAGGGGGAGAGGAGCAGCGACCCTCTCTGTCTAGACGCGCTTTGTTGCGGATGGATTTCACTCATGTTGCGCATCGGCCTTTTTTCCCGACTAGAGTGGGGGGATGACGTCGATTCCCGCAACCCCGCCGCCGCCTGCCTCGCCGCGCCGTATCCTCACCGCCAGCCTCGTCGGCACCGCGGTGGAGTTTTACGACTTCTACATCTACGCGACCGCGGCGGCGCTGGTGTTCGGCGACCTGTTCTTCCCGGCGACGAGCGGCACCGCGCGGCAGATGCTGAGCTTCGCGAGCTTCGGCATCGCCTTCATCGCGCGGCCGGTCGGCGCGATCGTCTTCGGTCATTTCGGCGATCGGATCGGCCGCAAGTCGACGCTGGTCGCCAGTCTGATGCTGATGGGCGGGTCGACGGTGGCGATCGCCTTCCTGCCCACCTATGCCCAGGTCGAACAGGTCGCGCCGCAGATGGGCTGGCTCGCGCCGTTGCTGCTGTGCCTGATGCGGCTTGGTCAGGGTTTCGGACTCGGCGGCGAATGGGGTGGCGCGGCATTGCTCGCGGTGGAGAATGCCCCGCCGCACCGCCGCAACACCTGGGGGATGTTCCCGCCGCTCGGCGCGCCGGTCGGCTTCCTGATGGCCAATGGCTTGTTCCTGATCCTCGGCCTGTGGCTCGACGAGGCGCAGTTCCGCGCCTGGGGCTGGCGGCTGCCGTTCCTGATCAGCGCGGTGCTGGTCGTGCTCGGCCTGTGGGTACGGCTCAAGCTGACCGAGACGCCGGCGTTCGTCGCCGCCGAGCGCGCCGAGGCCCTGCCCAAGGTGCCGATCGCGACGTTGTTCGCGTCGCACAGCCGCGCGGTGCTCGCCGGCACCGGCGGGGTGATCGCCTGTTTCGCGCTCTTCTATCTCGCGACTGCCTTCGCGCTCGGCTACGGCACCAAGACGCTGGGCTACGGGCGGGAGGCGATGCTGGGCGTCGAGCTGGTCGCGATCCTGTTCCTCGCCGCGGGGGTGATCGTCGCCAGCCTGCTCGCCGACCGGCGCGGCGCGCGCGGAATGCTGGTGATCGGCTTTTGCGGCTGCATGGTCGCCGGACTGGCGATGGGGCCGATGCTCGGCGCGGGATCGCTGTTCGTCGTCTTCCTGTGGCTCGCCTTCGCGCTGTTCGTGATGGGCTTCGCCTATGGCCCGCTCGGCGGCTGGCTGCCGAGCCTGTTCCCCGCCGGGGTGCGCTACACCGGCGTGTCGATGACCTTCAATCTCGGCGGCATCCTCGGCGGCGCGCTGGCGCCGATCGCCGCGGAGGCGCTGGCGCAGCGCGGCCTCGGGTGGATCGGCCTGTATCTGGTCGCGGCGGGGCTGCTCAGCCTCGCCGGGCTGATGCTGTTGCGCAAACCGGTCGGGGCCTGAGCCGCCGTCGCGGTTCGTCAGCCCTGCCGCAGCAGGGTGAGCCTCGCCTTGCCGTGCACGCGGCTGGCGTCGATCGCATAGCCGGGCGGCGCGATCTCCTCCGCCTTGGCGGTCTCGATACTGACCCAGGTGGCGGGCGCGATCCAGCCGAGCCGGGTGAGCTTGTCGAGCGCGACCAGGCCCGCGCCGGTGCCATAGGGCGGATCCATCATGACGAGATCGAGCGGCGCCGGCGCCGGGCCGAGGCCGAGCACCGAGCCGGCGCGCACGTCGCCGCGCGTGCCGAGTCGCGCGAGATTGGCCTTGAGCGCGTCGAGCGCCGCGCCGTCCTGCTCGACGAACAGGCAGGAGCCGGCGCCGCGGGACAGCGCCTCGATGCCGAGCGCGCCCGATCCGGCGAACAGATCGGCGACGGCGAGCCCGTCGAAGCTGCCGAGCCGGCTGGTCAGCATCGAGAACAGCGCCTCGCGCGTCCGGTCGGCGGTCGGGCGCGTCGCATCGCCCTTGGGCGCGACGAGCGGGCGGCCCCGCCATTGGCCGGCGATCACCCTCATCGTTTGCCTCCCTTCGGCCCGCCGCGTGGCGCGCCGCGCCCCCCCGCCGGCCCACGCGGCGTGTCGGGGCGCGACGGCCGCGCCGGGCGACCGTCGGCACCGCCACCGCCACCGGAGCGTCCACCGGCCGACCCGCCGCCGGTTCGCGCCGGCCGGCCGCCGCTGCGCTGCGGCTCATCGCGGCGGGGCGTCTCCTGCTCCCACGGCTTGCGCGCCGAGCCGCCGGTCGGCACCGGCCGCGCCTCGCGATCGTCGCGGCGGAAGCGACCGCGCTGACCCTCGCGCGCGCCGTCGCCGGCGGGCACGCGCTCCGTATCCGCACGCCGGAAGCGTGCCGGCTGCCCGTCGCGCGCCGCACCTGTGGTCGGCCGCGCCGATCGTGCCTCGGTCTCCCCGCGCCGACCACGTGCCGGCTGCCCGTCGCGCAACGCCCCGCCCGTCGATGACCGAGCCGGCCGCGCCTCGCGCTCGTCGCGGCGCGGCCGGCCGCGCTGGCCTTCGCCGTCCGCTGTCGTGCGCATCTCGCGCCCCTCGCGCAGGACGGGACGGGCGCGCTCACCGGTCGCGCCGGGACGCGCCGGACGCGGCGCGATGCCGTTCGCGGTCGCATCGCTGCGGCGCGGCGCGCGGGCGGCGCCGCGTCCGGCGGCCTGTGCCTCGCGCGGGGCGGGTGCGTCGATCGGGCGCGGGCGGGCGCGGGCCGGGCGGGCCGCGCTCGGCGCCGCGCGGAAGCCGTCGCGCGGCGGCTCGATCAGGTCCGCCTCGGGAACGCCGCCCTTGAGCGTGCGGCGGAAGGCGACAATCTCATGCTGCTTGACCTCGCCGATGCCGCCGACCGGCAGGTCGCCGAGCAGGAAGGGGCCGTATCTGGTGCGGATCAGCCGGCTGACCTGCAGGTCGAGATGTTCGAGCACCCGCCGCACCTCGCGGTTCTTGCCTTCGGTGATCGTGATCTCGATCCAGACGTTGGCGCCGGTGCGCCGCTCGATATTGGCGTCGATCGGACCGTAGCGGATGCCGTCGATCTCGATCCCGTCGGCAAGATCCTCCAGCTGCTGCTGCGTGACATTGCCGTAGGCGCGCGCGCGATAGCTGCGCTCGACGCCGGTCGCGGGCAGTTCGAGCTGGCGCTTGAACCCGCCGTCGGTGGTGAGCAGCAGCAGCCCTTCGGTATTGAGGTCGAGCCGGCCGACCGGCACCAGCCGCGGCAGATCGTCGGGCAGCCGGTCGTAGATCGTCGGCCGTCCCTTGGGATCGCGTTCGGTGACCAGCAGGCCGGTCGGCTTGTGGTAGAGGAACAGGCGGGTCGGTTCGGCTTGCGCGACCGGCTCGCCGTCGACGGTGACGCCGTTGAGCGAGCGCAGCACGGTGGCGGGGGTGTCGAGCACCGTGCCGTCGAGCGCGACGCGGCCGTCGGCGATCATGCGCTCGATCTCGCGGCGGCTGGCGATGCCGGCGCGGGCGAGCAGTTTCGCGATGCGATCGCCGCTGCGGGGTTCGGAGGATTGGGCCATGGCGCGGCCATAACGCGCATTTGTCATGGCAGCGAAATTATTTGCGTCCGATCCGAGTACGGCGCGTTATCCTGCGGAGGCGTAATCACTTGTGCGGCGCCAGGCGGAGCGTGGCGATGTTGTTCGGAAGGAAGAAACGTTCGATCGTCCGGGTGCTCGTCGTCGAGGACGAGCCGCTGATCGCCTTCGACACCGAACATCTGCTGAGCGACGCGAGCTATCAGATCGTCGCCACCGTCGACCGCGTCGCCGAGGCGATTGCGGTGCTGCGATCGGATTCGGACGTCGACCTGGTGCTGCTCGACGTCAATCTCGCCGACGGATCGGGGCTGGATGTCGCGCGGGCCGCGGGAGAGCGCGGCGTCGCGGTACTGTTCGTCACCGGCAATTTCCCCGCCGAGGCGATGGCGCTCGCCGCGGGCTGCCTCGCCAAACCCTATCAGCAGCGCGACCTGATCGGCGCGATCGAGGCGATCGAAGCGAATATCGCCGGCCGCAAGACGCGGCGGCTGCCGACCGGCTTCCGGCTGTTCGCGATCCCCGATGCTGCGCCCGTCGCGCCCGGGCCGGAGGTCGACGCGCGCTGACCGCCGGGCGAAGACCGGTTCGCGCCGAGGCGCGGTGGGCGCAGGGAAGCTTGCATAGCCACACGATGACGCACGCCGGGCTGGTGGCCCGCGGGCGGCATGGGCTGCCCACAAGGGTTCTGCGCCCTCCGCGCTTCTGCGCGAACCGAGACCTGCACAGCCGGACCGGCGTTACCGCCAAACCCGCTAGGCGCGGGCAAAATTGGCGCTAGTGTCGCGGCGATGTTGACCGGCACCAATTTCTATTTCGTTATCGTCGCGGCCGTCACGGTGCTGCTCGTCGTGCTGATGCGTCGCTCGGCGGCGATGCGCGCGCGGCTCGCCCCGCTCGCGCCTTATGCCGAGCGCGGCCCGGTCGCGGTATTCTTCATGGGCATATCGTCCGGGCTCGCCTTCACGATGATCGGCGCGACGCTGACCACGCGGCTCAAGCAGGACGGGCTCGACAAGAGCATGATCACCGCCTTCACGCTCGGCTTCCTGGTCTACAATCTCAAGCCGCTATGGGCGTGGATGGTCGATGGCGTGCGGCTGCCGGTGATCGGCCGGCTGGGGCAGCGGGTGTCGTGGGTGCTGCTCAGCGGCGTGCTGGTGATCGCCGCGATCGTCAATCTCGCGCTGGTCGATCCGGCGGCGAGCCTGCAGGCGACGATCGTCGCGACGATCCTCGTCGGCTTCGCCGGCGCGACCTATGACATCGTCATCGACGCCTATCGCATCGAGACGCTCGAACCCGAGCAGATGGGCGTCGGATCGGGGATGACGCAATATGGCTGGAAGATCGGCTCGGTGCTCGCCGGCTCGCTCGCGCTGGTGATCGCGGCACGAGCGGACTGGCACGTCGCCTATCTTGCCTGCATCGTCTTCGCGCTGCCGGCGATGGTGGTGGCGGTGACGCGCGGCGAGCCGACGCGGCGGCGCGAGCCGGTGCGGCGCCGCGGGCTCGCCGAGCTTGGCGCGTCGATCGTCAGCCCGTTCGCGGAATTCTTCCGCCGCCACGGCGCGATCATCATCCTCGCCTTCATCCTGCTCCACAAGATCGGCGATACGCTGGGGCAGCAGGCGCTGCGGCTGCTGCTCGACGATCTCCATTTCAGCAACGACGAGATCGCGCTCTACGACGTCGTCATCGGCTTCTGGGCCTTCTGGGTCGGCATCGCGATCGGTGGCGTGCTCTATGCGCGCATGGGGCTCAAGCGATCGGTGATGCTGAGCCTGATCCTGATGATGGTCTCCAACGCCGCCTTCGCGCTGCTCGCCGGGGCGGGGCACAGCAATATCGGGCTCGCCGGCGCGATGGCGTTCGAGAATATGTCGAGCGGGATCGGCGGCGTCACCGTCGTCGCCTATTTCTCGGCGTTGTGCGACCTGCGCTTCACCGCGGCGCAATATGCGATGATCTCGGCGGCGGCGAGCATCGTCGGCCGCGTGCTCACCGCGACGACGACCGGGCGGCTGGTCGACAGCTTCGGCTATGTCGCTTTCTACTGGGGAACGACGGTCGCGGCCTTGCCGGGGGTGCTGCTGTTCTGGTGGATGTGCCGGTCCGGCTTGATCGACCGGTCGATCGGCAGCGCGGGCGTCGTCGGCGAGGGGGACGTGCGGGACTAGCGCCCCGATAGGCGCGCTCCTGTTCGTCCCGCTCGAATCGGTTTGCGTCCAGCGGCACGGAGGAAGGCGTCGCCGCAATTGTGGCCGCGCCTCGTGCGGTGGGACGGACCACGGCCTCCCGGAACGCCGCCCCGCCGCGTCCTCTGCGCCTCTGCGCCAACCCCTTCAACGGCAGCCGTAAACGCCGCGACCGTCTAGACGCAGATCGGCCGGCCATCATCGGCGAAGGCGGTCGCCACGGCGGCGACGCTCGCCAGCACCGAATCGACACGCCGCACGCCGAGCAGGTCGCCGAGCAGCAGCCGTGCGCTGTCCGGCGCCGTCTCGACCCGCGCGAGGATGGTGAGCAACGCGCGCTCGGCGGCGGTCATCCGCGCGCAGCAGCAGGGCGCGATCGCGATCGTCCCTGCCGCGGTGCCGGCGAGATCCGCCATCAGCGCGCGCATCAGCACCAGCGGGCGGCGGAACTCCTGGCCGAAGGCGGTGAACAGCGCATGGCTCGCCCGCGCATCGTGCAGCCCCTGCGCCCCCATCCGCCGCAGCGCGAACAGCGCGACACGTGCATTGGGGCAGGCCGGCAGCGCATAGGGCAGGGCCGCGACGGTGGTGGTGAGATCGGACATGCGGGGCAACTCCTGAGGTCGCGCGCAGTCTTCTCTGTCCGCTATTGCAAGTCAATCGCAATCATGGCGTCAGGCAGGATACTCGTCGTTGGCGCGGAGCGCTTCACCGGCAAGGTAGAGCGAGCCGGCGATCAGCACCACTGGCGTGTCGCGTCGCGCGAGCTGGCCGAGCGCGTCGGGCAGGTCGGCAGCGACTCCGGCGCCGACTCCCTGGCCGGCGGCGAGCGCGGCGAGCGTCGCGGGCGCGTGATGCGCATGTCCCGGCACCGGCACCGCGATCACCTCCGACACCGACGGCGCGAGCAGCCGCAGCACACCCGCCGCATCCTTGTTGGCGAGCATGCCGAGTACCAGCCCGACCCGCCGCCCGCGCGCGATGCCAGGCAGCGCCTGCGTCACCGGCATCGCGGCCGAGGGATTGTGTGCGCCGTCGAGCCATAATTCGCTTCCGGCCGGCAGATGCGCGTGGAGCGGACCGGGGGCGAGCCGCTGCATCCGCGCCGGCCAGTGCGCGCCGTCGGCGGCGGCGCGCATCGCCGCGAGTGGCACGGCCACCGCCTGCTGATGGCGCAGCATCGCCAGCGCGAGCGCGAGGTTGCGCGACTGGTGTGCGCCGACCAGTCTCGGCCGTGCGGTGGCGATCGTGCCGGCGGCGTCGCGATAGCGCAGCGAGGTCCGCGTCGTGTCGCTCCACCAGTCGACGGTGCGGGCGACGACCGGGGCGCCGGCCGCCGCGGCGACCGCGGCGATCCGGGCGCGGCAGGCGGTGGCGTAGCGCATCGTCACCAGCGGCACGCCCGCCTTGGCGATCCCCGCTTTCTCGCCGGCGATGTCGATCAGCCGATCGCCGAGAAACGCCTCATGATCCATGCCGAGCGCGGCGATGCCGGTCACCGCCGGCGCGGCGATGACGTTGGTCGCATCGAGCCGGCCGCCGAGCCCGACCTCGACGATCGCCGCCGCGGCCGGCGTGCGCGAAAAGGCGAGGAAGGCGGCGGCGGTGGTGACTTCGAAGAAGCTCGCGCCGATCGCATCCGCTCCGTCCCCGGCGGCGTCGAGCACCTCGGCGAGCAATGCGGCGAGCGTCGCATCGTCGATCAGCCTGCCGGCGATGCGGATACGCTCGTTGAAGCGGACGAGGTGCGGGCTCGAGAAGACATGAACGTCATGCCCCGCCGCCTCGATCGCCGCGCGGAGGAAGGCGCAGGTCGATCCCTTGCCGTTGGTGCCGGCGACGTGGAACACCGGCGGCATCGCCCGATGCGGATCGCCGAGCCGGGCGAGCAGCCGGGTGATCCGCTCCAGCCCGAGCACGTCGGCGCCGGGGGACAGCGACCACAGTCGGTCGAGTTGCTGCTGGACGGCGGTATCGGTGGAGGTGGCGTGGTCTGGCATCGTGTGGGTCGGTCTCGGGTCGCCGCGCGCCATGGGGTCTCGTCGCGCCCGCCTTAGGCGAACGGGTGGGGAAAGTCGATCCGGCGGCATGGCCAAACCGGTGCTGTCGCCAGGGCACGGACCGGTCGCGACGAGGATCTGCCGCTAACGGATCGACGCTATCTGGCTCAGCAGGCCCACGCCCCATCCTCCGCACCACCCCGGCGAAGGCCGGGGTCCAGTTGGGAGACTGCCGTGAGGTCCCAAAAGCGTCGCGGAACTCGACCCCGGCCTTCGCCGGGGTGGTCGATGGGGACGCGGGGTCGCAGCCCTCGCAGCGGCCGGGCTGCTGCCGTATGGCAGCGGCCGGTCCGCCCTCGCCTACGCCGCCTGCGCCGTCGCCAGATAGCCGATTACCGTTGCCAGCCGATCGCGCAGCTCCTTGCGGTGGACGACCATGTCGAGCATGCCATGATCCAGCAGATATTCGGCGCGCTGGAAGCCTTCGGGCAGTTTCTCGCGGATCGTGCTCTCGATCACCCGCTGGCCGGCGAATCCGATCAGCGCATTGGGCTCGCTGATCTGCACGTCGCCGAGCATCGCATAGCTGGCAGTGACGCCGCCGGTGGTCGGATCGGTGAGCACGACGATATAGGGCAGGCCGGCATCGTGGAGCATCTGGATCGCGACGGTGCTGCGCGGCATCTGCATCAGGCTGAGGATGCCCTCCTGCATGCGCGCGCCGCCCGCGGCGGTGAAGACGACATACGGCGCCTTGTCGTGGATCGCCGCCTCGATGCCGCGGACGAAGGCCTCGCCGACCGCAAGCCCCATCGATCCGCCCATGAAGGCGAAGTCCTGCACGCCCATCACGACGCGATGGCCGAGGATCGTGCCGCGCGCGTTGATCAGCGCATCCTGTTCCTGCGCCGAGGTCCGCGCCGCCTTGAGCCGATCGGTATAGCGTTTCGAATCACGGAACTTGAGCGGGTCCTCGACCACCTTGGGCGCGGGCAATTCGCTGCAGCTGCCGCTGTCGAGGATCTGCGCGAAGCGCAACTTGGGCCCGATCCGCTCGTGATGATCGCACTTCGGGCAGACGTAGAGATTCTCCTCCAATTCCTTGGTGAAGATCATCTGGCCGCAGCCCTTGCACTTGTGCCACAGATTCTCGTCCGACGATTCGCGCTTGGCGACGAAGGGCAGGGCGTTGCGGACGTTGGTGATCCAGCTCATCGGCTGACCTTTCGCGACGAGGCGACCGCCTCGCTGAGGGAGTGGACATAGGCGCGCACCGCCGCTGGGGCATCCGCGCCATGCGCCGCGACCAGCTCGACGATCGCCGAGCCGACGACGACGCCATCGGCACAGGCGCCGATCGCCGCCGCCTGTTCGGGCGTGCGGACGCCGAAGCCGACCGCGACCGGCAGCCTGGTCTGCGCCTTGAGACGCGCCACCGCGGCGTCGATCGAGCCCTGCGCCGCCTGTTGCAGCCCGGTGATCCCCGCGACCGAGACGTAATAGAGGAAGCCGCTCGCCCCCTCCAGCACGCGCGGCAGCCGCGCCGCATCGGTGGTCGGCGTGGCGAGGCGGATCGGATCGATGCCCTGCGCGCGCAGCATCGGGCCGAGCGCCTCGTCTTCCTCCGGCGGGATGTCGACGCAGATCACGCCGTCGACGCCCGCGGCCGCGGCGGCCGCGGCGAACCAGTCGGGACCGCGGCGCAGCATCGGATTGGCATAGCCCATCAGCACCAGCGGCACCTCAGGATGGCGCGCGCGAAAGGCGGTGGCGATGGCGAGGATGTCGGCGGTGCGCGTGCCGGCGGCAAGGCTGCGCAGATTCGCCGCCTGGATCGCCGGACCGTCCGCCATCGGATCGGTGAACGGCATGCCGAGCTCGATCACGTCGGCGCCGCCCTCGACCAGCGCGTCGAGGATCGCGCCGGTCGGCCCGTCGCCGGCGGTGACGAAGGTGACGAGCGCGGGCCGGCCCTTTCCGAAGGCGGCCGACAGGCGTGCACTCATATCGCCACCCCCAGCGCGTTGGCGACGGTGAAGATGTCCTTGTCGCCGCGACCGCACAGATTGGCGAGGATGATCTGGTCGTCGCGCATCGTCCGCGCGCGCTTGGTCACCGCGGCGATCGCATGCGCGGGCTCGAGCGCGGGAATGATGCCCTCGGTGCGGCAGAGCAATTGGAAGGCATCGAGCGCGTCCTGATCGGTCGCGCTGGTATATTCGACGCGGCCGATGTCGCGCAGCCAGGCATGCTCGGGGCCGATGCCGGGATAGTCGAGCCCCGCCGAGATCGAATGCCCTTCCGCGATCTGGCCGTCCTCGTCCTGCAACAGATAGGTCTTGTTACCGTGGAGCACGCCGGGGAAACCGCCGGCGAGGCTGGCGGCATGTTCGCTGCCTTCGAGGCCGTGACCCGCCGCCTCGACGCCGAGCATGCCGACCGACTCATCGTCGAGGAAGGGGTGGAACAGGCCGATCGCGTTCGATCCGCCGCCGATCGCCGCGCACAGCAGATCGGGCAGGCGGCCGGTCCGCTCGAGCATCTGCGCGCGCGCCTCGCGGCCGATGATGCTCTGGAAGTCGCGGACCAGCTCGGGATAGGGATGCGGGCCGGCGGCGGTGCCGATGATGTAGAAGGTGTCGTGGACGTTGGCGACCCAGTCGCGCAGCCCCTCGTTCATCGCGTCGGACAGGGTCGCCGCGCCGCTCGTCACCGGGCGGACCTCGGCGCCGAGCAGCTTCATGCGGAAGACGTTGGGCTGCTGCCGCTCGACGTCCTTCGCACCCATGTAGATGACGCAGGGCAGGCCGAAGCGCGCGCAGACCGCGGCGGTGGCGACGCCGTGCTGGCCGGCGCCCGTCTCGGCGATGATCCGCGTCTTGCCCATGCGGATGGCGAGCAGGATCTGGCCGATGCAATTGTTGATCTTGTGCGCGCCGGTATGGTTGAGCTCGTCGCGCTTGAACCAGATCTGCGCGCCGAGCCTCTCGCCGTTCGGGCCGGTTCCCGCGCCTTCGCGTACCGCCTCGCTCAGCCGTTCGGCGTGGTAGAGCGGGCTGGGGCGGCCGACATAATGGTTCATCAGATCGTCGAATTGCGCGGCGAAGGCGGGGTCGGCCTTGGCGGCGCGATATTCGCGCTCGAGCTCGAGGATCAGCGGCATCAGCGTCTCGGCGACATAGCGTCCGCCGAACTGGCCGAAATGCCCGCGCTCGTCGGGCTGGGCGCGATAGGTGTTGGGGGCGTTCATGACTGCGCCGCTTTAAGGAAGGCGCCGATCTTGTCCATATCCTTGACCCCCGGCGCGGATTCGACGCCCGACGAGACGTCGACCAAGGGCGCGCCGGTGCGCGCGATCGCCTCGCGCACGTTGGCGGGATCGAGCCCGCCGGACAGCGCCCAGGGCAGCGGGTGGCGGAGGCCGTCGAGCATCGCCCAGTCGAAGCGCAGCCCCATGCCGCCGGGCAGGCCGCCGGGCGGCGTCTTGGCGTCGTAGAGCAGCCGGTCGGCGGCACCGGCGTAGCGGCGCGCGTCATCGAGGTCGGCGCGCGTCTTGATCGCCACCGCCGCCCAGGTCTCCCGGCGGACGCGCGCGCGGATCGCGGCGACGCGCTCGGGCGCGGTCTGGTGGAGCTGGATCGCGTCGAGCCGCGCCGCGGCGATCGCCGCGTCGAGCGTCGCATCGTCGGGATCGACGAACACCCCGACCCGCGTCGCCTCGCCCGGCACCTGCCCGGCGAGGCCGGCGGCGGCATCGAGGCCGAGGTGCCGGGGGGAGGGCGGGAAGAAGACGAATCCGACGTGACTGGCCCCGCCGCGCAGCGCGGCGGCGAGCGTCTCGGGCGTGGTCAGGCCGCAGATCTTGGTGGCGGTGGGCATCCAGCGCGTGTCGGGATTTCCGACGCAAGTTGCAAGCCCGCCCGCCTCCCTCTCCCGATGGGAGAGGGAGAAGACGCCGAAGGCGGCGCTGGGTGAGGGCAGGGCGGGCGGCGTGTTTTTAAGAGCGTCGCACGGACGGTGGCGTGGTGGAGGCGCGGGCGAAGAGTAAGCCGGTCCCGGACCGTCATCGCGACCGGCACCCCACTGGCGGGGCCAGGGCCAAGCGTTTCGCGCCTGCCCTCACCCTCTCGCCGCATCCCTCTCCAGTAGGGAGAGGGAGGTGTCATTTACAACGTCGCGCCGATCGCGCGGGCGGCGGCGTCGGGGTCCTCCGCCTGGGTGATCGGACGGCCAATGACGAGGATCGACGCACCCGCATCGAGCGCGGCGCGCGGTGTGACGACCCGTTTCTGATCGCCGATCACGCCGTCGGCAGGGCGGACGCCGGGTACGACGAAGAAGCCCTTGGGCCACGCCTTGCGCGCCGCGGCGACCTCGGCCCCCGAGCAGACGATGCCGTCGATCCCCGCCTCATGCGCCAGATCGGTGAGGCGCAGCACCTGCGCCTCGGCACTGCCGGTGACGCCGGTCGCGGCGAGGTCGCTCGCATCGAGGCTGGTCAGCATCGTCACCGCGACCACCTTGGTATGCGGCGACGCCGCGGCCTTGGCATCCTCCAGCATCGCGCGGCCGCCGCTGGCATGGACGGTGAGGATCGCCGGCGCGAGCCCGCTGAGCGCCTGTACCGCCTTGGCGACGGTATTGGGAATGTCGTGCAGCTTGAGGTCGAGGAAGATCGGCAGACCGATCTCGGCAAGCTCGCGCACCCCGGCCTGTCCGTGCGCACAGAAGAACTCGAGCCCGAGCTTGAGCCCGCCGACATGCGCGCGCGTGCGGTTGGCGAGCGCCTTGGCACGGGCAAGATCGGGCGTGTCGATCGCGACGAAGATCGGGCTCATGCCGGGCGGCCCATCGCGGCGGGTTCGCTCGGCGTCAGCGGATCGGCGTTCGCCGGCGCGACGACGAGGGCCGGCGGCGCGACCTGCGCGCGCTGCTCGGCGAGCAGCCGCTCGCAGGCGCTCAGCCGCTGGCGCAGCCGCCAGCGCACCGTGCCGAGATAGAGATAGGTCGGCAGCAGTCCGAGCAGGAAGGTGACGAGCAGCAGCAGCGGCAGATTGACGTCGGCGATCAGCCCGCTCCACAGGTTGATCTGGATGCTGGTCCAATTGCCGTAGGTGAACAGCGCCGCGACGAACGCGAGCAGGAACCAGAACAGGATCTTGAGGAACTGCATGCATCACTCCCGGGGACGCGGGCGAGGGTAGCGGCGGCGGAGGCGGATGGCCAGAGGGGCCGGACGGGTACGATCGGGGCGGCCCGGCGTGCCGGCGTGAGGCGGCCTTACCCCACCTCGCCGCGCAGCGTCGCGATCAGCCCGGGGATCGCCGTCAGCCGCGGCTCTTCCTCGTCGAGGATCGCGCGGAAGGCGCTGCGTTTGATCGCGGCGACGCGGCCCGGCTTCATCCGCACCGTCGGCGGCAGCGTCGAGACGCAGATGTCGATCATCCGCTCGGCGCCGTGCAGCCGGCCCCACAGATAATCGTTTTCGCGATAGGCGCGGCTGAAGAAGGCGCCGAAGCTGTTGAACTGGATGCCCTTGAGCGTCGCCTCCGCGCCGCCGGCGCGGATCGAGCCGGCATCGTCGGGGGCGATGCGATCGACCTTGATCGGGTCGAACTCGTCGAGTCCCTCGCCCTGCAGCAGCGGCAGCGTCGCGGTGTCGAAATAGGGGAAGCCCAAATAGGTGAGCAGCAGCGCCCGCCGCATCGGCCGGTCGAGGCTGACGAAGGCGTCGGCGAGCCGGCGGTCGGTGTCGGCATCGAGCGTGGCGAGATCGAGCGCGTCTCCGAGCGCGTCGAGCAACGGCGCCGCGTCCTGGCTGCGGGACGTCCGCACCATCTGGTGGAGCTGCGGATAATGATCGGCACGCTGGCGGTCGAGATAGGCGGCGAGCGAGGCATAGATGGCGTCGCGCATCACGGCGGCGCCGGCCGATTGGTCGTCGGGCTGCCCGGCCTCGATCTCCTCGAGTCGGCGCGCCATCAGCCGCAGCCGGCGGATGCGGAAGCCGAGATCGAAGGTGCGCAGGAAGTCGACCGTCGCCGCGCCTTCCTTGCCCGAGAAGCTCGGCGCGACGCCGCCGAAGCCGCGCGACGCGATCGCCGCCTCGATTCCCGCGCGGATCCGCCGCCAGCGCTGCTGCCCCGGCTCGCCGCCGATCTGGTAGAGCAGCCCGCTGATCATCGCGACGACACCGCTCAGCTTGAGATGACCGTAGGCGACATAGCTGTAGCCGGCGCGGCTCGCCGCCGCCGTCTGCGCATGCCGCCGCCACGCGACCAGCCGCGCCGGCGTCGGCCGGTCGAGGAACAGCGTGTGGCCGAAGGATTGCTCGATCTCCTCCTCGACCGCCGGGCGCAGCGCGGTGACGATGCCGCGCAGCCGGTCGATCCGTTCGGAGCGTTCGGCGAGCGCATCGAGATTGTCGCGGATCGGCTGCTGCCGCGGCAGGTCGCTGAGCGCGCCGAGGATGGTCTGGAAGAAGCCCGGCGTCTCGCCCCCTGCGCCGAGGCGGATCTTGATGCCCGGCGACGGGTCAATGTAGACGAAGCGGCGGTCGACCTCGCGCCGCGCCGGCCGTTCCCTGAGCGCATCGATCGCCGGGCGGAACGGCGCATTGGCGAGCACCGACCCGTCGATCAGCACCGCCTTGTCGACCTGATTGGCGGCGACGTGGCGCGGCAGGACCCGCTTGAGGAAGGCGTCGCGCTCCGGCCAGGCGAGCCCGCGCGCGGCGAGGACCCGGTCGAGTTCGGCGACGGTGAACGGCGGGAAGGCGCCGGGGAAGCTCGACGTCGCCCGCGCCGCGAAGGCGAGTTCGGGCACCGCGCCGATCGCGCCGCCGGCATGGTCGGAAAAGCCGATGACGATGCGATGCTCGGTCTCGAGCACCTCCGGCGGCGAATTGAGCCGCAGCCGCTCGGGATGGCCGGTGAAATCGGTACAGGTGACGAACAGGTCGAGCGGCTGCCCGGCCGGCAGCAGCCGCGGCCCCGGCGGCGCGGCGGCCATCGCGGCGAAGGCATCGAGCAACAGCCCGGTGAAGGTCTCGCCGCCGAACGGCGGCTCGAACCAGCGCGAGCGGACGAAATGCGACAGCTTGGTGCGCACCTCGTCCTGCGTCGCCGCGTCGAGCGCCTCGACCTTGTCCTTGCTGCGCCCCGCCGCGACCCAGGCGAGCGGCAACGCCCATAATTTGGAGAAGCGGCTCGCCGGCGCCGCCTCGGCATCGATCAGCGCCTCGACATCGGCAGAGGTCAGCCACAGGTCGGTGAGCGGTTCGAGGCTCTGGCCGCTGGTGATCGCCTGGGCGAGGAAGATGCCGTTGATCCCGCCCGCCGACGCGCCCGCGACGATATCGGCGAGGACGCGCAGCCGCAGCCCGGCGAGCGCCTCGATCTCCGCGATCAGCTCCGCATAGACGCGCTCGCTGGCGCCGTGCGCGGTCTCACCGGCGTGGATCGCGCGGCTGGCGCGGACGAGGTGCCAGACCTCCTTGGTGATGCCGTGCATGTAGACGGCAAGGCTGATCCCGCCATAACAGACCAGCGCGAGGCGCAGCTCCTTCTCGCGCATCACGCAGGGGCCAGCATCGCCCAGATCGGCAGATGGTCCGAGGTCTTGCGCGCCGCGGCGCTGGCGTGGACGCCGCATTCCGCCACATGGAGGTCGGCGGACACCATGATCCGGTCGAGCCGCCCGACCGGCCGGCGCGCGTGGAAGCTCGGCCCGGTCGCCGCCATGCGATAGTCGCGGCCGAAGTCGCGCAAACATCCCGCCGCCGCGGTCCATTCATTGAGATCGCCCATCATCACGGTCGGATGACGGTCGGCGCAGCCCTCGACATGCGCGAGGATCGCCGCCGCCTGCCGCCGTCGCCACAGGCCGGACAGGTCGAGATGCATGCCGACGACGCGCAGGGTCACGCCGTCCAGCTCGACATCGGCGGTGACCGCCCCGCGCGGTTCGAGCGAGGGGAGGTGGATCGGCGCGCAATGGATCACCCGCGCCGCCTTGCGGACGAGGATGACATTGCCGTGCCAGCCCATCGACAGCGCCCGCATGCCGAAGGCGACCGGCTTCCAGTCGCTATGCTCGTCGAGCAGATGCGCGGGCAGCACCGATTCGCGCGGGCCGAAACGGCGGTCCGCCTCCTGGAGCGCGATCACATCGGCATCGATCTCGCGCAGCACCTCCAGCACCCGCTCGGGATTGCGCCGCCGGTCGAGCCCGACGCCCTTGTGGATATTGTAGCTGGCGACTTTCAGGTGGCGAGAAACCATTGCGGGGACGTAACGCCCGGATCGCGGAATGGTGCCGTTTGCGGTCACAGCACCAAGCGACAAGAGAAGGGCAATAAAGTCAAGTGTCTGCCTACCCATAGTGAATAAAGAGTCAAGGCAAAACGGGAAATCCGCTGCATCGTCAAGCACGACATGATAAACGTCGGTGCGACTCGAAGTAAACGGAGCGGCCGGGGGCGGTATGTTGCGGATTGCGCGGGATATGATCTTGGCCGGTCTGGTCGCCGCAGCCGCCGTGCCGGCGTCGGCGCAGGAGAGATCGGCGATCAAGCCGGGTTTCGTGCTGCCGCCGGACACTGCCCGCATCCTGCTGTTCCGTCCATCGATCAAGGTCGGTGCGCAATCCACCGCGGGCCTGTTCGAGCCCAATGCCGACTGGACCGCGCAGGCGCGCGAGGCGCTCGGCGCGTCGCTGCGCGAGGCGGAGGCGCATCTCGGCCATGCGGTGGTCGATTATGCCGCGCCGGACGGGGCGGACGCCGCGGCGCTCGCCGAATATCAGGCGCTGTTCGATACCGTCGCCGCGGCGGTGATCGAATTTCAGTTCTTCCCCGGCAACCGGCTGCCGACCAAGAAGCGCAAGGATCAGTTCGACTGGGGGCTGGGGCCGGAGGTCGGCACACTGCCGGGGCTCGGTGGCGCCGATTACGCCCTGTTCGTGACGACCGAGGACGCGTTCGGATCGACCGGGCGCAAGGTGTTGCAACTGTTCGCCGCACTCGCCCGTGTGTCGGTCGTCTCCGGCGTGCACAAGGGGTTCGCCGGGCTGGTCGATCTGCACAGCGGCGAGCTCGTCTGGCTCAACGCCGATCTGCAGATGGGCGGCGACGTCCGCACGCCGGAGGGCGCCCGCAAACGGGTGCGCGAGCTGCTCGCCGGCTTCCCCGGCAAACCCGCCGACACGCCGGTCGCTGCGGCGGATGCGAACCGGGCGCGCTGACATGCGCCGGCTGATCGTTCCGCTGCTCGCCGCGGCGCTATGCGCGGCGCCGGTGCAGGCGGCGCGCGAGACGTTGCCGCTGCCCCCGTTCACCACCGCCTATCAGCCGACGACGGTCGACGAGCGCGGCCTGTGGATGGAGGCCGACGAGGACGAGCGGCGGATGCGCGACGCGCCCGAGGTGATCCGCGATCCGGCGCTGAACGCCTATGCGCGCGAGGTGCTGTGCCGCACCGTCGGGCCGGCGCGATGCGCGGCGATCCGGCTTTATATCGTCCGCATCCCGATGTTCAACGCGACCACCTATGCGAACGGAATGATGACCTTATGGTCGGGGGCGCTGCTGCGGCTGCATAGCGAGGCCGAACTCGCCGCGATGTTCGGGCATGAATTCAGCCACTTCGAATTGCGCCATACGCTTACCGGCTTCCAGCGCCGGCGCAGCGGCAGCGATCTGCTCGCCTGGGCCGGGTTGCTCGGCGCGGGCGGGATCGCCTTGCCGACGATGGTGGTCGGCGGCTTCTATCGCTTCAGTCGCGCGCAGGAAGCGGCGGCGGACATGCTCGGTTTCCGCTATCTCACCGCGGCGGGCTATGTCGTGACCGCGCCGGCGGATCTGTGGACGCGGGTGATGGCGGAGCAGGACGCCACCGAGATCGGCCGCTATCGCAAGCCCAACCAGCGCTATGTCGCCGGCTTCTTTGATACGCATCCGACCGAGCTGACCCGCGCCACCTATCTGCGCGCGGCGGCGGCGCAGATCGGCGGCGGCGGCGTCGATGAGGCGGCACGCTTCCGCGCCGCGATCGCGCCGTGGCTGCCGCGCCTGCTCGGCGACCAGATTAAGCGCAACGATTTCGGCGGCAGTGAATATCTGCTCAACCAATTGGCCGTGGACGGCTGGACGACGCCGCTCTTGTTCGCGCGCGGCGAATTGTACCGCGAGCGCGGCAACCCCCGCGATCTGTCCGCCGCCGCCGGTTTCTACCGGGAGGCGATCACGCACGGCGATGCGCCGGCGGAGGCCTATCGCGGGCTGGGGCTGGCGTTGCTGCGCAGTGGGCAGGTCGAGGCCGGCAAGGCGGCGCTGCGCGACTATCTCGCGCGCAGGGCCGATGCCGGCGACGCGGCGATGATCGCCACCCTGATTGCGGGATGAGATCGATGATGACGACGCGCTTGCCGAACCGCTTGCCCCGCCAGTTGTTGCTGGTCGTCGCGCTGGCGGCGGCGGTGCCGGCGGACGCGAGCAACCGGCTCATCGCCGCCGGCGCACGGGTGAGCATCGCCAGGACGCCCCTGACGGTGACGCCCGCGAGCGAGTGGAACCGGCTGGGCGCGCGACCCGGCCGCAATGCCGAGGTGTGGACGCTCGACGGCGACACGCTCAACGCGCTGACCTTCTATGCCGCGATCGGCGAGGGGAAGACGCTGTTCCGCCAGGCCGATCGCAGGGAGCATCCGTTGCCGCCGGTCAACCGGACGATGCTGCTCACCGACATTCCGACGCTTCTGGAGAACAGCTATCGCAGCGCGCTCGGCGTCGCGACGATGACGATCGATCACGTCGAGCCGACGCCGTTCGCCGGCGCCGGCGGCGTGCATTTTAGCTACGCTTTCGTCCGTCCGGAGGAAGCCATCCATGTCCGGGGCGAAGGATTCGGCACGCTGCGCGACGGCAAACTCTATCTGATCACCTACGAGGCGCCGGCCCTCTATTATTTCGAACGGAGCGCCGCCGCGGCGCGGCAGGTGGCGGAGAGCGCCCGGCTAGACTGACCCGCCCGCCAAATACTGGGCGGGCGGGTCAGCCGGGCATCCCCTCCATGGCCTCTCGGACCGAGAACCGCCCTACAATCAGAAAGTTAAGGCCGCGTAACGGTCGGGCACGCGGCCGACATGACAAACACGTCATAATGCGCTAGGCCAAGGGCGTTGCCCTACCGTGGCGACAGGGGCGCGACAGGTCGTGCCGGGAGACGCCATATGGCTACCGAACACTGGCAGCGGACCAAGCTGCGCGCGCTGATCCTGCGCATCCAGGGATCGGTGTTCATCTCGGATCGGTGGCGACGGCGGCTGCTCAATTTCGCCGGTGCGCGCATCCATCCGACCGCGACGGTGCGTCATTCGTGCTGGCTCGACAGCGCCGATATCGTCATGGGGCGCGACGCGATGCTCAACTGCTTCGCGCGGTACGACGGCGCGGCGCGGCTGACCTTCGAGGATGGCGCGCGCGTCTCCTCGGGCGTGACCTTCACCACCAGCACGCATCATCATACCGGCGATCCGACCCGCCGTTCGTCGCCCGAGACGATCAACGCGCCGATCACGATCAAGGCCGGCTGCTGGGTGATGACCGACGTGACGATCAACCCCGGCGTGACGATCGGCGAGGGCTGCGAAATCGGCGCGCAGGCGGTGGTGACCGAGGATACCGCGCCCAACGGCCTCTACGTCAATATGGTCGGGGCGAGCGGCACGGTGCGCGCGCGGCGCATCAAGGAACTGCCGGTGCGCCGCGGCGCCCGCCCGGTCGCGCTGGTGCGCGGCTGACCGGTGTCTGTATCGTAACGGGATTCACCGGCGCCTTACCGGTTGCCGCGGGGCGGGGCCGACGCCATGTTAGGACACGCCCTGCCGGCAGGCTCGTCAACGCCCGGGCCGGCAGGGCGCCCGGAAGGGGCCGTGACGCATGTATTGGCAACATCTTTCCGCAAGCGACATGCTGATCCTCGGCAGCATCCTGTGCGTCGTCGTGCTGCTGCTCCTCGCCATCCGCTTCGATCGCCGCGCGCAGCGCCGCCGGGCCGCCGAATGGCATGACTCTTATTATCATCGCGGCGGACTGGTACGCGCGCTGATGCGCCGCTGGAACCGTGGCCCGGCGCGGCTGACCGATCAGCGCGGCGAGCGGTGACGCGGCTGCGGCCGCGGCGGACACAACAAAGGGGGCCGCAGCCCCCTTTGCGAACGCCCGTGGCGCTGCCGTTTCCCATGGCCATCGCGCGGCGATGGCCCGGAAAAACGGATTTTAGTTGCTGTCGGCCTGGCCGTCGTCCGAAGCGACCGCCACGATGCCCGCGGCAACCGCAGCCACCGCCAGCACGGCGATGATCACGCCGCCACCGGCGAGCTCGTTCTTCTTGGCCGAGGTCGAACCGGTGCGGACCGACTTGGCAACCGACAGGCTCGCAGCGGGGTTGGCCGGTGCCGCAGCGACCGGCGCAGCGACGAGAGCCGTAGCGGCAACGGCGGTGAGGTACTTACGAATCACGCTAATCTCCTATTGTGGGGTCACCCCTCGGCCATACTTGGCACGAGGAGGCTACCATTGGGTTAATACGCCTGCATTTGCAATGTTCGCCTGCCGCGAACTTGCGCCTGCCTGACGCCGAACGCACCACGCTGAAAAGCGTGACGCGGCCGGAATCGTATATTATATTTGACGGGTGGCGCGGTGCGTGATGGGATTGGCGATCTCCCCGCGCAAGGACCCGTGCATTGAACCACCCGCATCGCCGCGCCATCCTCACCTCCGGCGCCGCCGTCGCCGCCGCGACCTTGCTTCCTGCCGCCGCGCCTGTGCCGTCGCCCGCCGGCCCGCGGATCGTCGAACTGCTTGACGACTGGCGCTTCCACCTCGGCCATGCCGCCGATCCGGCGAAGGACTTCGGCTTCGGCCGCAGCCACGACACTTATGCCAAATCGGGCGATGCCGGCACGCCGGCCGCCGAGGGCACGTTCGACGATTCCGCCTGGCAGGCGGTGACGCTGCCGCACGACTGGGCGGTCGACCTGCCGTTCGAGCGGTTCGGCCCGCCGGGGAGCGAGGCGGACAAGACCGGATCGTTCCAGGGGTTCAAGCCGCTCGGCCGCGCCTGGCCGGCGACCAGCGTCGGCTGGTATCGCCGCATCCTCCGCCTCGCGAAGGACGATGACGGCCGCCGGCTGCTGCTCCAGTTCGACGGGGTGTCGCGCGACTGCCTCGTCATCCTCAACGGCTTCATCGTCGGCAGCAACGAAAGCGCCTATACGCCGTTCGAGATCGACGTCACCGATTTCGCCCGACCGGGCGTCGACAACGTCCTGCTCGTGCGCTGCGACGTCAGCCTGGGGGAGGCATGGTCGTACGAGGGGGCAGGGCTGTACCGCCACGCCCGGCTGGTCAAGACCGCGCCGGTCCACGTCCGCCAATGGGGCGCCTATGTCCGCACCGCCGTGGCCGCCGCCGGGGCGCGGCTCGATATCGCCACCGAGATCGCCAATGACGGTCCGGCGGCGACGGTGCGCGTCCGCTCGACGGTGACCGCGCCCGACGGACGGGTGGTGGCGTGGCTGACCTCCGATCCGCTGGCGCTGCCGGCGTGGGGGCAGGGGACCGCGACGCAGGTCGGGCAGGTGCGCGACCCGGCGCTCTGGTCGATCGAGACGCCGCAGCTCTACCGGCTGACCAGCGAGATCGTCCGCGACGACGTCGTGATCGATCGCGACGACAGTGCCTTCGGCATCCGCACGATCCGGTTCGATGCGACGCGCGGTTTCTTCCTCAACGGCCAGCCGGTCAAGATCAAGGGGACGTGCAACCATCAGGATCATGCCGGCGTCGGCTTCGCGGTGCCGGACAGCCTGCACGTCTGGCGGCTCGAACAGCTGAAGGCGATGGGCGCCAACGCCTATCGCTCGACGCATCATGCGCCCGCGCCGGCGGTGCTCGATGCCTGCGACCGGCTCGGGCTGCTGGTGATGGACGAGACGCGGCAGATGTCGAGCAATGCCGAGGGCCTGTCGCAGCTCGACCGGGTCGTCCGGCAGGGGCGCAGCCATCCGAGCGTCATCCTGTGGAGCATCGGCAACGAGGAGATCCACCGCGGCACCGAGACCGGCGCGCGGATCGCCGCGACGATGAAGCGCCGCATCACCGCGCTCGACGGTACGCGCCCGGTGACCGAGGCGTTCAACGGCAAGCTCGGGCAGGGCGCCTCGCGCGTGCTCGACGTGATGGGCTGCAATTATTATCTCAACGAGATCGACGGCTTCCACGCCGCCCATCCCGACGTGCCGATGATCGGCACCGAGACGGGCAGCACGGTGATGACGCGCGGCGAATATGCGCGCAACGATGCCGAGGGGCTGGTGCCCGCCTACGACCAGGAGTTCCCGCGCTGGGCGACGACCGCGCAGGACTGGTGGTCCTTCTACGATGCGCGCGACTTCCTCGCCGGCGGCTTCGTCTGGACCGGCTTCGACTATCGCGGCGAGCCGACGCCGTTCGAACGCTGGCCGGAGAATGTCTCGCATTTCGGGCAGATGGACCTGTGCGGCTTTCCGAAGGACAATTTCTATTATTACAAGGCGTGGTGGGGCAGCGAACCGGTGCTCCACCTCTTCCCGCACTGGAACTGGCCGGGCCGCGAGGGGCAGACGGTCGCGGTGTGGGTGCACAGCAATTGCGAGGCGGTGGAACTGCTCGTCAACGGCCGCAGCCTCGGGCGGCAGACGGTGACGCGCAATCGCCATCTCGTCTGGCAGGTGCCCTATGCGCCCGGACGGATCACGGCGCATGGCTATCGCGACGGTCGGCGGCTGCTCACCGCCGAGCGCGTCACCAGCGGCGCGCCGGCGCGGATCGGTCTGTCGAGCGACCGCCGCCGGCTCGCGCCCGGCGCGGTCGCGGTGGTACGCGCGGCGATCCTCGATGCCGCGGGGCACGAGGTGCCGACCGCGCACGACCGGCTGCACTTCGCGATTAGCGGCGATGCGACGTTGCTCGGCGTCGGCAACGGCGATCCGCGCAGCCTCGAACCCGATCATGCGACGACGCGCTCGGCGTTCAACGGGCTGGCGATGGCGCTGGTGCAGGCCGGCGCGCGCGGCGGTGCGATCCGGCTGACCGCGCGCGGCGAGGGCCTCGCGCCGGCGATGCTGCCGCTGATCGGCACGGGGTGATCGGAGCGCGCGCAGAGGCACAGAGGGCGCAGCAGGGGCGGTCGCGGCGATCGCGGCCCGATATCGGCAATCGTCGGTGCCGGGGCGCTACGCCCGG
Organism: Sphingomonas kyungheensis; assembly: GCF_037120395.1. Taxonomy (NCBI): domain Bacteria; kingdom Pseudomonadati; phylum Pseudomonadota; class Alphaproteobacteria; order Sphingomonadales; family Sphingomonadaceae; genus Sphingomonas; species Sphingomonas kyungheensis. The sequence continues at coordinate 182,509 of NZ_JBBBDM010000003.1, forward strand.
CACGAACGATATCTCCGCGCCTCCGCGTGAACCCATTTTGCTGATCTGATCAGACTGATCGACGCGGCGGTCGCGCACGCCGACTATCCAGCCGAAAGAGGAGATTTCACGCGGAGGCGCGGAGGCGCGGAGGCGCGGAAATCCAGTGGGTGGGGAAACGCGGTGCCGAACCTCACCGGGTCGACTGAAAGCCGCTGCCGCGGCAGGCGCATCCCGCTGCGCTTCTGCACGACCCCTCAGAAACCCGAGACGCTATCCTTCGAGCCGGTCGGCAAGCACCCGGATCGCCTGCCCGGTCAGCGCGACCGTCCGCTCGCCGTCGAGCACGATCGGATGTTCCGGCCGGAGCACCGCGTCGTTCTGCATGCCATGGTCGAGCGCGAGCCAGGCGCGCACCGCATCGGCGAGGTTGGTCACCTCCGGCACTTCGTTGCCGCCGCGATCGACGTTGGCGAGGATCGCGCTCATCTGCCAGTCGATAGCGCTCATCACCGATCCTTCCGGCCATAGACGAACGCGCCGATCCCCGCCACGGCGATGGCACTCAGCGCGGTGGTGAGGCCGGAATGTTTCGCCGCGGCGGTATAGAGGCTGGTCTGGCGCGCGGCGGGATGCTCGCCCGAATGGACGCGGCCGGTGTCGTTGCTCTCGAACAGATTGCTCGGCGCCGGCTGGCGCTTCTTGGGATCGACGAACATCGTTGCGGCGATCGGCGCCAATCGGTCGAACAGCGACGGGAAATGTGCGGCGAACAATGCCTGCGCACGCCCCGCGCCGCCGACGGTGAGGTCGCGCTTGGCATGGGTCGCACAGAACAGGATCGCGTCGGCAACGAGCTCGGGCGCATAGACCGGCGGCGGGATCTGTGCCTCGCCCGGCTCGTGGTTGGCGGCATGTTGCGCGATCGGCGTATCGATGCCGGACGGCTTGATCAGCGTCACCTGCACCGGGACGCCGTCGGAGGCGAGCTCGATGCGCAGCGCGTCGACATAGGCCTTCACCGCATGTTTGCTCGCGGCATAGGCGCCCATGATCGGGCTCGGCATGTCCGCGGCGATCGACGCGACGGTGATCAGCGCGCCGCGCGTTTCGGTCAGGTGCGGGATGGCGGCGAGGCAGCCGTGCACCGCACCGAAATAATTGGTGCGGAACAGCTGCTGATGCTCGTCGTCGGGGATGTCGACGAGCTTGCCGTAGATTGCGGTGCCGGCATCGTTGACCCAGGTGTCGATCCGCCCGAATCGCTGGCGGGCATGCGCCGCGGCGGCGCGGACCGCGGCGGCGTCGCCGACGTCGGCGGCATAGGCGTCGGCGATCCCGCCGTCGGCGACGATCTCGTGCACCGCCGTGCGCAACGCCGATTCGTCGCGCGCGACGAGCAGCACGCGCGCACCCTGTTTCGCAGCGCGCTTGGCGGTGGCAAGGCCGATGCCGGAGCTCGCGCCGGTGATGACCATCACCTGCTCGGCGAGCGGCTTGAGCGCCGGGGTTCGATCGGGCTGGGGAGCTGGGGTCACGCGATATCCTGCTGTTGGGTCGTCCCTCAACCGCCCCGGCGGGGAGGGGTTCCGCTTATGTTGTCCGCCGCCGCCGGAACCTTGCGCGGGTGCGACGGTTCGCCGCGGCATGACCGAAGATCCCCGCGCCAACGTCGCCAGCAAATATCCCCTGCTCGCGGTCCCGCACATCCAGCTGCACGGCACCGTCGACGAGATGATGTACGCCCGCTTCAAGACGCAGCTCGCCGCCGCGCCGACGGAGGGGCCGATCGTCGTGTCGCTGACCACGCTCGGCGGCGATCCGGAGATGGGGCGGGCGATGGGCGACGATATCCGGCTTTTGCGCGACTATACCGGGCGCGAGACGCTGTTCCTCGGCAAGGTCGCGGTCTATTCCGCCGGCGCCACCTTCATGGCGGCCTTCCCGGTCGAGACGCGCTTCCTCACCCGCGGCACGCGGCTGATGCTGCACGAGCGGCTGATGAGCAGCAGCATCCAATTGTCCGGCCCGCTCACCACCTTGCCCGCGGTGCTCAAGGCGAAGCTCCACGAGATCGAGGAATCGATCAAGATCCAGGAGGAAGGCTTCCGCGAGATCGTCCGCGGTTCGGCGGTGCCGTTCGAGGAGCTGCAGCGCAAGGCGCCGTCCAACTGGTATATCGAGGCCGAGGAGGCGCGCGACCGCGGCCTCGTTCTTGATGTGATCTGACCGCGACCTATCTCTCAGGGGTTGCGAAAGCCCGACGAAAGGCATAGCCGCAACGCAGCATTTAGAGGAGCGTTGCGGCCATGGCCGAGTTCACCCTGCCCAAGAACAGCAAGGTCAAGGCGAAGGGCAAGGTCCATAAGGCGACCGGCGACGCAAAGCGCATCAAGACCTTCAAGGTCTATCGCTACGATCCCGACACCGGCGAGAACCCGCGCTACGACACGTTCGAGATCAACCTCGACGAATGCGGGCCGATGGTGCTCGACGCGCTGATCAAGATGAAGGCGGAGCAGGACAGTTCGCTGACCTTCCGCCGCTCGTGCCGCGAGGGCATCTGCGGCTCCTGCTCGATGAACATCGACGGGCGCAACGGCCTCGCCTGCACCACCGCGATCGAGGACGTGAAGGGCGAGGTGAAGATCACCCCGCTGCCGGCGATGGACGTGATCAAGGACCTCGTCCCCGACTTCACGCACTTCTACGCGCAATATAGCTCGATCAAGCCGTGGATGCAGACGGTCAGCCCGCCGCCCTCGGGCAAGGAGCGGCTCCAGTCGCCGGACGACCGCGCCAAGCTCGACGGCCTCTACGAGTGCATCCTGTGCGCCTGCTGCTCGACCTCCTGCCCGAGCTATTGGTGGAATGCCGACAAGTTCCTCGGCCCGGCGATCCTGCTCCAGGCCTATCGCTGGCTCGCCGACAGCCGCGACGAGATGACCGGCGAACGGCTCGACCAGCTCGAGGATCCGTTCCGCCTCTATCGCTGCCACACGATCATGAACTGCGCCAACACCTGCCCCAAGGGGCTCAACCCGGCCAAGGCGATCGCCGAGATCAAGAAGATGGAAGCCGAGCGGATTCTGTAAGGGAGCGTTTAACGCCCGTCCGGCCGTGATGTTGAACGCGCCGGTAAACTGGCTGAGCCCGTCGGTGCGAAGCTGGCTTGTCCTCCACACCACGCTATTGCCCACCCCGGCGAGGGCCGGGGTCCAGTCGGGGGACGTAGGGCACCCCTCGCACGCTCTCCCAACTGGACCCCGGCCTTTGCCGGGGTGGCGCGGTGAAAGGAGTGGGGCCCCGCTTCGCGCTGATCGGGCGTGATTGCCAAGGCCAGCTGCGGCTGGGGTGGGCAAGCCGATGCCGCCGCACCACCAGCCTCGCCGCCGCGTCTATAACCTCTCTATCCGATCGCAGGAGCCAGCATGAAGGTCCTCGCCGCCTATGATGCGCTGGTCGCCGCCGGCGAGTTGCGGCCCGACGCCGAGCAGCGCACCGCCGCGCTCCGCCTCGACACGCTTGCCAGCGCGCTGGAAATGCCGCCGAAGCGCGGCTGGCTCGGGCGGCTGACCGGGCGCGGCGGCGACGCGGCGCGCGGCGTCTACATGTTCGGCGACGTCGGCCGCGGCAAGTCGATGCTGATGGACCTGTTCTTCGCCAATGTCGCGATCGAGAAGAAGCGCCGCGTCCATTTCGCCGAATTCATGATCGAGGTGCACGGACGCATCGCGATCGAACGGCGCAAGGAAGCCGGCGATCCGATCGCCCCGGTCGCCGCCGCGCTGGCCGAGGAGACGCGGCTGCTGGCCTTTGACGAGATGATGGTGACCAATTCGCCCGATGCGATGATCCTCAGCCGGCTGTTCACCGCTCTGCTCGCCGCCGGCGTGACGATGGTCACCACGTCGAACCGCGCGCCCGCCGATCTCTACAAGAATGGCCTCAACCGCGAACATTTCCTGCCGTTCATCGCGCTGATCGAGGCGAAGCTCGACGTCGTCACGCTCAACGGCCCGATCGACTATCGCCGCGACCGGCTCGGCCAGCAGAACATCTGGCTCGTGCCGAACGGCCCGGCGGCGACGGCGGATCTGTCCGCGGCCTTCTTCCGCCTCACCGATCACGAGGTGACCGAGCCGATCCCGTCCGAGGATCTCGTCGTCCAGGGCCGCACGCTCCATGTCCCCAAGACGCTGAAAGGCGTCGCGGTCTTCTCGTTCAAGAAGCTGTGCGGCGCGGCGCGCGGTGCGGCCGACTATCTCGCGGTGGCGCGGCGCTATCACACGGTGATCCTCGTCGGCATCCCCCGGCTCGGCCCGGAGAACCGCGACGAGGCGGCGCGCTTCGTCACGCTGATCGACGCGCTCTACGAGCATAAGGTCAAGCTGCTCGCCGCCGCCGATGCCAATCCCGAGGCGCTCTACCCGACCGGCGACGGGCGGTTCGAATTCCAGCGGACGGTCAGCCGGCTGGAGGAAATGCGCTCCGAAGACTATCTCGCGCAGGGCCATGGCAGCACCTAATGCACCTGCGAACCATTATCAGTTAAACTTTTAACCGATACCGTTTAGCGGTTGCCGGACGCGCAAAACGGGCGTAACCGGCGTGACCAATCACGCCCTGCCTGTAACGGAGATGGATTGGATGGCTCGCAAGAAGATCGCGCTGATCGGCGCCGGTAACATCGGCGGCACGCTCGCGCACCTCGCGGCATTGAAGAACCTCGGCGACATCGTGCTGTTCGACGTCGTCGAAGGCGTGCCGCAGGGCAAGGCGCTTGATCTGTCGCAGTGCGGCCCGGTCGAGGGCTTCGACGCCAAGATCATCGGTTCGAACGATTATGCCGACATCGCCGGCGCCGACGTGATCATCGTCACCGCCGGCGTCGCGCGCAAGCCCGGCATGAGCCGCGACGACCTGCTCGGCATCAACCTCAAGGTGATGAAGGCGGTCGGCGAGGGCATCAAGGCGAATGCGCCCGACGCCTTCGTGATCTGCATCACCAACCCGCTCGACGCGATGGTCTGGGCGCTGCGCGAATTCTCCGGCCTGCCGCACAACAAGGTCGTCGGCATGGCCGGCGTGCTCGACTCGGCGCGCTTCAGCCACTTCCTCGCCGAGGAGTTCCAGGTCTCGGTCAAGGATGTCACCAGCTTCGTGCTCGGCGGCCATGGCGACACGATGGTGCCGGTCATCTCCTATTCCACCGTCTCCGGCATCCCGGTTCCCGACCTCATCACGATGGGCCGGTCGAGCCAGGAGAAGATCGACGCGATCGTCAAGCGCACGCGCGGCGGCGGCGGCGAGATCGTCGGCCTGCTCAAGACCGGCTCGGCTTATTATGCCCCAGCGACCAGCGGCATCGCGATGGCCGAGGCCTATCTCTACGATCAGAAGCGCGTGCTGCCGGCGGCGGCCTATGTCGACGGTCAGTATGGCGTCAACGACCTCTATGTCGGCGTGCCGGTGGTGATCGGGGCCGGCGGCGTCGAGCAGATCGTCGAGATCGCGCTCGACGACGAGGCGAAGGCGAACCTCACCGTCTCGGTCGATGCTGTCAAGGAACTGCTCGAAGCGTGCAAGGGGATCGACGAAACGCTGAAGTAAGGTGCGCCCGACGGACCCATGTGTCCCCGCGAAGGCGGGGAACCAGGACTGGGCTCCCGCCTTCGCGGGAGCACATCGGGGCGAACGGTGAACAAGGCCGGCTACGTCTACATGATGGCGAGCCGGCTCAACGGAACGATCTATACAGGTGTAACGAGCGATCTCGCTGCCCGTGTCTACCAGCACCGGAATGGCCTGATCGACGGCTTCACCAAGACATACGGCTGTACGTTACTCGTCTGGTACGAAGTTCATGACGATCTGGAGGCCGCGCGATACCGCGAGCGCCAGCTCAAGAAGTGGAACCGCGACTGGAAGCTGCGGCTGATCGAAGAGAAAAACCCCGACTGGCTCGACCTGTTCGAGTCCTTGTTCGGATGACACAATTGGCGCTGCCGTATCTGCGCTAGCACAGTGAGGAAGAGAACCGAGATGAGCATCCTCGTCAACAAGAACACCAAGGTCATCACGCAAGGGATGACCGGCGAAACCGGCAGCTTCCACACCAAGGCGGCGCTGGATTACGGCACGCAGATGGTCGGCGGCGTGACGCCGGGCAAGGGCGGGACCGAGCATCTCGGCCTGCCGGTGTTCAACACCGTCGCCGAAGCCAAGTCGAAGACCGGTGCCGATGCGTCGGTCATCTACGTGCCGCCGCCCTTCGCCGCGGATTCGATCCTCGAGGCGATCGATGCCGAGATCCCGCTGATCGTCGCGATCACGGAAGGCATTCCGGTGCTCGACATGGTCCGCGTCAAGCGCGCGCTGTCGGGCAGCAAGTCGCGGCTGATCGGCCCCAACTGCCCCGGCGTGCTGACGCCGGGCGAGTGCAAGATCGGCATCATGCCGGGCAGCATCTTCAAACAGGGTTCGGTCGGCGTCGTCTCGCGCTCGGGCACGCTGACCTATGAGGCGGTGTTCCAGACCTCGAACGCCGGGCTCGGCCAGACCACCGCGGTCGGCATCGGCGGCGATCCGGTCAACGGCACCAACTTCATCGACGTGCTCGAGCTCTTCCTCGCCGACGAGGCGACCCAGTCGATCATCATGATCGGCGAGATCGGCGGCGATGCCGAGGAGCAGGCGGCGCAGTTCCTGATCGACGAGGCGAAGCGCGGTCGCAAGAAGCCGATGGCGGGCTTCATCGCCGGTCGCACCGCGCCTCCGGGCCGCCGCATGGGCCACGCCGGTGCGATCGTCTCGGGCGGCAAGGGCGATGCCGAGAGCAAGATCGCGGCGATGGAAGCCGCCGGGATCAAGGTCGCGGCGAGCCCCTCGGAGCTGGGTTCGACGCTGCTTGAGGTGCTGAACGGCTAATGCAACCCTCCCTCTCCCACCGGGAGAGGGAGGGAGCCGCCCCGGGGCGGCACAAGGGTGAGGGCATCGCGCCACGCTCGCCCTCATCCTCCCACCCGCTGTCGCGGGCGGGCCCCTCCTTCTCCCGCTGGGAGAAGGGAACAGGAAGAAGACCATGGGCTACGAAGGTCAGGATTTCAGCGACATCGCCGCAGGCGTGTCTCCCCAGTTCATCGAGGCGCTCTACGCCAAATATCAGGCCGACCAGTCGTCGGTCGATCTCGGCTGGCGCGGCTTCTTCGAAGGCCTGGAGGCAGGCAGCGGCGGTCCGAGCTGGGCCAACAAGCGCTGGCCCTTGTCGACCACCGACGATCTGACCGCCGGGCTCGACCCGACGCAGATGGAGCCCGCCCCCAAGCCCGCCAAGGGCGGCAAGCCCGCCGCGGCACCGACGGCGGCGCCGTCCAGGGAGGACATCATCAAGGCGGCGGGCGATGCGATCCGCGCGCAGATGCTGGTCCGCACCTATCGCGTCCGCGGTCATCTCGCCGCCAATCTCGATCCGCTCGGCCTGTCGCGTCGCGAAATGCCCGAGGATCTGCGCACCGAATATCACGGCTTCACCGACGCCGACCTCGATCGGCCGATCTATCTCGGCGGCACGCTCGGCTTCGAATGGGCGACGGTGCGCGAACTGGTCGACACGCTGCGCCGCAATTACTGCGGCAACGTCGGCCTCGAATATATGCATATCGTCGACGTCGAGGAGCGCCGCTTCCTGCAGGACCGCATGGAGGGCAAGGACAAGGCGATCGAGTTCAGCACCGACGGCAAGCGCGCGATCCTCAGCAAGGTGATCGAGGCGGAGCAGTGGGAGAAGTTCCTCGGCAAGAAATACGTCGGGACCAAGCGCTTCGGCCTCGACGGCGGCGAGAGCATGATCCCGGCGCTCGAAAGCGTCATCAAATACGGCGGCCAGGCCGGCGTGCGCGAGATGGTGTTCGGCATGGCGCATCGCGGCCGGCTCAACGTGCTCGCCAACGTCATGGCGAAGCCGCTGCGCGTCATCTTCCACGAATTCGCCGGCGGCTCGGCCAATCCCGATGAGATCGGCGGCTCGGGCGACGTCAAATATCACCTCGGCACGTCGACCGACCGCGAGTTCGACGGGCACAAGGTGCATATGTCGCTCGTCGCCAATCCGTCTCACCTCGAGGCGGCGGACCCGGTCGTGCTCGGCAAGACGCGCGCGATCCAGACGCTGGCCAATGACCTCAGCGATCACGTCGCCTCGCTGCCGGTGCTGATCCACGGCGACGCGGCCTTCGCGGGGCAGGGGATCGTCTGGGAATGCCTCGGCTTCTCGGGCATCCGCGGCTACAATACCGGCGGCTGCGTCCATTTCATCATCAACAACCAGGTCGGCTTCACCACCAGCCCGCAATTCGCGCGCTCCTCGCCCTATCCGTCGGATGTGGCGAAGGGCGTCCAGGCGCCGGTGTTCCACGTCAACGGCGACGATCCCGAGGCGGTGACCTTCGCCACCAAGATGGCGATCGAATTCCGCCAGAAGTTCCACCGCGACATCGTCATCGACATGTGGTGCTATCGCCGCTTCGGCCATAACGAGGGCGACGAGCCGGGCTTCACCCAGCCGCTGATGTACAACGTCATCCGTCAGCATCCCGGCGTCAGCGAGATCTACGCCAAGCGGCTGATCGCCGAGGGCGTGATCGACCAGGCGTGGCTCGACGACAAGGTCAACCAGTACACCACCCTGCTCGAAGGCGAGTTCGAGGCGGGCGCGAGCTACAAGCCGAACAAGGCGGACTGGTTCGCCGGCCGCTGGTCGGGCCTGTCGGCACCGACCGACGGCGGCAGCGAGCGGCGCAACGTCGAGACGGGGATCGAGCTCAAGCTGTTCGACGCGCTCGGCCGCACGCTGACCACGGTGCCCGAGGGCATCCAGATCCACAAGACGCTGGCGCGCGTGATCGACGCCAAGCGGCAGATGTTCAAGACCGGCGAGAATTTCGACTGGGCGACCGGCGAGGCACTGGCCTTCGGCTCGCTGCTGTCGGAAGGCTATGGCGTGCGCCTGTCGGGTCAGGATTCGGGCCGCGGCACCTTCTCGCAGCGTCATGCCGTCTGGGTCGACCAGACCGACGAGCACAAATATGTGCCGCTGACCACGGTCGAGCATGGCCGGTTCGAGGTGCTCGACAGCCCGCTGTCCGAATATGGCGTGCTCGGCTTCGAATATGGCTATGCGCTCGCCGACCCCAAGACGCTGGTGATGTGGGAGGCGCAGTTCGGCGACTTCGTCAACGGCGCGCAGATCATGATCGACCAGTTCATCACCAGCGGCGAATCCAAGTGGCTGCGGGCCAACGGCCTCGTCATGCTGCTGCCGCACGGCTACGAAGGGCAGGGGCCGGAGCATAGCTCGGCGCGTCCCGAACGCTTCCTCCAGTCGTGCGCGCAGGACAATATCCAGGTCGCGAACTGCACCACGCCGGCCAATTACTTCCACCTGCTGCGCCGGCAGATGCACCGCAACTTCCGCAAGCCGCTGATCGTGATGACGCCCAAGTCGCTGCTCCGCCACAAGCTGGCGGTGTCGGCGGCGGCGGACTTCCAGGGCGACAGCCACTTCAAGCGGCTGCTGTCGGACACCAACGGCGCGGCGGATGCCGAGACGACGCGGCTGGTGCTGTGCACCGGCAAGGTCGCCTATGATTTGATCGAGGCGCGCAACGCCGCCGGCGATACGACGACGCAGATCGTCCGCGTCGAGCAGCTCTATCCTTTCCCGGGAGATGCGCTCGCCCGCCGGATCGCGCGGATGCCCAATCTGCAGGACGTGGTCTGGGCGCAGGAAGAGCCGAAGAACAACGGCTATTGGTTCTTCGTCGAGCCGCTGATCGAGGAATCGCTCAAGGCCGCCAATTGCCCGATCAAGCGGGCGCGGTACGCCGGCCGGCAGGCGGCGGCATCGCCGGCGACCGGGCTGATGAAGCGTCATACCGCCGAACAGGGCGCGCTGGTCGCCGACGCGCTCGGTCACAACGTCCGCGAGGAAATCCGCCGCACCCGCGGCGAGGGATCGACCACCACCGCCCGGCCGACGCAGGCCCCCGGCAGCTAACCCAAATTCCCCGATTGAGACCCCGCCTCCCCGGGGAGAAGGATGCAAGAGATGGCAACCGAAGTCACCGTACCCGTTCTGGGTGAATCGATCACCGAAGCCACCGTCGGCGAATGGCTCAAGCAGCCGGGCGACCCGGTCAAGGTCGACGAGCCGATCGCCAGCCTCGAAACCGACAAGGTGTCGGTCGAGGTGCCCTCGCCGGTCGCCGGCGTGATGGGCAGCCATGCGGTCAAGGTCGGCGACACGGTCGAGGTCGGCGCGATGCTCGCGACGATCGAGGCGGGTGACGGCGCCGCCGCGGCCCCGGCTCCGGCCGCCGCGCCGGCGTCAGCGCCTGCACCCGCAGCCGCGCCTGCCGCCACGCCCGCTCCGGCACAGGCCGAGCCGGCCGGCGATTCGCCCGCGGCGCTGTCGCCGTCGGTGCGCCGCGCGGTGCTCGAATATGGGCTCGACCCGTCATCGATCACCGGCACCGGCAAGGACGGCCGCATCACCAAGGAAGACGTCGCCGCCGCTGCCGCCTCCAAGCCGGCGAACGCCGCGCCCGCCGCCGCACCGGCGCCGGCCGCTGCGCCCGCGGGCGGCCGCAAGGAAGAGCGCGTCAAGATGACGCGCCTCCGCCAGACGATCGCCAAGCGCCTCAAGGAAGCGCAGAACACCGCCGCCATGCTGACGACGTTCAACGACGTCGACATGACCGCGGTGATCGAGGCGCGCGCCAAGTACAAGGACCTGTTCGAGAAGAAGCACGGCGTCCGGCTGGGCTTCATGGGCTTCTTCGTGAAGGCCGCGACGATGGCGCTGAAGGACATTCCGTCGGTCAACGCCAGCATCGAGGGCGACGAGATCGTCTATCACGATTATGCCGACATCTCGGTCGCGGTCAGCGCGCCCAACGGCCTCGTCGTGCCGGTGATCCGCGATGCGCAGGACTTGACCGTCGCCGGCATCGAGAAGACGATCGGCGACTTCGGCCGCCGCGCCAAGGACGGCACGCTCAAGATGGACGAGATGAAGGGCGGCACCTTCACCATCTCGAACGGCGGTGTCTTCGGCTCGCTGATGTCGACCCCGATCATCAACCCGCCGCAGGCCGCGGTGCTCGGCCTTCACCGGATCGAGGAACGCCCGGTCGTCGTCGGCGGCCAGGTCGTCGTCCGCCCGATGATGTATCTCGCGTTGAGCTACGACCATCGCCTGATCGACGGCCGCGAGGCGGTGACCTTCCTCGTCGCGCTCAAGAATGCGATCGAAGACCCGACGCGGATCCTGATCGACCTGTAAGGAGCCGAACAATGGGAATGGTTTGGGTTGTAAGAGCCGCCAGTGACGACGATGTCGTCTCCTTGCGTGCCGATCCCGAGTCCATCTACGACTTCGTCAATCCGGAGGACCTCTCTCCAGACTATCAGATCCTGGACTTGGACAAGCAGTGGCATGCTGTCCATTTCCTGCTGACGGGATCAGCTGGTCCCGTTGATAGTCCGCTGAGTTTCATCCTCGGTACCTACGAAGAAGTCGGTCCCGACCACGGTTATGGGCCGGCATGGTTTATCCCGTCTGAGGCGATACGGGCGTTCCACTCGGCTTTGGCAAAACACTCTGATGAAGAGTGGGCGAGGCGTTATGATGCCTCGACTGCCGTAGCCGAGCAGGTATATTTGGCCGAGACGCTGGCGGATGAGGGAGAGGAAGCGTTGACGTTTCTGCAATCCGATATCGCTGGGCTTCGATCATTCGTGCGCAAAGCCGTCGAGGCTGGCAACCACGCCTTCGCTCTCATCACATAATATGAACGGAGCCTATCATGGCTGAGTATGACTATGACGTCCTCGTGATCGGCGCCGGCCCCGGCGGCTATGTCGCTGCGATCCGCGCGGCGCAGCTCGGGCTGAAGACCGCCTGCGTCGAGAGCCGCGAGACGCTCGGCGGCACCTGCCTCAACGTCGGCTGCATTCCGTCGAAGGCGATGCTGCATGCATCCGAATTCTTCGATGCCGCCGCCAACGGCACGATGGCCAAGATGGGCATCAAGGTCACCGCCGAACTCGATCTCGACACGATGCACGGCCAGCGACGCGACGCGGTCAAGCAGCTCACCGGCGGCATTGAATATCTGTTCAAGAAGAACAAGGTCGAATGGCTCAAGGGCCGCGCCAGCTTCACCGGTAAGGATAGCGTCGAGGTCGCCGGCAAGACTGTGCGCGCCAAGAACATCGTCATCGCCACCGGGTCGAGCGTGACGCCGCTGCCCGGCGTCACCGTCGATCAGAAGGTCGTCGTCGACAGCACCGGCGCGCTCGAACTCGCGAAGGTGCCGCAGCATCTCGTCGTCATCGGCGGCGGGGTGATCGGTCTCGAGCTCGGCAGCGTCTGGCGCCGGCTGGGGGCCAAGGTGACCGTCGTCGAATATCTCGACCAGATCCTGCCGGGCTTCGATGGCGACGTGCGCAAGGAAGCGCAGAAGATCTTCAAGAAGCAGGGCATGGAGTTCAAGCTGTCGACCAAGGTGACCGGCGTCACCGTCGCCGGCGACAGCGCGACGCTCACGCTCGAGCCGGCGGCGGGCGGTGCGGGCGAGACGATCGAGGCGGACGCGGTGCTGCTCGCGATCGGCCGCAAGCCCAATACCGACGGTCTCAACCTCGAAGCCGCCGGCCTGTCGGTCAATGCGCGTGGCCAGGTCGACATCGATCACGATTTCGCGACCAGCGTGCCGGGCATCTGGGCGATCGGCGACGTCGCCCCCGGCCTGATGCTCGCGCACAAGGCGGAGGACGAGGGGATTGCGGTCGCCGAGAATATCGCCGGACTGACCGGCATCGTGAACCACGACGTCATCCCGAGCGTCGTCTACACGATGCCCGAATTCGCCGGCGTCGGCCTCACCGAGGAAGCGGCCAAGGCGAAAGGTGAGGTCAAGGTCGGCAAGTTCCCGATGATGGCGAACAGCCGCGCCAAGACGAACCATGAGCCCGACGGCTTCGTCAAGATCATCGCCGATGCCAAGACCGACCGTGTCGTCGGCGTCTGGGCGATCGCCAGTGTTGCCGGTACGATGATCGCGCAGGCGGCGCAGGCGATGGAGTTTGGCGCGACCAGCGAGGACATCGCCTATACCTGCCATGCGCATCCGACGCATTCGGAAGCGCTCAAGGAAGCGGCGATGGCGGTGACCGGCAAGCCGATCCATATCTGAGCGATGACCGCGGCCGATCCCGACCGCGCCTCCCTCGAAGCCGCCTGGCTGACGCTGACCCGCGAGACCCTGCCCGGTCTCGCGGGGTGTCGTATGTGGCCGGTCCGTGCGGATCATTGTTTCCAGCGCATCCTGCTCGATGCGGCAGTGGGCGGCGTCTGGTACGATGCGGTCGCGGCGCGGCCGGCCTATCGGCATATAGCGGTCGATCGACTGGCCGAGGCGCTCAGGCTTGGCGAGGGCGCGGCGGCGGGAACGGTCGATCTGGCGACGCTCAACCGGCAGTCGCTCGCGTGGCGGCGGGCGCGCCAGCGTTAGGGCGGCGCGCCGGCACGATGCGTCGACGATGCCAGTCGCCGATCCACTCCTCGCGCATCCCCGCAAATCATCCCCGGAATAGTTCGTAAGCGGGCGAAACCCTCCGCATTGCCACTCGTTGCAATTATCGGAGAACCGTTCCGGCGGGCTTCCGCGAAGGGGAATGATGATCTGTCTGCCGCCGCTCGTATGTTGAGACGTCTGCCGTTCGTGCTGGCCGCGGCCCTCGGCGGCTGTGCGCCCGCGCTGCTCGACCCCGCAGGACCCGTCGCCGCGGGTGAGAAGACGTTGCTGATCAACTCACTGGCGGTGATGCTCGGCATCGTCATACCGGTGATCGTCCTGACTCTCGCCTTCGCCTTCTGGTTCCGCTCGAGCAATGGCCGTGCCAAGCACCGGCCGAATTTCTCTTATTCCGGCAAGCTCGAACTGCTCGTCTGGTCGGTGCCGCTGCTCGTCATCATCTTTCTCGGCGGCATGGGCTGGATCGCCAGCCACGAGCTCGATCCGCGCCGACCGCTCGCCGCGACGCGCAAGCCGATCACCATCCAGGTCGTCGCGCTCGACTGGAAATGGCTGTTCATCTACCCGGAGCAGGGCATCGCCACCGTCAACCGCGTCGTCGTGCCTGCCGGCACGCCGGTCGATTTCCGCATCACCTCGGCGACGGTGATGAACAGCTTTTTCGTGCCGCGGCTCGGCAGTCAGATCTATGCGATGGCGGGGATGGAGGCGAAGCTCAACCTGATGGCCGACCGGCCCGGCCGCTTCCACGGCCTGTCGGCGCATTACAGCGGCGAAGGCTTTTCGGATATGGACTTCACCGTCGACGCGGTGCCGGCGCAGCAATTTGCCGGCTGGGCGGCGAAGATGCGCGGGCAGGGGCCGGCGCTCACCGCCGCCAGCTATCACGCGCTCGCCCGCCAGAAGGGCAATGTGGCGCCATTCGCTTATGGCAGCGTGCCGCGCGGCTTCTTCGCCGCGGCGGTCAAGGAGGCCGGTGCGCCGGTGCATGAAACCGACAATGGCGGGCGGGAGAGTTGAGCATGTTCGGCAAGCTCAACTGGCATTCGATTCCGTGGGATCAGCCGATCCCGCTGATCGCCGCGGCGATCGTCGGCAGCGGCATCCTGGCGGTGCTGGTCTGGACGTGGCGCGCCGGGCACGTTCCCTATCTGTGGCGCGAATGGATCACCTCGGTCGATCACAAGCGCATCGGCATCATGTATTGCGGTTTCGCCTTGCTGATGCTGATGCGAGGCTTCGTCGACGCGGCGATGATGCGCAGCCAGCAGGCGATCGCTTATGGCAATCCCGGCTATCTGCCGCCCGAACATTACGACCAGATCTTCACGGCGCACGGCACGATCATGATCTTCTTCGTGGCGATGCCGTTCGTCATCGGGCTGATGAACTTCGTCGTGCCGCTGCAACTCGGCGTCCGCGACGTCGCCTTTCCGACGCTCAACAACGTCAGCTTCTGGCTGACCGCGAGCGGCGCGTTGCTCATCAACCTCAGCCTCGTCATCGGCGAATTCGCCAAGACCGGCTGGCTCGCCTATCCGCCGCTGTCGGAGCTGCGCTTCTCGCCCGGCGTCGGCGTCGATTATTATCTATGGGCGTTGCAGATCTCGGGCGTCGGGACGTTGCTGTCCGGGGTCAACCTCGTCACCACCATCTTGAAGATGCGCGCGCCGGGCATGGGCTATACCCGCATGCCGATGTTCTGCTGGACGAGCCTTGCCTCCAACCTGCTGATCGTCGCGGCCTTCCCGATCCTGACCGCGACGCTGGCGATGCTGCTGCTCGACCGCTACCTCGGCTTCCACTTCTTCACCAACGAGCTTGGCGGCAATCAGATGATGTTCGTCAATCTCATCTGGGCCTGGGGCCACCCAGAAGTCTATATCCTGATCCTGCCGGCGTTCGGCGTGTTCAGCGAGATCGTCTCGACCTTCTCGAGCAAGCCGCTGTTCGGCTACCGCTCGATGGTGGTGGCGACGATGGTGATCTGCATCCTGTCGTTCATGGTTTGGCTGCACCATTTCTTCACGATGGGGGCGGGGGCCGACGTCAATGGCTTCTTCGGCGTGACGACGATGATCATCGCGGTGCCGACCGGCGTGAAGGTCTTCAACTGGCTGTTCACCATGTACGGCGGCAAGATTCGCTTCCACGTGCCGATGCTGTGGGCGGTGGCGTTCATGGTCACCTTCGTGATCGGCGGGATGACCGGGGTGCTGCTCGCGGTGCCGCCCGCCGATTTCGTGCTGCACAATTCGCTGTTCCTCGTCGCGCATTTCCACAACGTCATCATCGGCGGGGTGCTGTTCGGCGCCTTTGCCGGATACAATTACTGGTTCCCCAAGGCGTTCGGCTTCCGGCTCGACGAGCGTTGGGGGCGGCGCGCCTTCTGGCTGTGGGTCGGCGGCTTCTATCTCGCCTTCATGCCGCTCTACGTGCTGGGGCTGATGGGGATGACGCGGCGGATGGCGCATTACGACGTGCCGGGCTGGCAGCCGTGGCTGATCGCGGCGGCGTTCGGCGCGCTGATGATCGCCGGCGGCATCGCCTGCCAGGTGATCCAACTCTACGTCTCGATCCGCAACCGCAAGGACCTCGTCGATGTCAGCGGCGATCCATGGGACGGGCGCAGCCTCGAATGGATCACCACCTCGCCGCCGCCGCCGTTCAACTTCGCGGTGCTGCCGAACGTCACGGGCGAGGAGGCCTATTGGGGGATCAAGTCGACCGCACGCGATAATGGCGAACTCTCCGAGCGCCCCAAATATGAGGCGTTCCACATGCCGCGCAACTCGCCGACCGGTGTCGTCACCGCCTTCTTCACCACCGCGCTCGGCTTTGCCGCGGTCTGGCATATCTGGTGGCTGTTCGCGCTCGGCTTTCTCGGGGCCTGGGCGACCTTCGTGATCTTCGCGTGGCGTGACGAGAATGAGATCGAGATCAGTGCCGCCGAGGCGGAACGGCTCGACGCCGAGCGGCGCAACGCCAAGGCGCGGTTGCTCGACATCCCCGCGGACCAACCGGCATGAGCGGCGATCCGCACAAGCTCGGTCGCGGTGAGATTGCGCCCAGCGAACGGGGGCCCGCGCCCAAGCGCGTCGTCGTCGCTTATGGCTTCTGGATCTTCCTGCTCACCGACTTCATCATGTTCGCCGGCTTCTTCGCCGCTTATGCGGTGCTCGCCAAGGCGACCGCGGGCGGTCCGGCGGCGCGCGACATCGTCGAGCTGCCGCTGGTCGGTGGCGAGACGGCGCTGCTGCTCGCCTCCAGCTTCGCCTGCGGCATGGCGGGGATCGCGACCGCGGCGAAGAACCGTTTCTGGTTCCAGATCGCGATGGCGGCGACCGCCTTGCTCGGCGCCGGCTTTCTCGCGCTCGAAGCCTATGAGTTCCTCCACCTCATCGGCGAAGGCCATGGCCCGCAGCGCAGCGCCTTCCTGTCGGCCTTCTTCGCGCTGGTCGGCTGTCATGGCCTCCACGTCACGCTCGGCCTCGTTTGGCTGACGACGATGATGGCGCAGGTCCAGGCCAAGGGTTTCCGAGACGAGATCCTGCGTCGCATCGCCTGCTTCAGCCTGTTCTGGCACGCGCTCGACATCATCTGGGTGGCGCTGTTCACCACCGTCTATCTGCTGGGAGTCGCCGGATGAGCGATCAGTCCGACCTCGACGACGATCGCGCGCCCGGCGAAGACTCGGGCGGCGTCGACATCCGCGGCAAGATGGTGACCTATATCGTCGGCTTCCTGCTGGCGGCGGTGCTCAGCATCGCGTCCTTCGCGGTGGTGCATAGCGGCTCGATCTATGGCCCGGGTATCCCGGTCGCACTGATCGCGCTGGCGATCGCGCAGATGGGCGTCCACCTCGTCTTCTTCCTGCATGTCACCAGCGGGCCGGACAATACCAACAACGTCCTCGCCTTGGCGTTCGGCGTGCTGATCGTCGGGCTCGTGCTGATCGGTTCGATCTGGATCATGGGCCATCTCGACCACAATCTGATGCCGGCGAGCATGCCGGCGATGTAGATCAGCGCGTCGGTGGCGCGGACAGCAGCGTCCGCGTCACGCCGTTGGTCCAGCCGAACCCGTCCTGCAACGGATATTCCCCGCCGCCGCCGGGCAGCCGCTCGACGACATTGTATTTCTCGAGCAGCTTGCCGCTGGCGGCATATTCGCGGGCGACGGTCGCCAGCCAACCGTCCGCGATACGGGTGGCGAGCGCCTCCTCGCGATAGCGGCGCAGTCCGGCGATCGCGACATATTGCAGCGGCGCCCAGCCGTTGGGCTCGTCCCACTGCTGACCGGTGCGCACCGCCGTGGTGCCGAGCCCGCCTTCGCCGACCAATGGCGCGAGCGCCCGTGCGGTCGCCTGCGCCCGCGGAGCGGGGGCGAGGCCGACGAACAGCGGATAGGCCATCGCCGCAGTACGCGCCGCGGTCGGCCGCCGCGCGTC
Organism: Sphingomonas kyungheensis; assembly: GCF_037120395.1. Taxonomy (NCBI): domain Bacteria; kingdom Pseudomonadati; phylum Pseudomonadota; class Alphaproteobacteria; order Sphingomonadales; family Sphingomonadaceae; genus Sphingomonas; species Sphingomonas kyungheensis. Next base: position 200,539 of record NZ_JBBBDM010000003.1, read on the forward strand.
GAGATCATGGTCGGCATAGAAGCCGGCAGGGTTCCACAGATGCCGCTCGATCGCCACGCCACGATCGCGCGCGGCGGCATCATAGCCCGCCGCGCAGGCGGTATCACCGAGCTGGCGGCAATTGGCGGCGATGCTCCGCTCCATGCCGTAGAGCAGGCTGTTGAGATCGACCGGCACGATCCGCGTCGTCCGGATCGTCGCCAGCGTCCGCCCGTCGCCGAGCCAGCGTGAGCTGAAGTCCCAGCCGCTTTCCGCCCCGGCGCGCAGGTCACGGTACAGCGTCCTGGCGTCGCGCCCCGGCGTCGCCGCGACGAGCGCGGCATCCTCGCGATAGCTTTCGTCGCGCGGATCGTCGCGATCGTCCCAATAGCGGTTGAGCAACGCGCCATCGGCGAGGCGGACGACGCGGGCATGTTCGCCGCCGGGCTTGAGCCCGTCCGCGCCCGCCATCCAGAAATCATGTTCCGCGCGCATCCACCGCGTCCGCTGCGCCAGCGTCCCGGCATCGCGCGACAGGCCGGCGATCAGGTAGAAGAAGGGCGGCTGCGAGCGGCTGAGATAATAGGTGCGCGTGCCATTGGGGATGCGGCCGTAGCGATCGATCAGGCTGCCGAAATCGGCGATCATGTCCTCGACCAGATCCTGCCGCCCCGATGCCTGCAGGCCGAGCATCGTGAAGTAGGAATCCCAATAATACATCTCGCGGAACCGCCCGCCCGGCACGACGAAGCGGCGCGGTAGCGACAGTGCCGATGATCCCGCCGGCACGTTCGGCAGAGTCCGGGTCAGCTGCGGCCACAGCGCGTCGATATGCGCGGCGAGGCCGAGCGTCTTCGCCGGCGGTGGTGCCACGGGCGTCACCGGCAAGGTGAAATGCGCGAGCACGAACGCCTTGAGCTCGGCATCGTCGCCACAGGCGCAACGACTATAGTCGGCAAGGATCGCGGCATCCGGTGCACGCGGCTCGGCATCGGCGAAGGTCTTCGAGTCGGGAAAGATCTGCCGCATCTGCACGTCGCGGAACAGCGCGCCGAACCGCTGCGCCGGCGACAGGGGCGTCGCCGCGACGAGCAGACCGGACAGCGCGAGCAGCAGGGGGCGGATCATGAGCGATTCTCCAGCGACTGGCCGTGGCACAGCGCAACGCGCCGCGTCCGCCGATCGACCCGCAGTGTGACGGCGGCGTCCCCGTCGGGCAAGCGCAGCACGAAGCCGTCCGCCCCGTCCCAGTCGCCGTCGCGCATCGGCTCGCCGTCGAGCCGGCGCCAGTCGGCGGCGGGATAGGGCGCCACCCGGTCGAGTCCATGCGCGGCGCGGAAGGCGGCGAGCGCGGCGACGAAGGCCTCCAGCGCGGTGTCGCGCGTCGTCCAGTCGACCCAGCCGATCGCATTGTCCTGCGCATAGGCATTGTTGTTGCCGCGTTGCGTGCGCGCGAACGCGTCGCCCGCGGTCAGCAGGATCGTGCCGCGCGACGCGAACAGCAGGGTGAGCAGCGCCCGGCGATCGGCGTCGCGCCGGGCGAGGACGGCGGCATCGTCGGTCTCGCCCTCGACGCCGTTGTTCCAGCTGTGATTGTCGCCATGGCCGTCGCGATTGTCCTCGCCATTGGCGTGATTGTGCCGCTCGGCATAAGCGACGGTGTCGGCGAGCGTGAAGCCATCATGCGCGGCGACGAAATTGACGCTGCGGGTCGCGCCCGCGCCGAACACGTCCGCCGATCCCGCGATCCGCGTCGCGAGCGCCCCCGCCGCACCGTCACCGCGCCAGAAGCGGCGCAGGTCGTCACGATAGCGGTCGTTCCATTCGAGCCAGTTCTGCGGAAAGCGTCCGAGCTGATAGCCGCCCGGCCCGATATCCCATGGCTCGGCGATCATCACCCGCGTCGCGAGCAGCGGGTCGGCGGCGATCTCGGCGAAGATCGGCGCCTGCGGATCGAAACCGGGGCCGCGCGCCAGCACCGGCGCGAGATCGAAGCGGAAGCCGTCGACCCCGGCGCGCGCGAAATGACGCAGGCTGGCGAGGATCAGCGCGCGCACCGCCGGCTGCGCGCAGTCGAGCGTGTTGCCGGTACCGCTGTCGTTGATCAGCGTGCCGTCTTCGCCATGGGCGAAGTACAGCGCCTCGTCGAGGCCGCGCAGCGACAGGGTGGGGCCGTCGCGGTCGCTCTCGCCATTGTGGTTGAACACGAGGTCGAGGATCACGCCGATCCCCGCGGCGCGCAACGTCGCGACGGTGGCGGTCAGCTCGGCGATGCCGCCGGGGGCGAGCCGCGGGTCGATCGCCATCGGCACGACCGGATTATAGCCCCAGACATTGCGCAATCCGAGCGGCGGCAGGTGGCGTTCGTCGATCCACGCGACGATCGGCATCAGTTCGATCGCCGCGACGCGCAGCCGCTGGAGATGCGCGATCACCGCCGGATGCGCGAGCGCGGCGATCGTGCCGCGCTGCGCTGCGGGCACCTCCGGGTGCAACATGGTGAAGCCGCGCACGTTGACCTCGTAGATCAGTCCGCCGGGCGCGAAGATCGGCGGCGGCGGCAGGATGTCGGGCGCCTCGGCGACGATGCTCCACGGCACGAGCGAGCCCGTCTCCACCCCCGGCGCGCCGAGCCGGGGATCATAGGCGAAGGGGCGGTCGAGCGCGGTCGCATAGGGATCGACCAGCAGCTTCGCCATGTCCGCCTCGGCCCGATAGCCATAAGGCTGACCGAGCCCGATGCCGGCGACCGTAGCGGTCCAGACGCCCTCGCCCGCGTCGCGCATCGCGACACGCCGCTCGCTGGCACCGTCCCAGAGGCACAGCCAGACCGGCGTCGCCGCGCGTACCGCGAAGCTGACGCCCGAGTCGCTTGGCGTCGCGCCCAGCACGGGCGCGGCGATCACGTGATGACGTCCGGCTCGCTACGCCCGGTGTGGCGGGTGATGCCGGCGATCTCGTCCGCCGCCGCGACGATATCGGCGAGCATCGCGCCGGTCTCCCGGTCGAGGTCACCGCCGGCGGGTTCGTAGCGTTCCAGATAGACGCGCAACGTCGCGCCGCTGGTGCCCGTGCCCGACAGGCGGAAAACGACGCGGCTGCCGCCGTCGAACAGGATGCGCACGCCCTGGTTGCGGCTGACCGAGCCGTCGGTCGGATCGTTATAGGCGAAGTCGTCCGCGGTCGCGATGCGCAGCCCGGCGACCGTGCGGCCCGGCAGCCCCGCGAGCGAGCCGCGCAGCTCCGTCATCAGCGCATCGGCGCGGGCGCTGTCGACGCCCTCGTAATCGTGGCGGGCGTAATAGTTGCGGCCATAGGTCGCCCAATGGTCGCGCGCGATCGCATCGACCGATTCGCCGCGCACCGCGAGGATGTTGAGCCAGAGCAGCACCGCCCACAGCCCGTCCTTCTCGCGGACGTGATCCGATCCAGTGCCCGCGCTCTCCTCGCCGCAGATCGTCGCCATGCCCGCGTCGAGCAGATTGCCGAAGAACTTCCACCCCGTCGGCGTTTCGAAGATCGGCACGCCGAGCGTTTCGGCGACGCGATCCGCCGCGGCGCTGGTCGGCATCGAGCGGGCGATGCCCTTGAGGCCGGCCTTATAGCCGGGGGCGAGGTGCGCGTTCGCCGCGAGCATCGCGAGGCTGTCCGAGGGCGTGACGAAGCGGGCGCGGCCGATGATGAGATTGCGGTCGCCGTCGCCGTCCGACGCCGCGCCGAAATCAGGGGCGTCCGCCGCCATCATCGTCTCGTACAGCGCGCGCGCATGGACGAGGTTGGGGTCCGGATGGTGGCCGCCGAAATCCTCGAGCGGCTCGCCGTTGCGCACCGTGCCGGGCGCAAAGCCGAGCCGGCGTTCGAGGATCTCGGTCGCATAGGGGCCGGTGACGGCGCTCATCGCGTCGAACGCCATCGTCAGCCCGGCGGCGCGGATCGCGTCGAAGTCGAACAGCCGCTCCATCAGCGCGGCATAATCGGCGACCGGATCGACCACTTCGACCGTCATCTCGCCGACCGTCACCTCGCCCAGCGTATCGAGATCGACGTCGTCGGCGTCGACGGTCAGCCAGCGGTCGATCGTCCTGGTGCGCTGGTACAGGGCCTCGGTGACCGGCTCGGGCGCCGGTCCGCCGTTGGCGATATTGTATTTGATGCCGAAATCCTCGGTCGGGCCGCCCGGATTGTGGCTCGCCGAGAGCACCAGCCCGCCGAGCGCGCCGCGGATGCGGATCATGTTGCTCGCCGCGGGGGTGGAGAGCAGCCCGCCGCGGCCGACGACGACGCGGCCGAAGCCGTTCGCGGCGGCGATGCGGATCGCCTTCTGGATCACCTCACGGTTGAGGAAGCGCCCGTCGCCGCCGATCACCAGCGTCGCGCCGTCCTTGCCGTCGATCACGTCGAACACCGACTGGACGAAATTCTCGGCATAATTGGGCTGCTGGAAGACGGTGACCTTCTTGCGCAGTCCCGACGTACCGGGCTTCTGGTCCGAATAGGCTTGGCTCGCGACGGTGCGGATCATGCGGTTCCTGTCAGGCTGTGGTAGAGATCGGCATAGCGTCGCCCGCTTTCCGACCAGGAGAAATCGGCGCGCATCCCATTGCGCTGCAAGGTGCACCATAGGTCGGGGCGCGCATAGGCCGCAATGGCGCGCGCGATCGCATGCGCCAGCGTGTGGTAATTGGTCTCGCCATGCTGGAAGCCGGTCGCGACCCCCGCGGCGAGCGCGGCCTGATTGGCGTCGATCACCGTATCGGCGAGCCCGCCGGTGCGCGCGACGATCGGCACGCAGCCGTAGGCGAGGCCGTAGAGCTGGGTGAGGCCGCACGGCTCGAAGCGCGACGGGATCAGGATCGCGTCGGCGCCGCCCTGCAACAGGTGCGACAGCGGCTCGTCATAGCCGATCCGCACCGCGATCCGCCCCGGGTGCCGCGCCGCCGCGGCGAGGAAGGCGGCTTCGAGATGCGCGTCGCCCGAGCCGAGCAGCGCCAGCCGGCCGCCGCCCGCGACCAGTTCGTCGAGGCAGGTGACGAGCACGTCCATGCCCTTCTGCCAGGTCAGCCGGCTGATCACGGTGAACAGCGGCCCGCCGCCCGCCTCCAGCCCGAAGGTCTTCTCGATCGCGCGCTTGTTCGTCTTGCGCCGGCCGAGCGCGCGGGCGGAATAGCGGCTGGGGAGGGCGGCATCGCGATCCGGGTTCCAGATTGCCGGGTCGATGCCGTTGACGATGCCGTGGACGCTGCCGCGCCGGCTTTCGATGAGTCCCTCCAGCCCCATGCCGAAACGCCCCTCGCGGATCTCGGCGGCATAGGTCGGGCTGACCGTGGTGATCGCATCCGCCGCTTCGAGCCCCGCCTTGAGGAAGCCGACGCCGCCATAATATTCGACGCCGTCGATCGCATAGGCCGCGGCGGGCAGGTCGAGCTCGGCGAATACCGCCGCGTCGAAATGGCCCTGGAAGGCGATATTGTGCACCGTCATCACGCTCGCCGGGCGCCGCGCCGCGCCGCTGCCGTAGCGCAGATAGGCGGGGGCCATCGCCGCCTGCCAGTCATGCGCGTGGAGCACGTCGTAATCGCCGGCGATATCCGCCGCCGCACGCGACAGGGCAGCGAAGCGGCGCCAGTCGTCCTCGGCGCCGTACAGCCCGCCGGGCCGCGCGAACAGCGCCGGCGCGTCGAGCACGAGCAGCGGATGGTCGCCGATCCGCGCGCGCAGCAGCCGCGCCTCCGCACCGAGCAGCCGCGGCCAGCGCCGCACCACCTTGGCGCCCTTGATCGCCTTGCCGATCGCCGGATAGCCCGGGATCATCGTCGTCGTGGCGACGCCATGCGGCGCGAGCGCATCGGGCAGCGCGCCGACCACGTCGGCGAGCCCGCCGGTCTTGACCAGCGGAAACGCCTCGGAGGCGACCGAGAGGACCGACAGCGTCACAGCGCGAGGCGGTCGATCATCGGCTGGGTGATGAGGCAGATGCCCTTGTCGGTGCGCCGGAAGCGCTGCGTGTCGAGCGCCGGGTCCTCGCCGACGACGAGCCCGTCCGGGATCACCACGCCGCGATCGATCACCACCCGCTTGAGCCGCGCGTTCCGGCCGATCTCGCAATAGGGCAGCACCACCGCTTCATCGAGCGACGAGAAGCTGTGCGCGCGTACACCGGTCGACAGCAGGCTGCGGTGGATCGACGAACCCGAGACGATGCAGTTGCCCGAAACGAGGCTCGACACCGCCGAGCCGCGACGTCCGTCGACGTCATGGACGAACTTGGCGGGCGGGGTGATCTCCGAATAGGTCCACAGGGGCCATTCGTGATCGTAGACGTCGAGCTGCGGGATGATATCGGTGAGGTCGATGTTCGCCTCCCAATAGGCATCGACCGTGCCGACGTCGCGCCAATAGGCGGCAGGCTCCTCGCTGGTGCGCACGCAGCTCTGCGAGAAGCGATGCGCCTGCGCGGTGCCGTGTTCGACCAGATAGGGGATGATGTCCTTGCCGAAGTCGCGCGCCGATCCTTCGGTCGCGGCATCGCGCTTCAGCTGCTCGATCAGGAATTTGGTGCGGAAGACATAGATGCCGAGGCTGGCGAGCGCGATATCGGGCTGGCCGGGGATCGCCGGCGGATCGGCGGGCTTTTCGACGAAGTCGATGATCCGGTCGGTCTCGTCGACATGCATCACGCCGAAGGCGACCGCCTCCATCCGCGGCACCTCCATGCAGGCGACGGTGACGTCGGCGCCACTGTCGCAATGCTGCTGGAGCATGATCTCGTAATCCATCTTGTAGATATGATCACCGGCGAGGATCACCATATATTCGACGTTATACGTCTCGATGATGTCGATGTTCTGGAACACCGCGTCGGCGGTGCCCTCATACCATTGGAACTCCGACACGCGCTGCGAGGCGGGCAGGATGTCGAAGCTTTCGTTGCGCTCCGGCCGCAGGAAGTTCCAGCCGCGCTGGAGATGGCGGATCAGCGAATGCGCCTTGTATTGCGTCGCGACGCCGATCCGCCGGATGCCCGAATTGATCGCGTTCGACAGCGCGAAGTCGATGATCCGGCTCTTGCCGCCGAAGTACACCGCCGGCTTGGCGCGCGTGTCGGTCAGTTCCATCAACCGGCTGCCGCGGCCCCCTGCCAGCACATAAGCCATCGCGTCGCGCGAAAGCGGCTGTCCTCGTCTGTCTACCATGGCACCCTCCTGTTTCATCCTTGTCGGCATCGCGTCGGATGCCGGTCAGCCGTCGAATTGCAGCATCACCGTGGCGAGCGGCGGCAGCGTCACCCAGGCCGCGCCGCCCTGCGCCTCGACCCCGCCGAGATTGCCGAGGCCCGAGCCCCAATAGTCATGCGCGTCGGAATTGATGATCTCGCGCCAGCGCCCGTCGTGCGGCAGCGGGATGCGATAGGGCGCCCGCGCTACCGGCGTCAGATTGGCGATCACCGCGACTGGTCGCTCGCCGGGCGCCTTGCGCAGCCAGGCGAAGACCGAATTGGCGGCATCGTCGCCGATCAGCCATTCGAACCCGTCGGGCTCGCAGTCGCGCGCATGCAGCGCCGGCGTGTCGCGATACAGGCGGTTGAGGTCGCGGACGAGCTTGCGCACGCCGCCATGCGCCGCCGACCGGTCGAGATGCCAGTCGAGCGCGCGATCCTCGCTCCATTCCTGCCGCTGCGCGAATTCCTGACCCATGAACAGCAGCTTCTTGCCGGGATAGCCCCACATGAAGGCGTAATAGGCGCGCAGATTGGCGAATTGCTGCCAGTCGTCGCCCGCCATCTTGGTGAGGAGTGATCCCTTGCCGTGCACCACCTCGTCGTGGCTGAGCGGCAGCACGAAATTCTCGTCGAAGGCATAGACGAATCCGAAGGTGATCTCGCCGTGGTGATGGCGGCGATGGACGGGTTCGCGCGCGAAATACTGGAGCGTGTCGTGCATCCAGCCCATGTTCCATTTGAACCCGAAGCCGAGATTGGTGCGCGGCCCGTCGTCGAAGGCCGGGGCCGAGACGCCGGGCCAGCTCGTCGATTCCTCGGCGACGGTGAAGACGCCGTCTTCCTTGCCGTAAAGCGCGCGATTCATGTCGCGCAGGAAGCCGACCGCCTCCCAATTCTCGCGCCCGCCCTCGGCATTGGGGATCCACTCGCCCGCCTCGCGGCTGTAGTCGCGGTAGAGCATCGAGGCGACCGCATCGACGCGCAGCCCGTCGACATGGTAGCGCTCCGCCCAGAACAGCGCGTTGTTGATCAGGAACGAGCGCACCTCGCGCCGCCCGAAATTGTAGATCGCGGTCTGCCAGTCGGGGTGGAAGCCGAGCCGCGGGTCCTCATGCTCGTAGAGCGCGGTGCCGTCGAAGCGGGTGAGGCCGTGCGGATCGACCGGAAAATGCGCCGGCACCCAGTCGAGCAGCACGCCGATGCCGGCGCGATGCGCGCCGTCGACGAAGCGCGCGAAGCCGTCGGGATCGCCGAACCGCGCCGACGGAGCGTAGAGCCCGGTGGTCTGATATCCCCATGACGGATCATAGGGATGTTCGCTGATCGGCATGAACTCGATATGGGTGAACCCCATGTCGACGACATAGGGGATCAGCCGGTCGGCGAGCGCATCCCACGACAGATACCAACCATTGGCGTCGCGATCCCAGCTGCCGGCATGCACTTCGTAGATGCTCACCGGCACGCGGCGCGGATCGACCGTCGACCAGGTCTGCCGATGCGCGGCATCGCCCCAGACGTGGCTTGGCGGCGCGGTGGTCAGCGACGCGGTCTTGGGGCGCAGCTCGGCGGCGAAGGCGAAGGGATCGGCTTTGAGCGGCTGGAGCGTGCCGTCGGGGCCGAGGATGGCGAATTTGTAGCTGCGGCCGGCGCCGATGTCGGGCAGGAAGATCTCCCACACGCCGATGTCACCGCGGCGGCGCATCACATGGCGCGTATCGTTCCAGTCGTTGAAGTCGCCGACCACCGAGACGCGTCGCGCGTTGGGCGCCCAGACCGCGAAATGCATCCCCGCCGCGCCCTGATGGGTGATGAGGTGCGCGCCCATCTTGTCGTAGAGGCGGAAATGCGATCCTTCCGCGATCAGATAATCGTCGGTCGGGCCGAGCACCGGGCCGAAGCTGTACGGATCGGTCACCCACCATTCGGCGCCATAGCCCTGCGCACGATAGGCGATCGGCTGCGGATCGCCGGCGATCGTCCCTTCGAACAGCCCACGATCGTCGATCCGGGTCAGTTGGCCGAGCGACACGCCGGACAGATCGTGCGCCTCGGCCGTCTCGGCGCCGGGGATCAGCGTGCGCGCGAAGGTGCCCGCCGGTCCGGTGAAACTGCCGAGCAGCGAGAACGGATCGTCGTGACGCCCTTCCAGCAGTGCAGCGATGGCGCCACGCGGCGGCGTCACATCACACCCCAGATCTGCCTGGCATATTCGCCGATCGTCCGGTCCGACGAGAACCACCCCATATTGGCGACGTTGAGCACCGCCGACCGGTCCCACGCCGGCCGGTCGCCGAAGCGGGCGTCGACGTTGCGCTGCGCGGCGGCATAAGCGTCGAAATCGGCGGCGAGCATGAACCAGTCATGCTCGTAGAGGCCGTCCATCAATCCCTTGTAGCGGTTGGGATCGTCGGGCGAGAAGACGCCGGAGGCGATGGCGTTGACCGCCTGCGCCAGCTCGCGCGACCCCTCGATCACCTCGCGCCCGCGATAGCCGTGCGCGCGCTTGTCGGCGACCTCGTCGGCGGTCAGGCCGAAGATGAAGATATGATCGTCGCCGACGTGATCCTTGATCTCGATATTGGCGCCGTCGAGCGTGCCGATCGTCAGCGCGCCGTTGAGCGCGAACTTCATGTTGCCGGTGCCCGAGGCCTCCATCCCGGCGGTCGAGATCTGCTCGGACAGGTCGGCGGCGGGGATGATCTTCTCGGCGAGGCTGACGTTGTAATTGGGGACGAACGCCACCTTGAGCAGATCGCCGACCATGGGGTCGGCATTGATCCGCTTGGCGACGTCGTTGGCGAGCTTGATGATCAGCTTGGCGTTGTAATAGCTCGACGCCGCCTTGCCGGCGAACAGCTTGACGCGCGGCGTCCAGCGGCGTTCGGGATGGCTGCGGATCTGGTCGTAGAGCGCGACCGCCTCGACGATGTTGAGCAGCTGGCGCTTATATTCGTGGATGCGTTTGATCTGCACGTCGAAGATCGCATCGGGGTCGAGCGACAATCCCATGCTTTCTTTGATATAGGTCGCCAGCGTCACCTTGTTGGAACGCTTAACGGCAGCGAAACGCTCCCGGAAACCCGCATCGTCCGCGAACGGCGCCAGCGCGCTGAGCCGCGCGGCATCATCCTGGAATCCGTCGCCGATCGCCTCGGTCAGCAGCGTCGTCAGGGCCGGATTGCACTGTTGCAGCCAGCGGCGCGGGGTGATGCCGTTGGTCTTGTTGTTGATCCGCGTCGGATAGAGGCGGTGCAGATCGGCGAACACCGTCTGCTTCATCAGTTCGGTATGCAGCGCGGCGACGCCGTTGACGCTGTGGCTGCCGGCAAAGGCGAGATTGGCCATGCGGACGCGCCGTTCGCCGCCCTCGTCGATCAGGCTGATCGCGGCGATCGCATTGCCGTCGATGCCCTCCACCGCCGACGCCTCGCGGAGCAACTTGGCGTTGATCGCATAGACGATCTGCATGTGCCGCGGCAGCAGCCGCTCGAACAGCGGCAGCGGCCAGCTTTCCAGCGCCTCGGGCAGCAGGGTATGGTTGGTATAGCCAAAGGTCGCACGGGTGATGTCCCACGCCTCATCGAAGGTGAGTTCGTGGAAATCGACCAGCAGCCGCATCAGTTCGGCGACCGACACCGCCGGATGCGTGTCGTTGAGCTGGATCGCCGCCTTGTCGGGCAGGGTGCGGATATCGCCGAAATATTGCAGGTGACGGCGGACGATGTCCTGGATCGACGCCGAGGAGAAGAAATATTCCTGGCGCAGCCGCAGCTCCTGCCCGGCCGGCGTGCTGTCATTGGGGTAGAGGACGCGGGTCAGCGTCTCGGCGCGCAACTGGCCGGCGAGCGCGCCTTCGAAATCGCCGGCGTTGAACCGGTCGAGCTTGATCGGATCGAAGGCGCGCGCATTCCACAGCCGCAGCGTGTTGACGCGCTTGCCGCGCCAGCCGACCATCGGCGTATCGACCGCCACCGCCTCGACCGCCTCGGCCGGCGACCAATGCACCTGACCCGCCGCGGTCTGCGTCACCTCGCCGCCGAAGCCGACGAAATAGGCGCTCTCGCGCCGCTCGAACTCCCACGGATTGCCATGCGCGAGCCAGTTCTCGGGGAGCTCGACCTGCCAGCCGTCGTCGAGCCGCTGGCGGAACATGCCGTTCACATAGCGGATGCCATAGCCGTAGGCGGGCAGGTCGAGGCTGGCGAGGCTCTCCATGAAACAGGCGGCGAGCCGGCCGAGGCCGCCGTTGCCGAGCGCGGCATCGGGCTCGATCTCCTCGATCGCGGCGAGATCGACGCCGAGGCTGGCGAGTGCCTCGCCGACCTCGTCATTATGGCGCAGGTTGGAGAGCGCGTCGCGCAGCAGCCGCCCGATCAGGAATTCCAGGCTGAGATAATAGACCCGCTTGGCTCCCGCGGCATGCGCCGCCTTGGTCGATTCCATCCAGCGTTCGATGATCTCGTTGCGCAGCGTGAAGATCGTCGCGGCGAGCCAGTCGTGCGGCCGTGCCGCCTGCGCGTCCTTGCCGATGCGATGCACCAGCGTGTCGACGATCGCCGAGGCGAGCGCGGGCGGCGCGGGGCGGGGGGCAGACGCGATCGGGGCGGCGGCTTGGCTGTCTGTCACGGCATGTCCGAAGCAAGAGGAGACGAAGAAAGGCTGCCGCGTCGCGCCTGTCGAGCGCGAAAACGGCCATTTTCGAAGCTTATAGCATGCTGATCAATAAGGTCAGGTTGAGCACGACGATGATCGCCGCGATCAGCCAGGCGAGTCCGCGCAGCCACAGCGGGCTGACGAAACGGCCCATCACCCGCGTTTGGCCGGTGAACAGCACCAGCGGCACGACGGCAAAGGGCAGCTGGAGGCTGAGCACCACCTGGCTCAGCACCAGCAGCCGCGTCGCGCCGCCTTCGCCGCTCGCGCCGACGACGATCACCGCCGGGATGATCGCCAGCAACCGCGTCACCAGTCGGCGCAGCCAGCTCGGCAGCCGGAGATGGAGGAACCCCTCCATCACGATCTGCCCGGCGAGCGTGCCGGTGATCGTCGAATTCTGTCCCGAGGCGAGCAGCGCGACGCCGAAGACGATGCTCGCCGCGCCGACGCCCATCATCGGCGCGAGCAGGCGATAGGCTTCGTCGATCTCGGCGATCTCGGTGCGGCCGGCGGTATGGAAGACCGCGGCGGCGACGATCAGGATCGCGGCGTTGATGAAGAAGGCGAGGCCGAGCGCGATCGTGCTGTCGATCGTCGCCATCTTCGCCGCATCCGCCTTGCCCGCGTCGCTGCGCTCGAATGCACGCGTCTGCACGAGCGAGGAATGGAGGTAGAGGTTGTGCGGCATCACCGTCGCGCCGAGGATGCCGATCGCGAGGTACAGTTTCGCCGGATCGGTGATGATCCCGGGTGACGGCACCAGCCCGGCGAGCATGCCGCCGACGTCGGGTCTGGCGTGGAACAGCTCGAAGGCGAAGCAGCCGGCGATGATCAGCAGCAAGGCGACGATGAACGCTTCCAGCTTGCGGAAGCCGAAGCGTTGCAGCGCGAGGATCAGGAAGACGTCGGCGGCGGTGACAATCACGCCCCACACCAAGGGAATGCCGAACAGCAGTTGCAGCGCGATCGCGGTGCCGAGCACCTCGGCCAGGTCGCAGGCGATGATCGCGATCTCGGCGAGCAGCCAGAGCAGCAGCGCCACCGGCTTGCTGTAATAGGCCCGGCACGCCTGCGCGAGATCGAGCCCCGCGGCGATGCCGAGCCGCGCCGACAGCGCCTGCAAGACGATCGCCATCAGATTGGAGAGCAGGATAACCGACAGCAGCGTATAACCGAACGCCGAGCCGCCGGCGATGTCGGTCGCCCAATTGCCCGGGTCCATATAGCCGACCGCGACGAGGAAGCCCGGCCCCATGAACGCCCCGAGCCGCCGCCAGCCCGCACCACCGCTCGGCACCGCGACGCTGCGATGGCTGCCGGACAGCGACACGGCGGGGGCAGAGGCGGGTGGCGTCATGGCGCCGGTGTGTGGCGGAAGCCGCGGGCGGCGGCAAGCGGCCTGTCGCGCTCCCGGTTCAATCCATCTTATCAAACACCTGCCCGATCAGACCGGCGACGCGTCGACATCCGGTCCAGCGCCGTAATGATGCCAGGTGAAGATGGCGAGCGCGCCGCGATGCGGCCGCCACGCCTCGGCGAGGTCGCGCGTCAGTTTCTCCGACGGGCGCGCTTCGTGGCCGAGCAGCCGGCCGACCTCGATCTGCACCGCCAGGTCGCCCGCCGGCCAGATATCCGGCCGCCCCTCGGCGAACAGCAGGTAGATCTCCGCCGACCAGCGCCCGATACCCTTGACGCGGACGAGCTGCGCGATCGCCGCCTCATCATCCTCGGGCAAATGGGCGAGGTCGAGCCGGCCGCTCGTCACCTCCTCGGCGAGGCTGCGGACATAGCTCGCCTTCTGCCGCGACAGGCCGGCGGCGCGCAGCGTCTCGTCGCTCGCGGCGAGAATGGTGTGCGGATCGCCCGGATCACCGACCAGAGATTCGAGCTTGCGATAGACTGCAGCGGCGGAGGCGACGCTGACCTGTTGCCCCAGGATCGTCCGCAACAGCGTCGCATAGCCGCGCTCGCGTACCCGCGGCGGCGGGTAACCGACCCGGGCAAGGCCGCTGGCGAAGGCCGGCTCGACCGCGGCAAGTGCATCCATCGCCGTGCGAATCTGTTCGGCGGTCAGGCCCATGCGGATACCCACGCGGCTTGATCCCGGCGCACCGGCACGGCATGGCCGCGACTGCCATCATCGGAGACTGTCATGCCCAAGCTTATCGTCGTTACGCGCGAGGGGGAAGAACGTGAGATCATGGGCGAAACCGGCCTGTCGGTGATGGAGGTGATCCGCGACGCCGGCATCGACGAGCTGCTCGCGCTATGCGGCGGCTGCTGCAGCTGCGCCACCTGCCACGTCCACGTCGACCCCGCCTTCACCGACAAGCTGCCCGCGATGGGCCCCGACGAGGACGATCTGCTCGATTCGAGCGACGAGCGCGACGCCACCTCGCGCCTGTCGTGCCAAATCCAGATGACGCCCGCGCTCGACGGCCTCAAGGTCACCATCGCCGCAGAGGATTGAGCGGACGGCGCTTCCCGGCGTCGCTCAGCGGGGGAAAAGTTCGCCCCGTAGATCGACCACGCCGGCGCAGGCCGGGGTTCAGGTGGGAGCGCATCGTAAATGATCGCTAGTGTTACACGACTGGACCCCGGCCTGCGCCGGGGTGGTTTGGCTTGCTGGATGGAATTGCGGAGAGGCGAATGGCCATTCGCCAATCAGCGTCTGCTTTGCTGAGGCAGCATCCAGTTTCAACAGTGCCCCCGCGCCGGCGGAAGCCCAGTGTTTCTCTGCGCCGCCGATAGTTGCTCTGCTTGGCCACCGGATTCCCGCCCGCGCGGGAATACTGGAAGACGAGCAGCTTGGACCATGCTCGCGACCGTCCACCGTCAATACAACGGCGATCAGCTCTTAGCGCGCCGCCACCGCATAAAGCGCAATCGCCGCCGCGTTCGACACGTTGAGGCTCTCCACCTTGCCGCTGATCGGCAGCTTGGCGAGCTCGTCGCAATGCGCCTCGGTATTCTGGCGCATGCCTTCGCCCTCGGCGCCGAGCACGATGCAGATCCGCTGCGACCCCATCGCCTGCCCCAAAGTCTGGTCGGCATGGCCGGTGAGCCCGATCCGCCAGAAGCCCGCCTCGGCGATCTCCTCGAGCGCGCGGGCGAGGTTGACGACGCGCACCCACGGCACCGTTTCGAGCGCGCCCGACGCCGAGCGGGCGACCGTACCGCTCTCGGGCGGGGCGTGGCGGTCCTGCGTGACGATGCCGAGCGCATCGAACGCCGCGGCCGAGCGCAGGATCGCGCCGACATTGTGCGGATCGGTGACCTGGTCGAGCACCACCAGCGGACGCTGGTCGTCCTTGCCGTCGATCAGCAGGTCCTGCAGCCAGATGTCGTCGAGCGGCTCGACCTCGGCGACGAGGCCCTGATGCGGCGCGTCGGACGGCACCAGCCGGCCGAGATCGGCGACATCGGCATAGACCACCGGCAGCGACGCCGGAATGTCGAGCGAGCCGAGCGCCTCGCGCGTCCCCCACAATTTGCGTACCACCCGGTTGGGATTGGCGAGTGCCGCGGTGACCGGATGCCGGCCCCAGAATTTGGGGCGGTTGGCGGTGCCCGTCGACGGGCGATGGCCACGCCGCGCCATCAGCGCAGCGCTCCGGTGGGGCGGAGAAGGGCAGGGGCGGTCGGCATGAACATGATGCCGCTGCTGCTAGGCGGGCCGGGCGGTTCGCGCAAGCGCGTGACGGTTCGGTGAAAAACCGCCGCAACCGCGTTGACAGCCGCGCTGCGCTTCGCCAATAGGCCGCCTCGCTTCAGCGAAGCGGCCCATCTGGACAGGTGGCCGAGTGGTTAAAGGCAGCAGACTGTAAATCTGCCCGTGCAAGCGTACGCTGGTTCGAATCCAGCCCTGTCCACCACCTCCCCGCTCCGGCGGGGAGGTCCCGCACCAGCCGCTCCTGCCGCGCTGACGGTCCCCGCCGATCCCGTCGAGATACGTCATCGACGCCCGTCGCTGGCGGCGCTGGCGCCCCCCCATGGGCGGCAATCGTCTTTATCTAATTGAATCTGGACGCGTAACGACAGGAACGTAGACGGATTCCGAGCGGTTGGGGCGGTCTTGCGAAGGGAGACCAGCATGACCGACCGACGCGATGATGCGCCGCCCACCACTAAGAAGCACGGCAATGCCGCCGACGCCACCGCCTCGCTGATCGACGGCAAGGGCAGTTCCGTCGTTGGCCGATCGGTGACGATCAACCGCCCGGCGAGCGAGCTGTTCGCCTATTTCCGTGATTTCACCAATCTACCGCACTTCATGGAAAATATCGTCTCGATCACCGTCACCGATCCCAAGGTGTCGCATTGGGTGGTCAAGGCGCCGGCCGGCGCGACGATGGAATGGGATGCGCGCATCACCCAGGAAGAGCCCGACCGGCTGATCGCCTGGACCTCGCAGCCCGGCGCCGACATCGCCAATTCGGGCCGCATCGAGTTCCGGGATGCCGGTGCGCGCGGCACCGTGGTGACCGCGACGATCGCCTACGACCCGCCCGGCGGCACGATCGGCAAGCTGATCGCCAAGATGTTCCAGCGCGAGCCGGCCATCCAGGCGCGCCGCGACCTGCGCCGCTTCAAGCAGCTGATGGAGACCGGAGAGGTCGCCACCCCGGCGATGAACCCCAAGCAATATGAGGAGATGGGGCTGTGAAAGCACTCGCCTGGCACGGTAAGCACGACGTCCGCATCGACACCGTCGACGATCCCGAGATCGTCAACCCGCGCGATTGCATCATCAAGGTGACGTCGACCGCGATCTGCGGCTCCGACCTTCATCTCTACGACGGCTATATACCGACGATGCAGGCCGGAGACATCCTCGGCCACGAATTCATGGGCGAAGTGGTCGAGGTCGGGCCGAAGTCGACGCTCAAGAAGGGCCAGCGCGTCGTCGTGCCCTTCACCATTGCCTGCGGCAGTTGCTACCATTGCAACAAGCATCAATATTCCGCCTGCCCCAACGGCCTGCCGGCGGACAATCAGGATATCGCGCAGGAGCTGTACGGGCACGAAATGTCGGGCCTGTTCGGTTATAGTCATATGACCGGCGGCTATGCCGGCGGCCAGGCGGAATATGTCCGCGTGCCGTTCAGCGACGTCGGCCCGATCGTCATCCCCGACGGCGTCGACGACGACAAGGTGCTGTTCCTCTCCGACATCCTGCCGACCGGCTGGCAGGCGGCGGAATATGCGCAGATCGAGCCGGGCGATACCGTCGCGGTCTGGGGTTGCGGCCCGGTCGGGCTGTTCGCCGTCCAGTCGGCGTTCCTGATGGGCGCCGAACGCGTCATCGCGATAGACCATTTCCCGCACCGGCTCGAACTCGCCAAGAAATTCGGTGCCGAGACGATCAACTTCGAGGAAAGCGCCACCTATGAGGCGCTGATGGAGATGACCGGCGGCATCGGTCCCGATGCGGTGATCGACGCGGTCGGGCTCGAGGCGCACGGCATGTTCGTCGACAACATCATCGATCAGATCAAGGCGTCGACCTTCCTCGGCACCGATCGCCCGCATTCGATCCGTCAGGCGATCATCGCCTGCCGCAAGGGCGGCCGGGTCTCGATGCCGGCGGTCTATGGCGGCTTCGTCGACAAATTCCCGCTCGGCGCGTTCATGGAAAAGGGGCTGACGCTCAAGACCGGGCAGACACACGTCCAGCATTACATGCCGGCGCTGCTCAATGCGATCATGGAGGACAAGATCGATACCGAGTTCCTCATCTCGCATCGCATGCCGCTGACCGATGCGCCCAAGGGCTATGACCTGTTCAAGAACCACCAGAACGAGACGACCAAGATCGTGCTCAAGCCCGGCATGGCGGGTTGAGCGTCACCCCAATAGCGAAGGACACGCAGATGGCTGAACGTTTCGCGATCATCACCGGCGCCTCGACCGGCATCGGCTTCGAACTGGCGTCGCTCGCGGCGCGCAACGGTTATGACATCCTCGTCGTCGCCGACGAGCCGCTGATCGAGGCGGCGGCGGCCGACTTCCGCCAATATGGCCATGGCGTCGACGCGCTGGAGGCCGATCTGTCGTCGCCGGAGGGGGTCGACAAGTTGCTCGCCGCGACCAACGGGCGGACGATCGACCTGCTGTGCGCCAATGCCGGCCGCGGCCTCGGCCACGCCTTTCTCGACCAGGCGGTCGACGACTGGCGCGCCGTGGTGGAGACCAACATCACCGGCACCGCCTATCTGCTCCAGAAGGTGCTCAAGGACATGGTCGCGCGCAACGACGGCAAGGTGCTCGTCACCGGGTCGATCGCGGGCTATATTCCGGGCGCGTTCCAGGCGGTGTACAACGGCACCAAGGCGTTCATCGACAGTTTCGTCGCGGCCTTGCAGAATGAGATCAAGGATGCCGACGGCGTCACCATTACCAACTTGATGCCGGGACCGACCGACACTGAATTCTTCGCGCGCGGCGACATGCTCGACACCGACGTCGGCACCGATCCCCACAAGGACGATCCCGCCAAGGTCGCCGCCGACGGCTGGGACGCACTGATGGACGGCAAGGCGGCGGTGGTGTCAGGCTGGAAGAACAAGCTGCAATCGGCGGTGGCGAACGTCACGCCCAATGCCGTGCTCGCGGAACAGCATCGCAAGATGGCGGAACCGGGTACCGCGGACGATTGAGGCACCGGGGTGCCGCGCGATGGGCGTGGCACCCTTTTGGGGCCAGTTGGAGAATACTTCCGCTCACCTCACCCGTACTCGCGCGACAGTGGGAGCCAAGTGTCTCTTCGAAGCTGCCAGTCGGCGTTCTGCTTGGTCGGCATATTGCCGCCTCCGCCAGATGTCTGCGAAAGTCCTGGCGTCGCCCAGGATGCGCCATCACCCCGGACGTGTTCCGGGGTCCACCGTGCCGCGAAACCACCGCCTTACGCTATTGCGGGAGCAGTGGATGCCGGACGAAGTCGGCTCACGGGAATCGCCGCATGCCCCACCGACAGGGCACAACGCACGACCAAAGGGGGAATGGAGCGGGTAACGGGAATCGAACCCGTGTATTCAGCTTGGAAGGCTGCTGCACTACCATTGTGCTATACCCGCAAACCCGCGCTGAACCGCGGTTTTCCGACCCCCCGGTCCGGCCGTTCCAACATCGCGGATGCTGGCGTTCCGACAGGGGGTGCCGCGCATCTACCGAACCGCAGATGATCGCGCAAGCATCCCGATAGGCGCGGCTCGGTGTGGTTCATGGCTTGCTTACCCTTGCTCGGCTAGGGGAAGGCGATGCAAGCCGCCCCACCGACCGATGCCTCGCGCCCAGCCTCCGCGGTCGGCCATGGCGTCGGCATCGCCGGGCTGGTCGGCCTCGCCCTGTGGCTGACGATCGCGCTCGCGACCGGCATGGACGGTCCCTATGCCGCGCTGGTCGCGCTCATCGCCTGCGCGCTGCCGATGGTCGGCTGGTCGCTCGCGATTGACAAGGTCCACCGGCGTCACAGTACCGGGATCGACTGGCATCACCCGCGTCCCGCCGCCGAGACGCGCGACGTCAGCCTCACCAAGCTCGCCGGGCTCTACGTCACCTGGGGGGCAATCGCGCTGCTCTACGGCATCGGCCGCTTCTACTGGGACCGCAATTACGGTTTCGCGATGTGGTGCTTCGGCCATGCGATGCCGGTCGTCGCGCTTCTCGCCGTCCCCTATCTGCTGTGGCTCGACCGCTATCTGGTCGATCCGCGCGATGGCGCCTGGCACGTCGGCGCCTGGCTGACCGGCCAGCCCGGGGTCGAGCGGCAGGCGATCTACGGCCATATGCGCAGCTGGGCGGTCAAGGCCTTCTTCCTCGCCTTCATGCTCGCGGTGATCCCCGGCAATTGGGCGGGCTTCGTTCATACCGACTGGCGGCGCCTCGGCGATCCGGTGGCGCTGACGCAATGGCTGATCGCGCTGATGTTCGTCGTCGACGTCGCCTTCGCCACCGTCGGCTATGTGCTGACGCTGCGCCCGCTCGACGCGCATATCCGCAGCGCCAATCCCTATGCCGCGGCGTGGACGGCGGCGCTGATCTGCTATCCGCCGTTCCAGCTGATGGAGGAGGGCGGACCGCTCGATTATCATCCCGGCACGCAGGACTGGTCGGCGTGGTTCGCCGGCCATCCGCTGCTGCTCGCCGCCTGGGGCGCGATCCTCGTCGCGCTGACCGCGCTCTATGCCTGGGCGACGGTGGCCTTCGGACTGCGCTTCTCCAACCTGACGCATCGCGGCATCCTGACGCACGGCCCCTATGCCTGGTCGCGCCACCCCGCCTATCTCGCCAAGAACCTGTTCTGGTGGCTGTCGACGCTGCCGCTGCTGACCACCGGCAGCCTGATCGACGCGGTGCGCGCGACCGCGCTGATGGGCATCGTCAGCGGCATCTATTACTGGCGCGCGCGGACCGAGGAGCGGCATCTCGGCCGCGACCCCGTCTACCGCGCCTACAGCCGGTGGATGACGCGGCACGGCGCGGTGCCGCGCTTCCTGCGCTGGCTGGTCGCGCACTGAGCCTCGGCTCAGCCTGCCGGCCGCTCCTTCGCCCACAGCGCATCGACGCGCTTCTGATTGCCGCCGGTTTCGCGCAGCCGCAGGTCGAGCAGCGTCACTTCCCGGCCCCGGATGCCGCGGCCGTGCGTCTGCCAGACGATGTCGTAGATCGCCTGCCGCGTCGTCGGCCGGTCGTCGGTGAAATAGGTGTAGCGGATCAGCACCGGCAGCCGCCCGGTTTCATTGTCGGCGCCGCCGTCCGTCGCCTTGCGCAGCGCGGAGTCGAACCAGTCGGCGTCGATCGTCTGCGTCACCGAATCCTGCGGTGCGACGCCGAGCGCGGTCGGGAAGGTGACGCGGATGTCGCCTAGCGGATGCGCTTCCTCGCGGGTCAGCAGGATCGTGCGCTTCTTGGCGTCGACCGTGCCGCGCAGCAGGAAGCGGGTCTTGTCGCGCGTCGCGCTCGCCTGTTCGATCGCCTTGTCGGCGGCGGCCTCGCGCCGTTCCTGCCAGTTGGTGTAGAGCGTCAACGCGGCGATCACCACGCCCGCCACCGCCACCAGCTCGGCGAGCGTGATCCAGCGGCGACGGGTCTGCGCCTGATCGCGCGATTCGCTCATCGTCCGCCCGCCTCCAGCAGCCCGCGCGGTGCGGCGAGCTCCCAGCTGTGCGCGATCCGGTCCTCGATCAGCGCCCAGTCGGCATCGTCGGCGAGCGACATCGTCGCCCAGCCGCCGTCGTCGCCGCGCACCTCGACGCCGTCGCCGCGCAGCCGCGCGAAGGGCGTGTCGGCGACGGTGAAGGTCGGCGCACCGTCCTCGTCGCGCTCCGCCGCCTCGGGCAACAGCATGGCGAGGTCGCGGACGCGGGTGAGGGCTGACGTCATCGGCTGACGAACTCCTTGAGGACTTGCGGATACAGGCGGTGTTCGGCGACCAGCACCCGCGCGGCGAGCGTGTCGGGCGTGTCGCCGGGGAGGATCGGCACCTCGGCCTGGCCGAGCAGCGGGCCAGCGTCGAGCTCCTCGGTGACGAGGTGGACCGAACAGCCGGCGACCGCGTCGCCATGGGCGATCGCGCGCGCATGCGTGTCGAGCCCCCTGTACAGGGGCAGCAGCGACGGATGGACGTTGACGATCCGGTCGCGCCAGCGCGCGACGAAATCGGCGGAGACCAGCCGCATATAGCCGGCGAGCGCGATCACCTCGCACCCCGCCGCGCGCAACGCGGCGTCGAGCTCCGCCTCATAGGCGGCCTTGCCGATCCCCTTGGGTGACAGCGCGAAGGTGGCGATGCCGCGCGCCCGCGCCCAGTCCAGCCCCGGCGCATCGGGCTTGTCGGAGGCGACCAGCGCGACGGGGATCCCCGCCTCGACCAGCGCCATCATGTTCGAGCCCCGGCCCGAGATCAGGATGCCGACCGCCTTCATCGACGGTCAGCCATGATCGTGCGTCGCGGTCCAGTCGTGGCGCGCGCTCCACGTCTCGGTCGAGCCGCGCACCGTGCAGCCGCGCTTACCCGCCTCGACTTGGCCGATCCGGTGGACCGTCTCGCCCGCCGCGCCGAGCGCCGCGGCGACCCGGTCGGCGTCGTCGGCGGCGACGACCACCGCCATGCCGATGCCGCAGTTGAAGGTGCGCGCCATCTCCTCGGGCTCGATCGCGCCCTGCGCCTGGAGGAAAGCCATCAGCCGCGACTGCTCCCAGGCGTCGGCGTCTACCACTGCATGTGTGCCCTCGGGCAGGACGCGCGGGATATTCTCGAGCAGCCCGCCGCCGGTGATATGGGCGAGGCCCTTGATCGCCCCCTCGCGCAGCAGCGGCAGCAGGCTCGCGACATAGATGCGTGTCGGCGCCATCAGCAGGTCGATCAGCAGCCGGTCGGCGTCGAACAGCGCCGGCCGGTCGAGCTTCCAGCCGCGATCCGCGGCGAGCCGGCGGACCAGCGAGAAACCGTTGGAATGGACGCCCGACGAGGCGAGGCCGAGGATGACGTCGCCCGCCGCGATCGTCTGGCCGGTGAGCACGCGGTCGCGCTCGACCGCGCCGACGCAGAAGCCGGCGAGGTCATAGTCGCCCGGCGCGTACATGCCCGGCATCTCCGCCGTCTCGCCGCCGATCAGCGCGCAGCCTGCCCGCCGGCAGCCCTCCGCGATCGACGCGACGACGCGTTCGGCGATGCCGGTGTCGAGCTTGGCGGTGGCGTAATAGTCGAGGAAGAACAGCGGCTCGGCGCCCTGGACGATCAGGTCGTTGGCGCACATCGCGACGAGGTCGACGCCGACGCCCTCATGCCGGTCCCATTCGATCGCGAGCTTGAGCTTGGTGCCGACGCCGTCATTGGCGGCGACGAGCAGCGGATCGGAGAAGCCCGCCGCCTTGAGGTCGAACAAGCCGCCGAAGCCGCCGAGCTCGGCATCCGCACCCGGCCGCCGCGTCGCCTTGGCGAGCGGCCCGATCGCGCGGACCAGCGCGTTGCCCGCGGCGATCGATACGCCGGCATCGGCATAGGTGTAGGACTGGTCGGACGGGGAGGGCGGCTGGCTCATCCGGCCAGCCTGCTAAGATTTTCGCCCCGCGCTGGCAACAAGGATCGGTAGCGGCGACCGGTGCGCCGGGCGCGGGCGGCGGGGGCAGGGCGCATATCGCGCTTGGCATCGCCCGCCCGCTTCGCCAAAAGGCCTGCACCATGCGCATGCCATCCCTGTTTCCCTCGCTCGCCGGGGCGACGCTGCTGCTCGCCGCGGGCGCCTATGCGCAGATCGAAGGCGGCCGCGGCGTCACCCCGGTCGACAGTTCGGGCGATTTCGAGGTCGGCGGCGTCAGCGTCGACGTCGCCGCCAAGACCGCGGAGGGCGCACGGCTCGGCGGCTGGCGGCTCGCCCAGCGCAAGGCGTGGGTGCAGCTGTCGAAGCGGCTCGGCGGCGACGGCGCTTTGGTCTCCGACGCCACGCTCGACCAGCTCGTCTCGGGCATCGTCGTCGAGAATGAGCAGATCGGCCCGACGCGTTACGTCGCGCGGCTCGGCGTGCTGTTCAACCGCGGCCGTGCGGCGGGGCTGCTCGGCATCAGCGCCTATGCCGACCGCTCGCGGCCGATGCTGCTCGTGCCGCTGCAGGTGTCGGGCGGGGTCGAGACGGTGTTCGAGCAGCGCAACGACTGGCAGGAGGCCTGGGCGCGTTTCCGCACCGGCAACAGCGCAATCGATTATGTCCGCCCCTCGGGGACCGGCGCCGATTCGCTGCTGCTCAACGCCGGCCAGATCGCGCGGCCGGGACGCGGCTGGTGGCGGCAGGTGATCGACCAATATGGCGCGAGCGACATCCTCATCCCGGTCGTCCGCCTCTATCGCAGCTATCCGGGCGGGCCGATCATCGGCGTGTTCCAGGCACGCCACGGTCCCGACAATCAGTTGATCGGCAGCTTCACGCTGCGCGTCGGCAGCGCGGCGGGCCTGCCGCGGCTGCTCGACGCCGGGGTGACACGGATGGACGGCCTGTTCCAGCAGGCGTTGCGCGGCGGTGCGCTCGGGCTCGACCCGACGCTGTCGCCGCCGCCCGCGCCCGAGCCGGTGGTCGATCCGAACGACAGCGACGACGCGGCGGGCGGCGAGACGCTTGCCGAGATCGTCGGCGACACCGGCGCCGCGGATGCGGGCATTCCGCTCACCATCCAGTTCGACACGCCGGGCGCGAGTGCGGTCGCCAATACCGAAGGGCTGGTGCGCGGCATCGCCGGGGTGCGCTCGGCGAGTACCACCAGCCTCGCGCTCGGCGGCCTGTCGCTGATGCGCGTCGTCTATGACGGCGATCCCGAGGCGCTGCGCCGCGCGCTCGAGGTCCGCGGCTTCCAGGTGACCGGATCGGGGCAGACGCTGCGCATCCGCCGCGCGCCGCAGCTGCTGCCGTCGAACCTGCCCGCCGATCCCAACCCGGCCGGCTGACCCGATGACGCAGCAACTGGCGTTGCCGCTGGGCTGGCCCGCGGATCCGAACGACGATGCCTTCCTCGTCACGCCGAGCAACGTGCGCGCGGCGCGGACGCTGGAGGATTGGGCGAGCTGGCCGGTCAGGGCGGCGGTGCTGACCGGCCCGCGCAAATCGGGGCGCAGCCTGCTCGCGCGCATCTTCGCCGCGAAGAGCCAGGGCCGGATCATCGACGATGCCGAAACGATGCCCGAGGCGCAGATCTTCCACGCCTGGAACCAGGCGCAGGCGGAGAACCGCCCGCTCGTCATCGTGGCCGACGCGCTGCCGCCGAGCTGGTCGGTGCGGCTGCCCGACCTGCGCTCGCGCCTGGCCGCCAGCCCGCATGCCGCGATCGGCGCGCCCGACGACGAGCTGATCGCGGTGCTGCTCGCCCATCTCTTCCACCGGCGCGGGCTCGATGCGCGTCCGGATCTGGTGCAATGGCTGAGTACGCGGATCGAGCGCAGCCATATCGTCGTCCAGCGCGTCGTCGATGCGCTCGATCAGGAGGTGCTCGGTAGCCACCGCCGCCTGTCGATCCCGCTGGCACGCACCGTTCTCACCGCGGCAGGGATCGTCACGCAACCGCAACCGTTGCTGCCTATGACCGAACCATGACACGCCCGATCCACCTCTCGCATCTCGCCGCCCCCGACGACGATCCCTTCGTCCCGGAGGTCAACGACCGCTATTTCAACCGCGAGCTGTCGTGGCTGGCGTTCAACCGGCGCGTGCTGGAGGAGGCGTGCAATCCGGCGCATCCGCTGCTCGAACGGCTGCGCTTCCTGTCGATCTCGGGCAACAATCTCGACGAATTCTTCATGGTCCGCGTCGCCGGCCTCAAGGGGCAGCAGCTCAAGGATGTCGACCGCCGCTCGTCCGACGGCCTGACGCCGGGGCAGCAGCTCGCCGCGATCACGCGCGAGGCGGATGCGCTGATGGCGAGCCAGCAGGCGGTGTGGGGCGACCTGCGCACCCTGCTCGACGAGGCTGGGCTGCACGTGCTGCGCCGCGACGAGGTCGACGCCGAGGATGCCGAATGGCTCGAGGCGCATTTCCGCGAGCAGATCTTCCCGATCCTGACGCCGCAGGCGCTCGATCCCGCCCACCCCTTTCCCTTCATCCCCAACAAGGGGCTGTCGGTGATGTTCGACGTCGTCCGCGATTCGGACGGCGAGCCGGTGCGCGAACTGGTGATGATCCCGGCGAGCGCGCCGCGCTTCGTCCGCCTGCCGGGCGAGCCGGCGCGCTACGTCTCGATCGAGGCGTTGCTCAAGCGGTTCGCGCCGGTGATCTTCCCGGGCTATACGCTGGTCGGCGCCGCCGCCTTCCGCGTGCTGCGCGACAGCGATATCGAGATCGACGAGGAGGCGGAGGATCTCGTCCGCTATTTCGCCAATGCGATCAAGCGCCGCCGCCGCGGCCGCGTCATCCGGCTCGAGCTGGAGACGGGCATGCCCGACGCGCTCGCCAAGGTGCTGCGCCACGAACTGGGCGGCGCCGACGCGACGATCACCGAGAGCGGCAATCTGCTCAGCATCGGCGATCTCGACGCGGTGATCGACGAGGATCGGCCCGACCTCAAGTTCCTGCCCTTCGTGCCGCGCTTCCCCGAGCGGATCCGCGAATTCGGCGGCGACTGCTTCGCGGCGATCCGCGCCAAGGACATCATCGTCCATCATCCCTATGAGACGTTCGACGTCGTCCTCGCCTTCCTCAAACAGGCGGCGCAGGACCCGGACGTGATCGCGATCAAGCAGACGCTGTATCGCGCCGGCAAACAGCCCGCGGTGATCAATGCGCTGATCGCCGCCGCCGAATCGGGCAAGTCGGTGACCGCGGTGGTCGAGCTGCGCGCGCGCTTCGACGAGGAACAGAATATCCTCTGGGCAAGCGCGCTCGAACGCGCCGGCGTGCAGGTCGTCTACGGCTTCCTCGAATGGAAGACGCATGCCAAGGTCTCGATGGTGGTACGGCGCGAGAACGGCCAGTTCCGCACCTATTGCCACTTCGGCACCGGCAATTACCACCCGGTGACCGCGCGCATCTACACCGACCTCAGCTTCTTCACCGCCGACCCGCGGATGGGGCGCGATGCCGCGCAGATGTTCAATTACGTCACCGGCTATGTCGAGCCGACCGACATCGTCAAACTCAGCCTGTCGCCGCGCGATCTGCGCCAGAAGCTGCTGCAGCTGATCGACGTCGAGATCGCCAATGCGCGCGCCGGCAAGGTCGGCGCGGTCTGGGCGAAGATGAACAGCCTGGTCGATCCGGTGATCATCGACAAATTGTACGAGGCGAGCGGCGCCGGGGTCGAGATCGACCTCATCATCCGCGGCATCTGCTGCCTGCGCCCCGGCGTGCCGGGCATGTCGGAGCATATCCGCGTCAAGTCGATCATCGGCCGCTTCCTCGAACACAGCCGCATCTTCTGCTTCGGCAACGGCGCGGCACTGCCCAATGACGGTGCCAAGGTGTTCATCTCCTCGGCGGACTGGATGCCGCGCAACTTCGATCGCCGCGTCGAATATATGCTGCCGATCGAGAACCCGACGGTGCACGATCAGGTGCTCGACCAGGTGATGGTCGCCAATCTGATCGACACCGAGCAGAGCTGGGAGCTCGGCCCCGACGGTCGCTACGTGCGCGAGACGCCGGGGGAGAAGCCGTTCAACCTCCATCGCTACTTCATGACCAATCCGTCGCTGTCCGGTCGCGGCGCGGCGCTCGCCGAAAGCAATGCGGTGCCGACGCTGGCGCTGCGGCGGCGGCGATGATCCGCGGCGGCGTGGCCGGGGTGCGGAGCGGCGGTGAGCCGGGGCGGCGACGTCCCGCCGCCTGATGGCCCGCATCCCCTTCCTCACCACCCTGCGCGAGCGGGGCGTGTCTGAACAGCCGGCCGTGCCGCTCGTTGAGCCGGTCATGGCAGAGACGTTCCCCCGCACCGGCATCATCGACATCGGCTCCAATTCGGTGCGCCTCGTCGTCTACCAGGGTCATCCGCGCATCCCGGCGACGCTGTTCAACGAAAAGGTGATGGCCGGCCTCGGCCGCAGCCTCGCCGCGACCGGCACGATCGACGCCGACAGCATGGCGCTGGCGATGGGCGCGCTCGGCCGGTTCGCGATGGTCGCGCGCGAGATGGACGCGCCGCTGCGCACCGTCGCCACCGCCGCGGTGCGCGACGCTAGCAACGGCCCCGCCTTCATCGCCGCGGCGGGTGCGCTCGGCCTCACCGTCGACGTGCTGACGGGCGAACAGGAGGCGACCGCCGCGGGAATGGGCGTGCTGTCGGCGATTCCCGAGGCGGACGGCGTCGTCGGCGATCTTGGCGGGGGCAGCCTCGAACTCGTCCGCGTCGTCGCCGGCACGGTCACCGACCGCATCTCCTTCCCGCTCGGCGTGCTGCGCATCGCCGCGCTGCGCGAAGGGCGCGGCCCGGCGTTCGACCGCCACGTCACGAGGCTGATCCGCGAGGCCGGCTGGACCGGGCGGGGCAGGGGCCTGCCGCTCTATATGGTCGGCGGATCGTGGCGCGCGCTGGCGCGGCTCGACATGAGCCTGACGCATTATCCGCTGCCGATCATCCACGGCTATACGCTCGCGCCCGAGACGGTCGGCCGGCTCGGCCGCAGCATCGCGCATCTGTCGCGGACGCGGCTGCGCAGCGTGCCGGGCATGTCGGCGGTGCGGGCCGGCCAGCTCGGCGATGCGACCGCGCTGCTCGCGGTGGTGATGCGCGAACTCGGTTCGGCGAGCGCCGTCGCCTCGACCTTCGGGCTGCGCGAGGGGCTGCTCTATGCCGCGCTCGATCCGCAGACGCGCGCGCTCGATCCGCTGATCGTCGGCGCGCGCGAGGAAGGGCGGCTGCTCGGCCGCTTCGCCGAACATGGCGATCTGCTCGCCGGCTGGATCGCGCCGCTCTTTCCCGGCGAAGGGCCGGAGCTCGCCCGCATCCGCCACGCCGCCTGCCTGCTCGCCGACACCGGCTGGCGCGCCAATCCCGAATTCCGCGACGAACGCGGCTTCGAGGTCGCGCTGCACGGCAATTGGGTGGCGATCGACGCGCCCGAGCGCGCCATGCTCGCGCAGGCGCTGCACACCAGCCTTGGCGGCAGCACCACGCCGCATCCGCTGCTCGCCGGCCTCGCCAATGTCGGACAGATTGCGCTGGCGATCGACTGGGGGCTGGCGATCCGGCTCGGGCAGCGGTTCAGCGCCGGGCTCGCCGGCCCGCTGCAACGCGCGACTTTGGGGCTCGAACCGGGGCACGTGCTGCTGTCGCTCGGCG
This sequence comes from Sphingomonas kyungheensis, assembly GCF_037120395.1. NCBI lineage: Bacteria > Pseudomonadati > Pseudomonadota > Alphaproteobacteria > Sphingomonadales > Sphingomonadaceae > Sphingomonas > Sphingomonas kyungheensis. The sequence continues at coordinate 229,154 of NZ_JBBBDM010000003.1, forward strand.
AGGCGGACCGGCCGCTCTATTCGGAGACGGTCGAGCGCCGCCATGCCGCGCTGGCGACCGGGCTGAAGCGCAAGCCGCGCGTGGTGTTCGGCCAAGCGCTGGTGGGGCCAACTCTGCGCACATGAGGGAAATGTCTGCGCGACCGCTGAGGTGCGTTTCGGCCACCCGTCACCGTTCGCGCTGAGCCTGTCGAAGCGCTGCCATCCCCCGAGCGGAGCGCTAGTCGGTCCGTCCCGCCCCGAGGCGACCGCATCGCGACACATCGATCGACCGCACTCTGGAAGCCCGCCCTTCGACAGGCTCAGGGCTAACGGATGACTCTATGCGGGATGAGCGAGACCTCGGCTCAGCGCCATCGCCGGCCAGCCCCGCCCCCGCGGATCACCCGCAGCGCAACCCGCTGATCAGCCCGCCGTCGTCGAGCAGGATCGTCAGCCGGTCCGGCCGGAGATCCTGCGTCACCATGTCGCCCGGCCGGACGATCCGCGACACCGCCGAATGCGTCGCATGTTCGATCTCGCCGCGCATCCGCTCGCGGTATTTCACCGCGGCGAAGTGCATCTTCGCCGCCTCGTCGACCACGCACGGCCCGCGCTCGGGCGGGGGCGGCGCCATCGTCGCGCAGGCCGCCGTCAGCATCGGCGCCAGCACCGGCGCCATCAGGATCATCCGCTTCATGCCGTCTCCTCCGTTCGCGTCATCTTGAGCTTGCCGCCGCGCACCGCGAAGCCGAGCCGCCCCTCGACCAGATCGAGCGCGTCGCGGCCGAACTGATCGAACCGCCAGCCCTCCAGCATCGGCAGGCCGGTGCGCACCCCCGCCGCCAAGGCCTCCAGCTCGTCCGACCGCGCCAGCAGCCGCGAGGCGACGTCGATGTCGCGCGAGCGGATCTTGAGCAGCAGCTTGAGCAGGTCGGCGACCAGCGCGCCCTCCTTGCCCAGCCCCGGCTTGCGGTCGTCGCGCGGCGGCAGCTCGTCGCCCGACAGCGGCTGCGCCGAATCGATCGCCGCCATCAGCCGGCCGCCGATGTCGTTCGACGCCCAGGTCGCCGACAGGCCGCGCACCTTGGCGAGATCGGCCTGTTTGCGCGGCGGATGGCCGGCGAGGTCGCCCAACGTCTCGTCCTTGACGATGCGTCCGCGCGGCAGGTCCTTCGACTGCGCCTCCAGTTCGCGCCAGCGCGCCAGCGCCTTGAGCCGCCCCAGCACGTCGGGCTTGCGGCCGGAGATGCGGACGCGCTTCCACGCCTGATCGGGGTCGTTGGCATAATTGGCGGGATCGGCGAGCCGCTCCATCTCCTGGTCGAGCCACACGCCGCGCCCGGTCTTGCGCAGCCGTTCGAGCATCCTGGGGAAGATATCGGCGAGGTGGGTCACGTCGCCGATCGCATATTCGATCTGCCGCGCGTCGAGCGGCCGCCGCGCCCAGTCGGTGAAGCGCGCGCCCTTGTCGACCTGGATGCCGAGCCAGCTGTCGACGAGGTTGGAATAGCCGATCTGCTCGCCTTGCCCCAGCGCCATCGCCGCGACTTGCGTGTCGAACAGCGGCTGCGGCGTCTTGCCGGTGAGATTGTAGATGATCTCGATATCCTGCCCGCCGGCGTGGACGACCTTGAGCACGTCCTGATTCTCGGTGAGCAGGTCGAGCAGCGGCGTCATGTCGAGCCCCGGCGCCATCGGATCGATCGCCGCCGCCTCGTTCACGTCGGCGATCTGGATCAGGCACAATTCGGGGTAATAGGTGCTCTCGCGCATGAATTCGGTGTCGACGGTGACGAAGTCGGCATTGGCGAGGCGGGCACACAGATTGGCGAGGGTCGCGCTGTCTGTAATCAACGGGTGGATATGCATGGCCTTGCCATAGCCACACGCGGCCGGGTTGACAAAGCCAAGTGAGACGGGGAAGCGCCACGCTTCACCCACATGCCCTTGCCGGCCGGAAGAAACGATCATGCACGCCTATCGCTCCCACACCTGCGCCGCGCTGTCCGCGAGCAACGTCGGCGAGACCGTCCGCCTGTCGGGCTGGGTCCATCGCAAGCGCGATCATGGCGGCGTGCTCTTCGTCGATCTGCGCGACCATTACGGCATCACCCAGATCGTCGCCGACAGCGATTCACCGGCGCTGCCGACGCTGGAATCGCTGCGCGTCGAATCGGTGGTGACGATCGACGGCCTGGTCAAGGCGCGGTCCGAGGCGACGCAGAACCCCAATCTCGCCACCGGCGCGATCGAGGTGTTCGCGCGCGCCGCGACGGTGCAGAGCCATGCGCAGGAGCTGCCGATGCCGGTCGCGGGCGATGCCGAATATCCCGAGGACATCCGCCTGCGCTATCGCTTCCTCGACCTGCGCCGGGAGCGGCTGCACCAGAATATCATGCTGCGCTCGAAGGTGATCTCCTCGATCCGCCAGCGGATGATCGGGCAGGGGTTCACCGAATTCCAGACGCCGATCCTCACGGCTTCGTCGCCGGAGGGGGCGCGCGACTATCTCGTCCCCAGCCGCGTCCATCCCGGCAAATTCTACGCGCTGCCGCAGGCGCCGCAGATGTTCAAGCAGCTGCTGATGGTCGCCGGCTTCGATCGCTATTTCCAGATCGCGCCCTGTTTCCGCGACGAGGATGCCCGCGCCGACCGCAGCCCCGGCGAATTCTACCAGCTCGACTTCGAGATGAGCTACGTCACGCAGGAGGACGTGTTCGCCGCGATCGAGCCGGTGCTGCACGGCGTCTTCGAGGAGTTCGCCGACTGGCAGGGCAAGGGGCGCAGCGTCTCGGCGCTGCCGTTCCGCCGCATTCCCTATCGGGAATCGATGCTGAAATACGGCAACGACAAGCCCGACCTGCGCAACCCGATCCTGATCAGCGACGTGTCCGATCAGTTCGTCGGCTCGGGCTTCGGCCGCTTCGCCTCGATCGTCGAGGGCGGCGACGTCGTCCGCGCCATCCCCGCGCCGGGCACCGCCGACAAGAGCCGCAAGTTCTTCGATGACATGAACGCCTGGGCGCAGTCCGAAGGCTTCGCCGGCCTCGGCTATGCGACGCGCAAGGGCGGCGAATGGGGCGGCCCGATCGCCAAGAACCACGGCGAGGACAAGATGAGCGCGATGGCCGATGCGCTCGGCCTCGGCCCCGACGACGGCCTGTTCTTCGCCGCCGGCAAGGAGGCGCAGGCCGCCAAGCTCGCCGGCCTCGCGCGCACCCGCGTCGGCGAGAGCCTTGGCCTGATCGATCAGAACCGCTTCGAATTCTGCTGGATCGTCGATTTCCCGATGTTCGAATATGACGAGGACAACAAGAAGATCGACTTCAGCCACAATCCCTTCTCGATGCCGCAGGGCGAGATGGACGCGCTGGAAACCAAGGACCCGCTCGACATCCTCGCCTATCAATATGACATCGTCTGCAACGGCGTCGAACTGTCGAGCGGGGCGATCCGCAACCATCGTCCGGAGATCATGTACAAGGCGTTCGAGATCGCCGGCTATTCGCAGGCCGAGGTCGACACCAACTTCGCCGGCATGATCAACGCCTTCAAGTTCGGTGCGCCGCCGCACGGCGGCTCGGCGCCGGGTATCGACCGCATCGTCATGCTGCTCGCCGACGAACCCAATATCCGCGAGGTGATCGTCTTCCCGATGACGCAGAAGGCCGAGGACCTGATGATGGGCGCGCCCAATTTCGCGACGCCCAAGCAGCTCAAGGAACTCAACCTGCGCATCGCGCCGCAGGCAGGAGTCGCCGCGACCGACGTCGACAAGTCGGTCGCCCCGAAGGCGGGCTGATCCGCCGTCGCCGGGCCGTCGCGACGGCCCGGCGGCGTGACTGAACCTTTTCCGGATTTTCGGGATGTCGCCATCCCCCGATCCGATGGGCGCGCCGAGCGACGCCACCGCCGATGCGCTGAGCGTCGCTTTCCTCGGCGAAGCGCGCACCTACGGCGCCACGTTGCGCTCGCGCTTTTAAAGATGAGGGCGATACTGGCGCGGATCCGTCCCGCCCTGCCGGCGGATGATGCGTAATCTCAAATCGATAGACCAGGCTGATCGATGCTGGCGGACATTGCAGGCTCGTTCCTGCAGACCGATACTATAATTGGATTTACCATTTATTAATGTAATTCGCTTCTTCGGACCCCGAACATTGCTGAGGGGGACCAGAATTGCGCAAATTAGGATATCTGCTGGCGGCAGTCGGCTGCGTCGGAACGATCGGCCAGGCGCAGGCGCAGGGCCTGCGCGCGATCGCGCCGGCGACCAAGAACGACAAGGCCGACGCGGACAAACAGCCGATCGCGGAAAACAGCACCGACCTGATCGTCACGGCGACGCGGCGATCGCAACGCCAGTCGACCGTGCCGATCGCGGTCAGCGCCTATGACACGGTGACGCTGAGCCGCACCGGCGCGACCGACATCCGTCAGGTCACGCAGCTCGCGCCGTCGCTGATCGTCTCGTCGACCGATTCCGAGGTGAGCGCCACCGCGCGGCTGCGCGGGATCGGCACCGTCGGTCAGAATGCCGGTATCGAAAGCTCGGTCGCGGTGTTCATCGACGGCGTCTACCGCAACCGCGCCGGCATCGGCCTCAATGACATCGGCGAAATCGACCGGATCGAGATCCTGCGCGGGCCGCAGGGCACCCTGTCGGGGCGCAATTCGTCGGCGGGCTCGATCAGCATCTACACCAAATATCCCGAATTCACCTTCGGCGGCTATGGCGAGGCGAGCTACGGCAATTACAATGCGCTGCGCCTCGCCGGCTCGGTCACCGGTCCGCTGATCAAGGACACGCTCGCCTTCCGCATCGACGGTGCGACCACCCGGCGCGACGGCTTCAACCATGACGTGGTCAACGATATCGACTTCAACAATCGCCGCCGCGCCTTCGTCCGCGGCCAGCTGTTCTACAAACCGCAGGACGATCTCTCGCTGCGCGTGATCGGCGACTATACGCTGCGCCGGGAGCGGTGCTGCAGCACCGTCTATCTCGATACGCGCGAGAAATACGACCCGACGCCGGGTCGGCCGGGTGACGTCGCCTTCGCTCCGGAGAACCGCATCGTCAAGCTGATGGGAGACATGGGCGCGGTGCTGCCGAGCAACGGCGATCCCTATAACCGCCTCTCCGCCATCTCGCGTGGTCAGGCCTATACCAACATCGTCAAGGATTACGGCGTCTCGTCGCGGATCGGCTGGACGATGGGGGCGGTGCAGCTCGTATCGATCGACGCCTATCGCGAATATAAGGCCGGCACTGCCGGGGATTTCGACTTCGGCAGCCTCAATCTCGTCAATTACGACAAGGAGGCGACGCGCCAGTTCCACACCTTCTCGCACGAGACGCGGGTGAGCGGCGCGGCATTGGGCAACCGGCTCGACTGGCTGCTCGGCGGCTATTACGCGCACGAGCGGCTGAACCTGTCCGACTCGCTGCGCTACGGGTCCGACTATGGTGCCTTCGCCGCGTGCAGCATGCTCGCCGCCTTCGATCCCAGCGGCGCGTTCCGCGATCCTGCCGCGCCCGCCTGCCTCAAGCCGATGGTCCACGACCTCGCCGTGGCCGCGGTCGGGCCGACGCTGATGGGCGGGCTCGACCGGCTGACGCTGCTGCACGATACGTCCAACGTCCATGACGTCTACCGGCAGACGAGCGACAACTTCGCCGTCTTCACGCACGATATCTATCGCCTCACCGATACGCTGAGCGTCACCGGCGGCCTGCGCTATACCAACGAACGCAAGACGATGCGCGCCGCCTTCGACAGCGGCAATACGATCTGCGGCGCGCAGCAGACCGCTCTGGCCGGCCTTTTGACCGACCCCAATCCGCAGATGCGTCAGGCGGCGATGATCATCATCCGGCAAAGCTGCCCGGGCAATTCGACCTCCGCCTACAATGGGACCCGGATCAGCGATTCGATGCGGGAGGGCCGGTTGAGCGGCACCGCGGTACTGTCCTGGCAGGCCCGGCCGAGCACGCTCTTCTATGCCTCCTACGCGCATGGCTATAAGGCGGGCGGATATAATCTGACCCGCGCCGGCTTCGCCGACAATGCGTTCGTCACGGCGCCGGCGGTGGCCAGCAGCCTGCGCTTCGATCCGGAGACGGTGCGGGCGATCGAGGTCGGCGCCAAGTACAATGCGCCGGCCTTCAATGCGAGCATCGCGGCTTTCCGGTCGGATTTCAGCAGCTTCCAGCTCAACACCTTTAACGGGGCGGCGCTGGTCGTGCAGAATATCGGCGCCTGTCGCGATTCGCTGCACGGTGCCGACAGCGGCGGGCGGTGCACCGGAGACGTCGGCGCCGGCGTCGTGACCCGCGGGTTCGAGGTCGAGGCCGGTGTCTATCCCGTCAGGGATGTCACCTTCCGCGTCGGCTATAGCTATGCGCGGGCGCGCTATGGCCACAATCTGGTCGGCAATGCGCAGGGCGCGCCGCTGAGCACCAGCCTGTTCCTGCTGCCGGGCAATCAGATGTCCAACGCGCCGACCCATGTCGTCACCGAGTCCCTGGCCTGGACGCCGGCCCTCGGCCGCAGCGGCCTGTCGGGGCTGTTCTACGTCGATAGCCGCCTGTCGAGCGACTATTCCACCGGCTCCGATCTGATGGCGGAGAAGCAGCAGCCGGCCTATGTCCTGGTCAATGCGCGCATCGGCCTGCGCGGCCGCGACGAGCGCTGGGCGGTCGAATTCTGGAGCCAGAACCTGCTCGACAGCCATTATGCGCAGATCGCGGTGGCCGCCTATCTGCAGGGGAATGGCAGCCTGTCGCAGGTCCAGCGGTTCGGATACCCACGCTACGCCGTCGGCAACGCGCTGACCGTCGGCGTGCCCGGCGAACCGCGCACCTATGGGCTGACCGTGCGCTCCCGGTTCTGACCCCGGCGACGGGGTGGCGCCGGAGGCCCGGCGCCACCTCTTCGCCCCCGTTCGACGGCCGCGGCATCACGCGGTCGAGGCCGCGAAACTTTAAACCGTCTTATTTCCGGGATATGGTATCGTTCGGCCAATATCCCGTTCCAGGATTAACCTTTCATTAGCGATGTCGCGGCCAATCGCTCCCGGCAAAAAGTCAGGGGGCGAATATGCGGACATTGGGATATCTATTGGCGGCGGTCGGCTGTGTCGGCGTGACCGCGCCGGTCGCGGCGCAGGGGCTGCGCGGGCTGCCGCCCACCGCCAGGAGTGATGCGGACAAGGCGCCCGTCGCCGAGAATACGTCGGACATCATCGTCACCGCGACCCGCCGGTCGCAGCGCCTGTCCGACGTGCCGATCGCGGTGAGCGCTTATGGCACCACCGCCCTGCAGAATTCCGGCGCGACCGATATCCGCCAGACCGCGCAGCTCGCACCGTCGCTGATGGTCGCGTCGTCGGGGTCGGAGGCGAATGCGACCGCCCGGCTGCGCGGCATCGGCACCGTCGGCGACAATCCCGGGCTGGAAAGCTCGGTCGCGATGTTCATCGACGGCGTCTATCGCAACCGCACCGGCAACGGCCTCAACGACATCGGCGAGATCGAGCGGATCGAGGTGCTGCGCGGCCCGCAAGGGACGCTGTCGGGACGCAATTCGTCGGCGGGCGCGATCAGCATCTACACCAAATATCCCGAATTCACCTACGGCGGCTATGGCGAGGCGAGCTACGGCAATTATCAGGCGATAAGGCTCGCCGGCGCGATCACCGGCCCGTTGGTCAAGGACGTGCTCGCCTTCCGCATCGACGGCGTCACCGCCAGGCGCGACGGCTTCTATCACGACGTCGTCAACGACACCGACTATAACGATCGCCGCCGCGCCTTCGTCCGCGGCCAGCTGTTCTTCAAACCGCAGGACGGGCTGTCGCTGCGCCTGATCGGCGACTATACCTACCGCAACGAGAAATGCTGCGGCGCGGTCTATGTCGACACGCGCGAGAAATATGATCCCACCCCCGGTCGCCCGGGCGATGTCGCCTTCGCGCCCCGCAACCGGATCGTCACGCTGATGAAGGACATGGGCGGCGTGCTGCCGAGCGACGGCGATCCCTACAATCGACAGATCGCGATCACCCCCGGCCGCGCCTATGGCAATATCGTCAAGGACTATGGCCTGTCGTCACGCATCGGCTGGACGTCGGGCGACGTCCAGCTCATCTCGATCAGCGCCTATCGCGAATATAAGGCGGGGACGGCGGGAGACTTCGACGGCACCAATCTCGACATCGCCTATCGCGGCAAGGATGCGTACCGGCAATTCCACACCTTCACGCAGGAAACGCGGCTGAGCGGCACGGCCTTCGGCAATCGCCTCGACTGGCTGGTCGGCGGCTATTTCGCGCATGAGACGCTGCGTTCGGTCGAATCGCTGCATTTCGGATCGCAATATGGCGTCTTCGCCGCGTGCAGCATGCTCGCCGCCTTCGATCCGGCCGGGGCGGTGCGCGATGTCCGCGCGCCCGGCTGCATCAAGCCGGCGATCCGCTCCACCGCGATCGCCAATATCGGCAGGCCGCTGATCGCCGGGATCGACCGGCTGACCGCGTTGCACGACGTCACCAACGCGCACGATATCTTCCAGCAGACGAGCGACAATTTCGCTGTCTTCACCCATAACATCTATCGCATCACCGATAGGCTGAGCGTGACGGGCGGTTTGCGCTATACCCATGAGCGCAAGACGCTGCATGCGGCGCTCAACAGCGACAACGTCACCTGCGGGGTCCAGCAGTCCGGCCTCGCCGGCCTGTTCTCGAACCGCGATCCGCGCGTCCGGCGAGCGGCGGCGGCGATCATCCGGCAGAGCTGCGCGGGCAATTCGACCACGGCGTTCAACGACACGCCGATCGCCGATGCGAAGCGCGAGGGGCAGGTGACCGGCACGGCGGTCCTGTCGTGGCAGGCGCGGCCGCACACACTGTTCTACGCATCCTATGCGCATAGCTATAAGGCAGGCGGCTACAATCTTGCCCGCGCAGGGCTGGCCGACGACGCCTATACGACGCCGGCGGCGGCGGGCAGCAGCCTGCGCTTCGATCCCGAGACGGTGCGCGCGGTGGAGGTCGGCGCCAAGTACAGCGGCGCCGCCTTCAGCGCGAACATCGCCGCCTTCCGGTCGGATTTCAGCAACTTCCAGCTTAACACCTTCAACGGCGCGGCATTCGTCGTGCAGAATATCGGCGCGTGCAGCGAATCGCTTCACGGTACCGACATCGATCGGCTCAGGGGTTCGGGGCGCTGCACCGGCACCGTCGGCGCCGGCGTGGTGACGCGGGGTATCGAGATCGAGGCCGGGCTCTATCCCCGCCGCGATGTGACGGTCACCGCCGGCTACACCTATGCCTATACGCAATACCGGCATAATCTGGTCGGCAGCGCCGAGGGCGCCCCGCTTAGCACCAGCCTGTTCCTGCTGCCGGGCAATCAGCTCTCCAATGCGCCGCGTCACGTCGTCACCGAATCGGCGAGCTGGACACCGGCGTTGGGCGACACGGGCCTGTCGGCGCTCTTCTACGTCGATAGCCGGCTGAGCAGCGACTATATCGCCGGCTCCAACCTGTTCGTCGAGAAGCGGCAGCCGGCCTATCTGCTAGTCAATGCCCGGATCGGCGTGCGGGGACGCGACCAGCGCTGGTCGGTCGAGCTGTGGGGACAGAATGTCCTCAACGCGCGCTATGAACAGGTCGCCTCCTCCGCCTATCTGCAAGGCAACGGCAGCCTGTCGCAGGTCGAGCGGTTCGGTTACCCGCGCTACGCGGTCGGCAATGCGCTGACCATCGCCATGCTGGCCGAACCCCGCACCTACGGCCTGACGCTCCGCTCGCGCTTCTAGCGCGCGTCCGCGGCGGCGCCGGATCGGCCAGGCGCCGCCGCTCCGTCGAAAGAATGGGGTTGTGAGACGCATGAGCGTCGGATCGGACCTATAATGCGAACACCGACCTTCGCGGGGGCGGCCGGCGCCCCGACGAGTGGGGCGACGCCGTCACTGCAGCGTATGCCGGGGGTAAGATGAACGCATTACTGGCCGATCCGACCGAGCGGTCGGCGATCCACCCGGCATATCGGTACGCCGAGCCGTGCGTGGAGCGTTCCAGCACCGCCCGGTCGCGACGCCACCCCTGTTTACCGCTTCTGGAGGTCCGACGACCATGAAGATCCCGCGCAAGCTCGGCTTGTCGTTCCTCGCCATCAACGCCACCGCGGCGATCGTCATGCTGGTGTTCTTCCTGAACATCCAGTCGATCGAGCGGTCCACCGCGCGCAACAACATCAGCCAGACGATCTATGCCAAGGCGCTGACGCTCGAAACCTCGATGCTGCGGCAGAACAGCCAGTTCCGCGGCTTTCTTGTGACCGGCGACCCGTCCTATCTCAAATCCTACAACGAGGGCGCCAAGGCCTATGACGATACCGCGGCCGAGCTCGAGGACCTGCTGCGCGGTGACGCCGATAAGCTGGACCGGCTGCATATCGCCAACCGCGAGGCGCTGGCATGGCGCCGCAACTGGGGCGACCGGCTGATCCAATGGGTCAGGGACGGCCGACGCGAGGCTGCCGAGGCGGCGGTGCGCGCCGCGGGCGAGAAGGTGCTGGTCAGCAAGGTCGCGCTGCCGCTGCGCGACCTGCGCAACGTCGAGACCAAGGAGATGGAGGCCAATGCCGCGCAGCAGGACCGCGCGATCCATCATGCCGTGGTGGTGCTCGTCATCGGTTCGATCGCGCTGATGGGACTGGCGTTCACCCTCGCCAACGTGCTCGGCCGCCAGATCGCCCGGCCGATCACCGCGCTGACCGGCGTGATGACCGACCTCGTCGCCGGCCGCAACGATGTCGATGTACCCGCGACCGATCGCTACGACGAGCTCGGCGCCATGGCGCAGGCGGTCACCGTGTTCCGCGATACCGCCAAGGCCAAGGTCGCGGCGACGATCGAGCGCGACGCGGCGGCGGCGAAGATCGGTGACGGTCTGCGGCGGCTCGCCGCGGCGGATCTCACCGTCCGCATCGAGGGCATGCCCGACAGCTATCTGAGCTTCGCGGACGATCTCAACCACGCCGCCGAAAGCCTGTCGCGCACCGTCGCCGAGGTGCGCGCCGGCGCCACCGCGATCCTGCACAATACGGACGAGATCAGCCGCGCCACCCAGCATCTCTCGCAACGCACCGAGCAGCAGGCGGCGGCGATCGAGCAATCCGCCGCAGCGCTCGACGAGGTCACCCGCTCGATCCATGACGGTGCCGGTGCCGCGATCGGCGCGAGCCGCTCGATGAGCGAGGCGAAGGACGAGGCGGAGCAGGGCGGTACGGTGGTGCGCGAGGCGATCGCCGCGATGCAGGGGATCGACAAGGCGAGCAAGGAGATCGCCGAGATCATCGCGCTGATCGACGGCATCGCCTTCCAGACCAACCTGCTCGCGCTCAACGCCGGTGTCGAGGCGGCGCGGGCGGGGGAGGCCGGGCGCGGCTTCGCGGTCGTGGCGCAGGAGGTGCGCGCGCTCGCGCAACGCTCCGCCAATGCCGCCACCGAGGTCAAGCAGATGGTCAATTCCGCCGCGGCGCATATCCGCACCGGGGTCACCCGCGTCGACGAGACGGGGCAGGCGCTCGCACGGATCATCGATCGCGTCGCCGCGGTCAGCGTCGCGATCGAGGCGATCGCTCAATCCTCCGACCAGCAGGCGCGCAGCCTCGCGCAGGTCAACACCGCGATCGGCGAGATGGATACGATGACGCAGGAAAATGCCGCGATGGTCGAACAGACCTCGGCGGCGGCGCGTCAGCTTGCCGACAAGGCGGAGGCGCTCGATCGATCCGTCGATTCGTTCAGGATCGATGCCGCGGCCGCGGTACCGCCACCGCCGCCGGCACCGCCGTCGCGCCCGGTGCGCGTGCTCACCCCGACCAAGACGGAGGCGGACACGCCGAAGGAGCCGGGACGGCCGCGGCTCGTCGCCAATGGGGATTGGGATACGTTTTGACCCTGTCAGCGTCGGCGCGGATCACGGCTGATCGATCGTTGCCCCAGCCGGGTCCGCTCGCCACCCATGCCGAGGTCGTGCGCGCCCTCGGCTCGAGCTTCGTCCCGGCGGTGCTCGAAGCCACGGAGCGGCAATTGCACCATGCGCCGCGCACCGCCGCGCTGATCGCGGCATGGCCGCGCGACGTCGCCGCCGATGCGCTGGCGATGCGCGTCAATGCGGCGCTGCACGCGCTCGCCCGCAGCGAGGCGATCCCGGCGCTCACCGCGCTCTACCGGACGCAGCGCGGCGATTTCGACGCGGCGATCGGCGAGGCGCTGGCGCAGGGCGATGCGATGATCGTCGACTGGCTGCGCGATCCGCCGCAGACCAACGAAGTCGGCCGCACCGCCTCGATCGTCGCGGCGCTGATGGTCGCCCGCCGGCGCTTCGACATGCCGTGCGAGCTGCTCGAACTCGGCGCGAGCGCCGGGCTCGCGCTCAACCTCGATCGGTATGCCTATACGCTCGGCGGGCGCGAAATCGGCTGTTCGGGATCGCCGGTGCGGGTGGCCCCGGACTGGCATGGCCCGCCGCCGCCGGTGCGGCCGATCGCGATCCGGTCGGCGCGGGGCGTCGATCTGCGGCCGGTCGACATCGCCGATCCGGCGGCGCGGGCGCGGCTGATGGCGTTCATCTGGGCGGACCAGCAGGAGCGGCTGCAACGCCTCTCCGCCGCGATCGCCATCGCGCTGGCGCGACCGCCGCAGGTCGACCAGGGCGACATCACGACCTGGCTGCCCGCGCGCCTCGCCCTGCCGCAGGCGGAGCGATGCTGCCGCGTCGTCGTCCATTCGATGGCGCTGCAATATCTCGATCCGGCGGGTCGGCGTGCGGTCGAGGCGGCGTTCCGCGACGCGGGCGCCCGCGCCGATGCGGACCGGCCGCTGGCGCGGATCGCCTTCGAATGGACCGCGGCGCGCGAGGCGGTGCACCTCAGCCTGACGCTCTGGCCCGACGGCACGACGCAGCATCTCGCCACCTGCCATGCTTATGGCGCCTGGGTCGAATGGCACGGACCGAGCGACTGATGCGACGCGGACGCGGCTGATGCGTTCTCGCCTCCCCAGCACAGGAGGACGCCGCGGATGATCGCTCTCGCCGATTACGAAACCGACAAGCCGTACAAGGGCCATTACAAGCGCGATCTCGCCGCCTTGCAGGACCGGCTCGAACAGATCCTCGTCGCCTATATCGTCCGTGGCGGGCGCGCGGTGATCATGTTCGAAGGCTGGGACGCGGCGGGCAAGGGCGGCATCATCCAGCGGCTGACCACCAGCTGGGACCCGCGCCATTTCGACGTCCACCCGATCGCCGCGCCGACCGAGGAGGAGAAGGCGCACGACTTCCTCTGGCGCTTCCGCCGCGCCTTGCCCGCGCCGGGCGATATCGCGGTGTTCGACCGCAGCTGGTACGGGCGCGTCCTCGTCGAGCGGGTCGAAGGCTATGCGAGCGAAGCGGAATGGCAGCGCGGCTATGAGGAGATCAACGCCTTCGAGGCGGAGATGATGGCGGACGGCATCACCCTCATCAAGCTGTTCGTCCACATCAGCCAGGCCGAGCAGGACCATCGGCTCGAACGACGGCTCGACGATCCGTGGAAGCGGTGGAAGACCGGCCTCGACGATTATCGCAACCGCGGCCGCCGCGGCGACTATCTGCTGGCGATGCACGATATGTTCGCGCGCACCGATACCGGCGGCGCGCCCTGGACGGTGATCGCCGGCGACGACAAGAAGGCGGCGCGGATCGCAGCGCTGCGCCTCATCGCCGACCGGCTCGCGGCGGGCGTCGACATGACCCCGCCGCCGCTTGACCCGGAGGTGAAGCGCGTCGCCCGCGCCGCCCTCGGCCTCGATTAGCCGCGGCTAGAAGCTCGCCTCGGCATAGATGCGCGACAGGTCGCCCGCCCAGTCGCCGTGATAGCGGTCGAGCAGCACCTGCGCCGGCACCTTGCCCGATCGCACCACCTCGCGCAGCGGATCGAGGAAGCCGGTCTCATTGTCGCCCATCGCATTGGTGCGGGCACGCGCGGCGAGGCCGGCATGGGCGATGTCGAGCACCGGCCCGGCAATGTCCCCCAGCCGCCCGCCGCCGGGCAGCGGCGCGTCGAGCGCGAGCCGCGGCACCGCGCTGCGCAACGCCTCGCGATCCTCCATCGACCAGTCCTTGACGAGGTCCCACGCCGCGTCGAGCGCCGCATCGTCGTAGAGCAGCCCGACCCAGAAGGCGGGCAGCGCGCAGATCCGGTTCCACGGCCCGCCGTCGGCGCCGCGCATCTCGAGGAAGGTCTTGAGCCGCACCTCGGGGAAGGCGGTGGAGAGATGGTCGTTCCAGTCGTCGATCGTCGGCTTCTCGCCGGGCAGCACGCTCAGCTCGCCGCGCAGGAAGTCGCGGAACGACAGGCCCGCGGCATCGATGTAGCGGCCGTCGCGATAGACGAAGTACATCGGCACATCGAGCATATAGTCGGCATAGCGTTCGTAGCCGAAACCGTCCTCGAACACGAACGGCAGCATGCCGGTGCGCGCCGGATCGGTATCCGACCAGATGTGGCTGCGATAGGAGAGGAAGCCGTTGGGCTTGCCCTCGGTGAACGGCGAATTGGCGAACAAGCCGGTGGCGAGCGGCTGCAACGCCAGCCCGACGCGGAACTTCTTCACCATATCGGCTTCGCTGGCGTAATCGAGATTGACCTGGATCGTGCAGGTCCGCAGCATCATGTCGAGCCCCATGCTGCCGACGCGCGGCATATGGCGCAGCATGATAGCATAGCGGCCCTTGGGCATGATCGGCAGCTCGTCGCGCCGTTTGTCGGGCCACATGCCGAGCCCGAGGAAACCGATCCCCAGCGCATCGCCCGCCGCCTTGACCTGTTCGAGGTGCCGGCCTGTCTCCGCGCAGGTCTGGTGCAGCGATTCGAGCGGCGCGCCGGACAGCTCGAACTGCCCGGCGGGTTCGAGGCTGACGCTGCCGTCGGCGCCGGTCAGCGCAATAATCTTGCCGCCCTCCTCGACCGGCTGCCAGCCGTGCGGTTGCAGCGCGTGGAGCAGGTCGCGGATGCCGCCCGGCTCGTCCCAGGCGGGGGCGCGGTGATCGTCCAGCCGATAGACGAATTTCTCATGCTCGGTGCCGATCCGCCACCGGTCGCGCGGCTTCTCGCCACGCGCGAAATGGGCGATCAGCTGGTCGCGCGATTCGATGATCGGTGCGCCCGCGGCGCTCTCGGTCTTGGTCGTCATGCCGCGGCCTTACGCGGGGATGAACGTACGCGCCAGTCAGCTTTCCTGCCAGTCTCCGCATGCCGCCATCCAGAGCGAAACCGCCGCCGTCGCGGCGGTATCGGCGCGCAGGATGCGGGGGCCGAGGCTGACCGCCACCGCCTGCGGCACGGCGCGGATCGCGCTGCGTTCCTCGTCGGTGAAGCCGCCTTCCGGGCCGATCAGGATCGCCGCCGGCCCGGGCCGTTCGCGCATCGCCGCCAAGGCCGGCGCACCACCCGATTCGTCGGCGAAGAACAGGGCGCGCTCCGCCGGCCAGTCGCGCAGCAGCGCCGTCAATTTGGTCGACTCGGCGAGCACCGGCAGCGCGGTGCGCGCGCATTGCTCCGCCGCCTCGACGATATGGCTGCGCAGCCGGTCGAGCTTGGGGCGGTCGACGATCGTCCGCTGCGTCACCACCGGCACCAGCCGGTCGACGCCGAGCTCGCAGGCTTTCTCCACCAGCCAGTCGATCCGCCCCTTCTTGAGCGGCGCGGCGCACAGCCACAGGTCGGGCACCGGCTCGCGCGGTCGCAGCCGTGTCGACACGTCGACAGTGAGGTCGCGCTTGCCGACCTGCGTCGCGGTGGCGAGCCATTCGCCGGTGACGTCGTCGCACAGCTTCACCGGATCGCCGGGGGCGATGCGCATCACCGCGATCAGATAATGCGCGGCCGGGCCGTCGATCCGGCGCGGCCCCGGCACCAGCTCGCTGTCGACGAACAGCCGCGGCGTCGATTGCGGCGGCCAGGCGGGGGTGGCGGTCATGATTGTCCCTTGCGGCGCTGCCGCGCCCATAATTTGCGCGCGACGATCCAGCCGAGCAGCAGCGCCACCGCGAGCCCGGCCACCGCGAAGGCGACGACGCCCGCGACGCGGAGGATCGCCCAGAACAGCGCCTCGACGAACCGTCCCACCGCTACCGACAAACCGATCATCCTGACGCGCCTGCCGCACTTTCGTGGCCGGAGCGAGGCAAAAGCGGCGCTGGGCCTTGCCGCCGGCGGCGATTGCACGGCAAGAGCGGCGCCATGTCAGCCGAGATCGTCCCCGACAGCGAACACCGCGGCCTCGTCGGGCGGCTGCCGCCGACGCTGCGCGGCCTTGCCCTGCTCGCCCGGCTCGACCGGCCGATCGGCTGGTGGCTGCTGTTCTGGCCGGGGGCCTGGGCGGTCGCGCTCGCCGGCGGCGCGGCGACTCGCTGGCCGCTGATCCTGTGGATCCTCGCCGGCAGTATCGCGATGCGCGGCGCCGGCTGCGTCTATAACGACATCGTCGACCGCGATCTCGACGCGCAGGTCGCGCGCACCCGCGCGCGGCCGATCCCGAGCGGACTGGTGTCGCTCAAGCTCGCCTGGCTGTGGCTGCTCGCGCTCTGCCTCGTCGGCCTCATCGTGCTGCTGCAACTGCGCCCGCTCGCCGCCGGCGTCGCGCTCGCCAGCCTCGCGCCGGTCGCCGCCTATCCCTTCATGAAGCGGATCACCTGGTGGCCGCAGGCGTGGCTCGGCCTCGTCTTCTCCTGGGCGGCGCTGGTCGGCTGGGCCGAGGTGGCGGGCGCGCTGTCGCTGCCGATGGTGCTGCTCTACGCCGGCTGCATCGCCTGGACGATCGGCTACGACACGATCTACGCCTTGCAGGACCGTGAGGATGACGCGCTGATCGGTGTGCGCTCGTCGGCGCTGCGGATGGGCAGGCGGGTGCGCAGCGGCACCGCGCTCTTCTATGTCGCGGCGCTGGCCGGATGGGGCGCGGCGATCTGGTGCGTCCGTCCCGATCCGCTCGCGCTGCTGTCGCTGCTGCCGGTGGCGCTGCATTTCTGCTGGCAGATCGCGACGCTCCGCCCCGACGACGGCACCAACGCGCTCGCCCGCTTCCGCAGCAACCGCTTCGCCGGCCTGCTGATGTTCCTCGCCTGCGCGGTTGTGGGGTCGTCCGCGGGGTAGGGGCGGGCCTCGCCCGCGATCGGCGAACCGAAGGTCGGCGCCTCGACTACGGTCCTGACGGTGCGTCGACCAGGGATACGAGCCAGTCGCGCACGGCCGCGACGTCGGGCCGGTCTGCCGCGGTCGCCGTCGTGACGATGACATAGCCGCCTTTCGTGATGACCGGCCCGAACGGATGGACCAGCAGACCGGTCTCGATGTCCGGTGCTGCGAGGATCAGACTGCTGAGGACCGCTCCGTGGCCGGCGATCGCGGCCTGCAACGCATGGCCGTCGTCGGTGAATCGTGGTCCGCTCTCCACCGCAAGGTCGTCCATCCCGGCGAGGCGTGCCCAGGTCGCCCAGTCCGGTCCGGCCACCGGGTGGATCCATTCGGAGTGGAGCAACGACGTGCGACGCAGGTCCGCCGGGGTCGCGATCATGAGGCTCGGGCTGCACAGGACGCCGACCCGCTCCGCCGCCAGCGGGGTGGCGATGAGCGGGTCGAACGGCCCCGTGCCGTAACGGACGGCGATATCCGCTGCTCCGGCGGCAAGATCGACCGGGGTGTCGCTCGCGTGGAGATGAAGGTCGATGTCGGGATGGGCCCGGGTAAAGCCGCCGAGCGCCGGCACCAGCAGGCGGGCGGTGAACAGCCGCGTCGCCGTCAGCACGACGGTCGCCCGCGCGGCGGGCTTGCGCAATTGCGCCAACGTATCGGCGAAAGCGTCGAAGCCCGTCCGCAACACGGGGTAGAGCGTCGCCGCCGCCGGAGTCAGTGACACGCGCCGGACGTGACGGACGAACATCGGTTGGCCGAGCATGGCTTCCAGCAAGCGTATCTGGTGACTGATCGCCGTCGGCGTCACGCCAAGCTCGCTCGCGGCCTGACGAAAGCTGAGGTGCCGTGCCGCTGCCTCGAACGCGCGTAGAGTCGCCAGGGGCGGCAGCTGGCGTCGTGCCGTCACGGATGAACTCACGTCAGCTATCTCCTGAGCAATTCGCGTTCGTCAGAGCCATAGCATCACGCCAAAACGGTCGGGAGACAGATGAGGGATCCATTGTCATGCTGACCGATCGCACCGCCGTTCGCCGCCTGCTGCACATCGACGCAAGTGCCCGTCTCGGCCGTTCCGACGAGGTGGCGCACGGGTCGCACAGCCGACGCCTCTCGCACCGGTTCGTGACACGCTGGCAGACCCTGCGACCGGACGACGGCGTGATCCGGCGCGACGTTTCGGCATGCCCGCCGGCGATGATCGATCAGGCCTGGATCGATGCCAGCTTCACGCCGCCGGACCGACGTACCTCTATCCAGTCGGCCCGCCTCGTCGAAAGTGACGCGCTGACAGCCGAGCTGCTCGCTGCCGATCTGCTTGTGATCGGTGTGCCGATGTACAATTTCGGCATCCCGTCGCAGTTGAAAGCGTGGATCGACAACGTGGTACGGGTGGGGCTGACGTTCGGTTTCGATCGCCGCCGCCGGCCCGAACCCTATTGGCCGATGCTTCCCGCCGGCAGGAGTGTTGTGATTTTGACCGCACGCGGCGATTATGGGTACGATCCGGGCGGCCGTCTGGCGCATCGCAACGTCGTCGAAGCTGGCGTGACGATACCCCTCAATTATATCGGGTTGTCGCACAGTCATACGATCGCTGTCGAATATGACGAATTTGGCGACGAGCGCCTTGCCGCGTCAATCGACTCGGCCGAGCGCGCGATCGACGCTCTGGTCGATCGGTTGACGGGCGCAGCGCCCGACCATCCCGCCTGAACCACCAGACATCGCCCCGACGTTCCCCCTATGTCCTACACGCCGCCGACGCGCTATGTCCGCGCGCATGACACCTGTCCTCCGCCACGATCATCGCCAGAATCGAAACGATGGCAGCGGATCGTTTCGATCAAGGTGTCCATCTTGTCCATGTTGCCACAATTCGCCACAATCGCGGGGCCTAGCATCGCGCCGCCGCCGCCCCTAAGTCGTGGCGATGCTGACCCCTGATCAGGCGCGGGACCGCGCCGCCGATATCGTCGCCCGTGCCGTCACCGCCGGGGCCGATGCCGCCGACGCCGTCTTCGCCGCCGATGCCGCGCTCGAACTGTCCGTCCGACTGGGCACGCTTGAGGATGTTGGCCGCTCGGAGAGCGAGGAGCTGGGTCTGCGGGTGTTCGTCGGCCAGCGTTCGGCGAGCGTGTCGACCTCCGATCTGTCCGCCGATGCGGTCGCCGCGCTGGTCGAGCGCGCGGTGGCGATGGCGCGCGAGGCGCCCGAGGATCGCTGGGCGGGGCTCGCGCCGCAGGAGCGGCTGATGCACGGCGCGCCGCCGCTGCTCGACCTCGACGACGGCGGCACGCTCAGTCCGGCCGACCTGCGCGAGGCGGCGCTCGCCGCGGAAGACGCGGCGCGCGCGGTGCCCGGCGTCACCAACAGCGAAGGCGGCGGCGCGAGCAGCTCGCGATCGGTCTGGGCGCTCGCCACCAGCCACGGCTTCGCCGGCGCCTATGCCGCGACCGGCTACAGCCTGTCGGCCAGCGTCCTCGCCGGCGATGCGGCGAGCGGGATGGAGCGCGACTATGCGCATCACAGCGCCCGCCGCCACGCCCACCTCGATTCGCCCGAGGAGATCGGCCGCCGCGCCGGTGAGCGAGCGGTCGCGCGCCGCAATCCCGGCCGTGTCGCGAGCGGCGCGATGACGGTGGTGTTCGACCCGCGCGTCGGCTCGTCGCTGCTCGGCCATCTCACCGCGGCAATCTCGGGCCAGTCGATCGCGCGCAAGACCAGCTTTCTGCTCGACGCGCTCGGCACGCAGGTGTTCGACAGCGGCGTGTCGATCCACGACGATCCGCATCGCCCGCACGGGTTGCGCTCGCGCCCGTTCGACGGCGAGGGGCTGCCGGTCTCTCCGGTCGCGCTGATCGCCGAGGGGATGCTCGAAACCTGGCTGCTCGACAGCGGTTCGGCGCGGCAGCTCGGACTCGAACCGACCGGCCATGCCGCACGCGGCGTCGGTGGCGGTCCGGGCGTTTCGCCGAGCAACCTCTATATGGCGGCGGGGCACGTGCCGGTCGAGACGCTGATCGTCGACATCGCGGACGGCGTCTATGTCACCGAGCTGATCGGGCAGGGGGTCAATGGCGTCACCGGCGACTATAGCCGCGGCGCGGCGGGCTTCCGCATCGTCGGCGGCCAGATCGCCGGACCGGTGGCGGAGTTTACTGTCGCTGGCAATCTCAAGGACATGTTCCGCGCGCTGACCCCGGCCAACGATCTCGTCTTCCGCCACGGCTATAATGTGCCGACGGTGCGGATCGACGGCATGACGGTCGCGAGTGGCTGATCCGCGCGGCGAGCTCGCCGCTGCGGTCGCCGCGGTCGCGCAGGAGGCGGGGGCGCTCGCCTTCGCGCGCTGGCGTACCGACTTCGACCGGTGGGAAAAGACGCCGGGCAGCCCGGTGTGCGAGGTCGATCTCGACGTCGACCGGATGCTGCGCGCGCGGCTGTCGTCCTTGCTCCCGGATGCCGGCTGGCTGTCGGAGGAGACGGTCGACAATCCCGACCGGCTGCGCCACGCACGCGTCTGGGTGGTCGATCCGATCGACGGCACCCGCGACTATATCCGCGGGCGCGAGGGCTGGGCGGTGTCGGTCGCCTTGGTCGAGGACGGCCGTGTCGTCATCGGCGTGCTCGACGCGCCGGCGCGGGGCGAACGCTGGCAGGCGGCACTCGGCGCGGGGGCGACGCGCAACGGGGTGGCGCTCCACGCGGGCGATCGCCAGGTGCTGGCCGGTGCGCGCGTGCCGACCGATGCTCTGCCCAAGGTCGATCGCCACCTTGTCGCGGTCGCCAAGCCCAATTCGATCGCGTTGCGCATGGCGATGGTCGCCGCCGATGAGGCCGATCTGCTCGCGACACTGCGCTGGGGCAATGAATGGGACATCGCCGCCGCGACGCTGATCGCGGCGGAGGCGGGGGCAGGGGTGAGCGACGCGCTCGGCGCACGGCTGCGCTACAACAAGCCCGATCCCAAGGCGTTCGGCGTGATGGTCACCGCTCCCGGCATCCACGCCGAAGCGATCGCCTGGATCGAGGACCGGGCGCGGGCGGCGCTGCTCGGCTAAAGCCGTGCGGGATCGCCCCGTCCCCTCGGCTTTGCGTCTATAAGAGAGAGACCGAGGCATAGGAGGACACGGCCATGTTGGGGACGATCGCCGCCATTCTGTTGATCCTCTGGCTGCTCGGCTTTTCCTTCCATATCGCCGGCGGTCTGATCCATGCGGTGCTGGTGATCGCGCTGATCCTCGGGCTGATCCAGCTGTTCACCGGCCGCCGGATGCTGTGAGCGACCGCGTCTATCCGCTATCCATCTGATACCGTTTCGGTTCTTCTGGAACTCGAACCGCGTCCGTAACATTTTGTGTCCCGCAAGGCGGCCATCCGGCCGTCAGCCGCGAAGGGACAAACCAATGTTGTGGACGATCGCCGTCATCCTGCTCATCCTCTGGCTGCTGGGCTTCTCGCTCCATATCGCCGGTGGTCTGATCCACATCCTGCTGGTCATCGCGATCATCGTCGGCCTGATCCAGCTGTTCACCGGTCGCCGCGCCTTGTGACCCCTTGCGACGGCCCCCGGACGGGGGCCGTCGTCGTCACGATCAGTGCACGAAGCGCGCAACGACGTCGCGGTAGCTCCGGCTGACCTTCACGTTCGCGCCGGAGTTGAGCACGAGAAAACATTCGCCGTTGGTGTGCGGCTTCACCTGCTTGACCAGATCGAGGTTGACGATCGTCGAACGGTGCACGCGCTGGAACCGGCGCGGATCGAGCCGCTTCTCCAGGTCCTTCATCGTCTCGCGCAGGATCAGCGTATTGTCGGCGGTATAGATGCACATGTAATCGCCCGCCGCATCGATCCGCTCGATCGTGTCGACATCGACGCGGAAGATCTGGCCGCGATCCTTGATGTTGATCAGCTTCTCGAAGCGATTGGCGCTGACCGCGTCACCCTCGACCATATCGGCGGCAGCCTCCGGCGCATGTTCGGCGAGCACCTCCTTGAGCTTCTCGACCTCCTCGACGCCGCGCTTCTCGCTCAGTCGCTGACGGACACGTTCGATCGTATCGGCGAGTCGCGCCTCCTCGACCGGCTTCATCAGATAATCGACCGCCTGCGCCTCGAACGCGCGCAGCGCATGGTCCGAATAAGCGGTGACAAAGACGAACAAAGGCGGCTCGACCTCCATCAGCCCCTGCACCACGGAAAAGCCGTCGAAGCCGGGCATCTGGATATCGAGGAAGACGAGGTCGGGCTTGTGCGTCTTGATCGCGCGGATCGCCTCGCGGCCGTTGGAGCATTTCTCGATGATTTCGATATCATCATGCGCCTGGAGCCGAAGCTCCAATCCCTGGATCGCGAGCGGTTCGTCGTCCACCAGGATGGTTCTGATCGTCATGCGGCCTCTCTACTCAGATCGTCGAGCTGGAAGGGGATTTCGATCTCCACCGAAAACCCGCCAGCCGGCGCGGTACGCGTCTCGAAACGGTGGTCCGGGCCATAGGCCTGGATCAGCCGTTCCCTAATATTGGGGAGACCTACGCCGGTTGAAAGGCTTGGCATTGTCCGACCGTCGAGCAAACCCGGCCCGGTGTCGGATACGCCGATCTGCACGCGATCCCCGGCGAGCCGCACGCGGACGCAGATTTCGGCGCCTTCCTCCTGCGTGCTGACCGCATATTTGATCGCATTCTCGACCAGCGGCTGGAGCAGCAGCGACGGCAGCCGCGCGCGTTCGGCGGCCTGATCGATCTCGAACACCGGCCGCAACCGCTCCTCGAACCGCATCTTCTCGATCTCGAGATAGAGTTTGAGCGTCTCGACCTCCTGCGCGACCGTGACGTGCGCGGTCGGCTCGTTGGCGAGCGTGTAGCGCAGGAAGGACGACAGCCGGCTGAGCATCGCATTGGCGCGCTCGGTCTGCTTGAGCAGCACCAAGGTCGAGATCGAATTGAGCGTGTTGAAGAGGAAATGCGGGTTGAGCTGGTAGCGCAGCATCGCCAGCTGCGCGGAGGACGCCTGATTTTCGAGATGCTGCATCTCGTCGATCTGCTGCTCGACGATCAGGTAGAAGTTGATCCCGAAGTATAACGCCGACCAGCCGGCCATCACCGTGAAGGCGACGTAGAAGGAGACGAGCAGCCGTGGCAGCGTGACGCCGGGCTGTCCGTTCTGGATCAACGACCAGGTGAAGGTATCGAGGAAGGCGAAGACCAGCGTTGCGGCGACGAAGGCGACGACGGTCAGCGCCAGTCCCGGCGCGCGCGGCAGACCACGGAAATAGCCGTAGAAGGTCGAGAGCAGCAGGGTGATGCAATAGCCGACGATCGCCTCGACGATCACCGGGATGATCGCCTCCAACGAGACGTTGGTCAGCGTCGACGCGCCGCGCAGCAGCAGATAGCCGGTCCAGCCGACCGCCTGCAACGTCCAGAAGGCGCGGCTTTTGTTCTCGAAGAACGGACGCACGTTGAGCGCCGGGCGGGATGGGGCGGGAAGGGTCGCCATGTTGCCGCGTCTCTACACGGCTGATGCGGCCGGTGCAAAACAGAAGGCCGCCGCTCCCGGTGGGGAGCGGCGGCCTTGAGGTAGCTCTAAGGTCTTGGCGCGATCAGAAGGTGAAGCGCGCGCCGAGACGGATCGCATAGAGCGAGTTGTTGACCACCGTCGCAGTCTGAGGCGGCGCGTACGTCGAGTAGCGATACTGCGCACACGTTTGCGTCGGGGCGGTGTTCACAACCCCGGCGCCCGGCGTCGTCCCCGTCGGCGTAGCGACCGTCAGGCATTGCACCTGAACAGTTGCCGCAGTCTGAGGGAAGCCGAGCTGACGCAGGCCCGCCCAGTTATGATTGATCAAGTTCGGCAGGTTGCTGATGTCCGCGAAGATCGAGAAACGCGATTCGCCGAGGAAGGTCGGAATCTCCTGCTCAAGATGGAGATCGATCCGCGTGTTGACGCGGCTGCGGCCGATGTTCTTGCCCGCGATCTTGCCGCGATAGTCCTTCAGCGCAGAGTTGTTGATCAAGCTGTCAAGCGCGTTTTGCGTCGCCGTCGAGTCATAGCTGACGATCGGGTCGGACGTGCTCGTCGGCACGTACAGCAGGTAGCGATCGGTGTTCGACAGCGTGCCGAACACAGGCGAGCGGGTGCTGCCGGCGTTCTGCATCGTGTAGCTGAACGCACGTCCAGCTCGGGTTTCGCCAAACAACTGCACGATCGTACGATAGTCGCCGAAGAACGCATGATCGTAGCCGACGTTGTACTTGAACGAGAATTTGATCTGATCGTTCGAGGTACCGTAAGCCGGATAGTTGGGATCGTTGACCGGCTGGTTGCCATAATTCGACAGGATCGTCGACGAAGTGGCCGCTGCCACGTCCTTGACGATCTGCCGGGTATAGCTGCCGCCGAGCGACAGGCCCCAGTCGAACTGCTTGTCGAAGCGGATGACGCCGACATGGCTGTGACCGCGATCGGTGTTGGTCAGCAGGATGTCGTAGTTATTGTCGCTCGACACGCGCGTGCCGTTGATCACGGTGCCGATCGTCCGGGCGTTGTAGCGCGGACGTCCGTCCGGCAGCACGCCGATCACTGCCGATCGGATGTCGGTGAAGACGACGCCGTCACGAACCTTCGAGAAATAATAGTCCGCACCGACGTTGAAGCCGAACAGCTTATAGTCTGCCGACAGCGTCGCCTTCCACGACGACGGCAGGCGGAAGTTGGGCGCGAGGGCAGCGGTGGTCGTCAGCTGTGCGCTGCCGTTGGCGCCGAGCGCAAAGTCGCGCACTGCCGACGGGATCTGCCCGGTGACGTTGTTGAGCGCGGCATTGCACAAGGCGGTCAGCTGGGCGCCCGTCGCGCCAGTGAAGCCCGAGCAGGTCGCCGTTCCACCCGCCACGGCGGCGGCGGTGCGGTTGATCGTCAGCGTGTTGGCAAGGATCGTGTTCGAGAAGCTGTTGGACAGATAGATGTCCGGCGATCCGCCACCGAAGATGCCGCCACCGCCGCGGATGCGGAGCTTGTCGGTCACGTCATAGTTGAAGCTGATGCGCGGCTGGAACAGCGCCAGGCCCTTGTAGGTCTTGGTATTGGGGTAGCCGTAACGCGCCTGGAAGAACTGATTGTAGGTCGGGGCGTCCGCTTCTCCGAACACGTCCCAGCGGAATCCGTAGCTGACGCGCAGCTTGTCGGTGATACGCCAGTCGTCCTGGATACCGAAGTTCCACTGATCGTAGTGGAAGTTTGCCGACGCGCCGTTGGCGGCACCGTTGAGCGGTACGGCGTAGACGAGCTGATCAGCCTGCCGATTTTGGAAATTAGCGAGCGAGTCGAAATAATAGTTGCCGGCACTGTTCTGAAGGAAGTTGTTGAACGTCCGGTTCTCGTTCATTTCCGCGAGGAACTTAAGGTCGTGGCCGGCATTGCGGTAGCGCAGCAAGAACGAACCACCCCAGGTGTCGGTGAACAGTTCGTTGGTCTGACGCGAATTATCCGGTCCGAAGGCGAGCGTCGGCGTGCCAAGCGTGCCGGTCGCGCCTTGCGAGCATTGCGTCAGGCTGGCGAGGCTGGTCGGATCGTTACACACGCGGAACTGGGCAAAGTTATTGCCGAGCAGCGGGTTCTGACCACGCGTATAGTAACGATACAGACCGCGAATTTCCGTCGACAGCTTGTCGGTCCAGTCCGAATTCAACTGGACGATGCCGGCGCGGAGCAGCTCGGTCAGCGTATAGGCATTGGACGACAGGCCGTAGCTCGGCGAGGTCGTGCTGACGCTGGTGTTATTCTGGCTGCCCTGCGAATCGTAGGCATTGATATACGAAAGGCTCAGCCGCTGGCCGGTCGTAATATTGGCGTCAATGCGGCCGACGATCTTCTCGTCCTTACGCGCATTGATGCCAAGCACACCGCCTGGATTATAGTTATACGTCTGGTTAGAGATCGTGGAGACATTGTCGATCTGCGACTGCGTCAGGTTCGGGATTTGCGATAGCAGCGTATCGAACGGACGCGGATCGGTGTTGCGCTCGGCCGACACCATGAAGAACAGCTTGTCCTTGATCAGTGGACCGCGCAGCGTCGCGCCATAGGTCTCGGACTTAAACTTCGGGATGACGTACGTGTTCGATCCCAGCCGGCTACCCGACAGGCCATCCGTGTTCTGCGAATAGAAGCCGGTGCCGTGGAAATCGTTGGTACCCGACAGCAGCACGGCGTCGATCACGCCGCCCTGGAAGTTACCCTGTCGAAAATCATAGGGCGCGATCGAAACCGAAACCTGACCGATTGCATCATATGGAATCGGACCGCGGCCGGTCGGCGAAGCGTCTTGGTTGAGACCGAACTGATCGCCGACTTGGACACCGTTGATCGTAAAGCGATTGAAGCGGGGATTGACGCCGGCAAAGGAAACCGCGCCGCCGGTGCGCGAACCATTCGACAGATCGAGCGTCGCGAAGGGGTCGCGCCGCTGGATGTCACGGATATCGCGATTGACCGACGCGACCTTACGAACGTCCGCCTGCGTCAGCACCGTCGCCGGACCGTTCGATGCGACACCAGCGCCGCGGATCGAACGTGCCGTCACGACGATCTCGCCACCTGCGTCCGCAGGGGCGTCAGCGGTCGCGCCGAGTTCGACGGGCAGGGTGAAATCCTGCTGGAGAACGGTGTAAATGTCGGTGACGGTCTTGCTGCCGGCGTCGCTTGCGACCTCGACTGTGTAGGGGCCACCGACCCGCAGACCAGGGAGCGAGAACGAACCGGTCGCGTCGGTGCTCGTCTGCGACTTGGTGCCCGAGTTTACATCGGTCGCCGTCACGGTCGCCCCGGCAACCGGAGTGCCAGCGTTCGTAACGGTGCCACGAATGACCGAGGTCGTCTCCTGCGCCGACGCGGCGGCGGGTGCGATCAGCGCAACCGCAGCCACACCCAGGAAAAGGTTGTTTCGCATATCAATGTCCCCTTGGAGCCCTGCTCGAATCGCGGCTCTATCGTTCGCCGTTGCCGCGCCCCTGCACGCGCAATATTTCTGTTACGTGACATATGCGAGTCACCAGACACATCGCGGTGAAGTGATTGATCGCGCGTTGCAAAAAAGACACGCGGGGACTGCTTTATGTCAGCCTGAGGCCTGCACAATCTCAACCCACTGCGCCTCGCTGATCACCGTCACGCCAAGGTCGGCCGCCTTCTTGAGCTTCGATCCGGCATCGGCGCCGGCGACGACGAGATCGGTCTTCGCCGACACTGATCCGGAGACGCGCGCACCAAGCGCTTCCGCCTGTGCCTTGGCCTCGTCACGCGACAATGTTTCGAGTTTGCCGGTGAACACCACGGTCTTGCCGCTGACTTCGGACGCGCGCGTCTCCCAGATGATGTCGGTGGGGCGGACCTCGCGCAACAAATCGAAGACGACGTCGCGATTGTGCTTTTCCGCGCAGAAGCCGATCAGGGCGCCGGCGACTTCCGGGCCGATGCCGGGCGTCTCGATCGCCGCGACCAGAAGGCGGTCGCGGCGCAGCACGAACTTGCGTTCGGTTTCGCCGACCACCGGCTCGAGCCGATGATGGAGGAAGACCGCGTGGCGCAGCATCGCGCCCAGGGCACGGATCGAACGGTAGCGGCGCGCGAGGTCGCGCGCGGTGATTTCGCCGACATGACGGATGCCGAGCGCGAACAGGAATCGGTCGAGCGGGATCTCGCGCCGTGCCGCGATCGCCGCGACGAGGTTCGCGGCCCACACCTTGCCGTCCTTCTTGCGCGCGGCGAGCTGTTCCTCGGTCAAACGGAAGATGTCGGCAGGTGATTGGATCAGCCCGTCGGTAAAGAACGCCTCGATCAACGTCGCGCCGAGGCCGGTTATGTCGAACGCATGGCGTGAGACGAAGTGGATCAGTCGCTCGACCCGCTGCGCCGGGCAGATCAGGCCGCCGGTGCATCGATAGACGACCTCGCCTTCCTCGCGCTCGACCGCCGAGCCGCATTCGGGGCAGCAGCGCGGGAAGGGCCAAGCGGGCCGCTCGACATCGGGGGTGAGGTTGCGGACGATCTGCGGGATGACGTCGCCGGCGCGCTGCAGGACGACGCGGTCGCCTTCGCGCACGCCGAGCCGTTCGATCTCGTCGGCATTGTGCAGGGTCGCGTTGGTGACGACGACGCCCCCGACGGTCACCGGCGCGAGCCTCGCCACCGGGGTGAGCGCACCGGTGCGGCCGACCTGGATATCGATCCGCTCCAGCGTCGTCTGCGCCTGTTCGGCGGGGAATTTGTGCGCGATCGCCCAGCGCGGTACGCGGCCGACGACGCCGAGCCGCTCCTGCCAGTCGAGCCTGTCGAGCTTGTAGACGACGCCGTCGATATCGAACGGCAGATCCGCGCGCTGGGCCTCGATACCGGCATAGGTGCGGAGCACCGCCTCGCCATCGCCAGCCTCTGCGATATTGGGGGAAAGCGGGACCATGAGGTCGTCGTCGGCGACGCGGAACCCCCAGCGCCGGATATGCTGCATCATCGCCGATTGCGTCGTCTCCGGCAGCTCCGCCGCCTCCCCCCAGCCCCAGGCGAAGAAGCGCAGCGGTCGTGTCGCGGTCACCTCGGCATCCTTCTGGCGCAGCGAACCGGCAGCGGCATTGCGGGGATTGGCGAACTGGCGAGCCTTTGCCGGATCCTCCGCCTCGTCGAGCAGACGGCGGTTGAGCGCGGTGAAATCGTTCTTGGCCATATAGACCTCGCCCCGCACCTCGAAGCCAGCCGGCGCATCGTCGGGCAGCCGTTGCGGGATGTCCGCGATATGGCGCACGTTGGCGGTGACGTCCTCGCCGATCCGGCCGTCGCCCCGGGTCAGCGCCTGGACGAGCATCCGATCGACATAGCGGAGCGAGCAGGACAGGCCATCGATCTTGGGTTCGGCGGTGAGCAGCACCGGCTCATCGTCGCCGAGCCGCAGGAAGCGACGGATGCGGGCGATGAACTCCTCGACGTCGGCGGGCGCGAAGGCATTGTCGAGGCTGGTCATCGGCCGGGCGTGCGGCGCCTTGGCGAGATGCGCGGCGGGGGCGGCGCCGATCTGGCGATTGGGCGAATCGGCGCGGACGAGATCGGGGAAGGCGGCTTCGATCGCGGCGTTGCGACGGACCAGCGCATCATAAGCGGCGTCGCTGATCTCGGGCGCATCGTCGGTGTGATAGCGCTGGTTGTGATAGGCGATCTCGGCGGCGAGCGTGGCGAGCTCGGCTGCGGCCTCGGGCGCGGTCTGGGGCAGGTCGGTCATCGCGGATGGGTAGGGGAAGCGCCCCCGATCCGGCAAGCGCACTTCGGCGTCCTTGGATCAAGTGGCGGACGGACGCGGATAAACCTCGCATTTCGGATCGGCCTCGGTGAACCAATCGGCGTGGCGGGCGATTGGCCTTCACCCTTTCGGGAGTTGTGCCATGACCGATCAAACCAGTCGCCGCGACCTCTTCAAAGGCGCTGCCGTCGCCGGCGCCGCGGCCGTTGCCGCACCGGCATTCGCGCAAGCCGGCGCCGCGCCGGCCGGCGATCCGCGCACCAAATATCCTGCGCAGCCCTTTCCCGAGCAGAAGCAGAAATGGCCGGCGTTGCAGCGCGACATGAAACCGGTGCCCGATTGCGGTGAGGCGAGCTATCGCGGCTCCGGCCGGCTGGCCGGGCGCAAGGCGCTGGTCACCGGCGGCGATTCGGGGATCGGCCGCGCCGCGGTGATCGCCTTCGCGCGGGAAGGCGCGGATGTCGCAATCAACTATTTCCCGACCGAGGAGCCCGACGCGCAGGACGTCGCCCGGCTGCTGCGCGCCGAGGGGCGCAAGGTGGTGCTGATCCCCGGGGACCTGACCGACGAGGCCTTCTGCCGGAACCTCGTCGCCCGTGCCAATCGCGAACTCGGCGGGCTCGACATCCTGGTCAACAATGCCGCGTATCAGCAGTCGAAGGAGTCGATATTCGAGATCACCACCGAACAATTCGACCGGACGATGAAGACCAACGTCTATGCGATGTTCCACCTGTGCAAGGCGGCGATCCCATTGATGAAGCCCGGCGCAGCGATCATCAACACCGGCTCGGTCAATTCGGTCGCGCCGGAAGTGGAATTGCTCGACTATGCCTCGACCAAGGGGGCGATCCTGATCTTCACCAAAGCGCTCGCCAAGCAGCTCGGCAAACAGGGTATCCGCGTCAACATGGTCGCGCCGGGACCGATCTGGACGCCGTTGCAGGTGGCCGGCGGGCAATTGCCCGGCAAGATGCATGAATTCGGGCAGGACACGCCGCTCGGCCGTGCCGGA
This sequence comes from Sphingomonas kyungheensis, assembly GCF_037120395.1. Taxonomy (NCBI): domain Bacteria; kingdom Pseudomonadati; phylum Pseudomonadota; class Alphaproteobacteria; order Sphingomonadales; family Sphingomonadaceae; genus Sphingomonas; species Sphingomonas kyungheensis. The sequence goes on from NZ_JBBBDM010000003.1 coordinate 259,691, forward strand.
CAACCCGCAGAACTCGCCGGCCTCTACGTTGCACTCGCCGACGGCGGCAACAGCTTCACCACCGGCAGCGCCTTCGGCGCCAATGGCGGGACGGGCGCGATCTGATCAGGCTCGGCTCAGGCGGTTTCGAGCAGCCGCTCCGCCTGAGCCCGCGCCTCGTCGGTGACGGTGGCGCCGGACAGCATGCGGGCGATCTCCTCGCGCCGCTCCGCCTCGCTGAGGACGCGGACGCCGGTTCGGGTGACGGTCCCGTCATGGCTCTTGGCGATCAGCAGATGCTCGGCACCACGCGCCGCCACCTGCGGCGAGTGGGTCACGACCAGCAGCTGGGTATGTTCGGCAAGCCGTGCGAGCCGCTCGCCGATCGCGCTCGCCACCGCGCCGCCGACGCCGCGATCGATCTCGTCGAAGATCATCGTCGCCGCGCCACCCTCTTCGGCGAGCGCGACCTTGAGCGCGAGGATGAAGCGCGACAGCTCGCCGCCCGAGGCTATCTTGGCGAGTGGGGCGAAGGGCGCTCCGGGATTGGTCGAGATTTCGAACTCGACGCGATCCTTGCCGTGCGACGACCAGCCGTCCTTGGCGTAGGGTATGACGACGGTCCGGAAGCGGGCCGCATCAAGCTTGAGAGGCGCAAGCTCGCCCGCCACCGCCACGTCGAGCCGTTCGGCGGCCGCACGGCGGCGTTCCGACAGCAGATCGGCCGCGGCGTCATATTTCACCTGCGCCGCGGCGACGTTCGCTTCCAGCCGCGCGATCCCGCCTTCGCCGGCCTCGAGCCGTTCGAGCTTGCTCCGCAACTCGTCCGTCAGCGCGGCAAGATCGTCGGGCTGGACGCGATGCTTGCGCGCCATGCCGCGCAGCTCGAACAATCTCGCCTCATCTTCTTCGAGCGCCCGCGGATCGAACGCGAGATCGCGGCGCGCCTCGGCGAGCTGCTCCTCCGCGACCCCCGCTTCGATCACCGCACGATCGATCGCCGCAAGGGCTTCGCCGAGCGCGTCATGATCGCCGGCGATCCGTTCGAGCACGCGCGCCGCCTGCCGCAATTGCGCGAGGCCGCCGTTCGATCCTTCGAGATAGTCTTCGATCGCGGCGAGATCGTCGGCGATCTTCTCGGCACGCTGCATGCCGCGACGCTTGTCGGCGAGCGCTTCCTCTTCCCCCGGCTCGGCGGCCAGCGCGGCAAGCTCGCCGACCGCATGTTCGAGCCATTCGCGATCACGCGCGGCGGTCTCGATCTCGGCACGCGCGGCGGCGAGCTCGGTCTCGGCGGCTCGCAATGTCGCCCAGGCGCGTGCGGTGTCGCCGGGATCGACGCGGCCGAAGGCATCGAGCAACGCACGATGGCCGCGCGGATTGAGCAGGCCGCGATCGTCATGCTGGCCGTGGATCTCGACCAGCATTGGCGCCATCTCGCGCAGCAGCGCCGCGGCGGCCGGCTGGTTGTTCACGAAGCCGCGGCTGCCGCCGTCCGCCTTGACGATGCGGCGGACGAGCAGGGGCTCGCCCGGTTCGATATCGACGCCGTTGTTCTCCAGCACCGCCGCGAGCGCGCCGGTCGGAGGATCGAACGTGGCGGTCACCACCGCCTGAGTCGCGCCGTGACGCACCAGGCCGGTCTCGCCCCGACCGCCGAGTGCAAGGCCGAGTGCGTCGAGCAGGATCGACTTGCCGGCACCGGTTTCCCCGGTCAGCACGTCGAGCCCCGCCCCGAATTCCAGGTCGAGCGCCTCGATCAGCACCACATCGCGAATGGACAGCGCGGTCAACATTGTGACGGCGATATAGCGCGCGTCGGCGGCAATGTTGATCCTTAAATGTTCTCTATTTTCGCAGCGGCGGTGACCCAGTCAGCGTGCGCAGACAGGATGTGCATCGCGTGCCGATCCGTCCCCGCGCAAGCAGAAGGGGGAAGGGGCCAGCCGCTCAGTTCGTCGGACGACCCGCGCTGGTGCTTCCTGCGGGGCCGACGGGGCTCGGCCCGGTCGCCGCCGCGCTCGGCGCAGCGCCACCCTTGGTGGACTGTCCGGGCATCGTCGGCGCGGCGCCCGGCGTGCCTGCCGGGATGATCGGCTGACCCGGCGGGATCGGCGCGACTGCCTGGACCGGATGCTTCTGCATCAGCTTATAGGCATGGTCGTACCAGTCGCTGCCCGGATAATTGGCGCCGAGCACCGCGGTCGCCTTGCGCGCCTCTTCGGGGAGGCCGTCCGCGAGATAGCTTTCGGTCAGTCGCATCAGCGCCTCGGGTGTGTGCGTCGTCGTCTGGTATTTGTCGATGACGGTCCGGAAGCGCAGCGTCGCCGCGAGCCACTGGCCGCGCGTCTCGTAGAAGCGACCGATCTCCATCTCCTTGCCGGCGAGGTGATCGTTGACGAGGTCGATCTTCAACCGCGCATCGGAGGCGTAGCGAGTGTTCGGATAGCGGCGGACGAGCTCACCGAGCGCGTCGAGCGCCTGTCGCGTGATCTTCTGGTCCCGGGTGACGTCGCGGATCTGTTCGTAATAGCTCAGCGCGACGAGATAATAGGCATAAGGCGCGTCGCGGTTGCCGGGATGGACCGACAGGAAGCGCTGCGCCGACTGGATGCTCTGCGTATAGTCGCGGTTGAGATAGTAACTGAACGCGCTCATCAGCTGCGCGCGGCGGGCCCAGATCGAATAGGGATGCTGCCGCTCGACCTCGTCGAACAGCACCGCCGCCTCCTTGTAACGCCCTTGATCGAGCCGCTTCTTGGCGGTCGAATAAAGCGTGCCGACGTCGCGCGCGACATAGGGCAGGTCGGACTTCGCACGGTTGCGGGCACAGCCTGCAACGGGAAGCGCGACGACGGCGATCAGCGCTGCGGCAAGCGCCTTGGACTGGGGGATACGCATCGGCTAAGGCTCTTAGCTCAAGCTCGCGGTTGCGAACAATCCCCCGCGTCGCACGTTGGCGGCACATTGATACGATCACGAAAGGACCCGCATGCCTGCTACCCTGCTCCACACCCATCGCGTCGAAAAGCCGTGGGGTCGGCATGATCTGGGCTTCGGGTTCGAAGATGCGCCGGCGGACGGCGAACCGATCGGCGAAATCTGGTTTCAGGAGCCTGGCGACACCTCGCCCGACCTGCTGATCAAATATCTGTTCACCCGCCAGAAATTGTCGGTGCAGGTCCATCCGGACGACGAGCAGGCGCATGCCCGCGGCCTGCCGCGCGGCAAGGACGAATGCTGGACGATCCTCGCCGCGCGGCCCGATTCGACGATCGCGCTCGGCCCCAAACAGCCGATCACGCCGGAGACGTTGCGCGCCGACGCGCAGGACGGCAGCATCGAGGACGATCTCGACTGGGTGCCGGTCAAGGCGGGCGACTTCTATTATGCCCCCTCCGGCACGATCCATGCGATCGGCGGCGGACTGACGCTGATCGAGGTGCAGCAGAACAGCGAGACGACCTACCGCCTCTATGATTACGGCAGCGACCGTGAACTCCACCTCGAGGACGGCGTCGCGGTGTCGCACCTGACGCCCTATCAGCCGATCACCTCGCCGGGCGCGGCGGGCGAGGGGCGGACGATCCTGGTCGAGGGGCCGAAGTTCGTGCTCGAACGCTGGTCGGCGGGGGAGCATGCGGTTGTTCTGCCGGAAGGGCGGACGGCCTGGCTGGTGCCGATCACCGGAACCGGCGAGGTCGGCGGTGTCGCGTTCAAGGCGGGCGAATGCCTGACCGTCACCGGCCGCGAGACGGTAACGACGAGCGCCGACGCCGACCTGCTGTTCGCCTATCCGGGCACGCAGCGGATCTGAATGCGTCTCAGGCGTAAAGTCTTAACGCGTAAGGCGTAGCACGCGGACGATGCTCCGCGTGCTGACGCTCTCGACCCTGTTCCCGGACGCGACGCGACCCAATTTCGGCGTGTTCGTGGAGCGGCAGACCGCCGGTCTGGCGGCGACGGCGGATCTGTCGGTCCGCGTGGTCGGGCCGATCGGGCTGCCGCCGGGGCCGCTCGCGCTGATCCACCACCGCGACAAGCTCACGCTGCCACGCCGCGAATTGTGGCGCGGGCTCGATGTCTACCGGCCGCGCTTCCTGTCGGTGCCCGGAGCCCGTGGACGGTGGCATGCGCGGCATCTCACCGGCGCGTTGATCCCGCTGCTCGATGCGATTCGTGCCGACTTTCCCTTCGACGTCATCGATGCTTCTTTCTTCTTCCCGGATGGACCGGCAGCTGTGGCGCTCGGCGCGCGCTACGGCATCCCGGTGTCGATCAAGGCGCGCGGCGCGGATATCCATCATTGGGGGACGGCGGGGGCGACCGGGGGGCAGGTTCTCGCCGCGGCGCAGGCGGCAGACGGTCTGCTCGCGGTAAGCGCGGCAATGCGCGCCGATATGGTGGCGCTCGGCATGCCGGAGGATCATATCCGCGTCCATCACACGGGCGTCGACCTCGACCGCTTCGTGCCGGTGGCGGATCGCCGCAGCGCCAAGGCGACTCTGGGCGTGGATGGACCGCTGGTGCTGTCGCTCGGCGCCCTGATCCCACGCAAGGGACATGACATCGTGCTGCGTGCCGTGGCGGCGCTACCCGGCGTCGCGCTGGCGATTGCCGGCGAGGGGAGCGAGCGGGCCGGACTGCTGGCGCTCGCGAGCGAATTGGGGATGCGCGAGCGGCTGCATCTGCTCGGCAGCGTGCCGCATGCCGATCTGCCGGCAATCTGCGCGGCGGCGGATGTAATGGCGCTCGCCTCGGCGTCCGAGGGACTGGCGAATGCCTGGCTTGAGGCGCTCGCCTGCGGCACGCCGATCGTGATCAGCGATGCTGGCGGCGCACGCGAGGTCGTCACCACCCGGAGTGCCGGTCGGATCGTCGCGCGCAGCCCTGCCGCCTTTGCGACGGCGATCAAAGCCTTGCTCGCCGACCCGCCTGCGCCCGAAGCGGTACGGGCAGCCGCGGCCGGGTTCACCTGGGAGGCGAATAGTGCCGCGCTTGTCGCCCATCTCCGCGCGCTCGTTGATCAAGGCCCGCGTCGAGCGATCCGCGCACGTCAGGCGTCGAGCGGGTAGAGCGCCGCGCCGATTACCCGACCTTCGCCGCGCAGCACACCCCAGGCACGCGCCGCGGCGCGGCTATCCATCGCCTCGACACCGATCCCCTGCGCCTCCAGCGCATTGACCAAGGTCACCGGCGGCCGCACCAACGTCGCGCCGGTGCCGATCAAGACGAACTCCGGCTGCGCGTCGACCAATATCGCGAGCGACGCCATGTCGAGCGAGGCGATCGGCGGCGGTGACCATTCCGTCGCCGCCTCGTGCGTCATCAACACCGCAGCGACGACCCGCTCCTCGTCGAGACGGAAGCCGCTGCCGACGAAGCCGCGAACGATCGGCCCGCCGGACTGGGGATCGGCTTGCATCCGCATCGCCTAGCGCTCGCGCGGGGCGACGCGCTCCGCCTGATCGATCGCGCCACGCTGCGGCTTGCCCCCGGCATTGGGGTCGGCGCGCAGGCCGAGCGTGATGAGCAGCGACGACGACACGTAGATCGACGAATAGGTGCCGACGATGATGCCGAGGATCATCGCGGCGGTGAAGCCGCGCAGCACATGGCCGCCGAGCAGCAGCATGGCGACCAGCGCGAGCAGGATCGTCACCGAGGTCATCACCGTCCGCGGCAGCGTCTCGTTGACCGACAGGTTGATGATCTCGCGCATGTCCATCTTGCGATAGCGGCGCATGTTCTCGCGGATGCGATCGTCGATCACGATCTTGTCGTTGATCGAATAGCCGATGATCGTCAGCACCGCGGCGATGATGTTGAGATCGAATTCGAACCGCGACAGCGCGAAGAAGCCGACCGTCATCAGCAGATCGTGGACGATCGCGACGATCGTCGAAACGCCGAACTGCCATTCGAACCGTACGATCGCGAACAGGCCGATGCCGAGCACCGCCAGCACGACGGCGAGGATGCCATGCTGGATCAGCTCGCCCGAGACTTTGCTCGACACGGTCGAATAGCGGCTGAAAGTGGCACCGGGAAATGCCTTGGCCAGCGCTACTTCTACCTTTTTTACCGCGGCGTTGGTTGCGCCTTCATCGGCGCCGCCCTGAACTGGCAGACGGATATTGAACGTCGTCGGTCCGCCAACTTGCTGCAACGATGCTTCGCCGACCCCGAGACCGTCAATCACAGTCCGGACCTTGTTCTGATCAGGCGCGGTTGCAAATTTTTCTTCGATCATGAGGCCGCCCACAAAATCGACGCCCAGATTGAGGCCTTTGTAGACCGTGAGGCCGATCGCCAAAACGCTGAGCAGCAGCGTCAGTCCGAACGCCCAGCCGCGCAGCCGGACGAAGTCGATGTTGGTGTTGTCGGGAACGATTTTCAGGAGGCGCATGTCTTGGCCTTTCGCCTCAGATGTTGATCGTCTTGGGCTTCTCGCGCCGGATCCACTGCGCGACGAGCATGCGCGTGAAGGTGACGGCGGTGAAGACCGAGGTGGCGATGCCGATCAGCAGCACGACCGCGAAACCCTTGACCGGGCCGGAGCCGAGCGCGAACATGATGAAGCCGGAAATGGCGTGCGTCATGTTCGCTTCGAAGATCGTCCGGCTCGCTTCCTTATAGCCGAGTTCGACCGCCTGGACGACGGAGCGCCCGCGTCGGCGTTCCTCGCGGATTCGCTCGTTGATCAGCACGTTGGCGTCGACCGCGGTGCCGATCGTCAGCACGAAGCCCGCGATTCCCGGCAGCGTCAGCGTGCCCTTGAGCATCGCCAGCACGCCGAGGATGACGAAGACGTTGATGATCACGGCGATGTTCGCATAGAGGCCGAAGCGGCCGTAGGTCACGAACATGAAGGCGACGACCAGCGCGACGGCGACGGCGCAGGCCATGATGCCCGAGCGGATCGAATCGGCACCGAGGTCGGGACCGACGGTCGATTCCTCGATCACCTTGAGGTTGATCGCCAGCTTGCCCGACCGCAGCGCGATCGCCAGCTGATTGGCGCTGTCGGTGGTAAAGCTTCCACTGATCACCGCCGAACCGCCGAGAATCGCAGTTTCGATACGAGGCGCCGAGACCACCTTGTTGTCGATGATGATTGCGAAGGGCTTGCCGACGTTCGCCTGCGTCACCCGCGCGAAGCGGTTGCCGCCGGTGGCGTTGAACGTGATCTGGATGTTTGGTGCGTTAGTCTGCTGATCGAACGCCTGGCGGGCGTCGGCGAGCTGATCGCCGGAGATGATCACCGAACGCTTGACCACCGTCGGCGGCAGGCCGGGAGTCACCGAGGGCAGGATCTGACTGCCGATCGGGGCGACGCCGCGCGCAGTGTCGGCGGGATTGGCGTTGGTGTCGACCAGCTTGAATTCGAGCTTGGCGGTCTTGCCGAGCAGGTCCTTGAGCGCCTGCGGGTTTTGCAGGCCGGGCACCTGCACGAGGATGCGATTGTCGCCCTGGCGGACGATGGTCGGCTCGCGCGTGCCGAGTTCGTCGATACGACGCCGCACGACGTCGGTGGCATCCTCCATCGCGACCTTGATCGCCTGTTGCAGGCCGGCCTGCGTCGGCGAGAGCACGAAGCGGCTCGAATCGACGACCTGGATGTCCCATTCGCGCTGCCCGGTCATGCCGGCGCCACCGCCGGTGATGCCGAGCAGCCGCTCGCGCGCCGCATCGACCTGACTGGGGTCGCGGAGCAGGAAGCTGATCTGGTTGTTGCGCGTCGAAATGTCACCGATCTCGATCCGCGGCGTACCGTTGCGCATCGTGCCCTGGATCTGCTCGCGCAGCGCCTCGATCCGCGTATTGGCGAGATCCTGCGTATCCGCCTCGAGCATCAGATAGCTGCCGCCGGCGAGATCGAGCCCCTTGTTGACGCGCGGGTGGATCGGCCAGTTGCTGGTGACGGATTCGGGCAGGAACGTCGGGATCGACAGCGCGCAGAGCAGCGCCAGCACCGCCCAGATCGTCGCCACCTTCCAGCGCGGAAAGTCGAGCATCAGTCGTTCGCCGGCTTGGTGTTGAGCCCGGTCACCTCGGCGAGCGTCGACTTGACGACGCGGATGCGGGTGTTCGGCGCGATCTCGACTTCGACGAAATTGTCCTCGACCTTGGTGACGCGGCCGACGATGCCGCCCGCGGTGACGACGCTGTCACCCTTCTTCACCGCGGCGACCGCCTGTTGCAGCGCCTTCATCCGCGTCTGCTGCGGCCGGATCATCAGGAAATAGAAGACGATGAAGATGAGCAGCAACGGCGCGAAGCTGATGAGCGAGGCGAGGCCGCCGGGCTCAGCGGCGCTGCCGGCGGTCTGGGCGTAAGCTGGAGAGATAAACATCGTATCCGTGCATGGCTGATCGGCGGAAGACATTCCCCGCGCAAGATGATCTGCGCGCTAGCATCGGTTCCCCCGTGGCGCAATGTTGCGCCGCTGCAACGGCACGCCACGGCGCGGCTTTGACAAAGGCCGCTTGCATCCCCCGCCGGACCCGCCTACAGGCCCCGCTCCGGGATCGGTCGCCGCATGGCAACGGTCCCTCGGTCGGGGCGTAGCGCAGCCTGGTAGCGCATCACACTGGGGGTGTGGGGGTCGCAGGTTCGAATCCTGTCGCCCCGACCAATTTCCCGCCAAGAGCGGGCAGGGCGGATCGATCCGCCGGGATCGCCGCAGCGATCCCTTTCTTACAGCAAGCGGAACGCGCTCAGCGAATGCGCAGATGCTGGAGCTCGGCGTCCAGATCGGCGCGGGTCAGGTCGAGATGGCGGATCATTCCCTGTTCGACCGCATCGCCGTCACCATCCAGCCAGGCGTTGAGCAACTCACGATGCTCGCGATCGGCGCGGGCGAACCGGCCCTCCGGGGCAAGATGTGCGATGACATAACGCTCGGCGAGCATCGCCAGCCGCTCGATCAGCTGCGTCGTCAGCATCCGGTCGCCCGGCCGGACCAGAGCGACGTGGAAGCGACGGTGGCGGACCGCTATCTCGGTCGCCGCCGCGCCGCGCGCCTCTTCGAGTGCGTCGAGCGCCTCGCGGGCGTGGCGCCGATCCGCCTCGCTGGCTTCCGCCGCACCGATCGCAGCGGCGCGCGGTTCGATCGCGAGGCGCAGCGCGTAGATCTCATCCGCCTGTTCGGCCGACAAGGCCCGCACGGCATAGCCGCGGTTCGCCTGACTGTGGATCAGCCCCTCATGTTCGAGGCGGACCAATGCCTCGCGCAGCGGAATCTTGCTGACCCCGAGTTCGGCGGCAAGAGCGTCCTGCCGGATCGGCGCTTCGGCGCGAATCGATCCGTCGACGATCCGCTCGCGCACGATTTCAAATACCTGGTCGGACAATGTCCGGACGACGATGCTCATCGATGAATTCCCGGCGCAGCGGACGCGGCGCATAGTCTGTTCATTCCAGAATGAAGCCGTAAAATCAATATTTTGTATATCGGATCAGGCGGCGGGCGGCGGCTCTCCCCAGCCTAGCCCCAATGCTTTCTGCAACGCGATATAGTCGCCGGTCAAACTGGTGACTCCCGCGGACAGGTTCTGCTCGGCGGCAACGCGCTGACGTTCGGCGTCGAGCGTGTCGATCAGCGTCGCAGTGCCGGCACGGAAGCGCTGCTGCATCAGGTCGGCGGCGCGGTCGGCGCTCGCCTTGCTGCGCATCAGGCTGGCGACGGTGTCGCGGCGATGGCCGAAGCGGGACAAGGCATCCTCGGCATCACGCAGCGCGACCAGCACCGCCCCGCGATATTGCGCCTCCGCCTCGTCGCGTTGTCCTTCCGCCTGATGGATCCGCGCGCGGTTGCGACCGAAGTCGAGGAAATTCCATTGCAGCATCGGCGCACCGATGCCGACGAGCTTGTCGGGACTGATATCGGACAGCCGCGTGCCACCCAGCCCGATCAGGCCGAGCAGCGTCAGACGCGGGAAGCGCGCGGCATCGGCAACGCCGACCTGCGCGGTACGCTGCGCCAGCTGGCGCTCGGCGGCGCGAATGTCGGGGCGACGCTGCAACAGCGCGGCGGGATCGCCGATCGCCACCGCCGCGGGCGGCAGCGGCACCGCGCCTCCCGGCGTGAGCGTTGCATCGAGCACACCCGGCTCGCGGCCGGTGAGCACCGCAATGGCGTTGAGGTAGCGCTCCGCCTCCGCCTGCAACGGGACGATCTGGCCATTGGTCGTCTCGACCTGCCCCCGCAGCCGCTCGACGTCGAGGTCCGACGCCGCACCCTGGGCGAAGCGCTGCTCGGTCAGCGTGAGCATCTGCTGCTGCATGCGCGCATTGTCGCGCGACAGGGTGATCCGGCGTTGCACGTCGCGCAAGCTGACATAGGCCTGCGCGACGTCGGCGGTCAGGCTGACCTGCGCGTCGGCGACATTCGCCTCGGCCGCCTCGGACTGCGCGCGCGCGGCTTCCACCGACCGGCGGCGACCGCCGAACAGGTCGACCTCCCAGCTCGCGTCGAAGCCGAGGTTATAGACGTCGACCGCGCTCGCGCTGCCGTCGCTGCTGCCGCCGCCGAAGTCGAAGCCCGGAATGCGGGCATGGAGATAGGTGGCGGAGGCGTTGGCGCTCGGCGCCTGATTGGCACGCTCGAGCCGCAGCGACGCCCGCGCCTGCCGCAGCCGCGCGGTGGCGACCGCGATATTGGGATTGGTGGCGAGCGCCTGCGCCTCGAGCGTGTCGAGCAACGGGTCGTGGAGCTGGGTCCACCAGGCCGCGACCGTCGGTGCGGCAGGGCTGACTTGCGCGCCACCACGCACGAAGCGGGGAGCGCCATTGGCGTCGGACAAGGTCTTGGGCGGGCCGGCGTAGTTCGGCCCGACCGTGCAGGCGGCGAGCGCCAGCGCGGGCAGCAGCAGGATGGGGGTGCGGGAGAATTGCATCATCGCCTCAATGCATCGCCACGGCTTTGCCTTGCGGCAGCGGGCGGAGGAACAGGACGAGCGGCACCACGCAGCAGATGCCGACCGACAAGAGCCAGAACAGATCGTTATAGGTCATCACCAGCGCCTCACGCTGGATCGTGCCGCCGAGTGAGCGGATCGCGGTCGCCGTGCTGCCGAGCGAACGCGCCGTCGCGGCGAGATAATCCTGCAACGCCACCGAATTGGCGTTGAGCACCTCGTCGATGCGACGGCTGTGCAGATAGCTGCGCTGATCCTGCAGGGTCGCGATCCCGGCGAGCGCGAAGGACCCGCCGATGTTGCGCGCGGCGCTGAACAATCCGGCGGCATCGCCCGCTTCCTCCGGCTTGACCGAGGCGATCGCCGCCTGGTTGAGGAAGACGAAGCCGAGGATCGTGCCGACGCCACGCAGCAATTGCGAGTCGGTGAAGGCGCTGCCGACCGATGCCGCGGTCAGCGTGGTATCGAGATGGCAGCTCAACGCCATCAGCAGCAGCCCCGACGCGACCGCGACGCGAATGTCGAGATGGCGGATCAGCAGCGGCACCAGCGGCATCATCAACAGACTGGGAATGCCGCTGAGCAGCACGACCTTGCCCGATTGCAACGCATTGTAATCGGAGATGGCGGCGAGGAACTGCGGGATGACGTAGCTGCTGCCGTACAGCACCATGCCGAGCACGAGGCCCATCGTCGCCACGCTGCCGAACTGGCGGTCGAGCAGCAGCCGGAGCTTGACCACCGGCTTCTTCGCGATGAACTGACCGGCGATCAGCATGACGAGCCCGACGATGGTGAGCGCGGTGAGCTTGAGGATCAGGGCGGACTGGAACCATTGCTCGCGCTGCCCCTCTTCGAGCACGACGGTCAGTCCGCCGAGTCCCAGAGCGAGGCCGGCGATGCCGAGCCAGTCCGCCTTGAGCAATTCGGTGAGGTGCGGCTTCTGATAGGGCAGGCCGACGAGCAGCAGCACGAGCAGCACCGCACCGACCGGGATGTTGAGAAAGAAGGCGTAATGCCAGCTGACGTTCTCGGTCAGATAGCCGCCGATCAGCGGCCCCAGCACCGGGCCGAGGATCGCGGTGACACCAAACAGCGCGGTGCCGATGGGTTGCTGGCTGCGCGGCAGCCGCGTCGCGATGATCGTCATCGCCGTTGGGATCAGCGCGCCGCCGGTGATGCCTTGCCCGGCGCGGCCGATGATCATCATCGTCAGCGTCGTCGACAGGCCGCAGACCACCGAGAAGGCGGTGAACAGCACCGAGGCGATCAGCAGGAAGGTGCGCAGGCCGAGCACGCGCTCCAGCCATGCGGAGAGCGGAATGATGATGATCTCGGCGACCAGATAGGAGGTGGCGATCCACGTTCCCTCGGTGCCGCTCGCGCCGATTTCGCCCTGGATGACCGGCAGCGCCGAGTTGACGATCGAGATATCGAGCGTCGCCATCAGCGCGCCGAGACTGCCCGCCGCGACGGCCAGCCACGCGGCGAGATCGGCGCGCTCGGGCGGCGATGCCGCCGCCGTTTCAGCCGGGACGGCGGCGCTCATTTTCCGCGCCGCTCGTTATGCTGGTCCTGCTCGTCGCGGATGCGCTGGACGCTGCCCTTCGCCGAGCGGGTGTCGACCGTGACGTCGACCGACATGCCGGGCACCAGCAGCTTGCGCGTCTCCGGCCCCGCGTCGAGCGCGATGCGCACCGGCACGCGCTGAACGATCTTGGTGAAATTGCCGGTCGCATTCTGCGGCGGCAGCAACGAGAATTGCGCGCCGGTGCCGGGCGAGACGCTTTCGACGCGGCCGTGGATCTCGACACCGGGCAGGGCATCGACCTCCAGTGTCACCGGCTGGCCGACGCGCATCAGGCCGAGCTGCGTTTCCTTGAAATTGGCCTCGACATACAATTGCTGGACGGGGACGATCGACATCAGCCGCGTGCCCGCCTGCGTATACTGGCCGACGCGCACCGTCTTGTCGCCGACCCGGCCGTCGATGCTGGCGCGCAGGATGGTGGCGCCGAGATTGACCTGCGCCGCGGCAAGCTGGGCGCGGCTGGCCTCACCCTGTGCCTGCGCCTGCTGGACCTGCGCCTGGAGCGTGCCGACCCGACGCGTCGCGCTGACCAGCGCGGCATTGGCGGCGGCGACCTGCGCATCCGCCTGCCGCGCCTGGTTCTGCAAGGTCGACAGCTTCTCGCGCGTTTCCGCTCCCGACGCGGCGAGCGGCTGGTAGCGGCGCACCTCGCTATGTGCGTAGGCGGCATCGCTGCGCGCGGCGGCAAGGTCGGACCGGGCCTTGTCGATCGCCGCCTGCTGCTCGCGGATCTGCGCGCGCACGCCTTCGGCATTGGCGCGGGCCACGTCGATCTGTGCGGTGACCTGCGCCGCCTGCGCGCGATAGTCACGCGAATCGATGCGGACGAGGGGGGTGCCCGCCTTGACCTGCTGATTGTCCGCGACGAAGACCTGGTCGACATAGCCCGACACCTTGGGCGAGACGGTCACCGCATCGGCCTGCACATAGGCATCGTCGGTATTCTGCATGAACTTGCCGACGCTTTGGTAGCGGACGAACCACAGCACGCCGCCGATCACCACGACCAGCGCGACGATCAGCAGGATCAGCCGGATGCGACGCTTCTTCTCGGGTGACGCCGCGGCGGCGGACGCTTCCGATTCGTCGTGCGATTCGGCAGTGTCCGCAACAGGATGCTCGTTCTGGGCCATCACATTCATCTTCTTGGTTCGTCGTTGCCGTCTAGATGCTCGCACTTGCAGCATAGTGCAAGACCATTTAATGAGGGTCCTCACATATGGCTTGCAACGAACCCCTCGCGTCGGACCTGTTCCGCCTCTTCCTGCGCATGCAGCGTCTGATGAACCGCCGGATGGCAGAACAAGGCGCGTCACTGGCCCGCACCAAGCTGCTGCTGTTCCTGCACAAGCGCGGCCCGGCGCGCGCGGCCGACATCGCCGACTTCTTCGACAATGCGCCGCGCACGGTGACCGAGGCGATCGATGGACTGGAGCGCGACGGCTTCGTCGCGCGGACCCCCGACGCCCATGACCGACGCGTCAAACAGGTTTCGATCACCGACGAGGGACGACGGGTGCTCGGCGAGACCGAGCCGTTGCGGCAGGACTTGATCGACGCGGTCTTCGGTGCGCTCGACGCAGACGAGCGCGCGCAACTCTCGTCGACCTTGGCCAAGCTGCTCACCGCGCTCGATGGGCTCGACGGCGGCGATACCCGCACGCGCTAGCCTATTGCTTCAGCCTATTGCTTCCGATCCGGGCTTTGTTAAGCTCTCTGCCGCCGCCGGAAGAGCGGCATGGAGGATGCCATGGACCGGTACGAACCGACCTTGTGCCAATGCGGCTTCGGCCTGTTGTGCTGCGCGAGCGGCGCGGCGCTGTCGATCTGCGCGGTGACCTTGCTGCTGCTCGGCTGAGCCGCGCTCAGCAGCACCGCCCGCCGCCGCGACCGCCGTACCGCGCCTGCTGCCGATCGCGGAAGAAGGCGGTCGCGCTCAGCACCGGCCGATCGGGGTGCGCCTCCGCCATATGGGCGCAATAGGCCTGGTAGGAGGGTACGCCGACCATCAGCCTGCCGGTATCGGCGAGGCCGCGCCAGAGGGCCTTGAGGCTCATTCTGCCGGCGCCGGCCATGCCGGGATTTCACTGACGCTAGGCGCGTCGCTTCTGCGCGCGATCAGACAGGTGCGGATGCCATAGCCGATGATCGATGCCACCACGGCGAGGAACAGCGCGCAGAGTATCGCGTCGATCCGGTCGTTGAGCACGATCCGCCGCATCTCGGCGAGCGTCTTCGCCGGGGCGAGCATCTGCCCCCGCGCGGCGGCATCCGCGAAGCGGTTGGCATGGGCGAGGAAGCCGACGCGGGGATCGCTGGCGAACAGCTTGAGCAGGCTGGCGGTGACGGTGCACAGCACCAGCCAGATCGCCGGCAGGATCGTCACCCAGGCGTAGCGCTGCCGTTTCATCCGGAACAGCACCACCGTCGCGAGCACGAGCGCGACCGCCGCGAGCATCTGGTTGGAGATGCCGAACAGCGGCCAGAGCGTGTTGACGCCGCCGAGCGGGTCGGTGACGCCTTGGTACAGAAAGAAGCCCCAGGCCGCGACGCACAGCCCGGTGCCGATCAGGCCGGGCAGGAAGCTCGTCGCGTTGCGGAATGACGGCACCGCCAGCCCGATCAGATCCTGCAGCATGAACCGCCCGGCCCGCGTGCCGGCGTCGACCGCGGTGAGGATGAACAAGGCCTCGAACAGGATCGCGAAATGATACCAGAAGGCCATCATCGCCCGGCCGCCGACCACCGCGCTGAAGATATGCGCCATGCCGACCGCCAGCGTCGGCGCGCCGCCGGCGCGGCTGATGATCGTCGTTTCGCCGACATCGCGGGCGGTGGTGGCGATCGTCTCGGGCGTGATCGGAAAGCCCATCGCGGTAACGGCGACCGCGGCGCTGGCCGCGTCGGTGCCGACGACCGCGGCGGGGCTGTTCATCGCGAAATAGACGCCGGGATCAATGATCGACGCACCGACCAGCGCCATGATCGCGACGAAGCTCTCCATCAGCATCGCACCATAGCCGATGAAGCGCGCATCGCCCTCGCTCGCGATCAGCTTGGGCGTGGTGCCGCTTGCGATCAGCGCGTGGAAGCCCGAAACCGCGCCGCAGGCGATGGTGATGAACAGGAAGGGGAAGAGCGAGCCCGACCAGACCGGTCCGCTGCCGTCGACGAAGGCGGTCAGCGCCGGCATCCGCAACGGCGGCGCGACGACGACGATGCCGATCGCCAGCGCGGCGATCGCGCCGATCTTGAGGAAGGTCGACAGATAGTCGCGCGGTGCGAGCAGCAGCCAGACCGGCAGCAACGACGCGACTGCGCCATAGCCGATCAGGATCCAGCACAGGGCGACCGGCGAATAGGTGAACCACGGCGCGAGCGTCGCGGAGGCGGCGACGTCGCGCCCGTAGACGATGGCCAGGATCAGCCCGACGAGGCCGAGCAACGACACCTCTCCGACCCGCCCCGGCCGGATCCAGCGGGTATAGACGCCCATCAGCACCGCGAGCGGGATGGTCGCGGCGACGGTGAACAGGCCCCAGGGACTGCCCGCCAGCGCCCGCACGACGATCAGCGCGAGCACCGCGAGGATGATGATCATGATCATGAAAGCGCCGAACAACGCGATCGTCCCCGGCACCGCGCCCATCTCGAGCCGGATCATCTCGCCGAGCGAGCGACCGTCGCGGCGCATCGACAGGAACAGCACCATGAAGTCCTGCACCGCGCCGGCGAGCACGACCCCGGCGAGGATCCACAACATACCCGGCAGATACCCCATTTGCGCGGCGAGCACCGGCCCGACCAACGGTCCGGCGCCGGCGATTGCGGCGAAATGGTGGCCGAATAGCACACGCCGGTCGGTGGCAACGAAATCGAGGCCGTCGGGATGGCGCATCGCAGGCGTGGGCCGCGCCGGATCGATCCCGACGATCCGGGCGAGATAGCGCGCGTAGAAGCGATAGGCGATCAGGTAGACGCACAAGGCCGCGACCACCACCCAGACGGCGTTGATCGCTTCGCCGCGCGCATTGGCGATGACGAAGAGCGACCCGGCGCCGATCAGCGCGACGACGCCCCAGCCGATCCTGTTCGCGCTGCGCATCGCTCTCGTCTCCCTCGCGCGCCGCTTACTCCGGGCGGTGGCGGGAGGGCAAGACCAGCCTCCCGCCGCTCACGGGGTCAGACGACGCGGTTGGCGACCAGATCGTCGACCACCGCCGGATCGGCGAGCGTCGACGTATCGCCGAGGCTCGACGTATCCCCCTCGGCGATCTTGCGCAGGATGCGGCGCATGATCTTGCCGGATCGGGTCTTCGGCAAGGCCGGCGCGAACTGCAATTTGTCGGGCGTGGCGATCGGGCCGATCTCGTGCCGCACCCAGGCGATCAACGCCCGCCGCAGTTCGTCATCGCCCGTCACGCCGGCGTTGAGCGTGACATAGGCGTAGATGCCCTGTCCCTTCACGTCGTGCGGCATGCCGACCACCGCGGCCTCTGCCACCGCTTCGTGCAGCACGAGCGCGCTCTCGACTTCGGCGGTCCCCATCCGATGACCGGAGACGTTGATCACGTCGTCGACGCGTCCGGTGATCCAGTAATAACCGTCGGCATCGCGGCGGCAGCCGTCGCCGGTGAAATATTTGCCTTCATAGGTGGTGAAATAGGTCTGGAAGAACCGCTCGTCGTCACCCCACACGCCGCGCATCTGCCCCGGCCAGCTCTGCGTGATGCAGAGATTGCCCGAGGCCGGCCCGGTCAGCGGCGTGCCCTGGTCGTCGACGAGCTGCGGCATCACGCCCGGCAACGGCTTGGCGGCCGAGCCCGGCTTCATCGGCACGGCACCGGGCAGGGGGGCGATCATGATGCCGCCCGTTTCGGTCTGCCACCAGGCGTCGACGATCGGCGCGCGGCCCTCGCCGACGACGTCGTGATACCAGCGCCAGGCCTCCGGATTGATCGGCTCGCCGACCGAACCGAGCAGCTTGAGCGATGACCGATCGGTCCGACGGACGAAGTCGTCGCCTTCCTTCATCAGTGCACGCAGCGCCGTGGGAGCGGTGAACAGCGTGTGCACCTTGTGGCGATCGACCACCTGCCAGATGCGGCTCGCATCGGGCCAGGTCGGCAGGCCTTCGAACATCAGCGTCGTCGCGCCGTTCGAGAGCGGCCCATAGAGGATGTAGCTGTGCCCGGTGACCCAGCCGATGTCGGCGGCGCACCAGAAGACCTGGCCGGGCTTATAGTCGAAGGCGATCTTGAAAGTGAAATCGGCCCACAGCAGATAGCCTGCGGAGCTGTGCAGCACGCCCTTCGGCTTGCCGGTCGACCCGCTGGTGTAGAGGATGAACAGCGGATCCTCCGCCGCCATCGGCTCGGGCGGGCAGATGTCACTCACCGTGGCCAGCGCGTCGTGATACCAGATATCGCGCTCCCCCATCGGCACGTCGGCACCGGTCGCGCGCACGACGATGACCCGCTCCAGCGACGGGGCACGGCTCGCCGCTTCGTCGACACAGGCCTTGAGCGTGATGCGCTTGCCGCCGCGGCGGCCCTCGTCGGCGGTGATGACGATCTTCGATCCGCAATCCTCGATCCGGCCGGCGAGCGCATCGGCGGAGAAGCCGCCGAACACCACCGAATGGATCGCGCCGATCCGGGCGCAGGCGAGGGCGGCATAGGCCGCTTCCGGGATCATCGGCATGTAGAGCGTGACGCGGTCGCCCTTGGCGACGCCTTGCGCCTTCAGCACGTTGGCGAAGCGGCAGACCTCGGCATGCAATTGGCGATAGGTGATGTGGCGCGCCGCCTCACCGGGCTCGTCCGGCTCCCAGATGATCGCAACGGTATCGCCGTTCTTGGCGAGATGACGGTCGAGGCAATTGGCGGCGACATTGAGCTGACCATCGGCGAACCAGCGGATATGGAAGTCGGCCTTGGCGAACGACCAGTCGCCGGCGATCGTCGGTGGCTCGATCCAGTCGAGGCGTTTGGTCGCCTGATCCAGCCAGAAGCTGCCCGGGCTGCTCGCGGCGGCTTCGTACAGGTCTTCGTAGCGTTTCGGGTTGAGGCTGGCGTTGGTCCAATCGCCGGTGATCGGGTAGATTTCAGGGTCGGTCACTCAAGGCATCCCCGCTGTGCAGGCCGCGGACGCCGGCCGGCGCCCGCCGGTGGGATAGGGGAGCCGATCGCCCGGCGCCAGTCGTCTGACGCGCGGGCGATACGGTCCGGTTATCAGGCCTCAGCGGCCGAGGAAGGTGAGCAGATCGTTGGTCAGGCGATCGCCATGCGTCGCGAACAGGCCATGCGGGGCACCGTCATATTCGACGAGCTGGCTGTTTGCGATGCCCTCCGCGGCGGCGCGACCGGCGGCGTCGATCGGCACCGTCTGGTCGCTGGTGCCGTGAATGATCAGCGTCGGGACGCGGAAGGCGGCCAGGTCCGGGCGGAAGTCGGTATGGCCGAACGCCTCGGCGCAGGCGAGCGTCGGCTTGAGCCCCGCCTGCAAGGCCGTCGCCGTCGCTGCGTCGAGCACGTCGTCGCTGACCGGATGACTGATCACGCCGACGCCGAAGAACTGCTTGAAGAAGGTGTCGCGGAAGAAATGGGCGCGGTCCTTCTGGATATTCTCCCCGATCTCGGCGAGCTTGTCCTCGGGCGTGCCATAGGGATTGTCGTCGGTCTTCAGCATATAGGGTACGACCGACGAGACCAGCGCCGCGGCGATCACGCCCTTGCCGCCGTGCCGGCTCATGTAGCGGGCGACCTCGCCGCCGCCCATCGAGAAACCGACCAGCGTCGCGTCGCTGTCGGCACCGGTCGCCGCCATCACGTCGGCGAGATCATCGGCGAGCGTGTCATACTCATAGCCGCTCCAGGGCTGGCCCGACCGGCCGAAGCCGCGCCGGTCATAAGCGATCGCGCGGAAGCCGGCATCGGCCAGCGCCATCATCTGCGGATCCCAGCTGTCCGCCGACAACGGCCAGCCGTGCAGCAGGATCACCGGCCGGCCGGATCCCCAATCCTTGACATAGATGTCGGTACCGTCGCGCGTCTTCACATAAGGCATGGCCGATCCTCTCGTAATCCGTTGGCGACAACGTGGCTTCCGGCGCGCTGTTCCTCGCTGGCGTTCGCCGCGTGGCAGTGCCAGCATGACGTATACCAAACGAATCAGGGGACATAGTCATGCGGATCATCGCGGCGGCAGCGCTGCTCGCCATCGCCACGGCAGCAGGATTCGGCGGAACGCCGGCGCCGGCGGAGAGCCAGGCGCGGACCGCTGCGACGCAGGGCTTCGCCGCCTTTCGCGACGGGTTCATCGAAGGCTGGTTCAAGCTCGATCCGGCCACTGCGGTCTATCAGGGCCGTCACGATTTCGACGGCCAACTGCCGGACTGGAGCGCGGCCGGGCTGAAACGCCAGTCGGCCTTCCTCCGCCAGGCGATCGACCGCGCGCGCGGCTTCAAGGATGCCGACCTCACTCCCGACGAGCGGTTCGAGCGCGACTATCTGATCCGCGTCGCCGAAGGGAAATTGTTCTGGCTCGACGATGCCGATCAGCCGCACACCAACCCGGCCTATTATGTCGGGGGCGGGCTCGATCCCAACGTCTATATCGCGCGGCCCTATGCCGACGCACCGACGCGGATGAAGGCGCTGGTCGCCTTCTTCGGCCGGGTGCCGGCGGCGGCGCAGGCGATCCGCGCCAATCTGAAGACGCCGATGCCGCGATCGTTCATCGATTATGGCGTCGCCGGCTTCAACGGCTTCGCCGATTACTACACCGGCGATGCCAAGGCCGCCTTCGCCGAGGTGCGCGACCCGGCCTTGCAGAAACAGCTCGCCACGTCCGCCGCGGCGGCCAGCGCGGCCGTGCGGGCGCTCGGCACGTGGCTCGAAGGGCAGCGCGCCACTGCCACCGGCGATTTCGCGCTCGGCGCCGATCGATTCCAGCGGATGGTCGGCGCGACGGAAGGCGTCGATACCCCGCTCGCGACGCTCGAAGCGGCGGGACGCGCCGACCTCAAGCGCAACCAGGATGCGCTCGCCGCCGCCTGCCGGCAATTCGCGCCCGGCCAGACGATCCCCGCCTGCATCGACAAGATGAACGCCAACAAGTCGCCCGACGGCCCGGTCGCCGAGGCGCGCCGTCAGATCCCAGAGCTGCGGGCGTTCGTCATCGCCAAGGATCTCGTCACCATCCCCGGCACCGAGGAAGCGAAGGTCGAGGAAAGTCCGCCCTACAACCGGCAGAACTCCGCCTATATCGATCCCGCCGGGCCGTATGAGAAGAACGTCCCCTCGGTCTATTATATCTCGCCGCCCGATCCCGCCTGGGACAAGAAGACGCAGGATGCCTTCGTGCCGGGCAAGAAGGATCTGCTGTTCACCTCGGTCCACGAGGTGATGCCGGGGCATTTCCTGCAATTCCTCCACGCCAACCGCTCGCCGTCGATGTTCGGCCGGGTCTTCGTCGGCTATGCCTTTGCCGAGGGCTGGGCGCATTATGCCGAGGAGATGATGTGGGACGCCGGCCTCGGCAATGGCGATGCCGAGACGCATGTCGGCCAGATCAGCAACGCGCTGCTGCGCGACTGCCGCTTCCTGTCGGCGATCGGCCTGCACGCCCGCGGCATGACGCAGGCGCAGAGCCTGCAGATGTTCCGCGAGCAATGCTATCAGGACGAAGGCAATTCGCGCCAGCAGGCGGCGCGCGGCACCTACGATCCCGCCTATCTCAACTACACGCTCGGCAAGCTGATGATCCGCAAGCTCCGCGACGACTGGACCGCGACGCGGGGCGGCCGCACGGCGTGGAAGGCCTTCCACGACCAGTTCCTGAGCTACGGCGGCCCGGCGATCCCGCTCGTCCGTCAGCGCATGATGGGCGAGCCGACCGCGCGGGCGGTGTTCTGACGGTGCGCTGAGACCGGCCGGGTGCGGGTCAGCGCGAGACCTGCGTTCCCGGCTGTTGGTCTTCCGCCTCGTCGCTGCGCGGGTTGCGGATCGACGGGCGCAGGCGGGCGAGGCTGCATATCCCCGCCACCGCCGCAAGGCCGGCGGCGACCAGCGGCGGCGCCATGCCGGCGCCGACGTTGATCGCGAGCAGCGCCGCGACCAAAGTCGCGCCGGTCGTCTGCCCGACGAGCCGGACCGTGCCGACCAGTCCACCGGCGGCGGCGGCCCGCTCCCGCGGGGCCGAGCCGATGATGAGGCGGGCGTTGGGCGGCAGGAAGAGACCGAAACCGGAGCCGCACAAGGCCATCCGCCAGGCGATGTCGACATAGGCCGCGTCCGCGGGCAGCGTGGCGATCAGCAGCAGCGCGACGATCGACACCGCCATGCCGATCCCGCCGAGCACGCCCGCGGGCACCCGGTCGGACAGCCAGCCGGCGAGCGGTGCGACGATCATGTTGGTGAGCGGCCATGGCGCGATCGCCGCGCCAACCTCGGCGGCGGAGAAGCCGAAGCCATGCTGCAAGCGGAACGGCGTCGACAGCAGCAGGGTCATCGACGCGGTGAAGGCGGTATAGGCGCCGATCGCCGACAGCGCGATCACCGGCCGCGCGAGCAGGTCGATCGGCAGGATCGGCTTCGCCTCGCCACGCTCGCGCCGCACGAAGATCCAGCCGATCGCGGCGCCGACCGCGACGATCGCCGCCGACACCACGGGACTGTCGCCGTGGACGGCGCTCTCCGCCCCCGAGATGACGAGGCCGATCATGCTCGCGCACATGACCGCGCCGAGCACGTCGAACGGCTCGTCGCGCGGCTGCGGCGCCGGCAGGGCCCGACCTAGGACGAGGCTGAGCAAGGCGAACGGCACGGCGCTCGCAAAGACCCAGGGCCAGGGCGCGATGCCGAGCACCAGGCCGCCGAGCGTCGGTGCCAGCGCCGCCGAACTCGACACCACGACGGAGTTGATGCCGAGCCCGCGCCCCAGCTGCTTCGCCGGGTAGATCGAGCGGATCAGCGCCGACGAGACGCTGAGCGCCGCCGCCGCGCCCAGCGCCTGCGCGGCCCGCACGACGAGCAGGAAGGGCAGGCTCTTGGCGAAGAAGCACAGCATCGTCGCCACGGTGAAGACGAGCTGGCCGAACTGATAGGTGCGCTTCAACCCGAATTTGTCGCCCAGCCCGGCGAAGGGCAGGATCATCATCGCCAGGATCAGCTGGTAGACGGTGACCACCGCCACCACCGCGCTGTTGCCGACGTGCAGGTCGCGCGCGATCGTCGGCAGCGCCACCGTGGCGATGCCGCCGTCGATGATGACCAGCGCCGTCCCCGCGGAAATGGCGCCGATCGCGACATAGCGGCGGGGCAGGGGCAGGCCATCGGTCATCGCGTGTCTCCTGATCGTCGCGGCGGATTGCGCGGCAACGCTTTGCCCGGCAAGACCGGTCCAACGACAGGGAGACTAGCGCCGATGATCCTCCGAAGCCTGCTGATCGCCTCGACGATCCTTGCCGCCGCGCCCGCGCTCGCGCAAAGCACCGCCATGACGACCAGCACCCAGACCGATCCCTATCTCTGGCTCGAGGACAAGGACGGCGCCAAGCCGCTCGCCTGGGTCGAGGCGGAGAATGCGCGCACGCTGCCGCGGTTGCAGAACGATCCGCGCTACGGGACCTTCTATGCCGAAGCGCTGGCGATCGCCTCGGCAAAGGACCGTATTCCGATGCCGAGCCAGCTGTTCGGCCGGATCTACAATTTCTGGCGCGACGCCGATCATCCGCAGGGCATCTGGCGCTGGACCAGCGAGGCGGACTATGCCCGGCCGCAGCCGAAGTGGACGACGGTGCTCGATCTCGATGCGCTGTCGAAGGCGGAAGGCAAGAAGTGGGTGTGGAAGGGCGCGACCTGCCTCCAGCCCGAAGAGCGGCTGTGCCTCGTCGCGCTGTCCGAAGGCGGCGAGGACGCGATCAGCTATCGGGAGTTCGATCTCGCCAGCGGCCAGTTCGTCGCCGGCGGCTTCGCGCTGCCCAAGTCGAAACAGGGCGCGAGCTGGCTCGACAAGGATACGCTGCTGGTCAGCCGCGACTGGGGCGAGGGCACGATGACCGCGTCGAGCTATCCCTTCGTCGTCAAGACGGTGAAGCGGGGCCAGCCGCTGGCCGGCGCGCAGGAGATCTTCCGCGGTCAGCCGACCGACCAGCTCGGCACCTATGCCGGCGTAATCACCGACGGCCAGGGCAATCGGCTGGTGACGATCGAGCGGCGGGTGACCTTCTTCGGCGGCGAGACCCACGTCTGGACGCCGGCGGGAACGAAGAAGCTCGACATTCCGGCGCGGACCAGCCCGGTCGGCATGGTCGCCGGCCAGGTGCTGTTCCAGACCAGCGATCCGTGGGGCGCGATCAACGCCGGCTCGGTTGCCTCGGCGCCGCTCGCCGAGGTGCAGGCGAATGCGATCCGCCCGACCGTGGTGTTCGCGCCCAACCCGCGTCAGTCGGTCGACGAGGTGGTGACGACCAAGGACCATGTCGTCCTGATCTATAACGATAATGTCCGCGGGCGTGCGGCTGTCTATACGCCGGGCACGGGCGGGTGGACGGCGCGGCCGATCGCGCTGCCCGACAACGTCTCGCTCGGTGTCGCCAGCGCTGACGACAAGAGCGATCACGGCTATCTCACCGTCACCGGCTTCCTGACGCCGACGACCCTGCTGCCGATCGACGCCGCGAGCGGCCGCGTCGCCGCACCGGTCAAGACGCTGCCCGCCAAGTTCGACGCGAGCAACCTCGTCGTCGAACAGCATGAAGCGACCTCGACCGACGGTACCAAGGTGCCCTATTTCATCGTCCACAAGAAGGGCATCGCGCTCGACGGCAGCACGCCGACGATCATGACCGCTTATGGCGGGTTCGAGCTGCCGATGCTGCCCGGCTATTCGGCGATCACCGGCAAATTGTGGCTCGAGCGCGGCGGCTCCTACGTCCTCGCCAACATCCGCGGCGGCGGCGAGTTCGGGCCGAAGTGGCACGATGCCGGGCGCAAGACCAAGCGGCAGGTGATCTACGACGATTTTGCCAGCGTCGCCAAGGACCTGTTCACGCGCAAGCTGACCAGTCCGGCCAAGCTCGGCATCTATGGCGGATCGAACGGCGGCCTGTTGATGGGCGTCGAGTTCAACCAGCATCCCGACCTCTGGAAGGCGGTGACGATCCAGGTGCCGCTGCTCGACATGCTCCGCTACGAACAGATCGCCGCGGGCGCGTCATGGGTCGACGAATATGGCTCGGCGTCGGTGCCCGAGGAGCGCGCCTTCCTCGCGACCATCTCGCCCTATCAGAACATCAAACGCAGCGTCGCCTATCCCGAACCCTATATCTGGACGACGACCAAGGACGACCGCGTCGGCCCGCAGCACGCGCGCAAGTTCGCCGCGCGCCTGAAGGAATATGGCCTGCCCTATCTGTTCTACGAGGACACCGCCGGCGGCCATTCCGGCGACGCCGATATCGAACAGGGCGCGCGCTTGCAGGCGTTGCAGATGACCTATTTCGCGCAGAAGCTGCTCGGCCCGGCGAATTAGGGAAGGGCGCAGGCGCCGTGTGGCGGAGGGAGTGTCTAACTCACCCGCGTTCTCAATAGCTCATCGCAGCACCGGAATGGCAGAAATCAGCCATTCCGGTGCTTTCCCGTGTCCGTGATCGTTCCTACTTGACCCTATTTGACCGCCCATGCAATGTGGGTAGAAACATGGGTGGTGGAGTTCGATTATGGCGCGGCGATCGACGAACCGGCTGATAGCGACGCAGATCAACAAGCTCCCGGCCGGGATGCACGCGGACGGCGGCAACCTTTGGCTCCAGGTGTCGCCCGCTGGCACGCGATCGTGGAGCCTTCGGTTCACGATGCACGGGAAGCAGCGCGAGATGGGCCTTGGCCCTCTCACGACGATCACCCTGGCCGAAGCCCGTGCGAAGGCGCTGGAGGCCCGCAAGCAGCTCCTCGACGGGATCGACCCTATCGAGGCCCGCAAGGCGCTCCGCACCCGCGCAGCGCTCGCCGCGGCCACCGCCATGACGTTCAGGGCGTGCGCGGAAGCCTATATCGAAGCGCACAAGGCTGGCTGGAAGAACCCGGTCCATGCTGCGCAGTGGCCGGCGACGATGCAGGCATATGTCTATCCGGCGATCGGCGACACGCCCGTCCAGGCGGTCGACGTCGACCAAGTGCTGAAGGTGCTGCTTCCGATCTGGACGACGAAGACGGAAACGGCGTCTCGCGTCCGCGGGCGCGTGGAGCGGATACTTGATTGGGCGAAGGTGCGTGGCTTCCGCACGGGCGAGAACCCGGCGCGCCTCCGCGGCAATCTCGATCACCTGCTCCCCCGCAAGTCGAAGGTGCAGACGGTCGAGCACCACCCCGCGCTTCCCTATGCCGAGGCTCCCGCATTCGTGGCCGATCTGCGCCGGCGGGCGGGCACCGGGGCGAGAGCGCTGGAGTTCACGATCCTGACCGCGGGGCGCACGGGCGAGGTGATCGGCGCGACGTGGGCGGAGATCGACGCGGATGCGAAGACGTGGACCATTCCGGCATCGCGGATGAAGGCCAACCTTGAACACGTTGTGCCGCTCACCGATCGGGCGATGGAGATCATCGGCCAAATGGAAGGGCTTGACGAACTCTACGTCTTTCCCGGCTCGAAGCCGAAGACCGGCCTCAGCAACATGTCGCTGGCGGCGGTGCTGAAGCGGATGGAGCGCGACGGGATCACCGTGCACGGCTTCCGCAGCACCTTCCGTGATTGGGCGTCCGAAGAGACGGCCTATCCGCATGAGGTTTGCGAAATGGCGCTGGCCCACACGATCGGCAACAAGGCCGAGAAGGCCTATCGGCGCGGCGATCTGCTCGCGAAACGCCGGGCGATGATGGCGGATTGGGCGACCTACTGCGCCAGCGCACCCGCATCGGATGATGCAGCCGCAGAAGACGCGGTGCTGGCGTTGGCAGCGGACATGAGGGACCGAGGCGGCCGCACGCCGAACCGGGCAGTGCGCGACGCGATCGACGCGCTGACAGCCGTGGCGGATGTCGATGTCGGTCACGGCGAAGCTATACCGGCGGCCAAGCGTCGCGTGCTGGGATCGCGTGTCGAGCTGGAAAGCGCCGGCGAGCGGCACCAGACGCGTAAGCCGGCGGCGGGCAGGGACGAAACCACGCCGCCGTCCGTGCCGACCCACCTCGACGCTCGCGACCCCACGGTGCGGCGGCTGCGGCGCGAGCTTGATGCGCAACGTGGGTAGAGCAGGCGGCAGCACAATCGAACCCGACTGGCGGCTCCTACCCGTTCCTAAACGATCGTAACCCTTCTCCAGCACGTAGCTGGAGAAGCCAGATGAACCAATCGCCTGATACCGATCAGCAGCGCCCATGGAAGAAGCGCGAGCCCGCGGCCGACGCCCGCCTGCTCGACGTCGGTGAGTTCTGCCGCCGTTATTCGATCGGCAAGACCAAGCTCTATCGCGAGATCAACGAAGGCCGGCTGCGCACTCTTCTGCGCGGCAACCGCCGCTTCGTCCGCGTCGAAGACGCAGAAGCGTGGCTGAACGACGTCCACGTCGCGGCTTGATCCAAATGGAAGAGCCGCCCGGCGCGCGAACGCCGAACGGCTCGGGAATGGTAGGAACCGAGATGATCTATACTCTTAATTCGCCGTTTGCGGAAGCGCTTCAGCGCCGGCGACACTTGCGCGGGGCGGCCACGCGGCTGCTTCTTAACATCGCGGGAGATGACTTCGCTGTGGCTCCAGGGGAGCGCCCGGTCGTCGAAGTGGCGGACCTAGGTAACGGACTGGTTCGCACCCGCCCCGGCATCGCCCGCGTCGGTGGCGACGAAATGATCCGGCGTGCCGCGCCGATCGGCGTGCCCACGCTGCCCTGGCCGTGTGATGCGCCGCGCGGTTCGGACGAAGAGCGAGCCCACCGCGCCGGCGGCGTGCTCCTGCGGCCGCTGCGCGTTCATGAGCGCCAATCGCTGGCCGGCAGCGATGCGCTCGCGCCGATGACCAGCCGTGCGCTGGAGAGCGAGCACCGGGCGAGCCGCGGGGGACGCCATCTGCGCATCATCGTCGAGGTTCGAGCCGTGTCGCGTGGTGCAATCCGCCGCAGCCTCTGGGCGATCCCGGCCGGGCAGCTTCGGGCCGCCACGAACCCGCGCAACCAGTGGGCGCAGCAGCAGCGCCGCGCCGGACAGGTGCCGGACGGCTGGCATCGCATTTAATTCATAGACCCTCGCGCCTCGCGGCGCGGCCGGTGCCCGGCTCTGCTGGATAACGCCGGTGGCTCAATCGAGAAAAGACATGGCCACCGTGCATCCTATTACCCCTGAAATGAGGGCCGCTTTGACCGGCGGTCCCGTCACCCAAGTCCGCTCCGCTGACATGCGAGATACCGCGGTCGATTGGGCGAAGCGTGGGTTCAAGGTCTTCCCGCTGATCGCCGGCGGCAAGACGCCGCGCGACAAGGCGTTCTACGAGATCGCCACCGCCGATCCGCTGCGCGCCGCCGAGCTTTGGACCGACAGCATCACGGGCTGGCCGCAGCCGTGGAACGTCGGGCTGCTCATGGGCGACGGATATGCGGCGATCGATGTCGACGTGAAGGGCGGCAAGCCCGGCATGGGATCGCTCGCCGCTCTCGATCTGCCGCGCGACACACTGACGGTGCGAACGCCATCGGGCGGGCTGCATCTACTTTACCGTGCGCCTCGCGACGTCGCGAACGTCGCCGACAGCGACAAAGCGCCGAGCCCGCTCGGGCGCGGGATCGATGTCCGCGGCCGGCACGGGTATGTCGTTGCCGCCGGGAGCACCGTCGAGGGCGGCAGGTACGAGATCGAGCAGGACACGGCGCTGGCCGATCTGCCGCCTCTCATCCTCGACCGGCTCTCTGCCCCGCGGGAGCGCCTGACAGACACGCAGGCACCTGCATGCGACCTCGACACACCTGAAGCCCTCCAGCGCGTCACGGCCTTCCTCTGCGCCGCTCCTGTCGCCGTGGAAGGGCAGGGAGGTGACGCGGCCACGTACCAGCTTGCGTGCGCGGTGCGCGACATGGGGGTGTCGGAGGCACAGGCGGTCGACCTGATCGCCGAGCACTGGAACCCGCGCTGCGCGCCGCCGTGGGATGGAGACGAACTCGCCCGCAAGGTGGAGAACGCCTATCTCTACGGCCAGAATGCTCCGGGCGCAGCGTCGCCGGCGGTGGACCTTGGCGGCGTCGTCGATCTCCCGCGGCCGGCCGTGATCGTCTCCAAGCCGATCGTGCGCTTCCTGTCGGATGCCAACGCCGCGGTGCGGCCGACCTGGCTGGTGAAGGAATGGCTGCCACGCGAAGGGGTCGTGCTGCTCGCCGGGCAGAGCCGCATCGGCAAGACCTTCCTGTCGCTTGAGCTTGCGGGCGCTCTGGCCACGGGCGGCGGCTTCTTCGGGCGTCCGGTGCGCGAGCGCGTCGGCGTGCTGATCCTCGCCGCCGAAGGCGCGGGCACGATAGCGCCGCGGCTCGAAGCGTTGCGGCTGCACCGGCTGGGCGGGATCGACGCCACAGCGCTGCCGATCGCTTGGGCGGAGATCAGCGACGCGAACGAAATCGGGGCCATCGTTACGGCGGCGGCGACCGAGATGCAGGCGCGGTTCGGCCTGCGTCTCGGCATGATCGTGGTCGACACGGTCGCTGCGGCCTTCAGCGTGGATGAGAACGACGCGCAGCTCGCGACCGCAGCGATGAAGGCGCTCGGCAAGCTCGCCGGCGATGCGGGCTGTCTGATCGTGGCGGTGGCGCATTACGGCAAGAGCGACGGCGCGGGCGTGCGGGGATCGAGCGCGTGGACGGCCAGTGCGGACGTGATCCTGGCCGCCACCGGCGAAATTTCGGAGATCACCGGCGAGGTGAAGGACAGGAAGCTGGCGCTCACCAAGAGCCGCTATGCCGAGACGGGGCCAATCGCCGACTTCGAGCTGCGGAGCGTCAACCTTGGCGTTGATGAAGATGGCGACCCGATCAGTGCCGCGATCGTGCGGCCGATAAGTGCTTCCGCCTTTGATCCGCACCAGGCGCTCTATCTGGAGAGCTTCGCAGGGCTAATGCTCGCGGCTGCGGAGGCCACGCCGGATGGCCGGAAAGGCGTGCCGCGGGAGCTTATTCGCCAGCATTGCTACGGGGAGTGGAGCGATAGCACGCCCGCTACTCGCAAGAAGCGCTTCGCCCGGATCGAAGAGCGGCTGATCGCCGGGAAGCATATCGAGCGAGCTTTCGGAGCCCACGGGGTCGAATTTGTGGTTCCCGCGCCTCCCGTCACCCCTGCAACGCTGTTTTAGGGGGACAGGATGGGAGACACCGCTCCTTCGACCTGTCCCCCTACGTCGAGTTGCGCCCATAGAACCGCAGAAATCTGCCGTTTCTGGTGTGGGGCCATGGGGGACAGCTTGGGGGACAGGGCGGCTGATGCTGTCTCCCGGCCCCTTAGCTTGCCGCCGCGCAGCGCTCCGCGCAGCGGCGCAGGGGGACAAATTTCCAAGACACTAGGGGGTGTCCCCTGTCCCCCTACGAAAAACCGCAGAAAACCGTCACTTTTTGAGGGGCTGACAGACCCTGAAATTTGGCCTGTCCCCCTGTTGTGTCCCCCTAGGAGGTAAGACCGATGAGTATAGTCCAGAGGCCCGATGAGGCGTTCATCAGCAACGATGCTACGGCCGAACGAGACAAGCAGGGGCGGTTTCTTAAAGGGATCGGAGGACGTTCCCCGGGTCGCCCAAAGGGATCGCGTGTGAAGCTGGCCGAGAACGTCGTGTCCGACGTGCTGGATAGCTGGCTGCGCGACGGCCCTGCGGCTCTCGCCCGCGTCGCGCACACCGATCCGGGCAAGTATCTCGACTTCATTGCCAAGGTGCTGCCGCGCGAGGTGAAGCTCGAAGTCACGACGCCCACCGACGATCTGACGGTCGACAAGCTGGAGAGCCTGATCGCGTTCGCCGAGCAGCAGCTCGCGGGCCGCATGATCAACGTCACGCCCGTGGCCGAGCCCGTGCCAAGCCTGCCGCCCCTGCGGCCAGAAGAGCGCCGCGCCGAGGCGGTGCGGCTTGGGCTGGAGGACGAGACGCGGCAGATCGAGGCGAAGGACCTGTTCTGATGGACATCGAAGACGAAATTGATGCGCGGTTCAATGCGATCCTAGAACGTGATGGCACCGCCGATCAGGAGCTTGCGCAAGAGGCTCTGCTAGAGCTGCGGGATCGCTTTGGTGAGGAGGCGGTGCGGGATTGCGTGCGCTCTGGGTTTCTTGCCCTCGGCGCGCTGGTTCGCCTGTCACACGGGGATAAGCGTGCGTCGATCCTCGAAGATATTGCGCAGCCGCCTGCGGGCCGCCAGTTCTCCTGATAAATTTCCCGATTGGCGGGCGTATCACAACGCCCGCCAAACCGGTGATGCGGATATAACCTCCGCGGCTGATCGGCGAAGAGTGGCAGAAATGCGCAGGTATTAGCCTGTGCAATCTGTCGCCCCACATATCTACCCACATTCCTGTTGCCTGTGCGTGCTCTGCCCGGCCGACGCTGGCGGGGCAGCGATGCCGCGCGTCCTGCCGCCGCGGGGATCGCGCCGCCGCCTACGAAAATCCTGATCTGCCCTCCGGCCTGGAAGCCGGGGGTAGGGGGCCGGATCGCGATGGGTCCCCTACCGGATAAGATAGGGGGGTATCCACTTTCCAACCTTACCGACTTATCACTAGAGCGGCGGCGGCTCACCTAGAGCATATCACCGACGCTATTCAGCATTGATGCTTCTCCGCAGAAAATAAAGCGGAATAGAACTTTACCGATAATTGCTGCTGTCGCCCAACCGTGGCCTTTTCGTCTCGTCACACGGACATCGGAGACGCAAGTTGGACACGAAGTTAGCCATCCGCATCCCGCCGGAGCTCAAAGCCGCCTTGGCCGAAGCCGCCGCAGCGGACTTTTCGAGCCCGGCCAGCTTCGCTCGTGCCGCCATCGTCGCCGAGCTTCGCCGCCGTGGCCAATTGCCGGAGCAGGCCCGTGGCTGATCCGCTGGAGCAGGCGCGACAGCGCCGCGACGCCGCCGAGGCCGCCGCCCGCGCCGCAGACGTCGAAGCCAGCCGTGGCGTGCCCGGCGCGACGCTCCGGGCCGAAGCACTGCATCGCGAGGCGCAATTCTTCAACGCTCGCATCGCTTGGCTCGAAGCCGATCCCGCCGAGCAATTGAAGGCTCTCTACCTGCGGCGCGAGCGCGTTTGCCTGGCCGGACGGGTCGCCGAGGCCGCGGCGGCGGGCGGCGACATTGAAGCGCAAGCCGAGGAAGAGCGACTGGCCGCGACGCTTCTCAACATCGACAACGACATCAACCGCCTGGAGGCGTCCAATGACCGTTAGCCCCACCGACACGATCGCATCGCTCGACATCCGTATCGCCGCGCTGGAAGCCGAAGCCGTAGAGATGCGGCGGGAATTGAGCGTCCGCGTGGTCGAAGCCGAGCACGGGCAGGCCGGCGCGGCCGAGGCGGTGGACCGCCTGGAAGGGATCGTCACCGCGATCGAGTCCCGCGTCGCCACCTATCGTACCGCGCGTGACGAAGCCGCTGCCGGCATGGCCGCTCTGACCGCTGAGATCGCCGAAGCCAATGCAGCCCATGCGCGGGCCCGACTCGCCGGTATGGCGCGGGAGGCGCGCAAACAGGCGGCCGAGGTGCATCGTTCGATCGATTTGCTGGTGGCGGCTGTCCAGGCCCTTCGCGAATGCACGAAGGCGCTATGGGAAGAAGCGGACGGCCCGACGCGCCGTGCCGCGCTCGGCGAACTCCCGCGGCTGCTCACTGACATGCCGATGGTCACCCATGAGCGGCTGGCGCACGGCGGCGTGCTCGCCTCGCGCAGCGCCGCTTTCGATCAGAGCGCCCCGGCTCCGTCGCTCGAAGCCCACCTCGATATCGCCCTCCGTGAAATCGCGCCGCGGCCCGGCCGCCCCGCCCGCAAGGAAGCCTGACTATGAGCAATCCTGAAATCCAGTCTGCGGCGTCGGCGCAGGATGCGGCCCCCGTAACCGCCAGCGTTATGTCGGCCGACCAGCACACCGAGCTTGCCGGCCTGATCGAACAGGCTTCCAACCCGAACCTGTCGCCCCTTGGCCGTGCGCCGATCCTCGCCCGGATCGAGGCGCTGCACGCCGGCGCGGCCCTTGATCCCGCTGCCGCCGCACAGGCCGCACAGGAAGCTACCGCCGCGGAGTTCGCGCCGACCAGCGCGGCCGCCTATTCGTTTGAGCAGCACGTCCCGCCTGGCTTGGAGATCGCCGACCCTGACGGGCTTGGCGCGCTGAAGGGCGACCTTCTGTCCGCCGGCGTGCCCTCCGAGCTGGCCAATGGGGCCTTCAGCGACATCGCGCAGCTTCATGCGACCGGCGCGTTCGAGAGCGACGCCAGCTATATGGAAGCCGGTCGGCAGTGCAGGGCGATGATCGAGCGCTCGCACGGCCCCGCCGCCAAGCAGATGATCGCCGATGGCCTCGCTTACCTCGAAGCCACCGCGGCCCGCTTCCCCAACCTGGAGGACGCGATAACGGCCGCCATGGTGTCGCCCATGGCGCTGCTTGCCGCTGCGCAGATGAAGCAGCTCGGCATGGGCTCGCGGAAATGAGCGAGGGCGTCACCTATCGCAACTGGAGGGGGCGGCCCGCCCTCACCAAAGACGGCGCAGCACGTGTCGTCATGACGGTCGGCGGCGGTTGGATCGGGGCGAAGGCCGAAGACGGCATCGACGCCCTGACGATTGCCCGCGAGGGCGCGAGCATCGGCGAGGGGCAATTTGCCGACATGTTCGCCGCCTGGAAATTGCCCGATCTCTCCGGCTGGTATCAGAGCCGCGCCGATCGCCCCTTCAGCAGTCTTGCCGCCGCCCGCGCTTGGGCGCGCCGATAGGAGTCTCATATGCCGATCGTTCAACGCACCCGCGGCCCCGACGACCTGTACGCGCTGGCGACAGGGGCGCTGCCCGAGGATCGCCCGCAAGCCGCGCCGTCGACCATGGAAACGCTCGGCGCGGCGTGGCGGCAAGAGAATATCATCGGCTCCGTGATGGCTCGCGCCGACAGCTTCGACGGGACGAACAACAACGTCGACCCTGGCTACAACCCGTGGAAGGATATCCAGGGCACGCCCTACGAGCAGCATTGGGATCGTTTCACCTCCGCCAATAACGCCGGCTATACCGAAGCGCTCAAACGGCAGATCGACCGCGAAAGCGAAGACAGGAAGACGCTCGCGTCGGCCGGGTGGGCCGGCACGGCGGCGATGATCGCGACGTCTGTCGTCGACCCCACCATCCTGATCCCGGTCGGCGGCGAGATCGCCAAAGTCGGGTCGGCCTATCGCATCGGCCGCTCCGCCCTGGCCCTTGCGGCCGCGGGCGGCGTGTCGACCGCGATCCAGGAAGCCGGCCTTCAGGCGACGCAGGACCTGCGAACGCCCGAAGAGAGCTATACGGCCATCGGCAGCGGCATCGTGCTCGGCGGCCTGCTCGGCGCGGGTGCTGCGACCCTGATGTCGAAGGCGGAGCGCCAGACCGCCGCGGAGGCGCTGCACGGGATCGTCACCGCGCAGCCGGGCAGCGCCGGCGCGGCGGCTGTCGAGCGCGCGACGGTGGGCGACCTGACGGTGGCCGGCAACATCACCGAGCGGGTAGCATCCGCCACACGCGCCCTGTCGCCGAACCTTCGGGCGAACTTCCGCGAGAGCGCGGCGGCCCGAGAGGTGTCGCAGCAGCTTGCCGAGAACACCTTATACCAGACGATGCACGGCGAGGGCCGCTCGCTCGGCGCGGCCGCCGAGACGCTGGCGCGCAGCACCTACCTGTCTCGCATGGCCGACGCCGTGAAAGCCCATAACGCGATCTTCGCCGACATGAAGAAAGCCGGCACCAACATGAGCCGGCCGGAGTTCGAGGAAGCGGTCGGCAACGCCATGCGCAACGGCGATACCGACGCCAACCCGTTCGTCAGCCGGGCCGCGTCGGCGTGGCGGGAGCGGGTGTTCGACCCGTTCAAGAACGAAGCGATCGACCTTGGCCTGCTGCCCGACGACGTGGGGGTCGATACCGCGGCGAGCTACCTGTCGCGTGTCTGGAACCGCGGCGCGCTCACCGCGCGCGAGCCCGAGTTCAAGGAGATCGTCACCGGCTTCTATCGCGACCGCATCGGGCAAGATTACGCCGAGAGCGTCGAGGCGCTGAAATCCCGCAACGCCGCGCTCGATCAGGAACTCGCCGACCTTCGCCTGTCGCCCAAAGACCGTACCGCTGCCCTGGCCGACATCGAAGCCAAGGCCACGCGGCTCGACGAAGCCAACCCCGACCAGATCGACCGCGTGTCGCGGATCAACGATCTGCGTCGCCAAGCGCGCGACGCGGAGAAGGCCGGCAACGGCGCGGCCGCCCGCGACGCCCGCGCAGAAGCCGCACGCGCCGCCGCCGAGGGCGGGGAGGGGCTTCGATCCTACCTGAAAGAGCGCGGGGCGCTGCGCGGCCGCCGCAGCCGCGTCGACATGAATTATGCGGGCATCGCCGATCGCGCCGATCGCCTGCTCAACACGCTGTCCGACATGCAGGAGGGCAATGCGAAGAGCCTCCAGCGCCTGGTCCAGCGCGGGCAGGTGTTCGAGCGCTCCGCGCAGCGGCTCGACCCCGGCAAGCTCGCTGACAAGCTGTCCGATCTGCGCAGCGCCTTCGCCGATGTCGTGCAGCGCTCCGAGCGCGCGCAAGACCGGATCGCCCGCGTCGCCGAACGACTCGGCGACGACGCACCCGCCGGCATGGCCGAACGCCTCCAGCGCGAGGCTGCGGCCGAAGCGGCGCGGCATGAGCGCCTGAACAGCCTGTCGCGCCGCATGGAGGCGGCGGAAGCGCTCGACCCGGATGCGGCGCTGGCCGAACTGCGGCAAGCCATGGAGGGCGCGGCGCGCGAGGTGTCCGACATGACGCTGGCACGGGGCGAGCGGGCGCAGCGCCTGAAGGACCGGCTTGCCCGCCTCGATCCCGCGAAGGTCGACGCGCGGGTACAGGCCATCGCGGACGTGCGCGCCAAGCTGGAGCGCGACTTCTACGATCGTTGGGAGATCGCCCACGGCGGCGTCGGCGTCGATGCTGCCGGCGGCGCGAAGGCTGATTTCACCGACGCAGCCCGCGACATCGCCGACAGCGTATTCGACAAGCTCACCGGCCGCGCGATGGGCGGCGGCGACGCGCTGCCGGACTATCTGACGCCGATCACCCGCGGCCCTATGAAGGATCGCACCTTCAACATTCCCGACGCGCTGGTGACGCAGTTCCTCGACAGCAACGTCATGTCCGTCGCCGAGCGCTACGGGCGGACTATGGCGTCGGAAACGGAGCTCACCCGGCGCTTCGGCCGCCCCGACATGCGCGATCAGATCACGGCCATCCGGCGGGATTATGCCGATCTGCGCGCGAACGCCGGCGCGGACGAAGCGCGGCTTAAGGCGCTGTCGAACGACGAGCATGGGGCGATCGAAGACCTCACCGCCATGCGTGACCTGATCCGCGGCACCTATAAGTCGGCTGAGAACGGCGGCGACTTCGGCCGGATCGTGCGCGGCCTCACTGCCTTCAATTACATCCGCAGCATGGGCCGTGTCGTGCTGTCCAACCTCTCCGACCTATACCGCGGCGCGACCGCGCAGGGCGTCGGCCGCTTCATGTCGCAGGGCGTACCCGCCCTGATCGGCAACCTCGACGCGGTGAAGCTGTCGATCCATGAGGCGCAGCTTGCCGGGCAGGTGACGGAGCGGGTGCTTCAGAACCGGCTCGCGACGCTTGGCGAGATCGGCGACCCGTACCGATCGGGCACAGCGATTGAGCGGCTGCTACAGAACGGCACCCGCATTGGCTCGACCTGGAACGGCATGTCGCTCTTCACCGACATGTCGAAGTCGATCGCCTCGATCATGTCACAAAACCGCATCCTCGACGCGGTGGCCGGCCGGGCGGAAGACGGGCGCTTCCTCGCCTATCTCGGCATCGACGGTGACATGGCGCGGCGGGTGGGGCGCGAGTTTGCCGAGCACGGACAGGTGATCGAAGGCGTCCGGGTGGCCAACACGGAGCGATGGAACGACGTCCACGCGGTGCGCGCCTATCGCGCGGCGGTGTCGAAGGAGGTTGATAGCGTCGTCGTGACGCGCAGCGTCGGCGACGTGCCCCTGTTCGCGCATACGCCGCTCGGCAAGGCGATGCTCCAGTTCAAGACCTACAATCTCGCCAGCCACCAGCGCGTGCTCCTGCGCGGCATGCAGGAGGGCAAAACGCAGTTCACCAGCATGATGGTGGGGATGACGTCTGTCGGGCTGCTGTCGGCGTGGCTGCGCGCCTATGCGGTGGGCGGCGAGCGGTACGAGCGGTTCATGACCGCTGCCGAGAACCCAGGCTACGTACTCGGCGAGGCGCTGGACGCCTCCGGCTTCTTCGCCCTGCCGATCGAGGCGGCCGCCACCGCGGACACCATGACCGGCTTCAATCCGGTGAAGGACCCGCTCATGGCGGCGTTCCCGAACGCGCCGCAGGGCGGGCAGGGGGTGCGCCGGATTGGCGTCGATCCAGTCGGGAAGCTGCTCGGCCCCTCCGCTGGCCTGATTGCCGACACGTCGAAGGCGGCCGGCGCACCGATCGGGGCGGCCACCGGCGATCCTGTCACGGACAGTCAGGTCGAAGCGATGAAACGCCTTGTCCCTTTCCAGAGCTATTTGGGCATGCGACAGGCTCTCGACCTATTAACGACTGACGAATAACAAGGCGAACGCAATGTCGCATGCTTGCCCAGGACCGAGCGAATGATCGCCACGCTGCCCACGATTGACGCCTCACGCGTCAATCTTATATTGTTCCTGTTACGTTCTGGAGCCTAAGCGGATGCCGATGGGGGGATCACGAGGATTGTCGGCCCTGAAGGTCGCGGGTCTATTGGCCCTTTGCCTGATCGCCGGCATCGTCGGAAGTCTGATGACAAGTCATTTCGGGAAAAGTCAGTACACTTTATCCTACGCTGACTTTATTTCGATTATGCTCACAGCTGTATCTCTGTTGATTACCGTTCTTGCTGTCTTTCTAGCTGTGGTTGGCTTTGTGGGTTGGACCTCGATTGAGCAAAAGGCGCATTTGAAAACAGAAGAATATCTACAGGACGGATTTCGCGAGGGCGGCGCTCTAGATGAAATGCTGAACATGCGCGTGACAGAGGCGTTAAAGGCCAAGACACAGGAAATGATGTTTGAAGGTGTATCACCCATCGGTAGCGAAGATGATGGCGCTGAAGGGGAGGGGCAGTCGTGACTAGCCTTCTCAGTCGTGCTCGGCCAGATGAGGCTGAGATCGTCAAGCGCTACATGGCGGAGGTTCCCGTCCGAGTGGGTGAACTCGCCCGAGAGCTTGGTGTCGAAGTTATCCGATCGCCGTTACCGCCAAAAATATCTGGCTTGATCCAGCCGTCTGCCACGGCTCCATCGAGGTTTGAAATCCGGGTAAACAAGTATGAGCCTCCCGAACGTCAGCGTTTCACGGTTGCTCATGAACTAGCCCATTTCCTACTCCATCGCGATGATATCGGAACGGGTGTCGTTGATAGCATCATGTATCGGTCCAGTTTGACCAGCCGTAAAGAGGTTGAAGCAAACAAGTTGGCGGCAGACATCGTGATGCCTGCACCTACTGTGTCGGATGAGCTCCGACGTTTGGGGGGCGCGCGGACACAGGAAACGGTTGACGAATTAGCAGGAATATTTCGAGTATCCGTCCCCGCCATGAAGGTCCGGTTGGGCGTCGCTTAGAAGGCATTTGAATGCTGCAGAACATCGCCTACTGCCCGATTCTCTACACTCGGGTTGCCGAGATGAAGGCGCTGTTCCAGCTTCCAGCGACATCAAAAGATCGGATGTTTCCGGTGCTGTCGGCCCGCCCCTGGCCGAACGCTAAGCAGCTCAGCCGTACTTGGGAGAAGATTGGCGAGGCCTTCGGGTCCCGCCGCTTCGCTTTGGACCTCGACCCGACGCGTCGCTTGTCGAGCAGCGGAAAGCCGGCAGCAGAGCAATTTGCGGCGCTCTTCAACCCCGCGTCGGGGTACGCGGCCTACTATGAAGCTGTCGAGGGGGTGCCATTCGCAATCCCGGTCATCCGCATATCGGAGGATGGCATTACCGACCTCGAAGGGCAGGCCCGGCATATTGAGCGGATCGACCGGGGGGCGGTGCTCCGTCTAGCCTTTACCGGAAGCGTACCTCCGTTGCGCCTACTTTCCGCGGTTATTGAGCGCATAGCCGATCTCACGATCTTCGTAGACATGGGCTGGGCAAACGATCTGATAGCGCGGGAGCTGTGGGCCTCGCAGATCATTGGCCAAGTTGCGAATATCGCCCCTGAAACGGAATTGGTGGTGGCAGGCAGTAGCTTTCCTGATACCTTTGCGTCAATCGGGGCCCGCGGTACTCTAGCTCTCGCGGAGAGAAGCATATATTCTAATCTCGTGAGGCGGCACAATTCGGTTGCTTTGGTCTATGGTGATTGGGGAAGTACTCGACCCCCCTCCACGTTGGACGTTCCGATGCGCAACATCCCGCGGATAGACCTGCCGCTGCCCGGACAGTGGATATTTTTCCGTCAGGACAAAAGCCAACCGTCCTCCGAGGATTATGAAGACGTTGCTCGCCGTGCCGTGGGCGATCCCGATTGGCCTCGTGGCTTGAACCTGTGGGGGACCTACGCGATTGAAAGCACCGCTCAGGGGCTACCCGGTGCTATCAAAAGCCCCGGAATCGCCGCCGCTGCTCGCATTAATATTCACCTCCATCGTCAGGCCTTTTTCGGGGCTGACGTGGTTACAGGCGACGCCGACGAGCCGTTCACTGACGATTGACGTTCCTAGTCGATCGCAATCGTCCATACTAAACCGCTTCGGAAACGTGGGTAGCGACATGGGCCAGCCGCGGCGACTCTGAGCTAAGATACTGCAATTACAATGGTTTTTTGGCAGAAATTGGCGGAGGGAGTGGGATTCGAACCCACGGTAGGCTTCCACCTACGGCGGTTTTCAAGACCGCTGCCTTAAACCACTCGGCCATCCCTCCGGCGGACCCCGGATAGTCGCACCGCGGCTGCCCGTGCAAGCCCTGCGACGATAAGAGGTTCACGCGCCGCGCCGGCTGTGGCACCACCGCCGGCATGTGGGGGCAAGGATTGCGACGCGCGCTGACGACCGGCGCTTTGGCGATGAGCTTGGCGCTGGCCGCGGCGGCGCCGGTCGCCGCGCAGGACGAGGCGGGGTTTCAGGCCTATCTTCAGACGCTGCGGCAGCAGGCGCTGGCCGCCGGCGTGACGCAGCGGACGGTGGATTCGGTCTTCCCGACGCTGACGCTCAGCGACCGCACGATCCAGCTCGACCGTGCCCAGCCGGGCAATCCGGGCAGCACCGCGACCCCGCCCTTTGCGCCGTATAAGACGAGCCACGTCGATGCGGCGCGAATCGGTCGTGGCCGTTCGACCTATCAGGCGCAACGCGCCCGGCTGGCGCGGGTCGAGCGCGAGACCGGCGTGCCCGAATCGATCATGGTCGCAATCTGGGGGCATGAAACCAACTACGGCGCCTATACCGGCAATTTCGACCTGCTGCGCAGTCTCGCAAGCCTCGCCTATGAAGGGCGGCGGCGCGAATTGTTTGCGGGCGAATTCATCGCCGGACTCAAGATCCTCGATCGGGGCATTCCGCGCGAACAGCTGAAAGGCAGCTGGGCAGGGGCGACCGGCAATCCGCAATTCCTCCCCTCCGTCTATCTGAGGCTCGCACGCGACGGCGACGGCGACGGGCGCGCGGATATCTGGACCAGCCCGGCCGATACGCTCGCCTCGATCGGCAATTACTTCGCCAATGCCGGCTGGCGACCGGGTCAGCCGTGGGGTGTCGCGGTCAGCGTGCCGGCGTCGCTCGACCGGCGCAGCATCACCAACCGGATGGTCAGCCCACGCTGCCCGCGCGTGTTCGAGCGGCACAGCCGCTGGCGGACGATGGCGGAGTGGCGCGCGCTCGGACTGGTGCCGCAGGGGCGGCGCTGGCCCGCGGATACCGTGCAGGCGACGCTGATCGAGCCCGACGGTCCGGGCGCGACCGCCTATCTGCTCACCGGCAATTACCGCGTGATCCTCGATTACAATTGCTCGAATTTCTACGCTCTGTCGGTCGGGCTGCTCGCCGACGCGGTTGAGGGCTGACGTCGCCGCCGCGCGGCGCTATGCCGATTTTCTCCCGCTTCATCTCCCGGAAAGCCTCACCATCGTCATGAACAAGCTGATTGCCGCTCCCCTCGCGATCGTCGCCGCCGCCGTTCCCACGATCGCCGCTGCGCCCCAGTTCCAGGGGAGCGCGCCGATCGCCTATATGGAGGATCTGTCGTCGGGCGCGGTGCTGTACCAGCGGGATGCCGACCGGCGGATGCCGCCTGCGTCGATGGCGAAGATGATGACGGTCTATGTCGCGTTCGACATGATCAAGAAGGGCGAGCTCAAGCTCAACCAGACGTTCCAGGTCCGTCCCGAGACGTGGCAGCGCTGGCACGGGCCGCAGGCGGGGTCGACGATGTTCCTGTCGACCGGCGAGAATGTCAGCGTCGAGAATCTGCTCAAGGGCATCGTCACATTGTCGGGTAACGACGCCTGCGTCGTCCTCGCCGAGGGGATCAGCGGCACCGAGCAGACCTTCACCGACCGGATGAACGCGGAGGCGAAGAAGCTCGGCCTGACCAACAGTCATTTCGGCACTTCGAACGGCTGGCCCGACAATGGCGTCACCTATGTCACCGCGCGCGACCTCGCCCATCTCGCCAGCGCGACGATCCGCGACTTCCCGGACCTGTACAAGCGCTTCTATTCGCTGCCGAGCTTCACCTGGGGCAAGACGCTCGGCGCGGGCGCCGACATCACCCAGGCGAACCGCGACCCGCTGCTCGGCCGCGTGGCGGGCGCCGACGGGCTGAAGACCGGCCATACCGAAGAGGCGGGTTACGGCTTCACCGGATCGGCCGAGCAGAACGGCCGCCGTCTGGTGATGGTCGTCGCCGGGCTGACCTCGTCCAACGGTCGCGCACAGGAATCGGTGCGGTTCATGGACTGGGGCTTCCGCGCCTGGCAGGCCAAGCCGATCGTCGCGCAGGGCAAGCAGGTCTCGACCGCCGAGGTGCAGATGGGCGGCGCGAGCAGCGTCGGCCTCGTTGCGCCGCGCAACCTGACCGTCACGCTGCCGGCCGGCGCGGTGCCGGAGATGCACGCCAAGGTCGTCTACGAAGGCCCGATCCGCGCGCCGATCAAGGCGGGCCAGCATATCGCCGATCTTGTCGTCACCGCGCCGGACCTGCCCGAGCAGCGCCTGCCGCTGGTCGCGGACAAGGACGTCGGCGAAGCCGGTTTCTTCGGTCGCGCCTGGGCGGGGCTGACCTCGCTGTTCGGGTGATCCGACGCCGGTGAGCGAGCTGTTCGGCAATAGCGACGCGCAGGCTGCCTTCGCCGCGGCCTTGCGCGGCGGCTCGCTGCATCATGCGTGGCTGATCGTCGGCCCCGAAGGCGTCGGCAAGGCGAGCTTCGCGCATCGCGCGGCGCTGCGTCTGCTCGCCGAGGCGAGCGCCACGGGCGCCGTCGCGCCGGGCCTCGCCGTGCCGGAGGGCCATCCGACGCGGGCGCTGGTCGATGCCGGCTCGCATCCCGATCTGCGCGTGCTGCACCGCCTGCCCAAGGATGCCGACAAGCCGGATCAGGATCTCGCGCGCAGCATCACCATCGCGCAGGTGCGCAGCCTCCAGCCGATGTTCGCGACGACGCCGTCGATGGGCGCGCGCCGCGTCGTCATCATCGACGCGGCGGACGATCTCGAGCGCAACGGCGCCAACGCCTTGCTCAAGAACCTCGAGGAGCCGCCGGCGGGGACGATCTTCCTGCTGGTCAGCCACGCGCCGGGACGGCTGCTGCCGACGATCCGCTCGCGCTGCCGCGTGCTGCGCTTCGCCGCGCTCGACGACACCGACATGGCGGCGGCACTGCGGCAGGCGCTTCCCGAAACGTCCGAAGACGAGATCGCGACGCTGGTCGGCAGCGGGGAGGGGGCGCCGGGGCGGGCGATCCGTTATGCCGGGCTCGATATCGACGGGATCGATCGGGCGATCGTCGCCATCGCCGGGGACGGCGATCCCGCCAACACGCGCCGGGCGGCGCTTGCCAAGGCGCTCGCCGGCAAGGGCAATGCCGCGCGCTACGAAGCCTTTCTCCATCGCGTGCCGACGCTGATCGCGCGCGAGGCGCGCGGGCGCAGCGGTCCGCGTCTGAAGACCGCGATCGATGCGCAGGCTGCGGCGCGCGACCTC
This sequence comes from Sphingomonas kyungheensis, assembly GCF_037120395.1. Classification (NCBI taxonomy): domain Bacteria; kingdom Pseudomonadati; phylum Pseudomonadota; class Alphaproteobacteria; order Sphingomonadales; family Sphingomonadaceae; genus Sphingomonas; species Sphingomonas kyungheensis. The sequence continues at coordinate 302,602 of NZ_JBBBDM010000003.1, forward strand.
GCCGGCGCGGCGCTCGGCCTGTCGCTCGATGCGCAGGCGACGGTGTTCGAGATGGCGGCGATCCTCGCGACGCTGCGCTGAGCCCGCTTCACCTCGCCGGGTGGATCGACTAGGAGGCCGGCATGGCCGATCCTTATTATATCACGACCGCGATCCACTATCCCAACGGGCGTCCGCATATCGGCCATGCCTATGAGATGATCGCCGCCGATGCGATCGCCCGTTTCCAGCGGCAGGCGGGGCGCGACGTCCGCTTCCAGACGGGTACCGACGAACACGGCCTCAAGATGGCGCAGACCGCGCGCGCCCGGAACATGGAAACGCGCGCCTTCGCCGACGAAATGTCGTCGCATTTTAGCGGCATGGCCGACAAGCTCGGCATCAGCTACGATCGCTTCATCCGCACCGTCGAACCCGGTCATTACGCCGCCAGCCAGGCGATCTGGCGCGCGATGCGCGACGCGGGCGACCTCTATCTCGATCGGTACGAAGGCTGGTATTCGGTCCGCGACGAAGCCTTCTACGACGAGAAGGAGCTGGTCGACGGGGAAGGGGGGCAGCGCCTTTCGCCGCAGGGCACGCCGGTCGAATGGACCGCGGAGGAGACGTGGTTCTTCCGCCTGTCCAAATATCAGCAGCCGTTGCTCGACTTCTATGCCGCCAACCCGGACTTCATCCGGCCGGAGGCGCGTCGTAACGAGGTGATGCGCTTCGTCGAGGGCGGCCTGTCCGATCTGTCGGTGTCGCGGACCAGCTTCGACTGGGGCGTACCGGTGCCCGACAGCCCGGGCCATGTCATGTACGTCTGGGTCGACGCGCTCACCAACTATCTGACCGGCGCGGGCTATCCCGACGATACCGCGTCGCTGGCGCGGTTCTGGCCGGCCGATCTGCATCTGATCGGCAAGGACATCACCCGCTTCCATACCGTCTATTGGCCGGCCTTCCTGATGTCGGCGCAGCTGCCGATCCCCAAGCAGGTGTTCGCGCATGGCTTCGTCCTGCACCGCGGTGAGAAGATGTCGAAGTCGGTCGGCAACGTCGTCAGCCCCGACGAGTTGACGGACGCGTTCGGTGTCGACGCGGTCCGCTACTTCCTGCTGCGCGACGTCAGTTTCGGTCAGGACGGCAGCTATTCGGCCGAGGCGATCGTCACGCGCGTCAATGCCGAACTCGCCAACAGCTTCGGCAATCTCGCGCAACGCACCCTGTCGTTCATCGTCAAGAATCTGGCCGGCGCCTTCCCCGAGGCCGGGCGCAGTGACCCGGCCGATGCGATGCTGATCGAAGAGGTCGTCGTCGCCTGCGCCGGTCTCACCTCGGCGTTCGGCGATCTGATGCTCAGCCAGGGGATCGAGGCGTGGATGCGCGGCGTCTTCGCCTGCAACCAATATATCGATGCGCAGGCGCCATGGGCGCTGCGCAAGACGAATCCGGAGCGGATGCAGGCGGTGCTCGGCACGCTGGTCCGTGCGATCCGCATGCTGGCGATCGCGATCCTGCCGGTGGTGCCGGAGTCGGCGGCCAAGGTGCTCGACCAGATCGGTGCCGAGGCGCGCGATCACGCGGCAATCGACGATGACGGCTGGTACGGCCGCCAGGCGACATCGGGCTTCGTCATCGCACCGCCGTCGCCGATCTTCCCGCGGCTCGAACTGCCGGCCGCCGCGGCATGATGTTCGCGGATAGTCACTGCCACCTCAACTATAAGGGGGTGTTCGAGCAGCAGCAGCAGGTGCTCGGCCGCGCGCGCGCCCGCGGCGTCGGTGCGATGCTCAACATCTCGACGCGCGAGAGCGAGTGGGATGCGGTGATCGCCACCGCCGAACGCGAGCCCGACGTATGGGCGGCGATCGGCATCCACCCCAATGAAGCCGATCACTATCCTGACATCGGCCGCGCCACGCTGATCGCGCGCGCCGCGCACCCGCGCGTCGTCGCGATCGGCGAGACGGGCCTCGACTATTTCTACGAACGGTCCGACCGCATCCGTCAGCAGGCGAGCTTCCGCACGCATATCGCCGCGTGCCGCGACACCGGCCTGCCGCTGATCGTCCATACCCGCGACGCAGAGGCGGATACGCTGGCGATCCTGCGCGACGAGATGGAGCAGGGGGCCTATACCGGCGTCATCCACTGCTTCACCGCGAGCGGCGCCTTCGCCGATGCGGCGCTCGCACTCGGTCTCTACATCTCGATTTCGGGCATCGTCACCTTCAAGAACGCGCGGGATCTGCAGGAGACGGCGGCGCGGCTGCCGATCGATCGCTTGCTGATCGAAACGGACGCACCGTTCCTCGCCCCGGTGCCCAACCGCGGCAAGCCCGGTGAGCCGGCGTTCGTCGCCGATACCGCTGCCTTCCTCGCCGCGTTGCGCGGAGAGCCGCTCGATATGCTGGCGGCGCGGACGGCGGACAATTTCTTCACGCTGTTCGGCAAGGCGCGCGGATGAAGGTCCGCATCCTCGGCTCCGGTACGTCATCGGGCGTGCCGCGGATCGGCAATGATTGGGGCGTGTGCGATCCCGCCGAGCCGCGCAACCGCCGCACCCGCGCGTCGATCCTCGTCGAGCATGAGGGCACCCGCATCCTCGTCGACACCGGGCCGGACATGCGCGAGCAGTTGCTCGCCGCGGAGGTGGCGGCGGTCGACGCGATCCTCTGGACGCACGATCACGCCGATCATTGCCACGGCATCGACGATGTCCGCCAGATCTTCCATGCGCGGGGCGCGCCGGTGCAGGGCTATGCCCGACAAAGCACGCTCGCGGCGCTGCGGGAGCGCTTCACCTATGTCTTCGCCGGGCGGCAGGGCTATCCACCGACGGTCGAGGCGGCGGAGCTGCCGGATCGCCTGACCATCGGTGGCATCACCATCGATGTGGTCGACCAGCCGCATGGCCGGATCAGCTCGGCCGGGCTGCGCTTCACCACGGACGATGCGGTCATTGGCTATGCGACCGATTTTCACGAGCTGACCCCGGCGATGCGCGCCCTTTATACCAACCTCGACGTGTGGATCGTCGACGCGCTGCGCTACGCACCGCATCCGACGCACCCCGACGCACCGACCGTTTTGCACTGGATCGAGGAGCTGCGTCCCCGCCGGTCAGCCTTCATACATATGGATCATTCCATGGACTATGCGACGCTCGTCGCGGCGCTGCCGCCGGGCGTCGAACCTGGCTATGACGGACTCGAATTTCGATCATGACACACGAACTGGGCGGCTCTGCATTATTCTATGTGGTGTTGCTTGGCTTGCCGATCGCGGCGCTGGTGGCGCGGCGCGTACCGATCGCCCGGATCGCCTTGTCGCTCGTCAGCTGGGCGGCGATCTTCGGCCTGCTCGCGATCGTCGTGGCGCAGCGGGAGCGCTTTGATCCGTACCTCCAGCACGTCGCACGGCTGCTCAAGATCGAGGATCAGTCGGTCGCGGGCAAGGAGACGCGGATCCGGATGGCGCCCGACGGCCATTTCTGGGCGCGCGTGACGCTCGACGGCGTGTCGCGACGGATGCTCGTCGACAGTGGTGCGACGGTGACGGCGCTTTCGACGACTACGGCGCAGGCAGCCGCGCTCGACGTCCGCGACAGCGCATTTCCGATGATCCTCAACACCGCCAACGGCCAGATCCGTGCGCAGACCGCGACGGTGCGGGAGCTGCGGCTCGGCGATATCGCTGCACGGGATCTCGGCGTCGTCGTGTCGCCGGCCTTCGGGGACACCGATGTGCTCGGGATGAACTTCCTGTCGAAGCTGAAATCGTGGCGGGTGGAGGGCAGCACGCTGATCCTCGAGCCACATCACCCGCAGGTTTTTACATAATACATATTATCGAACTTGAGTAGCAGGGTCGAGAGGGCGCGGTGCACGCGCCCTCTCTTGCGTTCAGAAGTCGAACGTCAACGATCCGGTGATCGTACGCGGCGTGCCGAGGAACGCCGTACCGCCGTCGCTGCCGGCGAGATAGCGCTGGTCGGTCAGGTTGTTCGCCTGGATCGTCAATGACAGACCCTTGAGCGGTCCGGCGACCTTGCCGAGATCCGCGCCGACATAGGCATCGATCAACAGGAAACCGGCACCGCTCGCGTCGCCGCTGGTGTCGAGAAACCGGTCGCCGACCTTCTTGGCCGCTGCGCCGGCTTTCAGCACCGACCCTTTATAGTCGCTCGCCAGCACCCACATCGTGCGTGGTGAATTGATCGCCTGCCGCCCCGGCGTCACATCGACATCGTCATCCTGCGCAGCATTGCCGGTGCCAATATAGGTCGCGTGATTGTAGGTGTAGCTGCCCGACAGCTTCAAAGCCGGCAGGATGCGATAAGCGAGCGCGGCCTCTATGCCGCGACTGCGTATGCCGCCGACGTTGAGATAGACGCTGCTCTGCTCGTTCAGGTAATCGATCCCGCTGACGAGGTTGGCCGAGATCGACTGGATGTGATTGTTGAACTTGATGTCGTAGCCGGTCAGCGACGCCTCTACCCGGCCGGCATTGTAGCGGCCGCCCATCTCGATATTGTTTGCCGTTTCCGGTTTGATCCGTGCGATCACCACATGCGGCTGGCCGAGCGGACCGTTGCCGATCGCGGCGAAATTCTGTGAATAGCCGGCAAAGACTTCCAGTCCCGGCAGCGGCGCCTGCACCGTCACGCCGGCCGAGATCAACGGTTGTGAATGAGAGCGCAGCGACGTGCTGGCCCGGTCGTTGAGCTGTTCGGCGCGGCGTTGATCGAGGAAGAATTGCTTGACGCCGAACCGCGCGCTCAGCCGACCGATCGTTATGGTGTCCTCGCCATAATACATGGCCTCGTCGACATCATAATCCGTGCTGTACTGCTCGTAATAGGCCGTCCCGTCGAACGCCATGCCGACCAGCGGATTGGTGACCTTGTGCCAGTCCCTGATCTGGTTGGCGCGGTCGCGTTCGAACCAGAAGCCGGCCCGCAGCAGGTTCTCCACACCGCCGAACTCGTGCGTCCAGCCGGCATCGGTGGTGAAGCCGCCGCGTTCGCCGCGATAATGGGTATGGCGATAGGACATCACCGCCTGTGAGCCACTCGGATAGCAGGCCGCTGCATAGCTCGGCGGCACGAGCGCAGTACCGGCGCACCCCTCGTTCATGGTCGCCGCGACCCCGGTCGGCGTGACGAAATAGATCTTGCCGAGCGGCGCACCACCGATCCGGGTGGGCTGCGAACCCGTATATTCGCTTTCGGAAGCGCCCACGCCGTCCTGACGGACATCGACCAGATAGGGCGGCAGGAAATCGCCGCGACCCCGGAGCCGATGGTAATAACCGGTCAGCGACAGCGCCACCTCGCCGATATGGGTATCGCTCTTGAGATAGCCGAACAGGTTGCGCCGCAAGGCCCGCGATCCGGCACGGTAGCTCTGATCGATGTACGGGACGCCGGTCCAGTGATCGGTATAGGCATCGTGGTTCGGATCACTGGCGAAGGAGTCAGGCGAGACAGATCCGAATTCCGCTTCATCGGCATCGTCGTATGACAGCCAAGCCGTGAGATTGACCGCGGCGATCGTGCTCTTCAGCTTGCCCTCGACATGGTCGCGGCGCGTCTCACTGGCCCCGCCGATCCAGTCCCGGACCCGCGATGTGGAAGCGCTGACGAAGGCGCGCGTGGACGGCGCGATGTCGCCCGTATCGACGCGCGCGTAGAGCTTGCGCGCACTGAAGTCACCACCCGCCGCCGTGAAGCGATACCGACGCTCGGCCGCCGGATCGTCGGTGACGTAATCGAGCGTACCGCCGAGCGCCTCGTTCGATCGCGACGCGATGTCCGCGGTGCCCTGCGACACGCGCACCGTCTTGAGATCGAGCAAGTCGATATAGCGGTTGGCGCGGGCACCGCCGCCATAGCCGGACCCGCCATTGGGAAGGCCGTCGATCGTCGAGCCGATCTGCTGACCGCCCCCGCCCCCGCTGCTGAACCCGCGGATGCTGATCGAGGTCGCCCAGTCGGACGAACCGAACGCATCGCCCTCAGCAACGAAAACGCCGGGCAGCTCCTTGATGACATCGTTGACGCTGGTCAGCGCCGACTGGCGGCTGATCATCGCATTGGTCACCTGCGTGTTCGCAAAGGTCACCGCCCTGCCCGTAACGACGACCTCCTGATCGTCACCGACGTCCTGCGACTGTGCCGGCACGCTGCCGCCGGCCGGCACAGTTTGAGCTCGGGCAGGACCCGACGCTGCCGCGATCGCAATGATCGCAGCGCCATATTTCAACATGATATTCATCCCCCGCATGATAGCGTGACCGTTGATCCGGTTCGCGGGCGCCGTGTCATACCTCGATGACGAGTATATGACCGGTATTGGGATGCTTAGCCTGAGCTAGAAGCAGCCAAGTTACTGTTGGCAAATAGAAAGGTGTCAAATTTACATCCACGAATGCCAGGCCGGTCGTGCGTCATTTATTTTTCTCGTGGCAGGATGGACGGATATGGCGAAATCGCAGTCATCTAGCCCCACCTCCCGGGCGCTGCTACAGACAGTGCACGACGAGGGAGGATTGAGGTGACGTCATCGGCGATGGATCGGCTCGTGGCGATCATGGCGCGGCTGCGGGATCCCGTCCACGGCTGCTCGTGGGACGTGGCGCAGACCTGGGCGACGATCGCGCCCTATACGATCGAGGAAGCCTATGAGGTCGCCGACGCGATCGCGCGCGACGATGCGGCGGATCTTAAGGATGAACTCGGCGATCTGCTGCTCCAGGTCGTCTTCCATAGCCGGATCGCCGAGGACGCCGGCACCTTCACGCTCGACGACGTCGCCGCGGCGGTGAGCGACAAGATGGAGCGGCGGCATCCTCATATATTCGGCGACGCCGATGCGACGCCGGGCTGGGAAGCGATCAAGGCCGCCGAACGGGAAGGCCAAAGCGATACCAGTGCGCTTGCCGGCGTCGCGGTGGCCCTGCCCGCGCTGATGCGCGCCGTGAAGTTGCAGAACCGCGCCGCCCGGGTCGGCTTCGACTGGCCGGACGGCGACGGCGCATTGGCCAAGGTGCATGAGGAGATCGCGGAGGTCGCCACGGCGACGGGTGACGCGGTCGAAGAGGAGATCGGCGACCTGCTGTTCGCCGTGGTCAATTGGGCGCGCCACCTCGGCATCGATCCGGAAGCGGCGCTGCGTCGGGGCAATGCCAAGTTCGAACGACGCTTCCGGGGGATGGAGGGGATCGCCGGCGACGCTTTCGCCGCCGTGCCGCTCGCCGACAAGGAAGCGTTATGGCAGCGGGTCAAGCACGGCTAGCGTTGCAGGAAACGCGCATAGTCGCGCTCGGCGAGCCGCACCTCATATTGCGTTTCGAGATCCTCGCTGATCTGCCCGAGCACCTCGCCATGCGCGTGCAGCCATGCCGCGCCGGCGCCGTCACCGGCGTCGAGCGTGATCCAGTAACGGCGGTGCCCGGCGGTCAGCTTGGCGGCGACCTGTTCGATCAGGTCGTCGACCCCTTCCCCGCTCAACGCGGAAAGTGCGACGACATCATCGCGATGCCCCGCCTCGACCAGCACGTCCTCGTGCCGCTCGGGATCGAGCAGGTCGAGCTTGTTCCACGCCTCGAACCGCGGGGTCTGCTCGGATACACCGATCTCTGCGAGCACCGCCTCGACGTCGCTCCGCTGCGCCTCGCTGTCGGGATGCGCGATATCGCGGACGTGGATCAGAAGATCGGCCGAGACGACCTCTTCCAGCGTCGCCTGGAAGGCGGCGACGAGCTGCGTCGGCAGGTCGGAGACGAAGCCGACCGTGTCGGACAGGATCGCCTTGTCGATTCCCGGCAGTGAGATCTGCCGCAGCGTCGGGTCGAGCGTCGCGAACAGCAGATCCTCGGCCATGACGTGCGCGCCGGTGAGCCGGTTGAACAGCGTCGACTTGCCGGCATTGGTATAGCCGACCAGCGCGATGATCGGCCACGGTGCCCGCTGGCGCCGATCGCGATGCAGCCCGCGCGTGCGGCTGACCTGATCGAGTTCGCGCCGCAGCCGCGCCATCCGGTCGCGGATCAGCCGGCGATCGGCCTCGATCTGCGTCTCACCCGGACCGCCGAGGAAGCCGAAGCCGCCACGCTGCCGTTCGAGATGGGTCCAGCTGCGCACCAGCCGGCCGGCCTGATAGTCGAGATGCGCGAGTTCGACCTGCAACCGCCCTTCGGCGGTCGCCGCACGCTCGCCGAAGATTTCGAGGATCAGTCCGGTGCGGTCGATTACCTTGGCTTCGAGCGCGGTCTCGAGATTGCGCTGCTGCACCGGGGTGAGGCTCGCATCGAAGACGACGAGGTCGGCCTCGTTCTGCCGCACCTGTACGGCGAGCTGTTCGACCTGACCGCTGCCGATCAGGGTCGCCGCCTTGGGCGCCCTCACCCGCACCGCGACCTTGTCGACGACGACCAGGCCGATCGCCGCGGCGAGGCCCGCCGTCTCGTCGAGCCGGGCATCGGCATCGCGATGCGCGTCGCCGGAATCGGGCAGCACGACGAGGGTGCGGCCGCCGCGGGCGAATTCATCGCGATCGCGATTGAAGCCATTGGTCACGGTCAGTCTTCCGTCTCCCCTTCATCGGCGAGGTTGAGCGCGCGCGCCGGCTGGATGGTCGAGACGGCGTGCTTGTAGACGAGCTGCGCCATGCCTTCGCGCTGGAGCAGCATGCAGAACAGGTCGAAGCCGGCGATCTGACCCTGCAGCATGACGCCGTTGATCAGGAACATCGTCACCGAATCTTCCGATTTGCGCACGGCGTTGAGGAAGATCTCCTGCAACAGCGGCTGCTTGCGCTGCGCCTCGCCGACCGATTCGATCAGCGCGGCGATATCCATCGGGCCGGACGGCATGATCGTCGAAATGGCGTGCTTGTAGATGAGCTGCGACTGGCCGTCGCGGCGCAGCAGCACCGAGAAATTGTCGAACCAGGTGACGATGCCCTGGAGCTTGACGCCCTTGACCAGGAACATGGTCACCGGGGTCTTGGAGCGGCGGAGAGCGTTGAGGAAGAGGTCCTGCAACGAGCCTTGTTTTTCGGCCATACATAAGCCTTTCGGTTCTTGGCGAGCCGTTTGCCCGCTATCGCGCCGTTTCCCGGCGTCGGATCACCGCCCGGACCGGGCGACGACGTGCATCTATGAACGATGGGGCGCTGCGTCCAGCACCTAATCCTCGCGCACGTCGGTGATGCCGAGCAGCTTGAGCTTCCGGTGCAGCGCCGAACGCTCCATGCCGATGAAGCTGGCGGTGCGGCTGATGTTGCCGGAAAAGCGACGGATCTGGACGCGGAGATATTCACGCTCGAAGGTCTCGCGTGCCTCGCGCAGCGGCGCGCCCATGATCGCCCCGCCCCCGCCGCTGCCAAGGTCGCCCTGGTCGCCGAGCACTTCCGCGGGCAGCAGGTCGAGATCGATCCGCCCGATCCGGTCGCCCGGCGCGAGGATGATCGTCCGCTCCACCACGTTGCGGAGCTGACGGACGTTGCCCGGCCAGTCGTACGACTGCAAAGCGACCATCGCGTCGGCGGCGATCTCCGGCGTCGGCACGCGGCGTTCGGCGGCATAATGCGCCATGAAATGTTCGACCAGCGCGGGAATGTCTTCGCGCCGTTCGGCGAGCGGCGGCAGCACGACCGGGACGACATTGAGGCGATAATAGAGATCCTCGCGGAACCGGCCTTCGCTGATCTCGTGGGTCAGGTCGCGCGAGGTCGCCGAGACGACGCGGACGTCGACCTTGACGATGCGCGTGCCGCCGATGCGGCTGAAGCTCTGATCGGTCAGCACGCGCAGGATGCGCGCCTGCGTCGCGATCGGCATGTCCGCGATCTCGTCGAGGAACAAGGTCCCGCCATGCGCCTGTTCGAGCAGGCCGGGACGGATCAGGTCCCCGCCCTCCTCGACGCCGAACAGCTCCTCCTCGACGCGCTCGGGCGTCATCCGCGCCGCGCTGACGATGACGAACGGCGCCTGCGCGCGGTTGCTCCAGCCGTGCAGCAGCCGGGCAGCGACCTCCTTGCCGACCCCGGCCGGCCCCATGATGAGGACGCGGCTGCCGGTCGCGGCGACGCGCTTCAGCGTCGCGCGCACGCCATTGATCGCACCCGAACTGCCGGTGAGATCGCTCTCCCGCCCTGCCGAGACGCGCAGGCTGGCGACCTCGCGACGCAAGCGCTCGGTCTCGGTCGCGCGGGCGACGAGCAGCAACAGCCGCTCCGCCTCGAACGGCTTTTCGATGAAGTCGCTGGCGCCGCGGCGGATCGCGGCGACGGCGGTATCGAGATTGCCGTGGCCCGAAATGACCAGCACCGGGATCGACGGATCGCGCCGCTTGATCTCGTCGAGCAGCTCAAGCCCGTCGAGCCGTGATCCCTGCAACCAGACGTCGAGCAGCACCAGCGACGGCCGGCGGGTGGCGATCGCCTCCAGCGTCGCGTCGCTGTTCGCGGCGGAGCGGGTGTCATAGCCTTCGTCTTCGAGGACGCCGGCGACGAGTTCGCGGATATCGTGTTCGTCATCGACGACGAGGATGTCGAGCGGCATAATTAATTCCGATTACGAGTAAGGGCGGCGAGCTGGCCGTCGCCGGCGGGCTCGGGCGCGGCGGCCCCCTGGTCGAGGGCGGCGAGAGCGGCGGCGTCGAAGGTCATGCGGACGATGGTGCCGCCGCCGTCGCGGTCGGCGAAGGTCATCATGCCGTGATGCTCCTCGACGATCTTCTTGACGATCGCGAGGCCGAGCCCGGTGCCCCGGGCGCGCGTCGTCATATAGGGTTCGACGATCCGGTCGCGATCGGGCGGCAGTCCGACGCCGGTGTCGGCGACCTCCACGATCATCACCGCATCCTCCTCGGCAACGCGCATCGTCACGCTGCCGCCCGCATCGCCCTTGCTTTCGATCGCCTCGACCGCATTCTTGACGATGTTGGTGAAGGCCTGCCCGAGCTGCCGCCGGTCGCAGACCAGCGCGGGCGCCGGCAGGCTGTGATCGAGCGTGAAGCGGATCGACGGATGCGCGACCTCGTGCAGGAACAATGCTTGTCGGGCGATGTCGACCAGCGACTCTTCGCGGAACACCGGCTTGGGCATGCGCGCGAAGGAGCTGAACTCGTCGACCATCCGGCGCAGGTCGCCGACTTGGCGAACGATCGTGTCGGTCAGCCGCGCGAAGGTCGTGTCCTCGGGGTCGATCTTGCTGCCGTAGCGGCGCTGAAGCCGCTCGGCGGCGAGCTGGATCGGGGTGAGCGGGTTCTTGATCTCATGCGCGATCCGGCGCGCGACGTCGGACCAGGCGGCGCGGCGCTGGTCGAGCAGCTGCTGCGTGATGTCGTCGAAGGTCAGGATCGGCCCGGCGTCGGTCCGCGCGATCCGCACGGCAAGCGTCCGCGTGTCGCCGCTGCGGATGACCTGGACGATCGCCTCGCGCATGTCGCCGTCGACCAGTTCGGCGAGCTCGGGCGCGATCCTGCTCAGCGGGCGGCCGATCAGACCATCGGCGCCGGTGCCGATCAATTCGGTCGCCGAGCGGTTGGCGATGCGGATCGTGCCGTCTTCGGCGGTGGCGATGACACCGGCGGAAACCCCGGCCATCACCGCCTCGATCAGCGCACGGCGATTGTCGAGCTGATCATTGGCGCTGACTAGGGCGCTGTTCTGCTCCTGCAGTCGACCGGTCATTTGGTTGAAGGCATTGGCGAGCGTGCCGACCTCGTCCTTGCGGCGCGGATCGGGGACGCGCGCGGTGAGATCGCCGGTGGCGACCTTACGCGCGGCGCCGACGAGCTCCGCGACCGGACGGACAAGGCGATCGGCGACAGCCAGCGCCGCCCAGACGGCGATACCGACGATCAGCAGTGAGACGATCAGCAAGGCCGCATTGAACTTGAGCTGGAGCGACCGGGACCGGCTTTGCAGCGCCTGATAGTCGCGGATGATCGCGTCGCCGCGGCGCAGCTGGCTGGCAAGCTGCGGATCGAAGATGCGCGCCGAATAGAGATAGGCGCCTTTGCCATAAGCGATCGGCACGACCACACCGATCCGGTCGTCGCTGCGGATGACGACGAAGCCGGCGCCGGTGTCGAGCGCCTGTTCCACCGCCGGGGTGACGAGGTTCCGCAGCGGCTTGCCATAGGGGTTGAGCACGATCAGCGGATCGGACTCGCCGCGGCGGATGATCATCGCCTCCGATTGTTCACGGCGATAGGTCTGGATCAGGAGCGCCTGCTGAAAATAGGCGCTGTCGATCGCATGACCCTGCAAATCGACGGCGAGGTCGCCGCTCATCGCCTGGACCTGCGAGATGACGCGATTGGCCTCGCGCTGATAGTTCTCGCCGACCAGGGTCCGCGCATTCTCGATCATGCCGCTCGCGCGATCGGACGACCAGAATTCGACGCCGATCTGGAACAGCAGGGAGGCGAAGATGGTGACGAGCAATGCCGGCACCGCGGCGATGATCGAGAAGATGGCGACGAGGCGGACGTGCAGCACGCCCTCGCCCCCGACGAGCGACGCCGCGGCCCGCCGCCGCGCGATACGCCGCCCGACGAGCATCAGCAGCGCGATACCCGGTACCAGATTGGCGACGAGCAGCGAGGCGATCGCCGGCGGTGACAGCGGCTGGGCCGGCTTGCTGCTGCCGGTGATGATGAAATAGGTGGCGGTCGCGATCGCGATGGCGAGCGCCAGCACCAACGCCTCGACGGCGGGCGTGATGCGCAGCCGGCGATCCGGAAGGGATTCGATCAGATCGGGCGTGACGGCCGCGTTCATTGTCGCCATCGTACAACGTGGATTGTTGCACGGAAACCACATAATTTGGCGTTGCCGGTGGTTTGTGGTGACACCGGGACGAACGACGCTAGCGGCCGGCCCCTCCGCCCCTCATTCGTCGGTGCGTGTGCTGATCCCGAGCGTGTCGAGCCGCTTGCGCAGCGTGTTGCGGTTTAGGCCGAGCGCACGCGCTGCACGGAGCTGGTTGCCGCCGTGACGGGCGAGCATCACGGCGATGAGCGGTCGCTCGACCTCGCCGATGACGCGATCGTACAGGCTGCCGTCGTCAAGCGCGTCGGGGCGCTCGCGCGCGATCCGCTCGACGAGATGGCGGACCGCCTCGGCGATGCCCGGATCGGCCGCCTCCCCCGCGCCGCCCGGCGCGCCAAGCAGATCGCGGATCGTCGCCGCGTCGATCAGCTCGTCGCGGGCGAGCACCGCCAGGCGCCGCATCAGATTCTCCAGCTCGCGGACATTGCCCGGCCAGTCGTGCGCGGTCAGCGCCGCCTGCGCCGCATCGCTGAGCTGGCGCCGCGGCAGTCCCTGCGCCGCGGCGCTCTCTAAGAAGTGGCGGGCGAGCAGCGGGATGTCCTGCCGACGTTCGCGCAGCGCGGGCAGCGCGATCGGCACGACGTTGAGGCGGTAGAACAGATCCTCGCGGAACTGGCCCGACGCGACCTGCGTCGTCAGATCGCGGTTGGTCGCCGCGACGACGCGGACATCGGCGCGCATCGCCCGCGCACCGCCGACCGTGGTGAATTCACCCGACTGGAGCACGCGCAGCAGCCGCGTCTGTGCCTCCATCGGCATGTCGCCGATCTCGTCGAGGAACAGGGTGCCGCCGGCCGCCTGTTCGAACCGGCCGGCATTGCGCACCGCGGCGCCGGTGAAGGCGCCGCGCTCATGGCCGAAAAGCTCCGCCTCAATCAGCTCACGGGGAATCGCGGCCATGTTGATTGCAACGAACGGCGCCGCCCGCCGCGCGCCGAGATCGTGGATCGCGCGGGCGACCAATTCCTTGCCGGTGCCCGACTCGCCGGAGATCAGCACGGTCAGATCGTTCGAGAGCACCCGCGCGATGATGCGGTAGACGTCCTGCATCGCCGGCGAGCGACCGATCAGCGGCAAGGCGGGGTCCTCCCCCGCCTCGGGCTGCGGCATCACCGCGCCGCGCGCCAGCGCGCCGGCGACCGCGCGGGTCAGATCGTCGAGGTCGAAGGGCTTGGGGAGATATTCATAAGCCCCGACCTCGGCCGCACGCACCGCCGTGGTCAGCGTGTTCTGCGCCGACAGGATGATCACCGGCAATTGCGGCAGGCGCTCGCCGATCTCTTGCGCACGGGCGATGCCGTCGCCGTCGGGCAAAATGACATCGGTGATCAGCACGTCCGGCACGCGGGTGGCGAGCATCCGGTCGAGCTGCGCCAGCGTCTCGGCGGTCTGGACGTCATGACCGGCCCGGCGCAGCGCCTGCGCGACGACGGTGCGGATCGCGGCATCATCGTCGACGACGAGGACACGGCTCACAGCGTCGCTCGCGGCAGCAGGAGGCGCAACGTCGTCATTTCGGGGGTTCCTTCGCGGGCATATTGGACGATGCCGCCCATGTCGCGCATCAGCTTGTCGACCAGGGCGAGGCCGAGCCCCTGCCCCTCCGGCCGTCCCGAGACAAAGGCGTCGAACAGATGGTCGGCGATGTCGGCCGGCGCGCCCGGGCCGTTGTCGGTCACGCAGATCTCGATCGGCAACGGTGTGCGCGGTCGGCCCGCGGCGGCGGCGACCGACATGCCGTGACGATAGGCCGTCGTGATCAGGATGCGCGGGTTGCGCTCGGCCCGGCACGCCTCCACCGCATTCTTGAGCAGGTTGATGAGGATCTGGAGAAGCGCATCGCGGTTGATCGCCGCATCGGGCAGCGACGGATCGAACCGTTCCTCGATCGTCACGCCGCGACCAAAACCGGCGAGCGCAAGCCGGCGCGCATGGCCGAGCAACGGGTAGATATTCTCGCCATGGATCGGCAGCGGGCGGGTGTCGCTGAAATCCTGCATCCGGTCGATCAGCGCGGCGATGCGATCGACCTCGGTGACGATCAGCGTGGTGAGTTCGCCGGTGCCGAGCAATTGCGCCGCGCCGCGGATGCCCGACAGCGGGTTCTTGATCTCATGGGCGAGCATCGCCGCAGCGCCGCTCGCCGCGCGCGCCCCGCCGCCGGACTGGGCGAGCCCGCGGGTGGTCGCCGCGCTGTGCAGGGTAATGGCGCGCCAGCCGGGATGATCAGACACGGCCGCCTCGACGAAGTCGACGCGGATCTTGGGGCCGTGCGGCGTCGCGATCTCGGCGTCATAATAAGCGAAGCCGCCCTCGCGGCGATCGTCGGCGGCCGGCGGCGGCAGGATCGCGGCGAGCGGCTGGCCGCGCATCACCCGCTCGGACAGGTTGAGCAATTGTTCGGCGAAAGCATTGGCATGGGCGATGCGATCGTCCGGGTCGATGACGATCACCGCGACCGGCAGCGCACCGAACAGCTCGGCGAAACCGGGGCGACCCGAGGCATAGCCGCTGTGCGGCGTCATCACGCGGTCAGGCAGCCTGCGCGATCGGCTGGTCGCGGAGCGGCGCGTAGAAGTCGGCGAGCATCCGCTTGACCACCGCCGCATCGGGCTGCTGGTTGACCGTATTGCGGAACTCGGCTGATCCGGTCAGCCCCTTGGTGTACCAGCCGATATGCTTGCGGGCCATATTGACGCCGGTGACGCTGCCGTAATGATCGAGCATCGCGTCATAATGTTCGCTGATGACGCGATATTGCTCGTCGAGCGAAGGATCGGCGCGACGCGTGCCGGTGGCGAGATATTCCATCACCTGACCGAGCAGCCACGGTCGGCCATACGCGCCGCGGCCGATCATGATGCCGTCCGCACCCGATTGGTCGAGCGCGGCGACCGCATCTTCGATCGAGCAGATATCGCCATTGGCGATCACCGGGATGCTGACCGCATCCTTGACGGTGCGGATGAAGCGCCAGTCGGCGCTGCCCTTGTACATCTGGTTGCGGGTGCGGCCGTGGACGGTGATGAGCTGGACGCCGAGATCCTGCGCGATCCGGGACAGCTCGGGCGCGTTGAGGCTGTCGAGGTCCCAGCCCATCCGCATCTTGAGCGTCACCGGCGCCTTGACCGCCTTGACTACCGCGTCGACCAGCTGCGCGGCGAGCGTAGGGTCGCGCATCAGCGCCGACCCCGCGTCGCCGTTGGTGACCTTGCGCACCGGGCAGCCCATGTTGATGTCGATGATCGCCGCGCCGCGATCCTCGGCGAGCTTCGCCGCCTCCGCCATCTCATAGGGGGTGCAGCCGACCAGCTGCATCGACACCGGCTCTTCGGACAGATGCCAGGCCGCTTTCTGGATCGACTGGCGCGTCTCGCGGATCGCCGCCTGGCTGGCGATCATCTCGGTGACATTGAGGCCGGAGCCGTAGCGTCGGACGAGCGTGCGGAACGGCATGTCGGTGACGCCGGTCATCGGCGCCAGGATGACGGGGGTGTCGATCCGCACGGGACCGATCTGGATGGGCGAAAGAGCTGCCATGATCTGCCTGAAAAACAGGCATCGCCCTAGCGACTTGCCGCGGTGCTGGCAAGGTCGCGGGCGGCGGGCTAGGATGGGGCGATGACCGAACGAGCTTATACGACGGCGCTGATCGTGGCGGCGGGCAGCGGCGTGCGCGCCGGCGGGGCCTTGCCCAAACAATATGCCACGATCGCCGGCAAGCCGCTGATCGCCCATGCCTACGCCGCCTTCGCCGACCATCCCGCAATCGATCGGGTGGTGGTGGTGATCGCCCCCGGCGCCGAGCCGCTGGCGCAGGCGGCGCTGGGCGCGGTGACGCTGGTGACGGGCGGCGCGTCGCGGCGCGAGTCGGTGGCGAAGGGCCTTGCCGCGGTCACCGGCGCGCGGGTGCTGGTGCATGATGCGGCAAGGCCGTTCGTGCCCGCCGCGGTGATCGATCGGGTCGTCGCCGCGCTCGATGCGGCGGACGGTGTCATCCCGGCGATCGCCGTGGCGGACACGTTGGTCCGCGACGGCACGGTGGTGCCGCGCGACGGCCTGTCGCGCGTGCAGACGCCGCAAGGCTTCCGCACGGAAGCGCTGCGCGCCGCGCATGCGGCCTGGCCCGCCGACGACGAGGCGACCGACGATGCGCAAATGGTGCAGCGACTTGGCGGCAGCGTCGCTTTGGTGCAGGGCGATGCGATGCTCGACAAGGTAACGCATCCGGAAGATTTCGCCGCCGCCGAGGCGCGCGTGCAATGGGAGTCACGCAGCGCCTCCGGCTTCGACGTGCATCGGCTCGAGGCCGGTGAGCAACTCTGGCTCGGCGGCGTGCTGATCCCACACGACAAGGGCCTCTCGGGTCATAGCGACGCGGATGTCGCGCTGCATGCCCTGACCGATGCGCTGCTCGGCACGATCGCCGCGGGCGATATCGGCACCCACTTCCCGCCCTCCGATCCCCAATGGAAGGGGGCCGATTCGGCGCAATTCCTCCAACATGCCGCGACGCTGATCGCGGAGCGCCGCGGGCGCATCGACTTCGTCGACCTGACGCTGATCTGCGAGGCGCCGAAGATCGGGCCGCACCGCGCGGCGATGCGGGAGCGGATCGCGGCGCTGCTCGACCTGTCGATCGACCGGGTGAGCATCAAGGCGACGACGACCGAACGGCTCGGCTTCACCGGCCGCGGCGAAGGCATTGCCGCACAGGCGGTCGCCACCGTGAGCCTGCCGCGATGAGAGCGCTGCTCGCCATCGTCGGCCTGCTCGCCGCCTCGTCCGCCGAGGCGCAGACCCGGTGCATCACGACACCCGAGGCGGAGGCGATGACGCTCGTCGCGCTGCCCGACATCATTCAGCAGACCGGGATCATCTGTGCGACGCGCCTGCCGTCGTCGAGCCTGATCCGCCGCACCGACAGCCAATTCCTCGGCCGCTATCAGGCGGCGGCGGATCGCGCCTGGCCGGATGCGCGGGCGGCGATCGTCAAATTGTCCGATCCGATGATCGATTCGCTGCTCCAGTCGGAATTCGCCCGCCCGTTGCTCACGGCGGCGCTCGCGCCCTTGCTGGTCGGGCGGATCAACCCGGCCGATTGCGGCACGATCGACCGTTTCGTGACGCCGCTCGCGCCGCTGCCGCCGCAGAATACCGCGGCGGTGATCGTCACCACCCTGCGCTATTTCAAGGAGCAGAAGGCCAGAGGCAAGGCGAGCGCGGTGCCCGACCTGCCGCTCTGCCCGGAGGGTTCGCGCTGATGGATACGCTGCTACCCCGTGAATTGATCGACGCCGCCACGCGCGTCGTCGAGGCGAACCGCGCCGCGGGCCGCACCGTCGCGCTCGCCGAAAGCTGCACCGGCGGTCTGGTCGCCGCGGCGATCACCGAAGTGCCGGGCGCGTCCGACGTGTTCGGCGCCGGCTTCGTCACCTATTCGAACGACGCCAAGATGAAGCTGCTCAAGGTCAACAGCGACGTGCTGGAGACGTTCGGCGCGGTGTCGATCGCGGTGGCGTGGAGCATGGCGCAGGGCGCACTCGCCAGCAGCGGCGCCGATGTCGCGGTGGCGATCACCGGCGTCGCCGGGCCGGGCGGCGGATCGGTCAAGAAGCCGGTCGGCACCGTCGTCTTCGCACGAGCGGAGAAGGGCGGCGATCCGTCGGACGTCCATGCCGACCGCAAGGCGTTCGGCGACCTCGGCCGCGGCGGCATCCGGCTTCAAGCGGCGCTGGTCGCGCTCGAGTTGCTGTTGCCGTAAAGCACTTTGGCGCGATCCTCGAACGCGCCGATCATCCGCCGCAACGCCACGCCGAACACCTGGCCGGCGAGCATCTCGAACATCCGGTTCTTGAACTGGAAGTCGACCGCGAAATCGACTGCGCAGCCGCCCTCTTGGGCGCGGAAGCGCCAGTCGTTGTGCAGATATTTGAGCGGCCCGTCGATATATTCGACATGGACGCTGTCGGGCCGCACCTTCTCCACCTTCGAGGTGAACGTCTCGCGCAGCCCCTTGAAGCCGACGATCATGTCGGCGAGCGTCGCGGTGTCGCTGTCCTGGCGGACCCGCATCGCGCTGACCCAGGGCAGGAACTCCGGATAGCGCTTCACGTCGGCGACCATGTCGAACATCTGCTCGGGCGTGTACGGCAGATGCCGGGTCTCGGCGTGTTTAGGCACGTTCGAGCGTCTTCCCGGCGAGCTTGGCGGCGCGGGCATCGCGCATCTTGGCGAAATCGTCGCCGGCATGATAGCTCGACCGGGTCAGCGGCGACGAGGCGACGAGCAGGAAGCCCTTGGCGCGCGCGATCGCGGCATAGCTGTCGAACGCCTTGGGCGTGACGAACTCCGCCACCTTGGCATGGCGCGGCGTCGGCTGGAGATATTGCCCCATCGTCAGGAAGTCGATGTCCGCCGAGCGCATGTCGTCCATCACCTGATGCACTTCCAGCCGCTGCTCGCCGAGGCCGAGCATCACGCCCGACTTGGTGAAGATCGACGGATCGAGCTTCTTGACGCTCTCCAGCAGGCGGATCGAGGCATAGTAACGCGCGCCGGGACGGATCGTCGGATAGAGGCGCGGCACGGTTTCGAGATTGTGGTTGTAGACATCGGGGCGCGCGGCGACGATCGCCTCGACCGCGGCTTCGTGCTTGTTGCGGAAATCCGGGGTGAGGATCTCGATCGTCGTGCGCGGATTGGCGCGGCGGATCGCCTCGATCACCTTGACGAACTGCTGGGCACCGCCGTCCGGCAGATCGTCACGATCGACCGAGGTGACGACGATATGCTCCAGCCCCATCTGCGCCGCGGCGTCGGCGACGTTGTTGGGCTCCATCGGATCGACCGCGCGCGGCATGCCGGTCTTGACGTTGCAGAAGGCGCAGGCCCGGGTGCAGGTGTCGCCGAGGATCATCACCGTCGCATGTTTCTTCGACCAGCATTCGCCGATGTTCGGACACGCCGCCTCCTCGCAGACGGTGGTCAGGCTCTTCGACCGCATCAGTTCGCGCGTCGCGGCGAAGCCGGCGCTGGTCGGCGCCTTGACGCGGATCCAGTCGGGCTTGCGCTGGCGTTCCGGACGGGCGAGCGGAGTCATCTCGTTCATGATCCGCGAGATAGCGACTCCACGGTTTGTGAACAACCATCATGCCGTTTGTGAAGAAGCTTTGCCCGCCTGCCATAGCCGGCACACACCGGATAAATGTGCGTTATAGCTGCCGAAACGGACGCTAATTGGAGGTACAATGACCGACTTCGCCGACATGGTCCAAGGCTATCGCCGGTTCCGCGACAAGGGCTGGACCGAGCAGCGCGAGCGTTGGAGCCAGCTAAGCCAGGGACAGGATCCCAAGGTGATGGTGATCGCCTGTTCGGACAGCCGCGTCGATCCGATGCAGATCTTCGACGTCGCGCCGGGCGAGATCTTCACCGTGCGCAACGTCGCCAATCTCGTCCCGCCGTTCGAAACGAACAAGGGTTTCCACGGCGTCTCCGCCGCGGTGGAGTTCGCGGTGACGCAGCTCGAGGTGCCCGAGGTGGTGGTGATGGGCCACGCCTCGTGCGGTGGCTGCGCCGCGGCACTGTCGGGCGGTTTTGCCGGGCGCGAGAAGGGCAACGGCGGCTTCATTTCCGACTGGGTCGGTCTGCTCGACGAGGCTCGCGACAAGGTGAAGGCCGAATTCGGCGAAGGCGCTGAGGCGAAGCGCGAGCTGGAGCACGAGGCGGTGCGGGTCAGTCTCGCCAACCTGCGCACCTTCCCCTTCGTCGCCGAGCGCGAGGCTGCGGGCAAGCTCAAGCTCCGCGGCGCCTATTTCGCGATCGCGGACGGCGTGCTGCACGTGATGGATGAAGACGGGGTCTTCGCTCCGGCGTGATCAAAGCCGGCGGCGCTCCGCAGGGGCGCCGCCGTTCACGATCTCAGCCGATGTCCCGCGCATAGACGACATCGTCGTGCAAGGTTGCGCCGACCTGATATTGGCGCCGACCAGCCAGCGCGAAGCCCTGGCGTTCGTAGAACAGTCGTGCGCGCCTATTGCCGCCATAGACTCCGAGCAGCATGCGGGTCGCGCTCAGCGCCCGTGCGTCCTCGACTGCCCGCGCCATCAGCAACGCGCCCAGACCCGTGCCGCTCGCGACGGGCAAGGTGTAGATACGGCGGAGCTCGATATCGTGCGGTCCTGCCGGGATCGGTAGATCGGGGGCAGTCAGCATCGTATAGCCGACCGGTGCGGCGCCGTCGGGATGTTCGGCGAGCGTCACGACGCTCGCCGGGTCGGCGATCCAGCGTCGGAACGCCTCGACCGAACTGCTCTTCGCGACATGGGCGACGATGTCCGCCCCGTCGAGGATGCCGGCGAAGGTCGCGAGGAAGCTCGCGCCCGCCACCAGCGCGACCGCAGGCGCATCCGCGGGGGACGCGCGCCGCAGCCGCCAGTGCATCAGCCGACGATCTCTTCGGGCTTGAAGAAATAGGCGATCTCGATCTCGGCATTCTCGTCCGAATCCGAACCGTGAACGGTGTTCGCCTCGATCGATTCGGCGAGTTCCTTGCGGATCGTGCCCGGCTCGGCATTCGCCGGGTTGGTCGCGCCCATGATGTCGCGATTGCGCTGCATCGCATTCTCGCCCTCGAGCACCTGGACGACGACCGGGCCGGAGATCATGAAACTGACCAGATCGTTGAAGAACGGACGCTCGCGGTGCACGGCGTAAAAGCCCTCGGCCTGCTCGCGCGTCATCTGGATGCGCTTCGACGCGACGACGCGCAGGCCGGCCTCTTCGAGCATCTTGGTGACGGCGCCGGTCAGGTTGCGGCGGGTGGCATCGGGCTTGATGATCGAAAAGGTACGGTTCGCGGCCATGATGGTCACGGGCTCCTGTCTTGGGCAATCGTGGAAGTCGCGGAGCCCTAGTCGCGGGGCGGCCTGTTTGCAACCGGTTCGGCTCGAGCGGTCCGGCTCAGGCGGCCTGCTCCCAGCGGCCGGCGTCATTCTGCTTCCAATATCGCCGCTCGATCCCGTCGCGGCCGCCGAGCGCGCGCCACGCCTCGCGCGCGCTGCGGATATGTTCGTCCTCGAAGAAGTGGAAGGCACGATCGAAGTCGAGCGCTGCCTCCCGCCATTCGCCGTCGACCAACGCAACGTGGCGCGCGGCATTGGCCGCCACCACGTCGTCGGCGATCAGGATCGGCTGGCGCGTGTCATCCCCCGCCCCGATCTGTGCATGCGGCAGGAAACTGTCGGCGCGATAGCTCCACAGCAGCCGGTCGATGCCGGCACGCTGCTCCGCCTGCGCGCTGACGATGAGCAACCGCTGGCCGCCCTCCACCACCTTCGCCGCAATCTGTGGCAACGCCCGATCGAGCGGGGTCGCGGTAAGGTGGTAGAAATCGACCTGCATGGGCGAGCCTCAGCCCTCGAAACGATCGGCGATGACGCGATCGAGCAGCCGCACGCCGTAACCGGTCGCGCCCTTGTCGTAGGTCGCGCCCGCCTTGTCGCTCCACACCATGCCGGCGATGTCGAGATGCGCCCAGGCGACGCCCTCGTCGACGAAGCGCTGGATGAACTGCGCCGCGGTGATCGAGCCGGCGCCCCGCGGACCGACGTTCTTCATGTCGGCGATCGGCGAATCGATCAGCTTGTTGTACGTGTCCGACAGCGGGAAGCGCCACAATTTGTCGCCCGTCGCCAGTCCCGCGGCGAGCAGCGCATCGGCCAGGCCGTCGTCATTGGCGAACAGGCCGCCATATTCGTTGCCGAGGCTGACGATCATCGCCCCCGTCAGCGTCGCCAGATCGATGATCGCCTTCGGGCGGAAGGTCGCCTGCGTCCAGGTGATCGCGTCGGCAAGCACCAGCCGCCCCTCCGCGTCGGTATTGAGGATCTCGATCGTCTGCCCCGACATCGAGGTGACGACGTCGCCCGGACGCTGTGCATTGCCATCGGGCATATTCTCGACCAGCCCCATCACGCCGACGACATTGACCTTCGCCTTACGCGCGGCGAGCGCCTTCATCGTCCCCGCGACCGCGCCGGCACCGCCCATGTCCCACTTCATGTCCTCCATGCCCGCGCCGGGCTTGAGCGAGATGCCCCCGGTATCGAAGGTGACGCCCTTGCCGACCAGCGCCACCGCCGGATCGCCCTCGCCGGCACCGTTCCAGCGGAGCGCGAGGATGCGGGCCTCCCGCACCGACCCCTGGCTGACGCCGAGCAGGGCGCCCATGCCGTGCTGCGCCATCTCCGCCTCGTCGACGGTGATGATCTCGAGGCCGAGGCCCTCGACGCTCGCGCGCACCTGTTCGACGAAGCTTTCGGGGTAGAGGATGTTCGGCGGCGCCGCGACGAGGTTGCGGGTCAGCGTCAGCCCTTCGGTGACGGCCTGCTGCGCGCTCCACGCCGCTTCGGTGCCATCGGGTGCGCCGACGATCGTCAGCCGGGTCAGCGTCGGCTTCTGCTTCTCGGGCAGCTTGGTGCGATATTGGTCGAAGCGCCAAGCGCGCTGCGCGGCGGCGGCGGCGAAGCGCGCGACCGCCTTGGCGGTCGGGCTGACCGAGGCAAGATCAGCGGTCAGCTCGGTCGCGCCCGAGGTGAGCAGCTTGGCGGTCAACGCCCCGCCGGCCTTCTCCCAATCCGCCTCGCTGCCGCTGCCGACGCCGACGAGCAGCACGCGGCGGTGGGTATCGCCCTCGCCGACGAACAGGTCGACGATCGCGCCGGCCTCGCCGTCGAAGCGCGCCGCCTGTGCCGCGGCGCTGGCCAGCGCCTGATGCCCCTCGCCCAGCCCCGCCCAGCTGCCGCGGCCGGCGAGGTCCTTCTCCACCGGCAGCGCGGTGATGGCGGCGGTGGAACGATCGGACGAGAAGGCAATCTGCATAACGGAACACTTCCTGGCACTGACAATAGGCGCATGATCTAAGGTCGCGGTGCGACGAGCACAACGATTGCAGCGCCGTGCGGGTGATGCGATAGGCGGTCCGCGGCTCCGGCGTCGTTCAGGGCGACGCCGGCCACGCCGAAAGGGTATTCGGATTATCGTGTTGCGTTTCGACCTTATGGCCGGCTGTGCGCTCGCCGCCGCGCTATTCGCTACGCCGGCAGGCGCACAGGACCTGCAGGATCGTCCGGTCGCGCCGCCGCCGGCCAACGATCCCGCGCTGGCGACGCCGGCGACGGCGGACCAGGTGCAGTTCAGCGCCGGCAGCCTCGACTATGACAGCAACGCCGATATCGTCACCGCGCTCGACGAGGTGCGGATGTTCCGGCAGGGCGACCGGCTGCGCGCCGACAAGGTCGTCTGGAACCGCAAGACCGGCAGGGTCGTCGCGACCGGCAATATCGCCGTCACCAATCCCCAAGGCGACGTCGCCTACGGTGATTCGATCGAGCTGACCGACTCGCTGAAAGACGGCGTCGTCCAGAACATGCTCGTCGTGCTCGAACAGGGCGGGCGGATGGCGGCGGAGCGTGGCACGCGCCGCACCGACGGCTCGATGCAGCTCGACAAGGCGGCCTACACCCCCTGCGCGGTGCAGACGTCCGAAGGCTGTCCCAAGACCCCGTCGTGGCAGATCACCGCGGTGCGCATCCTCTACCGCCCGGATCGCGAGCGGGTCTATTTCGGCGGCGGGCAATTCCATCTGTTCGGCCTGCCGGCGGTGCCGCTGCCCGCCTTTTCGATGCCGACCGGGGGCGGCTCGGAAAGCGGGCTGCTCGCGCCCGACCTGCAGCTCGACCGGGTCAACGGCCTCGAACTGGTGACGCCTTATTATTTTCGGCTGGCGCCCAACAAGGGGCTGACCCTCACCCCGCATATCTTCTCGGCGGTGCTGCCGATGATGCAGGCGCGCTACGAGGCGCTCAGCACCAAGGGCGCATTCCAGGTCACCGGATATCTGACCGAAAGCCGCCGCAGCGACGATCTCAACACGACGACGCCGACCGATACCGAGCGCGCGTTCCGCGGCTATATCGACGGCATCGCACGCTATCAGCTCGATCCCTATTGGAGCATCAGCGGCTCGGCGCGCATCGCCAGCGATCGCACCTTCCTGCGCCGCTACGATATCTCGCGCGACGACCGGCTGCGCACCACCGCATCGCTCGAGCGGATCGATCCCAACACCTATTTCGCGCTGACCGGCTGGTATATCCAGACGCTGCGCGTCAACGACCCGCAGGGGACACAGCCGATCGCCTTGCCCGAGATCGACTTCCGCAAGCGGATCGATCTCGGCGGCGGCAAGCTGCAGTTGCAGGCCAATTCGCTCGCGATCACCCGTACGGAGGGGCAGGATACGCAGCGCGCCTTCGTCGCCGCGCAATGGGACCTGCGCCGCCTGACCAATTGGGGCCAGGAGGTGACGTTCACCGCTTATGGCCGTGCCGACGCCTATAACACGCACGATTCGATGCTCACCACGGTGGCGAGCTACCGCGGCCTCGACGGCTTCCAGACCCGCGCGATCGGTGCGCTCGCGGTCGACGTCAAATGGCCGTTCATCGGCGAGTTTCTCGGCGGCACGCAGCGGTTGACGCCGCGGGTGCAGCTCGTCGCCACGCCCAAGACCAACAATCTCGACATCCCCAACGAGGATGCGCGCGCGGTCGACCTCGAGGATTCGAACCTCTTCGCGCTCAACCGCTTCGCCGGATACGACCGGTGGGAGGACAGCAGCCGCGTCACCTATGGCGCGGAATGGGCGGTGGCGGTGCCCGGCATCACCTTCAACACGGTGATCGGCCAGAGCTATCGCCTGTCCGAACGGCCGACGATCCTGCCGGTCGGTACCGGGCTCAGCGACCGGTTCTCCGACATCGTCGGTCGATCGACGCTGCGGGTGCGCGACTTCGTGTCGATCATCCACCGTTACCGGCTGGACAAGGACAGTTTCGCGGTGCGCCGCAACGAGGTCGACGCGACGGTCGGTTCGAGCCAGACCTATGTGCTCGCCGGCTATCTGCGCCTCAATCGCAACATCTTCCCCGCGATCGAGGACCTTCAGGATCGCGAGGAGGTGCGGCTCGCGGGGCGCGTCCAGTTCGCGCGCTTCTGGTCGGCGTTCGGGTCGACGGTGATCGACCTGACCGAGCGCAGCGAAGATCCCCTGTCGCTCGCCGATGGCTTCGAACCGATCCGCCATCGCCTCGGCGTGCAATATGAGGACGATTGCCTGCGGCTCGGCTTCACCTGGCGGCGCGATTATCAGGACACCGGCGACGCCCGCTCGGGCAACAGCTTCCTGTTGACGCTGGCGTTGACCAACCTCGGCCGCTAAGCCGCAGTTCAGCTCGATCGGGCCATAGCCGGGAACAGGCGTCGCGAGACAGGCGACGCCGCGCTTTGGGATAACGGAAGAACGTGAAGCAGATCACAGGACGCAGCGCCCGCCTCGGTCGCACCATCAGCTGGCTCGCGCTGGCGGCGATCGCCAGCGGCGCGGTCGCGCAGACCGTCGCCGATCAGCAGGTGCCCGAAACGAACCTCAACATTCCGGCCAATCTCCAGATCTTCGGCAAGCTCGATCCGAACATCCGCAAGCCGACCGCGATCGTCAACGATACGGTCATCACCGGCACCGATGTCGATCAGCGGCTCGCGCTGACGGTCTTCAACAACGGCGGCCGTGGCCCCGCCCCCGAGCAGATCGACGAGTTCAAGCTCCAGATCCTGCGCCAGCTGATCGACGAGACGCTCGAGATCCAGGAGGCGAAGACCGCCGAGGTCACCGTCACCGCCGCCGAGCTCGACCAGAGCGAGGCGGGGCTCGCCAAGCGCTTCAACATGACCGTGCCGCAGCTGCGTGTCGCGCTGCGTAAGGCGGGTTCGTCCGAACGCTCGCTGCGTCGCGCGATCGAGGGCGAGCTGGCCTGGAACCGCTACCTGCGCCGCAAGATCGAGCCGTTCGTCAACGTCGGCGACGAAGAGGTCAGCGCGATCCAGAAGCGGATCGAAGCGGCGCGGGGCACCGAAGAATATAATCTGCGTGAGATCTATCTCAGCGCCAACGACGCCAACCGCAACGAGGTGTTCGCCAAGGCCAAGCAGATCATCGGCGAGATCCAGAAGGCGCAGCAGCCGTTCGAGCTGTTCGCGCGCAACTATTCGGAAGCGTCGACCCGCGGCGTCGGCGGCGATCTCGGCTGGATCCGGCTGGTGACGCTGCCGCAGCCGCTCGCCGATGCGGCGCAGCAGATGCAGGTCGGCCAGGTCGCCGGGCCGATCGAGACGCCGGGCGGCTTCTCGATCCTCTATCTCACCGACAAGCGCACGATCGGCGCCGCCGACCCGCGCGACGCGCGACTCAGCCTCAAACAGCTTACCGTCGCCTTCCCCGCCGGCACGACGCAGGCGCAGGCGCAGACCCGCGCCGCCACCTTCGCCAAGACGGTCCAGTCGATCCAGGGTTGCGGTACGGTCGAGAAGGTCGCCGCGACGATCGGCGCCGAGGTGGTCGACAATGATTCGGTCCGCATCCGCGACCTGCCGCCGCAGTTGCAGGAGATCCTGCTCAAGCTGCAGGTCGGTCAGGCGACACCGCCATTCGGCTCGCCGACCGAAGGCGTTCGCGCCCTCGTCCTGTGCGGTCGCGACGATCCGCAGCAATCGGCCGTGCCGGGTGCCGCGCAGATCCAGGGGCAGCTCGAACAACAGCGCGTCAATCTGCGCGCCCAGAGCAAGCTGCGCGATCTGCGCCGCGACGCGGTGATCGAGTATCGCTGAGATGAGCCAGCCGCCGCTCGCGATCGCCATGGGAGATCCCGCCGGGATCGGTCCCGAGATCATCGCCAAGAGCTGGGCGGTGCGCGGCTTGCGCAGCCTGCCGCACTTCGCGTTGGTCGGCGATCCCGCCGCCGTGCGCCGGGTATGGAACGGCCCGATCGAGACGATCGGGGCGATCGACGAGGCCGCGGCGGTGTTCGATCGCGCCTTGCCGGTGCTGGCGACGGGCAACGCCGGCGAAGTGATGCCCGGCTCACCCGAGGTCGGCGGGGCGCAGGCGGCATTGCAGGCGCTCGAACAATCGGTCGACCTGGTCCGGCAAGGCGCGGCGCGTGCGCTCGTCACCGGCCCGGTGTCCAAGGCGCAACTATACGGCATCGGCTTCAATCATCCCGGCCAGACCGAATTCGTCGCGGGCCGCTGCGGCGTCGCGGCGGAGGATGCGGTGATGATGCTCGCCGGGCCCAGCCTGCGCGTCGTGCCGATCACCGCGCATGTCCCCCTCGCGCAGGTGTCCTCGCTGCTCTCGGTCGAATTGATCGTCGCCAAGGGGCGCGCCACCGCGGTCGGGCTGACGCGCGATTTCGGTATCGCCGCGCCGCGGCTCGCCTTCGCCGGGCTTAACCCGCATGCCGGCGAGGGCGGCGCGATCGGTCGCGAGGAGATCGACATTCTCGCGCCTGCGATCGCGCAGCTGCGTGCCGAGGGGATCGACGCGACCGGCCCGTTTGCGGCCGATACGCTGTTTCATGCCCGCGCCCGTGCCGGCTATGACGCGGTGCTGTGCTGCTACCACGATCAGGCGCTGGTGCCGATCAAGACGCTGCATTTCGACGAAGGCGTCAACATCACGCTCGGACTGCCGATCGTACGCACCTCGCCCGATCACGGCACCGCCTTCGCGCTCGCCGGCAAGGACCGGGCGCATCCCGGCGCGATGATCGCGGCGATCGCTCTGGCGGGCCAGGCGGCGGACCGCCGCGCCCGCGCATGAGCGATACCCCGGCGGGCGGCGCCCTGCCGCCGCTGCGCGAGGTGATCGCCCGCTACGGCCTCAATGCCAGCAAGGCGCTCGGCCAGAACTTCCTCTTCGATGGCCAGTTGCTGCGCCGCATCGCGGCGGTGCCCGACAATCTCGCCGGTGCCGAGGTGCTCGAGGTCGGCCCCGGCCCGGGCGGCCTGACCCGTGCCTTGCTCGCCGCGGGCGCGAGCGTGACCGCGATCGAGCGCGACCACCGCTGCATCCCCGCACTGGCCGAGCTGGGCGAGGCCTATCCGGGCAAGCTTCGGGTGATCGAGGCGGATGCGCTCACGATCGACGCGCCGTCGCTGTTCGCCGGGCGGCCGCATATCGTCTCCAACCTGCCCTATAATGTCGGCACCGCCTTGCTTGTCGGCTGGCTGACCGCCGACTGGCAGCCGTGGTGGCAGTCGTGCACGCTGATGTTCCAGAAGGAAGTCGCCGAGCGGATCGTCGCCTCGGCGGGGGACGATGCGTACGGCCGACTGGCGGTGCTCAGCCAGTGGCGGTCGAGCGCACGGATCGCGATGCCGGTGCATCGTTCCGCCTTCACGCCGCCACCCAAGGTGATGTCGGCGGTGGTGCATATCGTGCCCGAGGCCGCGCCCGAGGGAGTCGACGTCCGGGTTCTGGAGCGGCTCACCGCCGCCGCCTTCGGCCAGCGCCGCAAGATGCTGCGACAGAGCCTCAAGGGCGTGGCCGGTGCACTGGCCGGGCTGGAGGCGATCGGCGTCGATCCGACGCGACGCGCGGAGACGGTCAGTGTCGCGGAGTTCGTGGAGCTGGCCCGCGTCGTCGGCGCCGGCTGAGCCTATTCCTTCGCTACCGCCGGCTTGGGATCGACCGAGGCGGTGGTGACCGGCGGCCCCTTGGCGATCACCGCGGCGAGCTGGTTCGCCTCGGGACAGCCCGCTTTGCACAGGGTGCGGATCTTGGCGAGGTTGGTGCGGGCGATCGCCACCGCGCCCTTGGCGACGAGCGCCTCGCCCTGCCCGCGCAGCGCGTCGATATCATTGGGTTCGAGCGTCAGCGCCTCGCGATACAGGCGGATCGCCTTGCCGGGGAGGCCGCGGGCCTCGGCGACCTCGCCGAGCGTGACGAACGCCTGCCGGTTGCGCGGATCGACCGCCACCGCGGTTTCGAGCAGGTCGGTCGCACCGTCGAGATTTCCCGCGGCGCGCGCCGCCCGCCCCTGCGCCAGCAATTGCAGCGAGCGCGCGTCGATCTGATCGTCAGGACGCTGGCCGCTGAGCGAGGTCGAGACGCAGACGACGGTCAGCGCGGCAGCAAGGGCGACGGACGTAACGCGCATGAAGGTCTCCACCGGGGGCATCGCCCGCAGGATTAGCAGGGGCGGATCAGCCGCGCGACAAAAAAGCCGTCGGTCGCGTCGCGCGCCGGGTCGAGCCGCACCCCCTGCCCGCGCGGGCTGCCGGCGGGCAGATCGAGCGGCTCGGCCCGCCAGTCGGGATGCGCGGCGAGGAAGGCCGCGACCTGATCGGCCCCCTCGACGTCGAGCAGCGAGCAGGTCACGTAGACCAGGCCGCCGCCCGGCCGGACCAGCGCTGCGCCGACGTCGAGCACATGGCGTTGCTGTGCGGTGAAGGCGGCAAGCCGCGCCGGGGTAAGCCGCCAGCGCGCCTCTGGGTTGCGGCGCCAGGTGCCGGTGCCCGAACAGGGCGCGTCGATCAGTACCGCGTCGGCCTGCCCCTGCCAGTCGGCGAGCGCCTCCAGCTCGCGGCGCGGATCGAGCAGGCGCGTCGCGACGATGCCGACACCGGCGCGTTCGGCACGCGGCATCAGGCGCGACAGCCGGCCGCGATCGACGTCGGTGGCGAGGATTTGCCCATCGTTCCGCATCGCGGCGGCGAGCGCGAGCGTCTTGCCGCCGCCCCCGGCGCAGAGATCGACGATCCGCTGGCCCGGCACCGCCTGCACCGCGAGGCTGACGATCTGGCTGCCCGCGTCCTGCACCTCCGCCTCGCCGTCGAGCGCATCGAGATTGGTGCCGGTCGGCAACCGCAGCGCATCGGGTAGTCCGACGATCGGCGTGCCGCCGAGCCGGGCGGCCAGCGCCGCGGGGTCGTTGCGCAAACGGTTGACGCGGATATCGAGGGGCGCGCGGTCGATCAGCGCGGCTTGCGCATCCGCGTCGATCCCGGAGGCGGCGAGCGCCTCGGCGAGCCATGCCGGCATGATGCCGCCGGTCGCCGCGTCTTCCCCCGCTGCGATCGGCGCAGGCGCATGCGTCGATCCGTCGAAGGTCGCGGCAACCGCCGCATCCTCCGCCGCGACCGGGAGCATCGCCGCCCGACCCGAAGCGGGCACCTCGCCCGCGCGGCGGATCGCTGCATAGACGAGGTCGCGCACCGCCCGCCGGTCCTTCGATCCGGCGTAGCGGCGCGTTGCGAAATAGCGCGCGATCAGCGTGTCCGCCGCCGCGCCGCCACCGCGCGCGGCGTCGATCACCGCATCGAGCAGCTCGATCGCGGCCTGGGTCCGGGCGCCGGGTGTCACTTAGCGGGTCGGGTAATTGGGAGCTTCCCGGGTGATGGTGACGTCGTGGACATGGCTTTCCTTGAGCCCCGCACCGGTGATCTGCACGAACTGCGCGCGCTGTTGCAGGTCCGGGATCGTCGCCGATCCGGTATAGCCCATCGCCGCCTTGATGCCGCCGACGAGCTGGTGGATCACGTCGCGCGCCGGCCCCTTATAGGCGACCTGCCCTTCAATCCCTTCGGGCACCAGCTTCATCTGATCCTTGATGTCGCCCTGGAAATAGCGATCCGCCGAGCCGCGGCCCATCGCCCCGACCGAGCCCATGCCGCGGTACGACTTATAGGCCCGGCCCTGGTACAGGAAGGTCTCGCCCGGCGCCTCCTCGGTGCCGGCGAGCAGCGAGCCGACCATGCAGGTCGAGGCGCCCGCGGCAAGCGCCTTGGCGAGATCGCCCGAGGTGCGCAGGCCGCCGTCGGCGATGACGGGGACGTTGTGCTTCGCGGCGGCTTCGGCGCAATCCATCACCGCGGTGAGCTGCGGCACACCGACGCCGGCGACGACGCGGGTGGTGCAGATCGAGCCCGGACCGATGCCGACCTTGATCCCGTCGGCGCCCGCGTCGATCAGCGCGCGCGTCGCCTCGCCGGTCGCGACGTTGCCAGCGACGACCTGCACCGAATTGGAGAGTTTCTTGACCCGCTCGACCGCGCGGGCGACGTCACGGTTGTGGCCGTGCGCGGTGTCGATGACGATGAGGTCGCATTCGGCGTCGACCAGCGCCTCGGTCCGCTCGAACCCCTTGTCGCCGACCGTCGTCGCCGAAGCGACGCGCAGGCGTCCGGAGGCGTCCTTGGTCGCGGTCGGATAGGTGACCGCTTTCTCGATGTCCTTGACGGTGATCAGGCCGACGCAGCGATAGGCGTCATCGACGACCAGCAATTTCTCGATGCGGCGCTGGTGGAGCAGGACGCGCGCCTCCTCCTGACCGACGTCGGTCGAGACGGTGGCGAGATTGTCGCGCGTCATCAGTTCGGCGACGGGCTGTTTGGGATCGCCGGCGAAGCGGACGTCGCGGTTGGTAAGGATGCCGACGAGCTTGCCGTCGCGCTCCACCACCGGGATACCGCTGATCCGGTGATGCGCCATCAGCGCCTGCGCCTCGCCGAGCGTCGCGGTCGGCGCGATCGTGATCGGATTGACGACCATGCCCGATTCGAAACGCTTGACCTGCCGCACCGCGGCAACCTGTTCCTCGATCGACAAATTGCGGTGGAGCACGCCGATGCCGCCCAATTGCGCCATGACGATCGCCATGTCCGCCTCGGTCACCGTATCCATCGCCGACGACAGGATCGGGATATTGAGCGCGATGCCGCGGGTCAGCTGCGTGCGTGTGTCGGCGGTGCTCGGCAGGATGTCCGACTCGCCGGGTACGAGCAGAACGTCGTCGAAGGTGAGGCCGAGCCGGATGTCCAAGGTGCCGTTTCCTCGCGGGAGGGATAGTGGCGGGCCATGTAACCGCAGGATCGCCGCTACGCTAGAGGGCGGCGAGATGCGCGTCGAGGTATTCGCTGACGACGCCGACCAGCGAGCCGCCGAAGCGGGGATTGCATTCGAGGATGCGCAACGCCCCCTCCTCGCGCTTGTAGTTGAAGCAGCAGGTGCCCTGGTAATCGAGCGCGTCGAGGATGGCGGTACAGATCGGCAGTGCATCGCCGGGATCGGCGGGCGTGATGCTCGCCGGACGGTCGATCGCGCCGCGGACGCCGAGCGGCTGGCCCATGTCGTAGCGATAGGCGACGTGGAAGCGGATCGTGTCGCCGATCCGCAGCAGGTGCAGGACATATTCGTCCGCCCCCGCCACCGCGCGCTGGCGGAAGACGTCGGGATGATCGTCGCCGTCATCGTCGCCGGGATGGCGGATCATCCGGCAGCCGTGGCCGAAGTCGCCGCGCCGGGTCTTGCGGATATACGGAAATACGGTCGGCCGGGTGTCGAGCAGGGTCGGGACGGTATCGCCGAAGCCCGCATCGATCAGCCAGAGGTTGAACGCCAGCTTGTCGTCGCAGAGCGCGACCGACCGGTCGTCCGGCACCACCGTCCGGCCGGCGCGTGCCGCAGCGATCTGCTCGACGCGCAGCGGCACGACCAGATCGAACCGCGCGAGGTCGACCGCGTCGAGCGGTGCGAAGCTCGCTTCATACCGTCGATCGTCGATGCTGGCGACGATGCCGCGCATCTGCGTCGGGTGATTGCCGAAGAGAATTCGCTGCATCGTCCACCTTCTTGCGTCGCCGCGCTGTGCTAAGAGTTGGCGACGGCACGCAGAATCATGCCGGCGGGAGGGCATATGGCTATCACGATCGCGGGATTCGCACTGCTGCTGGTGCTGTTTTATCTCTTCACCAGCATCAAGATCGTCCGGCAGGGCTATCAATATACGATCGAGCATTTCGGCCGCTACACCACGACGGCGAGCCCCGGCTTCAACTTCTATCCCGCCTTCTTCTATCGCGTCGGCCGCAAGGTGAACATGATGGAGCAGGTGATCGAGATTCCCGGGCAGGAGATCATCACCAAGGACAATGCGATCGTCTCGACCGACGGCGTCGTCTTCTTCCAGGTGCTCGACGCCCCGAAGGCCGCCTATGAGGTGTCGGACCTGTACGTCGCGCTGCTCCAGCTGACGACGACCAATTTGCGCACGGTGATGGGGTCGATGGACCTCGACGAGACGCTGTCGAAGCGCGACGAGATCAACGCGCGGCTGCTCTCGGTGGTCGATCACGCGACCGTGCCCTGGGGCGTCAAGATCACCCGCGTCGAGATCAAGGATATCCGTCCGCCCGTCGATATCGTCGCCGCCATGGGCCGGCAGATGAAGGCGGAGCGCGAGAAGCGTGCCAATATCCTTGAGGCGGAAGGCACGCGCGCTTCCGAAATCCTGCGCGCCGAGGGACAGAAGCAGGCGCGGATCCTCGAGGCGGAGGGGCGACGCGAATCGGCCTATCGCGACTCGGAAGCGCGCGAACGCGCCGCCGAGGCGGAGGCCAAGGCGACGGCGGTGGTGTCGGAGGCGATCGAGCGCGGCGGAACGCAGGCGATCAACTATTTCATCGCGCAGAAATATGTCGAGGCGGTCGGCAAGTTCGCGACCAGCCCCAATGCCAAGACCATCCTCTTCCCGGTCGAGGCGACGCAGCTGATCGGCACGCTCGGCGGGATCGGCGAGCTTGCCAAGGATGCGCTCGCCAAGGCTCCTGCTCCTGCGTCTGCCCCGGCCAAGCCGCAGCCGAAGCGCGGGCCGTTCGAATTGCCGGAGGCGTGACGCTTGAGGCGATCGGCGGGGCCGCGGGCGCGTGGCTGATCGCCGCACTGGTGCTCGGGATCGCCGAACTGCTGATCCCGGGCGTGTTCGCGGTGTTTCTGGCGATCGCCGCGGCGGTGGTCGGCGTCGCCCTGCTGGTGCTGCCGGAACTCCCCGCCGCCGCGCAGCTCGCGGCCTTCGCGGCATGGAGCATCGTCACCGTGCTGATCGGCCGGCGCTGGTACCATGATTACCCGGTGGCGAGCAGCGATCCGCAGCTCAATGACCGCCGTGCGAGGCTGATCGGCAGCGTCGTCGTCGTCCAGGCTCCGATCGGGCCGGACGGCGGCCGGGTGACGATCGGCGACGGATCATGGCCGGCGCGCGGTGTGGTCGCTGAGGTAGGCACGCGGGTGCGGATCGTCGCGATCCGCGACGGCGTCGCCATCGTCGAGCCGGCCGGCGGCTAAATCGCCGCCGCGGCCGTATCGCAGGTGTCAGTGGCCCGCCGATCTGCTATAGAAGAGAGGTGACCCACAGTATCCCCCACGCCTTCCCGATCGGTATCGATCCGGCCGACATCGATTTTATGGGGCATGTCAACAACGCCAGCTATCTCAAGTGGGTGCAGGACGCGGTGGTAAGCCATTGGCAGAAGCTCGCGCCGGCCGAGGCGGTCGCCTCGCACCTGTGGGTCGCGCTCAAGCATGAGATCACCTATCGCAAGCCGACCTTCCTCGGTGACGACGTCATCGCGACGGTGCTGCTCGAAAAGGTCCAGGGCGCGCGGGCGTTTTACGAGACGGTGATCCGCCGCGGTGAGGAGGTGCTCGCCGAGGTCAAGTCGAGCTGGTGCTGCCTCGATGCGGAAACGCTCAAGCCGGCGCGACTGGCGCGCGACATCGTCGAACAATTCTTCCAGCGGGGCGATGGACCGCTGCCCGCGACCGGGCTCCTCGAACGCCGCTGAGCGGCGTGCTACGCGACCCAGGCGATCCGGGCATAATCACGCCAGAGCTGCTGCGTCTCATGGCTGCGGCCCTGCGCGTGCGCGATCCGGGCGACTTCGCTGGCGAGATCGGCGCGCGGCGTGACCTCGAAATGGCGCAGCCAGCCGAGGAAGGCGTTGCGCCATACCGCCGGCCAACCCGATTGCTCGCCGAAGTCGACCACCGCGAGCCGTCCCGTCGCGTCCGTCACCGCCATCGCCTGCGTCAGCGCCGCCTGCCAGGGCGGGATCATCGACAAGGTGTAGCTCAGCATCACCCGGTCGAAGCTCGCGACGCCGAACAGGGAGAGCGGATCGAAAGCGGCGGCATCGCCCTGCGCCAAGGTGATGCGATCGGCCAGCCCCGCCGTTGCGACCTTGGCACGCGCGGTCATCAGCATCGCCTCCGAAATGTCGATACCGTAGCACCGCGCCACCGGCCATTGGCGTGCCGCCCGGATGAGGTTGCGCCCCGTACCGCAGCCGATCTCGATCAGCGTCCCGCCCATGCCAAGATCGAGCTGGCGGATCAGCCGATCGCGCCCGAACAGATAATATTTGCGGGTCAGATCGTAGATATGCCGCTGACCGCCGTAGATGCGGTCCATCCGCCCGGCGTGATCGCGCTCAGTCATTGGCGCGCACGTAGAGGTGGACCCCGCCGTAGATCGCCGACCGGTCCTGCGCGGTGAAGGCGCGCGACTCGTCGGCACGATAGCGCCAGTGCGCGACGATCGCATCGGGGACGCGGCCGGGGATGATATCCGCCTCGCCCGCGGTGCGGAACAGGATGCGCGCACCCGGCCGGGCGGTGCGGGTGATCTCTCCCCACAAGGCGCCGAGCTGTTCGTCGGTCATCCAGTCCTGCGCGTCGAGCAGGATGTAGCGATCGCGCGAGGCGGCGGGCAGCGCGGCGAGATGGTCGGTCATATTGGCGTGGCGCAGCGTGATGCGGTCGACTCGCGCGACGATGGCATCGTGATGCTCCGCCTGCAGATAGGGCGGCAGCGGTGCGGATGGACCGTCGCCATAGCGGCGACCGAAGGCCTGCCACGCGAAATAATTGTCCCGCAGGTCGAATCCGCAGGCGAGCTTCTCGAGCCGCTGGCGCAGCACCGCCGCCATTCGTCCGTCGCCGGCGAGCGCCTCGAACTGCGCCGGCGGAATGCCGAGGCCGAACAGCGAGGCCGGCTGGTCGGTCAGCCATTTGACGAAGCCGCGATCGAACACCGGGGCGAGATCGCGTTCGAAGATCGCGCGCTGTTCCTCGATCGTCTCCGCCGCGAGCAGCTGCCGCGGGTCGACACCGTTGAGCCGGGCGAGCAGATGCGCGGCGCCGATGAACCGGCCGAGCAGGCCGCGCTTGTGCACGCCGCTGGCGAAGCCGGCGATGCGCCGCCGGCCGATGAGGTCGCGCCCTTCCCAGTAACGCCGCGTCGGCTCGTCGATATGCGGGCGGATATAGGTCTGATAGGCGGCGAGATTGTCGCGGCTGGCGGCATGACCGAAGAAGCGATGGAAGCTCGCATGGCCGGGCAGGTGGCGCGCCGCGGCGAGCTTCAACGTGCCGAGCGCGATATGCGCGGTGTTGAGGTCGACCGCGTCGATCGCCTTGGGATTGGCGGTGAGATAGGACAGCATGTTGCAGCCGCCCGAGGCGATGGTGACGAGGTGGCTGTCCGGCCGGATGTCGAGCGCCGCCATATCGACCACCGGGTCTTCCCAGATCTGCGCATAGACGAGACCGCGGAACGCCCAGGTGAAGGCGCGCTCGAGCAGGCCCTGTTTCGACAGATGACCATGCCGTTGCATCGCCGCCGCGACCGCCTTTTGTGTTCCGCGCATCATCCGCTCCTCGTCGTGGACGGGGCGGCCCATGCGCCGTCTTTGTGACGGCGCATGGTCGTTCCTGCGAAGCTACCGTGACAGCATCATGCCGTTTCGGTGACCTTCGGCGCCGACCGGCGAACGCCGGCGTCGACGTGGTCGGCGAATTGCGCGAAATTCTCGACGAATAGGTCGACGAGCTTCGCCGCGGTCGCGTCATAGGCATGCTTGTCCGCCCAGGTGCTTCGCGGATCGAGGATCGCCGGATCGACCCCGGGCACCGCCACCGGTACCGCAAAGCCGAAATTGGGATCGGTGCGGAACTCGGCCTGGCCGAGGCTGCCGTCGAGCGCCGCGTTGAGCAGCGCCCGCGTCGCCTTGATCGGCATGCGGTGGCCCGTGCCGTATTTGCCGCCCGTCCAACCGGTATTGACCAGCCAGCACTCGACCCCACCCCTGGCAATCCGCTCCTTCAGCAGATTGCCGTAGACCGACGGATGACGCGGCATGAACGGCGCGCCGAAGCAGGTCGAGAAGGTCGCATCGGGCTCGGTGACGCCGATCTCGGTGCCGGCGACGCGCGCGGTATAGCCCGACAGAAAATGGTACATCGCCTGATCCGGCGTCAGCCTGGCGATCGGCGGCAGCACGCCATAGGCATCGGCGGTGAGCATGACGATCGTCCGCGGCACGCCGCCCATATTGTCCTTCGACGCATTGGGGATGAAGTCGATCGGATAGGCGCCGCGGCTGTTCTCGGCGAGGCTGTTGTCGTCGAGGTCGAGCTGGCGGGTGACCGGGTCCATCACGACATTTTCGAGCACGGTGCCGAAGCGCTTGGTGGTCGCGAAGATCTCGGGCTCGGCATCGGGCGACAGGCGGATCATCTTGGCGTAACAGCCGCCCTCGAAGTTGAACACGGCGGTATCCGACCAGCCATGTTCGTCGTCGCCGATCAGGGTACGACTGGCGTCGGCGCTGAGCGTCGTCTTGCCGGTGCCCGACAGACCGAAGAACACCGCGGTCGATCCGTCCGCCCCCATATTGGCGGAGCAATGCATCGGCATCACCCCCGTGCGGGGCAGCAGATAGTTGAGCAGGCCGAAGACCGACTTCTTCATTTCGCCGGCATAGCGCGTGCCGCCGATCAGGATCAGCTTCTCGGTGAAATTGACCGCGATCACCGTCTCGGTGCGGGTGCCGTGACGCGCGGGATCGGCGCGGAAGCTCGGCAGGTCGATGATCGTATATTCGGGCGCGAAATCGCGCAGCTCGCGCTCCTCGGGCCGCACCAGCATCGTGCGGATGAACAGATTATGCCAGGCGAGTTCGTTGATCACCCGGACGCGCACCCGGTTCTCGGGTTGCGAGCCGCCGTACAGGTCCTGGACGAACAGATGCTCCTTGTCGCGCAGCGCGGCGAGAAAATCGGCCTTCAGCGCGGCGAAATGGTCGGGCGCCATGCCCTTGTTCGACTTGCCCCACCAGACGCTGTCCTCGGTCTCGGTGTCGCGGACGATGAACTTGTCCTGCGCCGAGCGGCCGGTGTGCGCGCCGGTCTCGACGACCAGCGGACCGTCGGCGCTGAGCTTGCCTTCGCCGCGCGCGACCGCAGCCTCGACGAGCCGTGCGGTGACCAGATTCCAGTGACAGTCGGCCCGGGTCTCGAAACCCTGGCTGGCGAGATCCGCGTGCGGAATGCGCTCGTTCACGTACATCCTCCCAATGCAATCGACCCGGCGCGCGCATCCTGGGGAGGGTCTGCACGCACGCCGGTGGAAGCCGAGCCATAGGCAGGCACGGCCGTAGCGTCAAACTGCCACGCGACGCAGATGAACCGCTTTGGGACGAAGCGTTTGCCGCGACGGCGCGGTTGAGCCGCGCGCCGCTTTGCCGTACCGCGATGCGATGGTGGCAAGGGCTTTCCCCGCATGACCGCGACGATCGCGCTGGTCGACGACGACCGCAATATCCTGACCTCGGTCTCGATCGCATTGCAGACCGAAGGGTTTCTCACCCGCGTCTATTCGGATGGCGAGACCGCGCTCAAGGCCCTGACCGACAATCCACCCGACCTCGCCATCTTCGACATCAAGATGCCGCGGATGGACGGACTCGAGCTGCTGCGCCGGCTGCGCGAGAAGAGCCAGATCCCGGTGATCTTCCTGACCAGCAAGGACGACGAACTCGACGAGGCGCTGGGCCTCGCGATGGGCGCGGACGATTATATCGCCAAGCCGTTCAGCCAGCGGCTGCTGATCGCCCGCATCCGCGCGATCCTGCGCCGCACCGACGTGACGGCGAGTGCCGCCGAGGACCCGGCTGCGGCGGGAGCGGTCGAACCGCTCGTCCGCGGGCGGCTGTCGATGGACCCGGCGCGGCATCGCACCCTGTGGGCCGGCGAACCGGTGACGCTGACGGTTACCGAATTCCTGATCCTCGAGACGCTCGCGCAGCGACCGGGGATCGTCAAGACGCGCAACCAGCTGATGGATGCCGCCTATCACGACGACATCTACGTCGACGACCGGACCATCGACAGCCACATCAAGCGCCTGCGCCGCAAGTTCCGCCAGGTCGATGCCACCTTCGACGCGATCGAGACATTGTATGGCGCCGGCTACCGATTCTCCGAAGAGTGACGCGCGCGGCGAGGGCGCCGACCTCGCCTTGCGCTGGTCGGGGCAGATCTCGCTCACCCGGCGCATCCTCGCGGTCAATATCATCGCGCTGCTGCTGCTCGCCGGCGGCTTCTTCTATCTCGATTCCTACCGCAGCCGCATCGTCGACAGCCGCGTCGAACAGGCGAGCCGCGAGGCGCGGCTGATCGGCGAGGCGCTGGCGATGGTGCCGGCGGGGCAGCGTGACGAGATGCTGCTGCGGCTGGCGCACGATACGCATGCGCGGCTGCGCACCTTCGATGCCGCCGGACGGACGATCGCGGACAGCCGGCGGCTCGGCTCGCGCAACGCGGTGCTGCTCGATCCCGACAAACAGGACTGGGATCAGGTCGTCGCGCGCTGGCTCGATGCCGGGATCGACATCATCGTCGGCGCCGCACGCACGCCGCTCTACCGCGAGCGCGCCGACGGCGGGCAATGGCCCGACGTCCGCGTCGCCCGCACCGGCGCGACCTCGGCGAGCGTCTGGCGCGCGCCGGACCGCACGCCGGTGATCACCGCCGCCGCGCCGCTCCCCGATGGGGCGGTGGTGATGACGACGATCAACGCTCGCGACATCACCCAGACGGTGCGGATCGAGCGCTTCCGGCTCAGCATCGTGCTGCTGCTGGTGACGGTCGTCTCGGTGCTGCTGTCGCTGTTCCTCGCGCGGACGATCGTGCGGCCGCTGCGCCGGCTGGCGCGCGCCGCGGTGCGGGTCAGGCTGGGTCGCGCACGCGAGGTCGTCGTGCCGCGTCTGCCGTCCCGCCGGGACGAGATCGGCAGCCTCGCCCGCGCGCTGTCCGACATGAGCCTCGCGCTGCGGGCACGGATCGACGCGACCGAGGCGTTCGCCGCCGACGTGACGCATGAGATGAAGAACCCCCTCGCCTCGCTGCGTTCGGCGGTCGAAGGGCTCGACGCGGTGCGCGATCCGGAGCTGCGCGCGCGCTTGCTGTCGATCGTCCGCGACGACGTGCATCGGCTCGACCGGCTGATCACCGACATCTCCGAAGCCTCGCGGCTCGACGCGCAGCTCAGCCGCGCCAAGTTCGAGAGTATCGACGTCGCCGAGATGCTCGCAGCGCTCGTCGCGCAGCGCCTGTCGCGCGGCGTCGAGCGCGGGGTGCGGCTGCGCTTCGATCAGGTCGGTGCGCCGCTGGTCACGCTCGGCGAGGGCGCGCGGCTCGAACGCGTGTTCGACAATCTGATCGACAACGCCCTCTCCTTCTCCCCCGACGGCGCGCTGATCGCCATCGCCGTCACCCGCGACGACGCCGATCTCATCATCCGCGTCGAGGACGAAGGCCCCGGCGTGCCCGAGGAGGCGCGCGAGGCGATCTTCCGCCGCTTCCAGTCGATCCGCCCGGAAAGCGAGGCGTTCGGCCAGCATTCGGGGCTCGGCCTCGCCATCGCGCGGACGATCGTCGAGGCGCATCAGGGCAGCATCTTGGTCGAGTCGCGTGAGGACCGGCTCGGCGGCGCGCGCTTCGTCGTCCGCCTGCCGCTCGAACCGTCATGACCGGGTCCGAGCGCCGCCATGCGACCTGCGTCGCGATCGGCGACCGCGCCGTGCTGCTCGAAGGACCGCCGGGGGCCGGCAAGTCCGACCTCGCGCTGCGGCTGATCGACCGCGGGGCGACGCTGGTGAGCGACGATCAGACGGTGCTGGCGCGCGTCGACGCCACCGTGCTCGCCAGCGCGCCGGCGACGATCCGCGGGCAGATCGAAGTGCGCGGGATCGGCATCGTCCGGATGGCGTCGCGCGATGCGGTGCCGGTCGCACTGATCGTCCGGCTCGACGTGCCCCCCTCGCGCATGCCAGAGCGCGCGACGCGGACGCTGGCGGGAATCGCGGTGCGCGAGATCGCGCTCGATGCCTTCCACGCCGCCACGCCGCTGAAGATCGAATGGGCGCTGCGCCAGCCCGAGGCGACGCCGGAATGAGGGTATGATGACCAAGGATATCCTGCTCGTCACCGGCCTGTCCGGCGCCGGCAAATCGACGGTGCTGAAAACGCTCGAAGACCTCGGCTGGGAGGTGGTCGACAATCTGCCCTTGGTGCTGCTCGACCGGCTGCTCGACGCGCCGCTCGCCGCCGCCACCGCGGACGACAGCCAG
This sequence comes from Sphingomonas kyungheensis, assembly GCF_037120395.1. Classification (NCBI taxonomy): domain Bacteria; kingdom Pseudomonadati; phylum Pseudomonadota; class Alphaproteobacteria; order Sphingomonadales; family Sphingomonadaceae; genus Sphingomonas; species Sphingomonas kyungheensis. The sequence continues at coordinate 344,589 of NZ_JBBBDM010000003.1, forward strand.
CCGCTGGCGATCGGCATCGGCGCCCGCACCCGCGATTTCGATCCGACCCGGATCGTCGAGCGGATCCGGCTGCTGCGCGACGATCACGGCCTCGATATCGGCATGCTGTTCCTCGACTGTTCGGGAGCGGAGCTGGAGCGTCGCTATTCGGAGACGCGCCGGCGCCATCCGCTCGCGCCCGACCGGCCGGCGGGCGACGGCATCGCGCGCGAACGCGAGCTGCTCCGCCCCTTGCGCGACTGGGCGAACCGGCTGATCGATACCACCGACCTGTCGGCCAACGCCCTCGCGCAACAGGTGCGCACCACCTTTTCGCGGACCGGTGCCGACGAACCGGTGCTGTCGATCCAGTCGTTCGGCTTCGCGCGCGGCCTGCCGCGCAACGCCGACCTCGTCTTCGACATGCGCTTCCTGCGCAATCCGCACTGGGACCCGGCGCTGCGTCCGGGCACCGGACTCGATGCCGACGTCAGCGCCTATGTCGCCGACGATCCGGCGTATCCCGCCGCGATGGCGCAGATCGGCGACCTGCTCGAACTGCTGATTCCGCGCTATCGCGCCGAGGGCAAATCCTATGTCAGCGTCGCGATCGGCTGTACCGGAGGGAGACACCGGTCGGTCCATGTCGCCGAGCATCTCGGCTACCGGTTGCGTAATGCCGGTTTTTCCCCCACCATCACGCATCGCGACCTCGCGGCCGCACCGCAGGACTCGCTCGAGGGGCCGCCGGCCAGCAAATGAGTAACGTATCTGAGATGATTGGCCTGGTTCTGGTGACGCATGGGCGGCTCGCCGAAGAATTCGTGACCGCGATGATCCACGTCGTCGGACCGCAGGATCGCATCGCGACGATCGCGATCGGTCCCGACGACGACATGGAAGAGCGACGCGCCGACATCGCCGCGGCGATCGGCGCGGTCGATGCCGGGCGCGGCGTGATCGTGCTCACCGATCTGTTCGGCGGCACGCCCTCCAACCTCGCCATCTCGCTGATGGAGCGCGGCCGGGTCGAGGTGATCGCGGGGATGAACCTGCCGATGCTGATCCGCCTGGGGTCGGCGCGCAAGTCGATGAAGGTGGTCGAGGCGGTCGCCGCGGCGCGTGAGGCGGGCCGCAAATACATCTCGGTCGCCTCCGAGGTGCTAGGCGAGGCGGCGGCATGAGCGACGAGGTCGCCCGCACCGTCACGATCACCAACAAGCGCGGGCTCCACGCGCGGGCGAGCGCCAAGTTCGTCACGCTCGCCTCGACCCAGCCGGTCGAAGTGCATGTCCGCAAGGACGATGGCGCGGTGACCGGCACGTCGATCATGGGGCTGATGATGCTCGGCGCCGCCAAGGGCGATGCGATCACGATCAGCGCCTGCGGCGACGGGGCCGAAGCGGCGGTCGGCGCGCTGTGCGAGCTGGTCGAGGCCAAGTTCGGCGAAGATTGAGCTTGCGCCGACCCGCCGCCGTGGCGGAGGGGAGTCGCCATGCCTCGTGAGATCACCGCCTTTTCCAACCCGCTCGTCAAATATGCCCGCGAGCTGCGCGACAAGCGCCATCGCCGCGGCGCCCGGCAGTTCATGGCGGAGGGGCTGCGCATCCTCACCGAAGCGCGCGAGACCGGGCGGCTGCCGCGCATCCTCTTCTACGCGGCGGGCAATGCCGATCATCCGCTGGTCCATGCCCTGTCGATCGACGTCGAGATGGCGGGCGGCGAATCGATCCAGACCACGCCCGACATCCTCAGCAAGCTGTCCGGCAAGGACAATCCGCAGGCGGTGGTCGGCGTGTTCGACGAGTTCGACCGGACGCTCGCCGATCTCGACCGCGGCAGCGCGGCGATCTGGCTGGTCGCCGAGCGGCTGCGCGATCCGGGCAATCTCGGCACGATCCTGCGCACCGCCGATGCGGTCGGCGCGGGCGGGCTGATCCTGATCGGCGAATGCGTCGATCCCTTTTCGGTCGAGGCGGTTCGCGCGAGCATGGGGGCGCTGTTCACCGTGCCGGTGGTGCGCAGCGACTGGGACGCTTTCCTCGGCTGGCTGCGCGAGGGGCCGGGCCAGCTCGTCGGACTCAGTCTCGATACCGATCACGACTATCGCGCCGCACGCTATGCCACGCCGACCTTCCTGCTGACCGGTAACGAGGCGCAGGGCATGCCCGCGGACTATGCCGCGGCGTGCAACCTGCTGGTCAAGATCCCGATGCTCGGCAAGGCGGACAGCCTCAACGCCGCGGTGGCGACCGCGGTGATGGCCTATGAGGTGCTGGCGCAGCACGGCCAGGGCGATCGGGCCTGAATGGCGTCGTCCCCGCCGGGGGCGAGACTAAACCATGCCAGGGGATGGCGAGCTGCCCCAAGCCTCGTCCGAACCGGCGCTTCTCCGTCCCATTTCGGGACGACATGGACAAGTTGGACACGTTAATCGAACAATGAAGCTCTTTCGTTTCGAAATCTGCACCGGTGAGAAGGAGCCATTCGGCTATCACGACGTTCGTAGATAGGACAGCCGCTCGTTTTTCAGCCGCCGCATCAATGCCTCGCCGATCAGTCTAGCCACCGACCATGCCGGTGACGCGAATCGCGCCGCCGCGGTTGACGATCCGGCCGGAGACTATGCCGCTGATCCGCGCGGAGGCGCCCGCTTCGACATAGACGTCGCCGCCGACCATCCCGCTGATCCGCACGGTGCAGCCCGGCCGCACGATCACGTCACCCGCGACCATGCCGGACAACCGGCCGTCCTGATCCATGATGACATCGCCGTCGTACATGGCCTTCATCACCCGCTCCTCTATTCCGCCGCATCGGGGAGGCGCAGCGCTTCCTCGCCGTAGCGCGCCAGCGCCTCGACGGGTTCCGCGACGCCGATCTCCCGCGCGCCCGGCTCGATGTTGAGGTCGCGGAACTTGCGCGCCGAGACCAACGCGCGGCTTTCGAAGCTCGAAACGAAATTGTTGTAATTGTTGACCGCGGTGGTCAACCCGCCGCCCACCTTGCGCAAATCCTCGCCCGCCTTGGCGAGCCGGTCGTAGAGTTCCTTGCCGAGCGCCCCGATCGCCCGCGCCTCGGTCGCCAGTTTCTCCTGCCGCCAGACCGCCGCCACCGTCCGCGCGATCGCGATGAGATTGGTCGGCGTCGCCAGCAGCACCCTTTTGTCGAAGGCATAGTCCCACAGCCCCGCATCATGTTCGAGCGCGGCGGAGAGGAAATGCTCGCCGGGGACGAACATCACGACATATTCGGGCGTATCGTCGAACTGCGCCCAATAGGCCTTGGCGGACAGGCCATTGATATGCGCCCGCATCGATGCGGCATGCGCGGTCAGGCCGATGTGGCGCTCCCCCTCGTCGACCGCGCCGAACGCATCCTGATAGGCGTTGAGCGAGACCTTGGCATCGATGATCAGCGACTTGCCGCCGGGGACGCGGACGATGGCGTCGGGGCGCAACCGGCCGCCCTCGCCGTCGGCGACGCTGACCTCCATCGCGAAATCGGTATGTTCGGCAAGGCCGCAGGTTTCGAGCACGTTGCGCAGCTGCTGCTCGCCCCAGCGGCCGCGGGCCTTGGGGGCGTTGCGCAACGCATTGACCAGCTTGGCCGCCTCACCCGACACGCGCTCCTGGCCGAGCCGCATCTGCTCGATCTGGCCCTTGAGATCGCCGAAGGCGTCGCGGCGCTCGGCCTCGACCTTGGCGACGCCCTCCTCGTAGCGGGCGAGGCGTTCGTTGACCGGCTGGAGCAGGGATTTGAGGTTGTTGCCGGCGAGTTCCTCGGACTGGCGGAAGCGTGCCTCGGCGCGGTCGAGGAAGGCCTTCTGCGCATCGGTCAGCGCCTTGTTGGCGAGATCGTTGAACTGCGCCGCCATCTGCTCCTTGGCGTCACGCATGTCGACGAGCCGCGCCTCGAACGCCTCGATCTGCGCACGCGTGGTGGCCAGCCCGGTGCGGGCGGCATCGCGGTCGGCGCGCACCGCGGCGAGCTCGTCGCGCAGCGCATCGAGGGTCGCGGCGCGATCATCCGCCTGCGCGCGCAGCGCGGCCAGCTCGCGCATCGCTTCGTTGCGCTCGCGCTCGACCGCGTCGCGGGTACGGCTGACGAGATCGAGGTCCGCCGCCCGGCTCTGCGCCACCGCGAGATCGGCGGCGAGCGTCGCCGCCTTGCGGTTGGCGAGCAGCCAGCCGACCAGCAGGCCGGCGGCAAGCGCGAGGATCGCGATGATGAGCGTGGTCAAGTCCATGTCTCTCCCCGACGGTCACCTCCCGACGCGAACCCGGGCGGCGTGACCAACAAACAACAATACGGAAAGAACATAGATCGAACGTCGGGAGGAAGACAGAACTTTGTTGGCCGGAGCGCGCCGTGACGCGCCGACGATCGCCGCGGCGGGACGGCCCCGCCCCGTCCGGCCTCGTGCGTCAGCGGCGCATCTTCGCCAGCTTCTTCATCACCATGTCGCGCTTCAGCCGGCTGATATGATCGATGAACAACACGCCGTTGAGGTGGTCGATCTCATGCTGCATGCAGGTCGAGAGGAGGCCGGTGAGCTCTTCCTCATGGCTTTCCCCCTGCTCGTCGAGCCAGCGGACGCGGCAGCTCGCCGGACGCGCGACATCGGCATATTGTTCGGGGATCGACAGGCAGCCTTCGTTGTAGCTGCTCGTCTCTTCGCTGACCGACAGGATCTCCGGGTTGATATAGGCGTGCGGCGCCTTGATCGGCTTGTCGTCCGCGTCCTTCTCGTCCTGCAGATCGATGACGAGGATGCGGCTGTCGACACCGACCTGGATCGCGGCGAGGCCGATGCCGTTGGCGGCGTACATCGTATCGATCAGGTCCGCGACGAAGGCGCGCGTGTCGTCGGTCACCGCGTCGACCGGCTTGGAGATCAGGCGCAGGCGCGGATCGGGTACTTCGACGATAGAGAGGACTGCCATGGCGTCGAGCTAGGTGGGCGGCGGGGGCACGTCAAGATTGGCGTGCGCGCGCGCTGTCGCGGCGCTGTTCAGGCCACCGGACGCCGCGCGCGCAGCGCCTGCGCCAGCGTGCCCTCGTCGAGATAGTCGAGCTCGCCGCCGACCGGCAGTCCGTGCGCGAGCTGGGTGACGCGGACCGGGAATTGCTCGATCCGGTCGGCGAGATAATGGGCGGTGGTCTGCCCCTCGAGCGTCGCGTTCATCGCCAGCACGACCTCGTCGATGCCGCCCGCCCCAATCCGGGCGACCAGCGCGTCGATCGCGAGATCCTCCGGCCGTACGCCTTCGAGCGCCGACAGCCGGCCGCCGAGCACATGGAAGCGGCCGGGGAACAGCCGCGAACGTTCGAGCGCCCAGAGATCGGCGACCTCCTCGACGACGCAGAGCGCGCGCGCGTCGCGGCGGGGATCGGCGCAGATCGCGCACGGATTGGCGGTATCGACGTTGCCGCAGGTCGCGCAGGTTTCCAGCCGCTCGTCCACCGCCTCCAGCGCGGCGCGCAACGGCCCGAGCGCCGCCTCGCGCTTCTTGAGCAGGTGGAGCACCGCGCGCCGCGCCGACCGCGGGCCGAGGCCGGGCAGCCGCGCCAGCGCCTGGGTGAGGGCTTCGATTTCGGGAGAGGCCATGCAGAACAGATAGGGGGTTGCGCGGCCGCCCGCCAGCGCGTTGAAGACGGGCCATGCGGATCATCTTCATGGGAACTCCCGGCTTCGCGGTGCCGACGCTCGATGCGCTGGTGGCGGCCGGGCACGACGTCGTCGCGGCCTACAGCCAGCCGCCGCGTCCCGGCGGGCGACGCGGGCGCGATACGGTCGCCTCGCCGGTCCAGCAGCGCGCCGAGGCGCTGGGGATTGCGGTGCGGCATCCGGTCAGCCTGCGCGACCCGGCCGAACAGGCGGCCTTCGCCGCGCTCGACGCCGATGTCGCGGTGGTCGCCGCTTATGGCCTCATCCTGCCCAAGCCGGTGCTGGCGGCGCCGCGCCACGGTTGCCTCAACGTGCACGGGTCGCTGTTGCCCCGCTGGCGTGGCGCGGCGCCGGTGCAGCGAGCGATCCTCGCCGGCGATGCCGAGGCCGGGGTCGGCATCATGCAGATGGAAGCCGGGCTCGATACCGGGCCGGTGCGGCTGGAGGGGCGCGTCCCCGTCGACCACAAGACCGCCGGCGCGCTGACCGACGAGCTCGCCGCGCTGGGCGCGCGGCTGATGGTCACGGTGCTCGGCGACCTCGATGCCCATCCGCCGGTCGCCCAGCCCGCCGAGGGCGTCACTTATGCCGCCAAGATCGACAAGGCGGAGGCGCGCATCGACTTCACCCAGAGTGCCGTCGCGGTCGAACGGCTGATCCGCGCGATGAACCCGGCGCCCGGCGCCTGGTGCGAGATCGCGGGTGAGCGGGTCAAGCTGCTCGCCGCCGAGGTGCTGCCGTTCAGCTTCCTCGGTGGCGAAGGCACGACGGTCGACGCGGGCCTGACGATCGCCTGCGGCGACGGCGCGATCCGGCCGACGCTGGTGCAGCGCGCCGGACGCGCGGTGACGAGCACCGCCGAGCTGCTGCGCGGCTTCCCGGTGGCGAGCGGTACCACGGTGGGCGGCACCGCTGCGTGACGCGGTTCGCACTGACGGTCGAATATGACGGCCGCCCCTTCATGGGCTGGCAGCGACAGAAGCACGGGCCGAGCGTGCAGGCGGCGCTGGAGGCGGCGGTGACCGCGGTGACCGGCGAGAGCGCCGCGGTCCATGCCGCGGGGCGGACCGACGCCGGGGTGCACGGCCTCGGCATGCGCGCGCACGTCGACATCGCCAAGCCGATCGCGCCGTTCCGGCTGATGGAGGCGCTCAACGCGCGGCTGCGGCCGGCGCCGGTGGCGGTGCTCGCCTGTGAGGCGGTGGCGGACGATTGGCATGCGCGCTTCTCGTGCCTCGGCCGCGCCTATGAATATCGCATCGTCAATCGCCGGGCGCCGCTGACCTGGGAAACGGGACTGGCGTGGCAGGTGCCGCAGCCGCTCGACAGCGACGCCATGGCGGCGGCGGCGGCGCTGCTGGTCGGCCGGCACGATTTCACCACCTTCCGCTCGGCGCATTGCCAGGCGGACAGCCCGGTGCGGACGCTCGACCGGCTGTCGGTGACGCGGATCGGCGAGCGTGTCGCGGTGCAGGCGGCGGCGCGCTCCTTCCTCCATCATCAGGTCCGTTCGATGGTCGGGTGCCTGGCGCTGGTCGGCATGGGGCGATGGTCGGTCGCCGACGTCGCGGACGCGCTCGCTGCGCGGGATCGCGCCCGGCTCGGGCTCAACGCCCCGCCGGACGGGCTCTTCTTCATGTCGGCGGTGTATTAAGGCGCGGCGATAGCGGTCGCCGAATGGCTCGCGAACGGCAGACCATCTCATCCCGTGAGGATCGAGACACCCGCCGCGACCACACCCTCTCCGCGCCTCCGCTCCTCCGCGTGAAATATTCTCGCGAAGACGCGAAGACGCGAAGATGATGTGGATCGGGTGAGGTCGATCACGCCGTTACGATCGCGGTGTGTCGTTCTGATTTTGCAGTAGCGGGGTCACGCGGAGGCGCGGAGGCGCGGAGGCGCGGAGGCGCGGAGATTGTCGCTCCCGTAGAGCGGTCCACCCGCCTAACTCGGCCCCTCTGCTCCGCGTCCTCTGCGCCTCTGCGCCTCTGCGCGAACCCTTTGCTAACAGCCCCGGAACGCAGTCTTCGGATCGATCAGGGCGATGCTGAACGCAACCTCCTCGCGTCTTCGCGTGATGTCCGACTTCACGTCCCAAAAAAGTCCGGCCGCTAAGACGCTACCGCACGAAGCGAGCCGCCAGCTCGACGTGGGTGGACCAGCGGAACTGGCCGACCGGCTGGACCCAGTCGATCCGCCAGCCGCCGTCGACGAGCAGCCGCGCGTCGCGCGCGAAGCTCGACGGGTTGCAGGAGACGTAGCCGATCACCTTCGCCTGACAGGCGGCGAGCGCCTCGGCCTGGTCGCGGGCGCCGGCGCGGGGCGGATCGATGACGATCGCGTCGAACCGGTCGAGCTCGGCGACGGTGAGCGGGCGGCGATAGAGGTCGCGATGCTCGGTGAACACCGGCAACTGGGCGCGCCCCGCCGCCGCCTTCAGCGCCGCCAGCGCATCGCGCGCACCCTCCGCGGCATAGACGCGCGCCGGCAGCGCAAGCGAGAAGGTGCCCAGCCCGGCGAACAGATCGGCGATCGTGCCTGCGCCCTGCGTCGCCTCGCGCATCGCCGCGACGAGCGCGTCCTCGCCCTCCTGCGTCGCCTGGAGGAAGCTCGCCGGCGGCAGCGGCACGGGCTGCCCGCCGAGCGTGATCGTCACCGGCCGCGGCTCCCACCGGGTCTCCAGCCCATAGCCGCCGTCGATCGTGAAGCGCGCGACGCCGTGGCGTTCGCAAAAGGCGGTGATCGCCTCCGCCGCATCGAGCCCGTCGGCGGTGAGGTTGCTCACCATCACGTCGAGCCCCTGATCGGCGAGCGTCAGATGGACGTCGCCGCGGCGGCGGAAGCCGAGCGACTGGAGCAGGCCGCGCAACGGCGCGACGATCGCGAACAGCGCCGGGGCGAGCACATGGCATTCGCGCAGGTCGACGATGGCGTGGCTCTTCTCGGCGGTGAAGCCGAGCAGGATGCGACCGCCCTTCGCCTCGGCGTGCAGCGTCGCGCGGCGGCGCGTGTCGGGCGGCGAGACGAGCGGCGCACGCAGATCGGCGGCGAGCTCCTGCCCGGCGAGCGCGCTCGCCACCCGGTCGGTGACGAAGGCGGCATAGGCCTCGTCGTCGAGGTGCTGGAGCTGGCAGCCGCCGCATTCGGGAAAGTGGCGGCACGGCGGCGTCTGATGATGCGGGCCGTGGCTCAGCGTACCGTCCGCGTGGAGTGAATCGCCGGGGGCGGCGAAGGCGGCGTGGCGGCCGTCGGCGGTGACGCCGTCGCCGCGGGCCGCGACGCGCAAGATGGTGTCGGAGGTCATGCGCTCGCTCTGACCGCGGTCAGCGCATTTGCCAAGTCGTCGGCAAGGAAGCTGCGGCCGGCGATCGCCGCGGCACGCGCGTGCAGCCAGACGCCGGCGTCGGCCGCGGCGAACGGATCGGCGCGCGGATGGGCGAGCTGCGCGGCGATCGTCCCGGCAAGCACGTCGCCGCTCCCGGCGGTCGACAGCCAGGGATTGCCGTGCGGATGGACGCGACAGCGGGCGGCGTCGGCGACGGTCGTCGTCGCGCCCTTGAGCACGACGATCGCCCCCGCGGCTGCGGCGGCGGCACGGGCCTGATCGAGCAAAGAGCCGGCGGGCGTGCCGAACAGCGCCTGGAACTCGCCCGCGTGCGGCGTGAGCACGACCGGCGCGCGCCGCGCGCGCAGGCTCCCGGGGTCGGTGAGGTGCAGCGCGTCCCCGTCGATCACCAGCGGCCGGTCGCCGGCGAGCAGCGCCGTCAGGCGGTCGCGCGCTTGCGTATCACGGCCGAGGCCCGGGCCGATCAGCACCGCGCCGATCCTCGATTCGGCGAGCGCTTCCGCATCATAGTCGCGGTGGACGATGGCGGCGGGGCCGCCCTGCCCGGCGTCCCCGTAGAGCGCGACATAGCCGGCGCCGCTCCGCAACGCGGCGATGCCGGCGAGCCGCGCCGCGCCCGCCATCGCGCCGGTGACGATCGCCACCATGCCGCGGGTATATTTGTGCGAGGTCGGACCGGGCTCCGGCAGCTGCGGAGCGGAGGCGACGGCGACCGCCGCATCGGCGGGAAGGCCGAGATCGATCAGCCGCACCGCGCCGCATGCTCCGGCGGCAGGATGGAGGACGTGGGCCGGCTTGAGAGCGCCGAGCGCCAGCGTCAGCGTCGCGGGGTGCGCCTGGGCCCAGTCGGGCGCGCTGGCGGTATCGGCGTCGCTGCCGCTCGGCAGGTCGACGGCGAGGATCAGCCGGGCTGCGGCGGCAAGACGGGCGAGCGTCGCGTCCTGCACCGGATCGAGCGGCCGCGCGCCGGTGCCGAACAGGGCGTCGATCAGCAGAGCGGCGGGTGCGGCAGTCTCCAGCGACTCGACCGGCCCGGCCCATCGCGTCCGCGCGGCCATCGCAGCGGCGGTGCGCGGCGGCGACGAGGCGGCGACGCGGACGCGCTGCCCTTTGGCGGCGAGCAGGGTCGCCGCGACATAACCGTCACCACCGTTATTGCCCGGTCCGCAGGCGACGAGGATGGCCTGCCCGGCGGCGAAGCGCAGCGCCGCGGCGGCGATCCCCTCGCCCGCGCGCTGCATCAGCGCCTCGACCGAACGGCCGGCGCGGATCGCGCGCTCCTCGGCGGCGCGAGTCTGCTCGGCGGTGAGGATCGGCTGGCCGGCGCAGGCGATCATCGCGCCGGCTTGATCGTCGCGGGCAAGCGATAATGGTCGCCGCCGATCGCGACGTCGATCAGGCCGGACGCCGGAATGGTGACCCGCGCCGCCTCCGCGCCGTCGGCTGCGACGACACCGCGGCCATCGCGGGTGACGAGCAGGCGGTGGAAGCCGCCATCGGGATGACGGACGGTGAGCACCAGCCCGTCCGCGCTCGCCACCTGATCGACGGTGCAGACCGAGGCAAGCGCCGCGCCGCCGCGCGCGCACGGCACGGTGCCGGCGTCCGCCGCCGCAGCAGCCTGTTCCGATTCGACCGCGGCCAGCCGGTTGCCGTCCGTCGTCCGGTCCCCGCAGGCGGCGAGCAGCAGCAGAGCCGCCACCGCCGCGCCGCGGTCAGATATCCGCATAGACGTGCGTTTCGGCCTTGGCGCCGGGATGGGTGACGGCGCCCTGCCAGGCCGGGCCGACATTCTGTGCATAGCGCCACAATGCGCCCGACCCATAATCGTTCACCCGCGGCGTCCAGGCGGCGCGGCGGGCGGCGAGCACGTCGTCGGCGACGAGCAGGTCGATCGTCCCCGCCTCGGCATCGATGCGGATCGGATCGCCGTCCTCGACCAGCGCGATCGGGCCACCGTCCGCCGCCTCGGGGCCGACGTGGCCGATGCAGAAGCCGCGCGTCCCGCCAGAGAAACGCCCGTCGGTGATCAGCGCGACCTTCTCGCCCATGCCGAGGCCGTAGAGCGCGGCGGTGGTCGAGAGCATCTCGCGCATGCCGGGGCCGCCCTTCGGCCCCTCGTAGCGGATGACGATCACCTCGCCCTCGGCGATCGAGCGCGCCTCGACCGCGGCGAAGGCGTCCTCCTCGCGGTCGAAGCAGCGCGCCGGTCCTTCGAACTGGAGGCGGTGCATGCCGGCGACCTTCACGATCGCGCCGTCCGGGGCGAGGCTGCCGCGCAGGCCGACGACCCCGCCGGTCGGGGTGATCGGCGTCCTGACGTCGTAGATCACCTTCTGGTCGGGATTCCACGTCACCTGGTCGATGTTCTCGGCGAGCGTCTTGCCGGTGACGGTCAGGCAGTCGCCGTCGAGCAGACCGCCGGCGAGCATCGTCTTCATCAACATATAGACGCCGCCCGCCTCATACATGTCCTTGGCGACATAGCGGCCGCCGGGCTTGAGATCGGCGATATAGGGGGTCGACTTGAACGCTTCGGCGACGTCGAACAGGTCGAAGTCGATGCCCGCCTCATTCGCCATCGCCGGCAGGTGCAGCGCGGCATTGGTCGACCCGCCGGTGGCGGCGACGACGCGCGCGGCGTTGACGAAGGCGGCGCGCGTGCAGATGTCGCGCGGACGCAACTGCCGCCCGACCAGTTCCATCACCTGCGCCCCGGCGGCGATCGCGATCTGCTCGCGGCTGCTATACGGTGCCGGCGTCATGTTGCTGTTGGGCAGGCTGAGCCCGATCGCCTCGCCGACGCAGGCCATGGTGTTGGCGGTGAACTGGCCGCCGCACGCGCCGTGGCCGGGACAGGCGACCTTTTCGAGCTCGTGCACCTCGGACAGCGGACAGGCGCCGGCGGCATATTTGCCGACCACCTCGAACACGTCGACGACGGTGACGTCGCGGTTCTGGAAGCGGCCGGGCAGGATCGACCCGCCGTAGACGAAGATTGACGGGATGTTGAGGCGGAGCATCGCCATCATTATGCCGGGCAGCGACTTGTCGCAGCCGGCGAAGCCGACCAGCGCATCATAGCAATGGCCGCGGACGCTGAGCTCGACCGAATCAGCGATCACCTCGCGGCTGACGAGGCTCGCCTTCATGCCCTGATGGCCCATGGCGATGCCGTCGGTGACGGTGATGGTGTTGAAGCGGCGCGGCAGGCCGCCCCCCTGCACCACGCCCGCCTGTGCCGCATCGGCCTGCGCATCGAGCGTCGTGTTGCACGGCGCGGAATTGTTGCCGGCGCTGGCGAGCGCGACGAACGGGCGGGCGATCTCCTCCTCACCGATGCCCATCGCATAATAATAGCTGCGATGGGGCGCGCGTTCGGGACCGACGGAGACGTGGCGGCTGGGCAGGCGGGACTTGTCGAACTGGGTCATGGCGACGCCCTATGTCGCGAGAGGCCCCGCCAACGCAAGCTTGTTACGCGTAATATCGGATACGCGCGCGCCGCAGAATGCGATCCTCCAGCGAAAAGTAGAGCGAGATCATCCCGTCCTCGATCACGGTCGAGGCGGCGAAGGCGATATCGGTCTTGGCGCGATCCTCGGGCGGCGGCGGCACGACGACCGGTTCGAGGCCGCGGCCGGTGACGGTGGCGAAGTCGGGCGAGAAGCTGATCCAGCCGATCCGCCAGCGTGCATCGAGCGTCGCGCCATTGTAGAACATCACCGGATCGGCGCCGGGCAGCTGACACACCGGGCCGGTCGACAGATGCCAATTGTCCCAGGATTCCGGGCGGATCGGAAACGGGTCGGCGAGCGACGTCCACGGATCGCCGAGATGCGCAGCCTGCGCGATGCCGATCCGCGACGCGCCGATGCCGCGTTCCTCGACGGCGGCATATTCGTAGAACAGCCGCCAGTCGCCGGCGGGCGTCTGCGCGAACGTCGCCTCCTTGATATTGCCCTCGCCCTCCGGGGCCGCGAGCGCGACGCGGCGCTTGACCAACTGGTCGAGCGAGGGGCCGCTCGCGGCGATCAACACGCCCTGCGTCCGCTTCGCGTCGACACCGGTGTAATAGACGACATAGCCGCCATCCGCGTCGACGAGCACCGTCGGGTCCTCGCAGCCGCCGGCATCGGCCTCGTCGGCGTCCGCCCCCGGCGCGATCGCGAGCACGGGATCGAGCGTGAAGGCGAGACCGTCATCGCTCCAGCCGCTGGCGATCAGGCCGGTCGGGTCGGTCGGGCCGAGCGGATCGGGCACGCCGCGGACGAGCATGCGATAGCGGCCCTGCTCGCGCCAGACGAACGGGCTCATCAGATCCATGCCGTCGAGCGGCGAGCCGGCGGCGATGGTGACGGCGTCGAGCGCCTCGACCGCATAGGTCGGCATGGCCGCTCAGGCGCCCTGCGCGATGACGAGCGACAGGGCGCCGTCGATCGTCACGGTGGTGCCGGTGATATAATCGGCGGCGGGGGAGAGCAGGAAGGCGACGAGCGTCGCCACCTCGTCGGCGGTGCCGGCGCGGCCCCAAGGGATGTTCGCCTCCAGCTTGGCGCGATAGTCGACATCCTCGACCGCATGCTGGTTCATCGGCGTCAGGATCATCCCCGGCGCGACGCCGTTGACCGCGATCCGCGCCGGCGCCAGTTCGAGCGCCAGCGTCGCGGTCAGCTGCGCGAGGCCGCCCTTGGCCGAATCATAGTCGACGCCGCCGGGGCGCGGCGCGCGTTCGTGGATCGACGAGATGTTGACGATCCGGCCGCCCGCCTTGGCCGCCTCGGCCGCTCGGACGAAGCGGCGGCAGGTGAGGAACGGTCCGTACAGGTCCGACCGCAGCACGCGATCGAACTGGTCGAGCTTCATGTCGACGAGCCGCGTGCCGCTCATGTTGAGACCGGCGGAGTTGACCAGCCAGCTGGCGGTGCCGAACCGGCGTTCCGTTTCGGCGAACAATGATTCGACCGCCTCCTCGCTGGAAACGTCGCACTGGACGGCATGGGCCTGCGCCTCGCCGCCGGCGGCCTGCACCACCGCCGCGGCGGCGGCGGCATCGCGGAAATAGGTGAAGGCGACGCGCGCGCCGGCCCTGGCGAGCGCGGCGACGCAGGCCGCGCCGATTCCGGATTCACCGCCGGTCACCACCGCGATGGGCGTATCGGTCACGTCAGTCCCCCTCTCGACACATCATCAGCGGCTCAATGCGGGCGACGGGCGCATCGTTCCGGTGACAAATGCGTCATCCGACGGGTAGCCGCCGGGACAGGCGCGCGGGTCGGATCCTGTCCACGGACAGGATCAGGGCGAGGAGCGGGCAATTGTTACCGGGGGCCGAGCCCCCTCGCCTCACAGCGCGTCGAGCGCCTTGGCGACACCGTCCATGGTGAAGGGCTTCTGCAGGACCGGCCGGTCGCGGAACTGCGCGTCGACGCTGTCGTCGCTGCCGCCGGTCGCGAAGATGAAGGGGATGTCGCGCGCCGCGAGCGCTTCGGCGATCGGCGTGCTCTTCTCGCCGCCGCGCAGATTGACGTCGAGGATCGCCGCATCGATGCCGCCGTCCGCGACCCGCGACAGCGCGCCCGCGACCGTATCGACCGTCCCCGCCGAGGTCTTGTCGAGCACTTCGAGGAAGTCTTCGAGCATCATCGCGATCAAGGGTTCGTCCTCGACGATGAGGATCTGCGTAGGAGAAGCCATGATCGGCCCTTACCCGTGCCGGTCCCGCCTTGCCAACAGGTGATTTCGCCGGCGGGTCCCGCCGCGGGCCGGGCGGCGATGCTCGACAGCCGCCCGGCCCGCGCTAAGCTGCTCCCGATCAAGTCGGAAGGGGCGACGATGCATAGCGAAATCCTGCAACCCATGGTGGCGCTGATCGCCTGGACGTTGGTGATGCTGGTCTGGACGATCGCGACGCGGCTGCCGGCGATGCAGGCGGCCGGGATCGACATCACCCGCCTGATCGGCAGCAAGGCCGCCGACGCCGATCGCGCGCTGCCGCCGTCCGTCCAGTGGAAGGCGCATAATTACAACCACCTCACCGAGCAGCCGACGCTCTTCTATGCGGTGGCGACGGTGATCGCGATCAGCGGCACCGGCGATGGCGTCAACGCCCTGATCGCCTGGGCCTATGTCGCGCTGCGCGTGCTACATTCGCTGGTGCAAGCGACGGTCAACCGGGTATGGCCCCGCTTCATGCTGTTCCTCGCTTCGACGCTGGCGCTCGCCGCGCTCACCCTCCACGCCGCCATGGCGGTGTTCTGATGGCCAAGGGTGAGGTGTTCGAGCGGCATCGCCAGCCGTGGACGCAGGACGAGATTCAGAAGCTCCACCTGCTCGCCAAGAAGGGCATGGCGCTGAAGGCGATCGCCAAGGCGCTCAAGCGCAGCGAGGAATCGACCAAGGAGCGGGCGAAGGCGGACAGTCTGCCGATCGCCAAATTGCGCTAGGGATCAGCCGAACAGCCGCCGCGCGCTGCGCTCCAGCATCATCAGCTGCCACAAGGTCCGGCCATGATCGGCGCGGCCGCTGCGGTGATCGGCGGCGATCCGCGCGACCTCCGCCATGTCGAGCCAGCCGCTCTCGACGAGGATGCGCGAGCGCGCCAGCCCCTCCGCCTCGTCGGCGAGGGCGTTGCGGAACCAGGCGCTGATCGGCGTGACGAAGCCCATCTTGGGCCGGTAGAGGATGTCGCGCGGCAGATAGCGTTCCAGGCTGCGCTTCATCAGCCATTTGCCCTCGCCGCCATGCAGCCGCATCGCCACCGGCAGCGTCGCGCAGAATTCGACGAGCCGATGATCGAGCAACGGCTCGCGCGCTTCCAGCCCGACCGCCATGCTGGTCCGGTCGACCTTGGTGAGGATGTCGCCGGGCAGCCAGATCATCATGTCGGCATATTGCGCGCGGTCGAGCGCATCGCGCGCCGGGGCGGCGCGCATCGCGGCGATATAGCGGTCCTCCGCCCGGTGGCCGCCGAGCGCATGCCGCGCCGCCGGGCTGAGCAGCCGCGCCCGCTGTTCGGGCGTGGTGACGCCGACCGCGCGCGCATAGGCCTCGTCGCCATCCGCGGCGAGCGCGAGCAGGGTCGTCTTGGCGCGCAACGGCCGCGGGGCCCAGTCGGCCTTGGGATAGAGCCGGCCGAGCGTGCCGAAGCCGGCGCGGCGCCAGCGGGCCGGCATCAGGCCGCGCACCCGCTCCTCCGCCGCCTGGAACCGATAGCGACGATAGCCGGCGAGCATCTCGTCGGCGCCGTCGCCCGACAGCGCGACGGTGACACGGCTCCGCGCCAAGGCCGCGACCTGATAGGTCGCCAGCGCGCTCGCATCGGCGAACGGCTCGTCGAAATGGTGGACGAGCGTGTCGATCAGCGCGGCATCGTCCGGCCGGACGACCTGGGCATGATGATCGGTGGCGAAGCGGCGGGCGACGGCGGCGGCGTGATCGCGCTCGTCATGACCCGCCTCGTCGAAGCCGATCGTGCAGGTGCGCACCGCCGCCTTGCTCGCCTCCGCCATCAGCGCGACCACCGCCGAACTGTCGACTCCGCCCGACAGGAAGGCGCCGAGCGGCACGTCGGCGACCATGCGGCTGCGCACGCCGTCACGCATATGGCCGAGCAACTGTTCGCCGAGCGCCTTGGCCGAACCGGTGGCGCGATCGGCGAAGCTGAGGCTCCACCAGCGGCGCGGGCGCGGCACGCCCTGCCAGCGCTGCACCTGGAGGAAATGCCCGGCCGGCAGCTTGCGCACGCCCGCGATCATGCAGGCATCGTCCGGAACATAGCCGAGCGCGAGGAAATCCTCGATCGCGGTGACGTCGGGGACGCGGCGGAGCAAGGGGTGGGCGAGCAGGCCCTTGAGTTCGGAGGCGAAGGCGAGGCTGCCGTCGGACAATTCGACGTAATGGAGCGGCTTCACCCCCATCCGGTCACGGGCGAGGAACAGCGTGCCGGTGTCGGCATCGTGCAATGCGAAGGCGAACATGCCGTTGAGCCGTTCGAGCAGCGACGGCCCCCAGGCGCGCCAGCCGTGCAGCAGCACCTCGGTATCGCCCTCGGTGACGAACACCGCGCCGCGGCGGATCAGGTCGGCGCGCAGCTCGGCGAAATTGTAGATCTCGCCGTTATAGGTGACGGCGAGCGCGCCGGAGCGCATCGGCTGCGGCGACCCCTCGAGATCGATGATCGACAGGCGCCGGTGGCCGAGGCCGACGCCCGGCGCCGTCCAGACGCCCTCGCCGTCCGGACCGCGATGCGCCTGCGCCGCGATCATCGCGGCGACGCGCGACGGATCGACCGGTTTGGGCGTCTCGGGATGGAAGATGCCGGCGATGCCGCACATCAGCGTGCGCCTGCGATACGATCGGCAAGGTCGCCGATCGGGCCGAGCGCCGCCGCCAGCGCGGCGATATCGGCGCGCGCATCGCGGCCGGGCGTCACCTCGGCGGAGAGATGCACCGCCATCGCGCGCTGCGAACCGCCGAACAGCCGTGCCTTCATCGCCTCGATCTTCACCACGCGCTCATCCGACGTTACCGTTCCGCCGACGACGTACCATGTCGTGACGATCCGCTCCACCGGCCCGGCCGCGGTGATCCGCATCGACGCGCCACCGGCGATCGGCGCCGCGTCGGCCACGCGGACCCAGCGATCCTCCTCGCGCAGCACGCCGGTGCCGAAGGCGCCGATCTTATGCCCCTCTCCCTGCGACGCGAACACCGCGACCGCGACGTCGACCGCGGCACCCTGGCGGGCGTAGCGGCCGAACAGGCTATGGTCGGCACCGGGATAATAAGGCTGCCACGGAGTGGTGCGACTGAGTGGCGCGCGCCGCCAGCCGGCGAGCTGCGGCAGGTCGATCCGCGCCGGCAGCGGCGTCGCGCGGCGGGCGATCGTCACGCTCCACAGCGGCCCGGCCGCGGCCACCGCGACCGTCAGCAGCGCCGCGATCGGCAGGCCGATGCGGTGCCCGCGCACCGGCGGCAGCGTCGCCGGATCGAACGCCGGCGCATCGGGGGCGCGATCGAACCAGCGCCAGCCGATCGCCAGCACCGCCGCCATCACCAGCCCGAAGAACAGCCAGCCATAGACGATATGGTCGAACCCCGTCGCCGCCGCGACGCTGGTCAGATGCGCGGCATAGATGGTGGCGAAGGCGCGGATGCCGTTGGCGAGCACCGGCACGATCAGCGCCGCGAGCAGGAACCAGCCGCGCCGCTGCCACGACCGGAAGCACGTCGCGGCGACGAGCATCGCGAAGGCGAACATGGCGATGACGAATTTGGCGCCCGAGCACGCTTCGGCCACCTCGAACCAGTAACGGCCGGCGTGGATCAGCACGCCGTTGGAACTGGCCGGCACGCCGAACAGATGCAGCAGCGGCATAACCATCCGCACCGTCACCGCCTGTAACGCGGGTTCCAGTTCCTCGCCGAACGGCACCAGGAACAGCGCATAGCCGAGCGGAAAGGCGAGCCCCCGCGCGACCTGCGGCCCGAGCAGGGTCAGCACCGTGCCCTGCAGCATGACGACGAGGCCGAACTGGCGGGCGAAGCTGACCGATCCCGCCTCGCCCATCAGCCAGCCGACGCCGCCGAGGGCAACGAGGGCGAGCCCCGGCCACCAGGCGGTCGGCGCGAGCGCGCCAAGCTCCGCGCGGCGCTGCCAGACCAGCCAGGCGATCACCGGCCCGATGAACAGGCAGTGGCCGAAGGTCGTGCTCGTCCACCAGATCGTCACCAGCCGGGCGACGTCCTCCCGGAACAGCAGCAGGATCGCCGCCGCGGTCAGCGTCAGTGCGATCGCATACCGGCGCCAGCGAAGGGCTCTGTCGGCCGTCACAGTCCGAGCAGCGCGTCGAGCGGGGCGAGCCGCGCGGTCCAGTCATAGCGTTCGATGACCCGCGCCCGCGCCGCGGCGCCCAGGGCTGTCGCCTGCGCCGGATCGTCGAGCAGCGCGGCGATCGCCGCGACCTGGGCGTCGGCATCGTCGGCGACGCGGAGGGTGCCGGCGTGATCGATCCCCTCGGCCGCGGCGGCGGTGGCGACGACCGGGCGCGCCATCGCCATCGCCTCCAGCACCTTGTTCTGGATGCCGCGAGCCAGACGCAACGGCGCGACGCAGACGGTGGCGGCGGCGAGCCACGGCCGCACGTCGGCGACCGCGCCGGTGACGATCACCGCCGGCGAGGCCAGCGCCTGCACCGCCGCGGTCGGCGCGCGACCGACGATCGCGAGACGCAACGTGGGGTATCGGCGGCGTAGCGCGGGGAGGACATCCTGCGCGAACCACCGCACCGCCTCGACGTTGGGGCGATAGTCCATCTGGCCGGTGAAGACGAGCAACGCGCCCTCGGCGGCGACATCCGTCACGGCAGCGGGGGCGAAGGCGGCGGCGTCGATGCCGTTCTCGACCGGGACGATCCGGCCCGTCGCGCCGCCCTCCCGGAACAGCGCCGCCTCCGCCGCGCTGACGAACAGGCTGGCGTCGACGCGAGCGGCGACCCTCCGCTCGAATGCGCCGAGCAGTCGGGCTTCGCGCCGCATCATCCAGCGCATCGGCGGGCTACCCTGTTCGGCGAACCCTGCGAACTTCGCCGAATCGACGTCGACGAAATCCATCACCGCCGGCACCCCCGCCGGCAGATATTGCGCCATCTGCCCCGAAAAGCAGTAGACCGCATCCGCGCGCCGTGCCGCCACCGCCCGCCGCATCCCGGCCGAGGCGAAGGCGGTGAGCGACACCGGCAGCCCCTTGGTGAGCGCGGCCAGCGCCGCGACCGCCTGTGATCGGGTGCGCGGGATCAGCGTCACGCTGGCGAGCCCGGCGAGTTCGGGCGGCGCCACCTCCCCCGCGCCTTCGCTGAAGGCGACGAGGTGGACGCGCGCGCGCGCGGCGAGATGGCGGAGGATGTGGTAGCTGCGGATGCGGTCGCCGCGGTCGGGCGGAAACGGCACGCGATGCGCCAGGAACAGCAGCTCCATCAGCCGAGGCCGCGCGAAATCCACGGCCCCAGCCGGTTGGCGACCGGCAGCGGCAGCCGCTGCCACGTCTTCACCATCAGCGCATATTTGGGATTGAGCGGATTGACCTCGCGCGCCGCCCCTTCGCTGCGCCGGGCGTAGAGGCGCGGCACGCCGGAGAAGCCCCAATTCTTCTTGAACGCCGCGGCCCCGGTGCCCGTCTTCGATCGCCCGAAGTCGAAGCGGGTGCAGCCGCGCGCGCGGGCGTGGCTCATCAGCGCGAAATACATGCGGTCGTTGGCGCGCAGGCAGCGCGCCGCGGTGGTGCCGCCGCCCCAATAGGGAAAGACGGTGCCGGCGAAATAGAGGCTGAGCACGCTCGCCACCGCACGCGCGCCGCTGCGCACGGTGAGGATGTCCGCATCCATCTCGTCCAGCACCGCGCGGAACAGCCTGGCCGGGAACACCGGCGTGCCGAGGTTGCGCACCGACTCGCCATAGACGCGGTAATGGTCGGCGAGCAGCGCGGCGCCGCCCGCCTCCACGTTCAGGTCGTTGCCGAGCGCGCGCCGCACCTCGGCCCGCTGCTTGCGCGGCACGGCGAGCAGTTCGGCCTCGTCGTCGGCGGCGAGATCGCGGGCGAAACCGAGATAGGAGGTGTCGTCGGTCTGCCAGCCGTCCGGCGCCGGACCGCCGCGCAGCTCGACTCCGGGGCAGCCGAGACGCTGCGCCAATGTCCAGGCCGTTGCAGCGAGCGCTTCGACGCCCTCCCCCAATATCCCGCCGTCGACGCCGAAACCGGTCGACACCAGTGCCTTGCCGAACAGCGGCGAGCGCATCGCGGTGAGCGGCAGCACGCCGGCGATCGCCCCGCCCCGCTCCGCGACGAGATAATGCGCGCGCTGACCGCAGCCGCGCGCGACGCTGCGGCTCCACGCCGGCAGATGGAACGGGGTCGCCTGCGGCTGCGCCCGGACGAACGCGTCGATCGCGTCGCTGTCGCGGCTGTCGGCGAGATCGGCCTCGCGCACCGTCGGCACGGTCACGACAGCCGTGCCGCCTCTGCCGCGACGACCGCATCGACCCGGCCCCAGTCATGGCGTCCGATCAGCCCGCGCAACTTGCCCGCCATCGCGCCGAGCCGCGAATAATGGCGCACCTTCGATCGCAGCGGAGCGCCGGCGACGCGCGGCTGCGCCGGATCGACCTCCCACGGATGGAAATAGAAGATGCCGGCATGGCCTTCGCCATTGACCTGCCGCACCGCATAATCGGTCAGCGCGGCCGGCAGCAGCCGGAAGAAGCCGCCGCCGGTCGCCAGATGCCGCCCGCCGATCCGCGCCACCGTCACCGGCAGTTCGATCAGCGGCGCATCGGACAGCGGCCGGAAGGCGAAGCGCGGCGCGTCGCGCCAGCCATAATGATCGTGCGCGACGGGGGCGACGCTCGACGAATAGGCATAGCCCGCCTCGGCAAGTACGTTGAACGCCCACAGGTTGCGCGTGTCGATCGAGAAGCTCGGCGCGCGATAGCCGGTCACCGGCTGGCCGGAGGCATCCTCCAGCGCGGTGCGCGCGCGGGCGAGGTCGGCGCGGAAGGTCGCGGCGTCCATCGTGAAGACGCGCTGGTGATCCCAGCCGTGGCTGGCGATCTCATGCCCGGCCTCGGCGATGCGCCGGATCAGCGCCGGGTGACGCGCCGCCACCCAGCCGAGCGTGAAGAAGGTCGCCCTGACGCCGCTCTCCACGAACAGGTCGAGCACCGCGCCGGTATTGTCGGCGACGCGGCTCGGCAGCCTATCCCAGTCGGCCTTGTCGATCACCCGCTCGAACGCGCCGACCTGGAACCATTCCTCGACGTCGACCGACAGGCCGTTGCGGACGGCGCTACGCGGCATGGTCCCACGCCGCCGGAGCACGGATCGGAACGTGATCCTCGCGGATCTCGGCCGCGCCCGCCGCCATCACCGAGGCGGCGGCGGCGGTCTCCTGCCGGTCCGCCTCGACCCAGTCGACGAGCAGCGTCAGCACCCGCCGCAAGGCGCCTTCCTGCTGCGCGACGCGTGCCTCCAGCGCGGCGAGCCGGGCGGCGACCGCAGCGGGCAGCTCGGGCGCGGCACCGGCTTCGGCCGCATCGGGGGCGGCGCGCGGGACGAAGCGGCGGACCGAGCTTTCGGCGGGCGCCGGTGCGGGCGCCTCCGCCGGTGCCGCCGCCGCCGTGTCAGGCGCGAGCATCGGCAGGTCGTCGTGGAGATCGCCGACCACCTGCCGCACGATCGCCCCGTCGATCACGTCGAGGTCCTCGACCGCGGCGTGGAGCATGACGCGTCCGGCGAGCTGATTGAGCCGCCGCGGCACGCCGCCCGATCCCTCGTACAGCGCGGCGAAGGCGTCGGCGGCGAAATCGGGGCGGCCCTGCCAGCCGACCACCGACAGCCGATGCGCGATATAATCGGCGACCTCGTCCGCCGCCATCGGCTCGAGATGGTGGATGGCGATGATCCGCTGGCGCAATTGCTCGAGTCGGTCGGAGCCGTGCAACCGTTCGCGGAACTCGGGCTGGCCGAGCAGCAGGATCTGCAGCAGCGCATGACCGCCCGCCTGGAAGTTGGAGAGCATGCGCAGCTCTTCGAGCGAATCGACCGGCAGCGCCTGCGCCTCGTCGACGATCAGCAGCGTTCGCCGTCCCGATCGCGCCACCGAATGCAGCCCGCGCTCGATCGCGGTGAGCAGTTGCGCCTTGGCGAGGCCATGCGGATCGACGCCGAGCCCGGTCGCGACGATGCGCAGCAGATCGTCCGCCGGCACCGCGGTCGAGACGATGGTGATGACGTTGAGCGCCTGCGGATCGACCTGGCCGGTGAGATGGCCGACCAGCGTGGTCTTGCCCGCGCCGATATCGCCGGTGACGACGATGAAGCCCTCGCCCTGCGCGAGGCCATAGCCGAGATAGGCCATCGCCTTGCGGTGCGTGGCGGTTTCGAACCAGAAGCGCGCATCGGGCGTCAGCTGGAACGGCCGCCCCGATAATCCGAAATGCGCGTCGTACATAGACCGAGCCCTTAGAACGAGTAGCGCGCGGCAATCAGTGCCTGCGCCGACCAGACGGTATCTACGTCTCCGGTATCAAAGGCGTAAATGCCGGCGCTGGCCGTGGTGGTGACGCGCCCGAAGCTGCGCCCGTAACTCCCCGTCGCGCCGTAGGACCAGATCCCCGGCGTGCGGGCGATACCCGATTCATAGTAATTGACGAACAGGTTGGCGGCGAGTGTCGACAGCGCGGTGAGCGTGCGGTTGTAGAACAATTGCGCATAGGCGCTCTGGTCTTCGACCCCGTACAGCGTCACGCCCGGAACGTCGTCGCGGTCGAACAGCTTGCGATTGGCATAGCCGATGCCGCCGCCATAGGCCGAACGTCCGCGGGTGATCGACACGACGCCGTCGACGCCGCGCGCGCGATAGCTGGCGGTGGCGATCGACTGGAAGACGTCGTTGAGGCAGCCGCCCGGCGTCGATCCGCTCGTCGCGAAGACGCAGCCGTTATATTGCTGGGTAAAGGCGTCGCGCGCCGACAGGAAGCTCGTCGGCAGGTTGGCGAGCCCGGTACGCAGCTGCCGGCCGAAGGTGGTGACCGTGTCATAGACGTCGGCAGCGACCGCGACCCGCTCGGAGGCCTGATAGGTGGCGAGCCCGGTCACGCTCAGCGAACCGTAGCGCTTGCCGACATGCGCCTCGGCGGAGAGGCGACGATTGGGGCGCCAGACGACGCCCGCGTCGTAATAGACGCCGTCGGTGCGATAGGCGATCTGGCGCGGCGCGGCGGAATCGGTGACGTAGCGGCCGTTGCCGTCGACCACCGCGGCGCCCGTCGCATCGACCAGCGCGGCGCGGTTGCTCGTCTCGACCCGCTCATAGCCGACCCCGCCGGTCAGCGCGACATAGGGCGACACCGGGGCAAGCACGTCGCCGCGCACGCGCCAGCTCTGGTAGCGGCCGTCGAGCTGGCCGGCGTCCTCCCGCTCCCAGCCGGCGCTGGCGCTCAGACCGACCGGCGCGATCTGCCCCGGTCGCACGCTCGCGCCGATCGCCGCGACCTGCCCGAACGAATCGTCGTAATAGTCGAGCCGCGACTGGCCGGCGGGCAAGGCGACGTAGCTCGGCGTGTCGACCTTGGTGTATCCGGCCTGATAGCTGGCGGCGAGCGACACCGGCCCTGCCCGCGTGACGTAGCTCGGGCCGCCGAAGACGGCATAGACCTGGCTGATATTGTCGCCGTTGCCGACGATCACCCCCGGCGCCGCACCGCGGATGTCGCTGCGCGCGCGCGTCGCGATGCCGCCCGCCTCGAAGCTCAGCCCGCGCGCGACCTTTGCCGAGACGCGGGCGAGGCCGGTGTGGATGTCGTCATCGCCGACCCGGTCGTCCCACGAGATGCGGCGTTCGTAGCGATAGGAGATCTGCCCCTTGACGCGCGCGGTGCTCGCCGCGGCATCGATGCCGGCGGCAAGGCTCGAATAGGTCAGCACGTCGCCGGAGTTGAGGTCGGCGTCGAGGATCTGGCCGACCTCGACATAGGGCGTCGCGACGACGCGGCCGCGCTGCACCTGCGCCCCCGCCTGTCCGCCGGCGACCAGAGCCGCCAGCGCCGTCGCCATCCCCAACGTGCGGATCACGGACGATCCTGCCCGTAATAGGTGCCGTAGCGATGGCCGCCGGGGACGAAGGACACGGCGTTGAGCACCAGCGCGATCTCGTCACAGCCGTCGAGCCGCTGCACCGCCTCGCGCAATTCGCTTTCCGGCGTGCGGTCGGCGCGCACCACCAGCACGACCTGCCCGACCAGCATCGCCAGCACCGCCGCCGGCGACGCGGCGAGCGCAGGCGGCGAATCGAAGATGAGGATGCGGCGCGGATTGGCGGCGAGCAGGCGCGCCAGCACCTCGCGCGTCCGGGCGGAGGCGAGCAGCTCGGTGTCGCTCGCGGTCTTGGTGCCGGCCGGCAGGATCGACAGGCCGCCGACATCGGTGCGGATCACCAGGCTCTCGACGTCGATCTCGCCATCGGCGAGCGCGTCGAGCAGCCCCGGCTGTTCGGCGAGGCCGAGCTGCGCGAGCACGTCGGGCTTGGCGAAGTCGGCGTCGATCAGCAGCACCTCGGTATCGCGTTCCGCCGCCATCGACAGCGCGAGATTGACCGCGCAGAAGGTCTTGCCGTCGCCCGGCCGCGCCGAGCAGATCAGCGCGGTGCGCGCCCGGTCGCGCGACGACAGCGCGTCCGCGTCGGCGGCATCGTCGCGACCGGCGCGGGCGATGCGTTCGCGGGTGATCAGCAACTGCCGCTTGATCAGCCGGAATTCCTCCGCAAGCGGGCCGACCGGTGCACCCGGCACGATCATCCCCGCCTCGGCGAGCATGCCGCGATCGATCGCGGCGATGTCGGTCAGCTCGGGCGCGTCGTAGAAGCTGTCGGGCAGTTCCTGGCCGACCGGGGCGCGCAGCTCGGGCGGGATCGCGAGCAGCGTCGGATCCGCCAAGTCGGCCTGCTGCCAGGCGTCGACCGGCGGCGGCGGTGCCACCGCTTCGAGCGCGGGCAGATCGATCGGCGGCGGCCGGCGACGCAGATGCGCATTGAAGTCGTAGACTCGGGCGGCGCGCTCGAGCATCGATTCGGCGCGTGGCGATCCGCTCATCGTCCCGTCCCGTTGCACCGTCATGCCGCCATCCCCCGCTGCAACACCTCGACGCCGAGCAGCAGCACATAGGCCGCGACCAACCCGGCCGTGCCGCCGAGGAACAGCTTGAGCCGCTTGCCGCGCTGCTCGGACTGGCTGCGCGTCACCACCTCGCCGATCGCGCCGATCACCGGCATGCCGGTGGCGCGTTCGAGCCGCGGTCCGGTCGCGAAGGTGGCGCGAAGCTGACCCAAAGCGAAGGCCGCGCCGATGCCGCCGGCGATGCCGACGATCAGCACGCCGGTGAGCAGCAGCATGCGGTTGGGCGCGGTCGGCGCGCGCGGCATCGTCGGCGGATCGATCACCTGGAATTTGACATTGTCGGTCTGAGTCTGCGCCTGGCCACGCAGCGCGATCTGCTGCCGCTGGGTGAGCAATTGATCGTATTGATCCTTGAGCACCTGATAATCGCGGTCGATCTGGCCCTGCTCCGCCGCCACTTCGGGATCGCCCGACAATTTGGCGTTGAGCTGGTCGAGGTCGCTCTGCAACTGGGCCTTGCGCATCTTGAGCGCGGCGGCGGCGCTCTGCTTGTCGGCGAGCATCGATTGCAACGACAGATAGAGCGGATTGGGCGTGCCCCCGCCGGCGCCGGCCGGTTCGCCGCGCGCCGCCGCCTGTGCCGCGACGAGCTGACGCTTGAGCGCGATCACGTCGGGATGCTGATCGGTATAGCCCCGCGCGCGTGCATCGGCGAGCTGGCCCTGGATGGCGGCAAGCGCGGCACGCGCCGGACCGGCGGCGACGCCGCCGGCATTCGGGATGGTCGCCGGCGTCCCCGCCATCTGGCCCTGCACCGCGGCAAGGCTCGACTGGGCGGCGGCGAGGTCGCTGTCGACCTGCGCCATCTGGCTGCGCGACGCGCCGATCCGGTCGCCGACCGAGCCGGTGCCCGGCAAGGCGCCGAGATAGCGCGTCTGGAAATCGGCGCGCTTGGCATCGGCATCGGCGAGCTGCTTCTGGAGCTGGTCGAGCTGCTTGTTGAGGAAGTCGAGGCTCTGCGTCGTCTGGCTGCGGTCGCGGCCGAGATTCTGTTCGACGAAGATGTCGATCAGCTTCTGGGTGATTGCCTGCGCCAGTTTGGGGCTGGCGGCGGTGGTGGTGATCTGGAACAGATTGTCCTGCTGGCTCTCGACCTTGATCGCATTGGCGAGGCCGGCGACGCGGTCGGCGACGTCACGGTCGCTCGACACGGTCTGCGCCAGGTCGGTGCCGCGCACCACCTTTTCGAGATTGACCGCGCTGATCAGCGTCTGGCGGATGGTGTCGACATCCTTCTGCTGCGCCTGCGCGGGTGCGTCGATCGACGCGGGCAGGATCGACTGCATCTGGACGAAGACGCGCGCGCGCGATTCGTAGCGGCTCGGCATCTGGCTGACGACGAACCAGCCGGCGACGCAGATGCCCCAGGCCACCGCCAGCGCGAGCCAGCGGCGCGTCCAGATCGCGTGCAGTGCCAGCCGCACCTCGTCGTAGAGGCCGTTCACCGCGCGCGTCCGGCGAACGCCGGCGCGTGGTCGCGCGCGGCGTGCGTAAGGAGGATGCCGGCCATCAGAACATCGACTCGGGGATGATGATCACGTCGCCGGGTTGCAGGCCGACGTTGGCGCTCGAATCGCCCTTCTTGAGCAGGTCGGCGATCTGGAGCTTGTATTCGTGCTGCTCGCCGGTCTTGCGATCGTGGCGGACCAGCTTGGCCTTGTTGCCGGCGGCATATTGGTTGAGCCCGCCGACCGCGATCATCGCGTCGAGCAGCGTCATGTTCGCGCGATAGGGAATGGACGCGGGCTTCTCGGTCGCGCCGATGATCCGCACCTGCTGGCTGTAGGTCCCCGAGAAATTCTCGACGATCACCGAGACGATCGGGTCCTTTACATATTGGCCGAGCGCCTGCTTCATGTCGGCGGCGAGCACCGAGGGGGTCTTGCCGACCGCGGGCATGTCGTTGACCAGCGGCGTGGTGATGCGGCCGTCGGGGCGGACCTGCACCTTCGCCGACAGTTCGGGGTTGCGCCAGACGAAGACGTTGAGCTGGTCGAGCGGGCCGATGACATATTCCTCGCCCGGCTGCTCCTTGCTCGCGACGTAACTGGCCGGCGGCAGCGCCGGGCCGCTCGCATCGGTGGCGCAGGCGGCGAGCATCGGCGCGAGGCCGCCAAGCGCGAGCAGGATACGGACGGGACCACCGGAACGCATAATCATCTCCTGACCCCCCGGGGACGCCGGGCCGCATCCACAGGCGGGGTTACGTCTGCGCGTCATGGGGCGGGAGAGGTGAAGATAGCGTTAGGAACGCTAGGCCAACAATTACAGCACAATCGGCACGCCCTCCCCAAGGCCGCCGGGTTGCGTTATCACAGCATGATGGCTCGTGCGCTGCTTTTGATGACCCTTTCGGTTCTCCTGCCCTATCCCTTTCCCGTTTCGGCACAGGCCGCCCCGCCGCTGATCGGTCTGACGATCACCGGGGTCAGTTCGGCGACGCAGGCCGAGCGGATCGGCCCCGATCAGGCCGTCACCGCGCGTCGTCACGACGGGCCGGTGACGATCGTCGTCCGCGAAACCGGCATCGGCCGGGCGCGGGTACTGCGCGTCGACGGCGTGGTGACGCAGGCCCCGGCGAGCCAGCGCCTGCTCTGCGGTGCGGCGGTGGTCGCCGGCGCGTGCCGACCGGGCGAGCCCGCGACGGGGATCGAGCTGACCTATCATCTCGCCCCCCTGCCCTCAGGCACCCGGATCACAGTGCAGGACAGTGCGATGACGGCGCCGGCGCGCACCTTCACCGCCGAGATCACCCTGCTTTAGGCACCGCCGACCACGATCTCCGCCGCGGCAGGATGGCCGAGGAAAGCAGCAGGACTCGCCGACGCGCCATAGGCACCGGCAAGGAAGACGGCGATCAGGTCCCCCGGCTGCGCCTCCGGCAGGGCGACGCGGTCGCCGAGCCGGTCGAGCGGCGTGCACAGCGGCCCGACCACCGACACCGTCTCGGCCGCGGGGCCGTCGATCGCGCTGGCGAGCGCGAGCGGATAGTTGCGCCGCACCACCGTGCCGAAATTGCCGCTCGCGGCGAGCTGATGGTTGAGGCCGCCGTCGGTGACGAGGAACGTCTCGCCCTGGCTCGTCTTGCGATCGACGATCCGGGTCAGATAGACGCCCGCCTCGGCGACCAGCCAGCGGCCGAGCTCGATCGCGAACCGCGCCTCACGCAGCACCGCCGCGCGCGTCGCCAATCCCTCCGCAAGGCCTGCCCCGACCCGTTCGACATCGAGCGGCCGGTCACCGGCGAAATAGGGCACGCCGAAGCCGCCGCCGAGATTGACCAGCGGTGGCGCGGCCCCCGCCGCCTCGGCGAGCCGGGCGGCGAGCGCGAGCGTGGCCGCCTGCGTCTCGATGATCGCGCCCGCGTCGAGCGCCTGACTGCCGGCATAGATGTGGAAGCCGCGCCAGTCGGCGCCGGCATCGATCAGCCGGCGGACCAAGGCCGCCGCCGCGGCCGCATCGACGCCGAAGGGCGACGGCCGGCCGCCCATCTTCATGCCCGATCCGCGCAGTTCGACATCGGGATTGACCCGCACCGCCAGCCGCGGCGTGACGCCGAGCTGATCGGCAAGCCGCAGCGCGCGCGTCGCCTCGCCGTCCGACTCGAGATTGAGCGTCGCGCCGTTGCGCAGCGCGGCGGCCAGCTCGGCATCGCGTTTGCCCGGACCGGCGAAGCTGATCGCGCCGCCGGGCTTGACCGCCAGCGCACGCTCCAGCTCGCCGCCCGACGCGACGTCGAGGCCGTCGACCCAGGGCGCGACCGTGTCGAGCAGCGCGGGCAAGGGATTCGCCTTGATCGCATAATGGAGGTCGACCATCGGAAAGGCGGCGCGGAAGCGGCGGATGCGCGCGGCGACGATGCCGGCGTCGTAGACGAAGACCGGCGTGTCCGCCGCCCACTGTTCCGCCGGCGCGCCGGCGATGGTCAGGACGCCGGACTGACCGACGAATTCGGGCGGCAGCGGACCGACGGGTTTCATGCCGTCACCTCGGCACGGATCGCGGCCCGGTCGAGCTTGCCGTTGGCGTTGCGCGGCAGCGCGTCGCGCCAAACATAATGGGCCGGTTGCATGAAACTCGGCAACAGGCTGCGCAGCCGCGCCCGCAACGCCGGTTCCGCCGCGGCATCGCCCGCCAGCATGACGGTGATCGCCTGCCCGAGCCGCGCATCGGCGACGCCGACCGCGACCGCCTCGCGCGCCTCGCCGCCGGCCAGCACCGCCTCCTCGACCTCGAGCGGGCTGATCCGGTTGCCGGCGCTCTTGATCATCTCGTCGTCGCGGCCGACGAAGCGGAACAGGCCGTCCTCCCCTTCGACGACGGTATCCCCCGACCAGACCGCGATGCCGCCGCTCGCCGACCATGGCGGAGCGGGACGGAAGCGTTCGGCCGTCCGCTCGGGGTCGCGCCAATAGCCCTGCGCCACCAGCGGCCCGGCGTGGACGAGTTCGCCCGGCTCGCCGTGCGCGCGCGTGCCGTCGGGGCGGACCGCCATCACCTCGGCGAAGGGGATGGCGCGGCCGATCGCGTCGGGATGCGCGTCGATCAGCGCCGGGTCGAGCCAGGTCGAACGGAACGCCTCGGTCAGTCCATACATGGCGACGAGCTCGGCGGCGGGGAAGCGCGCACGCAGTCCGCGCACCAGCCGCTCGGTCAAGGCGCCGCCCGAATTGGTCAGGCGTCGCAGCCGGGCGGCGGTCGCCGCCGGCCAGTCGACGTCGAGCAACTGCACCCATAACGGCGGCACCCCGGCGAGCGTCGTCGCCTCGAACCGCTCGACCGCTTTCACCACGTCGCGCGCCGTCAGATAGTCGAGCGGGGCGACGGCGGCGCCGGCATACCAGGCGGACAGCAACTGGTTCTGGCCATAATCGAAGGCGAGCGGCAGCACCCCGAGCACCCGGTCGGACGGCGACAATCGCAGGTAATGCGCCACCGCCACCGCGCCGAGCCACAGATTGGCATGGCTGAGCATCACGCCCTTGGGCCGTCCGGTCGACCCCGAGGTGTAGAGGATCGCGGCGAGCGACTGCGGGTCTGCGGTCGAGCGACCCGGTCCGCCGCCGGCGAGCGGCACCTCACCCTCGTCGATCAGGCGGCACTCCGCCGGCACGTCCGCGGGGTCGAGCGTTTCGGCGCGCGCGCTCTGGGTGACAAGCAGGCGCGCGCCGCTGTCGGCGAGGATATGGGCGACCTGCGCGCGGCGCAGCGCCGGATTGATCGGGACGTGCACCAGCCCGGCGCGGGCCGCGGCGAGCGGCAGCACGCAGGCGAGCACGGTCTTGGGCAACCAACTCGCGATCCGCTCGCCGGGCGCACACCCTTGTGCGTCGAGCCAGCCAGCGACCGCGGCGACCGCCTCCTCGAGCGCGGCGAAGGTCCAGTCGCGGGATCGCGTCAGCAGCGCGGGCGCGTCCGCGGCGCCGCGCAGCAGGTGGTCGAGCGGAAACGGGGTCGGATCGGGCAAGGCCATCGCCCCTCTTAGCGTCACTCTGTTGCCGAATGCAGCCCCAGCCAGTACCGGCGGCTATCCGCAACCGATCAGGGCCGCCGCTTTGCTTCCCGAAGGCTATGACACCGTCGAGACCACCGTCCGCGCCGTCCTGCGCGACGTGTTGGGCCTTTCCGCCGAGCGCGTCGCCGGCTTCACCGCGACGACGCCGCTGTTCGGCGCGCTGCCCGAACTCGATTCGATGGCGGTCGCCAGCGTGCTGACCGAGATCGAGGATCGGCTCGGCATCCTGATCGAGGATGACGAGGTCGACGGCGATATGCTCGAAACCTTCGGCGCGCTGGTCGAATTTGCCGCGAGCAAGGCGCTCGTCTAGCCTCTGCGGCATGGCGCCGCGGATCGATCATTACGACTGGCCGGGCGGGCGCGAGGGGATGCTGCGCTTCGGCCCCGACGACGGGCCGCTCGCCGTCGTCGCGCTGCCGATGTTCGAGGAAGGCAATCGCACGCGGACCTTCGTGGTGACGCTGCTGCGGGCGCTGGCGGAGCGGGGCATCGGCAGTGTGCTGCCCGACGTGCCGGGTCAGGGGGAGAGCATCACCCCGCTCGCCGGCCTTACGCTGCTGCGCATGGCGACGGCGCTGGAGGCCATCACGGATCGCTGTCTCGACGACGGGCGGCGGACCTATGCGGTGGGCATTCGAAGCGGAGCGTTGCTCGACGGCTGCGCGCTCCATAGCGGACGGTGGCATCTCGCGCCGCAAACCGGCGCAGACCTGCTGCGGGATTTGCATCGGACGTGGCGAGCCGCCAGCCATTCCGGCGACCAGACGATGATGATGGCGGGTGGCGATCCGGTCGAGATCGCCGGCAACCTGTTGCCAAGCGACCTGTTGCTGTCGATGTCGGCGGCGACGCCGTCCGATCAGCCCGGCATCCCCCGTCGCGTCGTCCGCCTCGCCAGCGACCCCGCCGCAGCCGACCGCCACGTCGATGCCGCCCCGCTGTGGCGCCGCAGCGAACCGGGCAACGATGCCGCGCTCGCCGCGCTGCTCGCCGAGGATATCGCCGGCTGGATCGCGGCGTGCGAAGCCTGATCACCTTTCCCTGTGCGGGCGAGACGCTGATCGGCTCGCTCGACATGGCGGCGGGCGCGACCGGATTGCTGATCGTCTCCGGCGGCAACGAAATCCGCTGCGGCGCGCATCGCGGCATGGCGCTGCTCGCAGCGGCGATGACGGCCCGCGGCCATCCCGTCTTTCGCTACGACCGGCGCGGGATCGGCGATTCGTCGGGCGACAACCATGGGTACCTGTCCGCCCGCGGCGATCTCGTCGCCGCGGCGGAAGCCTTCCGCGCCGCCGCGCCGCAGCTCGCGACGATCGTCGCTTATGGCAATTGCGACGCGGCGAGCCTGCTCGCGCTCCACGGCCGCGAGGCGGGAGTCGATCGCCTGATCCTCGCCAATCCCTGGACGATCGAGGACTTCGACGACCTTCCCCCGGTCGCCGCGATCCGCGCCACCTATCGCCAGCGCCTGACCAGCCCGCGCGCCTGGGCGCGGCTGCTCTCCGGCCGCATCGATCTCGGCAAGGCGCTCCGCGGCCTGCACAAGGCCTCGACCGCTCCGCCGCAGACACTTGCGCGGCGGATCGTCGGCGCGATCGAGAATTGGGGCGATGCCGCCACGATCATCCTCGCGAGCGCCGACGCCACCGCGCAGGCCTTCGCCGCCGCAGCGCCGCATCTTCCCGCGCATCGGATCGACACCGCCTCGCACAGCTTCGCCCGGGAGACGGATCAGCGGCAGTTGCAGGCGTTGGTCGCAGGTTTGCTGGAAGACCAATAACACACGCGAAGCCGCAAAGACGCGAAAAATTCGGTCGTCGCACAAGGGAAGCGCTTTCCTCTATAGTCTGGAAGTGCACTCGCCCGACGCTTCCACGTCATTGTATTGCACTGAACTCTTAGCGCCTTCGTGTCTTCGCGTGATCACCTTCCAGTCTAGAACGGCGACATCGAGCACCGCTGCAAGGTCATGCAGTGCCGACGCCCGTTCCGGCCACGGCCGGTCGCTATTCCGCCGCCTCGGCCATCTCCTCGAACTCGGCGGCGGCGAGAAAGCGCTCCGCATCGAGCGCGGCCATGCAGCCGGTGCCCGCCGCGGTCACCGCCTGGCGATAGATTTTGTCGGCGACGTCGCCGCAGGCGAAGACGCCCGGCACGCTGGTGCGGGTCGAGCCGGTTTCGACCGCGATATAGCCGTCGTCGTCGAGCGCGAGATGGCCGCGGAACAGCTCGGTCGCGGGATGGTGGCCGATCGCGACGAACCCGCCGTCGACCGACAGGCGCGAATGCTCGCCCGTCACCGTATCCTCCAGATCGAGCGCGACGAGGCCGGCATTGCCGCCGCCGTCGACGAACTCGCGCACCTCCTTGTTCCACAGCACGGTGACGTTGGGATGCGCGTGCAGCCGCTCCTGCAGGATGCGCTCAGCGCGCAACGTGTCGCGGCGATGGATCAGCGTGACGTCGTCGCTGTGGTTGGTGAGGTAAAGCGCCTCCTCGACCGCGGTATTGCCGCCGCCGATCACCGCCACCTTCTTGCCACGGTAAAAGAAGCCGTCGCAGGTCGCGCAGGCGGACACGCCCTTGCCCTTCATCGCCTCCTCCGATTCGAGCCCGAGCCATTTCGCCTGCGCGCCGGTGGCGATCACCAGCACCTCGCCCTCGTAGACGTCGCCGCCGTCGCCGATCAGCCGGAACGGCCGCCGGGTGAGGTCGACCTCGACGATCGTGTCCCACATCAGCCGCGTGCCGACATGCTCCGCCTGCTTCTGCATCTGCTCCATCAGCCACGGGCCCTGGATGACGTCGGCGAAGCCGGGGTAATTCTCGACATCGGTGGTGGTGGTGAGCTGCCCGCCGGGCTGGATGCCCTGGACGACGATCGGCGCCATGCCAGCGCGCGCGCCGTAGATCGCCGCCGACAGACCCGCCGGGCCCGAGCCGAGGATGAGCATGCGCGTGGAATGGGTGGTCATGGGAACAGCCTGTCGGAAGGGAAGATTCGGATGCTGATCTAGGCGATCATGCGGCGTTTTTGAATGCCGTCGGCAAATCACCGCCGAATGCGGCTATAATCGGATCACCGGGGACGGTTGGCGGCGGGATCGTCGGCCCAGCGGCATCCTGTCATCGTTTCCGTGCATCCAACCCTCGCCTCCACGCGTTCGCGCTCACGAAGCGTGAGGGATGAACATAGTGGCCGACGATCAGATCAGTACCGAACCCTATACCGGCCCGTCCGGCGGCTGGGGGTCGATGAAGTCGGTCGCCCGCATCAACCTGCGCGAGAAGGTCAATCCCGAGACGGTGCGCGAGCTTGCCCGGCAGAACAAGCCGGAGGGCGTGATGTGCGTGTCGTGCGCCTGGGGGAAGCCCGCGCATCCGCATATCGCGGAATTCTGCGAGAACGGCGCCAAGGCGACCGCGTGGGAGCTGACCAGCTATCGCACCACGCCCGCCTTCTTCACCGAGCATAGCGTCACCGAGTTGCGCGGATGGAAGGATTTCGACCTCGAACAGGCGGGCCGCCTCACCCATCCGATGCGATATGACGCGGCGAGCGACCGCTACGTCGCGGTGAGCTGGGAGGAGGCGTTTGCCGACATCGGTGCGCATCTCAAGGGCTATGACCCGGCCAAGGTCGTTTTCTACGCCTCCGGCCGCGCCAGCCTCGAGACGAGCTATATGTGGGCGCTGATGGCACGGATGTACGGCAGCCAGAACCTGCCCGATTCGTCCAACATGTGCCACGAGACGACGTCGGTCGGGTTGAAGTCCGCGATCGGATCGCCGGTCGGCACGATCCATCTGTCGGATTACGACAGCTGCGACATGATCCTCTATTTCGGCCAGAACCCCGGCGTGAACAGCCCGCGGGCGCTTCACCCGCTGCGCGCCTGCGCCAAGCGCGGGGTCGAGATCATCGTATTCAACCCGTTGAAGGAACGCGGGCTCGAACGGTTCACCGATCCGCAGAACCCGATCGAGATGGTCACCGGCAAGTCGACGCCGATCGCCAGCCAATATCATCAGGTCAAGACCGGCGGCGACATCGCGGCGATGCTCGGCATCTGCAAATATGTCATCGAGGCGGACGACCAGTGCCAGCGGATCGGCGCCCCCGCTATCCTCGACCACGCCTTCATCGCCGAACATACCAAGGGCTTCGAGGCCTTCGCCGACATGGTGCGCGCCACCGACTGGGCGACGATCGAGCATGAGAGCGGGCTCAGCCGCGGCGAGCTTGAAGGCGTCGGTGCGATCTACGCCAAGTCGAAGCGCGTCATCTGCGTCTACGGCATGGGGCTGACCCAGCACGTCCACGGCATCGACAATCTGCACACCCTGGTCAATCTGATGCTGTTGCGCGGCAACGTCGGCAAGCCGGGCGCGGGCTTCGGCCCGGTGCGCGGGCACAGCAACGTCCAGGGCCAGCGCACCGTCGGCATCACCGAAAAGCCCGAATTGGCGCCGCTCGACCGGCTCAAGGCGCTCTACGATTTCGAGCCGCCGCGCGACAAGGGCTGGGACACGGTCGAGGCGTGCGAACATATCATCGACGGCAGCGCCCAGGCGTTCATCGGCCTCGGCGGCAATCTCGCCCGCGCCGTGCCGGCGACCGCCGAGATCGAGCCGGCGTGGCAGCAGCTCGACCTCACCGTCAGCATCGCGACCAAGCTCAACCGCACGCATCTGCTGCCCGGCAAGACCTGTTACCTGCTCCCCTGCCTCGGCCGGATCGAGACCGACGAGCAGGCGACGGGGCCGCAGGCGGTGACGATGGAGGACAGTTTCAGCCGCATCTACGGTTCGCGCGGCAAGGCGACGCCGGCGGCGGACACCCTGCTGTCCGAGCCGGCGATCGTCGCGGGCATCGCCAAGGCGACACTGGCGCCCAATCCGAAGGTCGACTGGGATGCGTGGGTCGGCGATTACGCGCTGGTCCGCGACGCGATCGAGGCGACCTATCCCGACAAATTCACCCGCTTCAACGAGCGGATGTGGGTACCGGGCGGCTTCTGGAAGGGCGTCGAGGCGGCGCATCGGCAATGGCTGACCGAAAGCGGCCGCGCCGAGTTCAACGTGCCCTCGACACTCAACGCGACCGGTTTCGCCGAGGCGCCAGGGCGGTTCCGACTGATGACGCTGCGTTCGAACGATCAGTTCAACACCACCGTCTATGGCTATCACGACCGGTTCCGCGGCATCAAAGGCACTCGCGACATCGTCTTCATGAACCGCGCCGACATGGCGACGATGGGCCTCGCCGAACATGACTTGGTCGACCTCGTCGGCGACGCGGGCAGCAACGGCGACCGGCGGGTCGGCAAGCTGCTCGTCGTCCCCTACGACATTCCGCAGGGATGCCTCGGCGCTTATTATCCCGAGTGCAACGTGCTGATGCCGGTGACGCACAAGGCCGAGCAGAGCCACGTGCCGGCGGGCAAGTCGGTGCCGGTGCGGGTGGAGCGATCCGCCTGATCCTCGCGGCGATCCTCGCCGGCGGCCAGTCGCGCCGCTTCGGGACGGACAAAGCGGCGGCGCTCTATCGGGGGCGTCCGCTGCTCGACCATATGCGCGCGCTCGGCGCGGAACAGGCGGATGCGGTGGTCGTCGTCGGGCGCGACGACGGCGTGTGCGATCGGCCGCACGCCGGCCTCGGTCCGCTCGGCGGGATCGCCGGGGCGCTCGCTTATGGCGCGGCGCATGGCTATGCCTCGGTGCTGACGCTGCCCTGCGATATGCCGCTGTTGCCCGAGCCGCTGCTGCCGGCGTTGCTGCGCCGCGCGCCCAGCTTCTGTCTCGACGCGCCGGTGATCGGCCATTGGCCGAGCGCGCTCGCGCCGTCGCTGCTCCGCCATATCGCCGAATCGCCGCGGCGCTCGGTACAGAATTGGGCGCGCAGCATCGGCGCCCTGCCGATCCCCAGCCCCGCGCCGCTGGTCAACGTCAACACGCCCGACGACCTGCTCGCGCTGTGAGCGGCGCGCGGCAGGAGGCGGTGCACGTGCTGCGCCCCGACGGCAGCATCGATGCCGCGACACGGGCGATGGCGATCGAGGCGCCGGTCGCGATCGAAGTCGACGGTCTCGGCTATGCGGTGATGATGATGACGCCGCGTGATCTGGCGGCGTTCGCGACCGGCTTCATGCTGACCGAACGACTGGCGGATACCCGCGGCGACATCCTCGACATCGACGTGTTCGAGGCGCCGGCAGGCTGGATCGTCCGCGTCGCGCTGGCGGAGCGGTGCCGCGGCCGTATCGCCGACCGCATCCGCCACCGCACCAGCGACACCAGCTGCGGCCTGTGCGGGATCGCCAGCCTCGAACAGCTCGTCCGCCCGGTCGCCCGCCGGCCCGAGGCGCCGCGCGTCGCGCCCGCTGCGATATTTCATGCGCTGGGGCTGGTGCGCGATTCGCAGCACCTCAACCGCAGCACCGGCGCGGTCCATGCCGCCGCAGCCTGCGGTGTCGACGGCGCGATCCTCGCGCTCTGCGAGGATGTCGGCCGCCACAATGCGCTCGACAAACTGATCGGCCTGGGAATCGATGCGGCGTTCACCCTGGTCACGTCGCGGATCAGCTTCGAGATGGTCGACAAGGCGCTGGTGGCGGGAACGCCGCTGCTCGTCGGCATCTCCGCCGCGACCAGCCTCGGCATCGATCACGCCCGCGCGCACGGGCTGACGCTGGTGGCGCTGGCGCGATCGGATGCGCTGCTGCTGCTCAACGATCCCGGCGCGGTCTTCGCCTGAGGACGCGCCTCCGCCGCGCCGCCGGTCGTCAGTGCCCCCAATCCCACAGATGCGCCGACCAGTTGCGAATGCCGTCGATGACGCCGTCGAACCCGTCGATCAGCATGTGGCGATAGGTCCCGTCGAGGAAGACGCTGTCGGCGAGGATCAGGATCATCGCCACCGCCGCCCATAGCACGCCGCGATGCATCGGCTCGGGCTTGCGGACCAGTTTGACCTCGTCGCGCCGGCGTTCGGCGAGGCGGCGGTCCGGCGTGGCCGGGCGGGCAGCGACGCGACGGTCCCCGCGGCGACGCTCGACAGGATGATGATAGGGCATGACCGGCCTCGCTCCGCAGCGACGACCGCCATGGCATGGCGCGTCTTTACAGGACGTTATCACAGGTTCGTTTTTCGCGGCCGGCCGACGCAACACAGCCGCCGCCCGGTCATTACCCGTGTCTGCCGCGGCGATGCCGCCCGAGGGGGACCTGATTGATGACTACCGAACGTCGCGCCGTGCATCTGCTCGGCTGGATCGCCACGCTGACCGCAGTCGCGATGTACGTCTCTTACGTGTCGCAGATCCGGCTCAATCTGGCCGGCCACAAGGGCTCGGCGATCCAGCCGCTGTGCACGATGCTCAATTGCAGCCTGTGGGTGACCTATGGCCTGGTCAAGCAGCGGCGCGACTGGCCGGTGACGCTCGCCAACGCACCCGGCGTGGTGCTGGGGCTGATCACCTTTGTGACGGCGCTGTAGGATGATGCTCACACCGGCGGGCGCTACCGGAAATGGTAGCGGAGGAGGGACTTGAACCCCCGACCCCAGGATTATGATTCCCGTGCTCTAACCAGCTGAGCTACTCCGCCCCGCCGTGTGAGGTGGCGCCTATAAGTGTGGGATACAGCAGCCGTCAAGCGAACATATGACGGGAAAGTGCTTCCCATGGTCCGCCGCGATACCACCAGGTGGCAAGGCCGGCGATCTCGACCTCGCGCGCGACGAAATCGCGGCTCAGCGCGGCGAGCAGCAGCTTGGCGATATTGGGCTGCACCTTGTTCTGGATGGTGACGTGCGGGCGCCAGCCGCCGGCATCCTGCGGCGTCAGCAGCCCCGAAAAGGCATCGGCCAGCTCACGGCGGATCGCGACCAGCTCGGGCGATTCGATACGATAGGCGACGCCGCGCCCCAGCGAGATCAGCCCACCGACGCGCGCCACCGGCGCGGCGATGCCGCGGGTGAGGCCGGACAGGCGATGCTTGATCTCCGCCTCCGCCGAGGGCGGCAGATGATGGAACATGGTGAGATGCGCCGACAGCTGGTTGCGTTCGGGCGGGAAATGCGCGGCGCGTTGCGCGTCGAACCAGCCCTGGTCCTGCCGCCCGAACAGCGCGGTGACGATGATCGGCGCCGGTGCCGGACCGGAGGCGGGGCCGGTCAAATCTCCACCTGACTGCCGAGCTCGACGACGCGATTGGTCGGCAGGCGGAAGAATTCCATCGCGCTCTCCGCGTTACGCAGCATCCAGGCGAACAGCTTTTCGCGCCACAGCATCATCCCCGGTCGTTCGGAGGGGAGCAGCGTCTGGCGCGACAGGAAGAAGCTGGTGTCCATCATCTTGAACTCGGCACCGCAGCCATGCACGCGCTTGAGCGCCGCCGGCACGTCGACCTCCTCCATGAAGCCGTAGCGCAGGATCAGGCGGTAGAAGCCGTCACCCATCTCCTCCGTCATGGCGCGATCCGCCTCGCGCCAATAGGGCTGCTGGACGATCTTGACGGTGAGGAGGATCACCCGCTCGTGCAGCACCTTGTTGTGCTTGAGATTGTGCAGCAGCGCATGCGGCACGCCGTCCGCCGACGAGGTCATGAACACTGCGGTGCCGGGCACCCGGCTCGCCGAACTGGCGGCGGAGGTGATGAACACCTTGATCGGCATCGCCGCCTCGCGCAGCCGGTCCATCATCAGCTGCCGTCCCTTCGACCAGGTGGTGAGGAAGGTGAAGACGATGAAGCCGACCATCAGCGGGAACCAGCCGCCGTCGGGCACCTTGGTGAGATTGGCCGAGAAATAGGCGCCGTCGACGAGGAAGAACAGGCCGAGCAACGGTGCGGCGGCATAGAGCGGCCAGTTCCACAGCCGCGTCAGCGCGACGCCGAGCAGGCACGAATCGATGAACATCGCCCCCGTCACCGCGATGCCATAGGCGGAGGTGAGGTTGGACGAGGTGCGGAAGAACAGCACCAGCAGGATCACCATGACCATCAGCATCCAGTTGACGATCGGGATGTAGATCTGTCCGGCGGTCGCCGCGCTGGTATGTTCGATGCGCAGCCGCGGCATGAAGCCCAATTGGATTGCCTGCTGCGTCACCGAGAAAGCGCCCGAGATCACCGCCTGGCTGGCGATGATCGCCGCCATCGTCGCGAGGATGACCAAAGGCAGCTGGAGCGAATTGGGCGCGAGCATGTAGAAGGGGCTTTCCAGCGCGGCGGTGCCCTCGCGGAACAGCAAAGCGCCCTGCCCCAGATAGTTGCACATTAGCGCCGGCAGCACGAACACCAGCCACGACAGTCCGATCGGCCGTCGCCCGAAATGGCCCATGTCGGCATAGAGCGCCTCCGCCCCGGTCACCGCCAGCACCACCGAGCCGAGCGCGAGAAACGCCCGGACCGGATCGGCGAGGAAGAAATGCACCGCATGATGCGGCGAAAAGGCCCAGAGCACCGCCGGCGTCTGCACGACGCTGATCAGGCCGAGCACGGCGATGACGGTGAAATAGACGAGCATGATCGGCCCGAACACCAGCCCGATCCGCGCGGTGCCGCTCTTCTGCACCCAGAACAAGGCGATGAGGATGGCGATGACGATCGGCAGCACCAATCCGCCGAACGCCGGCGCGGCGATCGCCAGCCCCTCGACCGCGCCGAGCACGGTCACCGCCGGGGTGATCATCGAATCGCCGTAGAAGAGCGAGGTCGCGAAGACGCCGAGCAGGATGATCCCCGCCGACCAGCGCCGGCTCTTGGTCCGGCCCGAGACGAGCGCGAGCAGCGCGAGGCTGCCGCCCTCCCCCTTGTTGTCGGCGCGCATGATGATCGCGACATATTTGATCGTCACGACGATCATCATCGACCAGAACATCAGGCTGAGCACGCCCATGATGTGCAGCGGATCGAGCGCCAGCTTGTGGTGCCCGGCGAAGGTCTCGCGAAAGGCGTAGAGCGGGCTGGTGCCGATATCGCCGAAGACGATGCCGATCGCCCCGACGGCAAGCTTGAGCATGCCGTCGTGATGACCCTGAGCGTCCCCCTCGTCGCGCGCATTCGGCACGGCGGCCGGTACCGGCGTTGTCACGAGCGGTGCGACCGATCCGACGCGCAGCGAAGTCCGGCCATGTTCCCAACCTGTTCCATATGATCCCGCCTTAGCATGGGCTGAACGATGCGGGCAACGGGAAGGCTGCACCGGCCGGGGTCATGGCCGGCGGAAGACCTCGCGAATGACGAAATGCGAGGCGAGCCGCGTCACCCCCGGCAGGCGGGCGAGCGTCTCGCGGTGGATACGTTCGAACGTGTCGTCACGCCGCACCTCGACGTGGAGCATATAGTCCGCCTCGCCGCTCATCAGGAAACAGTCGCGAATCTCCGGCACGTCGGCGATCTCGCGTTCGAACGCGGCCATCGTCTCCTCGCGCTGGTCGCGCAGCGTGACGTTGACCAGCACGACGCTGGGATTGCCGCGCGCCGCCTTGCTGAGCACCGCGCGGAATCCGGCGATATAGCCGCGCTCCTTGAGCGAGCCGACACGGCGATGCGCGGCGCTCGGCGACAGGCCGACCGCCTCGCCGAGTTCGGCGCTGGTGAGGTCCGAATTGGCGAGCAGTTGCGACAGGATCTTGCGGTCGAGGGCGTCGAGCATGGATCGTGCGTTAGGCCGCTCGTCGCTGCAATCCTATCCCGTCCGTGCTGCTTTCGTTGCGATTCTTTGCGACCTTCTCCCGCTCGGGCGCGGCTATGTACGGCGGCAGTAGAGGAGAATGATGATGCGCATCGGCGTGCCCAAGGAAATCAAGAACCACGAATATCGTGTCGGCCTGACCCCGCCCTCGGTCGCCGAACTGGTCGCCGCGGGTCATGAGGTCGTCGTCGAGACGCGCGCGGGCGCGGGCATCGACTTCGAGGATCAGGATTATATCGACGCGGGCGCGACCATCCTGCCCGATCCTGCCGCGGTGTTCGCCGCCGCCGACATGATCGTCAAGGTCAAGGAACCGCAGGCGAGCGAAATCGCGCTGCTCGAACCGCGCCACCTGCTGTTCACCTATCTCCATCTCGCCGCCGACAAGCCGCAGGCGGAAGGGCTCATCAATTCGGGCGCGACCTGCATCGCCTATGAGACCGTCACCGCGTCGCGCGGCGGCCTGCCGCTGCTCAAGCCGATGAGCGAGGTCGCCGGTCGCATGTCGGTGCAGGTCGGCGCGCATTATCTCGAAAAGGAACAGGGTGGCCGCGGCGTGCTGCTCGGCGGCGTGCCGGGCGTCGCGCCGGCGAAGGTCGCGATCCTCGGCGGCGGCGTGTCGGGCGTCAATGCGGCGCAGATGGCGGTCGGCATGCGCGCCGACGTGACGATCTATGACATTTCCAACGACCGGCTCGCCGAACTCGACATGTTCTTCTCGAGCCAGATCAAGACCGCCTATGCGAGCAAGGCGGCGATCGCCGCGGCGGTGAAGAACGCGCATCTCGTCATCGGCGCGGTGCTGGTGCCCGGCGCGGCGGCCCCGAAGCTGGTGACGCGCGAGATGGTCAAGACGATGAAGCGCGGCGCGGTGATGGTCGACATCGCCATCGACCAGGGCGGCTGTTTCGAGACCAGCCATGCGACGACGCACGAGGACCCGGTGTTCGAGGTCGACGGCGTGACGCATTATTGCGTCGCCAACATGCCGGGCGCGGTGGCGCGGACCAGCGCCTTCGCGCTCAACAATGCGACGTTGCCCTTCGCGCTCAAGCTCGCCAACCTCGGCGCGGACGCGGCGATGAAGGCCGATCCGCATCTCGCCAACGGCCTCAACGTCTCGGGCGGCAAGATCCGTCATCAGGCGGTCGCCGAGGCGCTCGACCTGCCGTTCGAGGCCTGGCAGGGCTGAGCCGGAACGAACGTGGAACATGGTGGTTGAAGCCTTCGACACTGTAGAAGGCTTCACCCATGTCCGAGACCGAAAACCCTAAGACCCACCCCACGTCCAACGCCGAAAAGGATCCGGATGACTGGACGACGGGTGACGAGACGATGACCGGCGCGCAGGCGAGCTATCTGAAGACGCTGTCCGAAGAGGCGGGCGAGACGTTCGACGAATCGCTGACCAAGGCGGAAGCGTCGAAGAAGATCGACGAGCTGCAGGGCAAGACCGGCCGCGGCAAGTGACCTCTCACGGCCCCCCGTTGCGACAGGACGCGACGGGGGCCGTTCCATGTCGGATTGATGCCATGAAGATGATCCGCTTTCCCGATGGAATCACCGTGCCGGCACTCGGCCAGGGAAGCTGGATGATGGCGGAGGACGCCAGCCGGCGACGCGACGAGATTGCCGCCCTGCGCGCCGGGCTCGATCTCGGCCTCACCCTCATCGACACCGCCGAGATGTACGCGGACGGCGAATCGGAACGCCTGGTCGGCGAGGCGATCACCGGGCGGCGCGACGAGGTGTTCCTCGTCAGCAAGGCCTTTCCACAGAACGCCTCCGCCAGCCGGCTGCCGGTCGCGTGCGACGATTCGCTGCGCCGGCTCGGCACCGATCGGCTTGATCTCTACCTGTTGCACTGGCGTGGCCGGATACCGCTCGCCGAGACGGTGGCGGCGATGGAGGCGCTCGTCGCGGCCGGCAAGATTCTGCGTTGGGGCGTGAGCAATTTCGATCCCGACGATATGGCCGCACTGATCGCCGCGGGCGGTACGACCTGCGCGACCAACCAGATCCTCTACAATCTGACGCGCCGCGGGCCGGAACTCGACCTGTTGCCGTGGCTCGACCGACGCGGCCTGCCGGCGATGGCCTATAGCCCGGTCGAACAGGGGCGG
Source organism: Sphingomonas kyungheensis (assembly GCF_037120395.1). NCBI lineage: Bacteria > Pseudomonadati > Pseudomonadota > Alphaproteobacteria > Sphingomonadales > Sphingomonadaceae > Sphingomonas > Sphingomonas kyungheensis. Next base: position 388,656 of record NZ_JBBBDM010000003.1, read on the forward strand.
CTCGTCACGCACCCCGGGCTAAGCGCGATGGCGCGGGCCAAGGGCGTCGGCGCGGCGCAACTGGCGCTGGCCTGGCTGCTCGCCCGCGACGGCATTCTCGCCATCCCCAAGGCGGGCACGGTCGCCCATGTCCGCGACAATCGTGCCGCCGCCGACCTGCGCCTCGATGCGGAGGAACTCGCGGCGCTCGACCGGCTGTTCCCGCGCCCCGCGAAGCCGGTGCCGCTGGAGATGCTATAGCGGCGGCACGCGGCCGAAGCGCAGGGTGGCGCACAGGCCACGCCCACCCGATCCCGCAGCGATGAGCAGCCGCCCGCCATGCGCCGCGGCGACCCGCTGCACGATCGACAGGCCGAGCCCGAAGCCTTCGCTGCGCGTCGTCCCCGCTCGCCAGAACCGCGTTGCCATCCGTTCGAGATCGGCGGGCGCGATCGTCGGCCCGTCGTCGACGACGCTGATCTCGTGCCCCGGACCGACGCGCACGGTGATCGGCGTCCCCGGCGGCGTGTACCGCGCGGCATTGTCGACGAGATTCTCGAGCGCGAGGCGGATTGCGCCGGCATAGCCAGGAAGCGGCGGCGCGCCCTGATCGTCGAGCGCGATCCGCCGGCCCGCCGCGATCAACGCCGGCGCGCGATCGGCGACGACATCCTCGGCGACCGCGGACAGCGCGACGCTGGCATGCGCCCCGTCGATCGGCCGCTCGAGTTCGGCAAGGACGAGCAGTTGCGTGATGACCCGCGCCGCGCGATCGACCTCGGCGAGCAATTTGGCCCTCACCGCGGGGTCGGGGATCGCATCGGCCCGCAGCCGGATCGTCGCGAGCGGCGTGCGCAATTCGTGCGCCACGTCGGCGGCGAAGGCGGTCTGCGCGGCAAAGGCCTGTTCGAGCCGGTCAAGCGCAGCATTGGTCGCGGCGGCGAGCGGCTCGACCTCCCATGGCAAGGTGCCGTGCGGCAGCCGGCGGTCGAGCGTGCGCGGGCCGATCGCCGCGGCGATATCCGATGCCGCGGTCATCCGCCGCGTCAGCCGCCGGGTCAGCCACACGCCGGTCAGCGGCAGCAGCACGATCAGCGGCACCAGCAGCAGCGCGAAGCGGGCGAGGAAGGCATCGACGATATCGTCGGCGACCACTTCGGGCGCGCTGTCGTCCTGCGATACGACGATCCAGCGCCCGCCGGCCGGCAGGCTGATGGCCGCGAGTGCGCCCCGGCGCATCTGCCGCGCGCGCCGGTCGAGCGGCACCGCGGCGAGCATGGCGGGGCGCGAGGGGCCGTGCTGCGCGACGATCCGGCGGCGCGCATCGACGATGCTGAGCGTCAGCCCGCCGGCGAGGATGTCGGTCGCCTCGATCGCCGCCGCGGGGCTGTGATCGCGCAACAGCGTCGCGATTCCCGCGGCCTGCTGACGCAGCACGTCGCGCTGATAATGATGCGCGACGCGGTGGAGCATCACCGCGCCGAGCGGCAGCATCAGCGCCGCGATCAGCGCGGTGACGCCGTGGAGCAGCGCGAACTGCGCGGCGAGCGAGCGCGGCGCGCGCAGCCTCACGCCGCGGCGCGGAGCAGATAGCCGACGCCGCGCACCGTCTCGATCCGTACCCCGGTCTCCGCCTCGTCGAGCCGCTTGCGCAGGCGATGGACATAGACCTCGACCGCGTTGGAGCCGAGATCGCCACCCGCACCGAACAGATGATCCTCGACCAGCCGCTTCGGCACGACGTTGCCGCCGCGGCGCAGCAGCAGCTCGAGCAGCTCGATCTCGCGCGTCGACAGCGGCAGCAGCGTCGCGCCGACGCGCGCGACCCGCGTCTCGACGTCGAAGGCGAGCCGCGCGCATTGCAGCGACGCACCGAGATAGCCGCCCTGACGGCGCAGCACGGCGAGGATGCGGGCGTGCAGCTCGTCGGGATCGAACGGCTTGACGATATAATCGTCGGCCCCGCCGTGCAGACCGCGGATGCGCGCGTCGACGCTGCCCCGTGCGGTGAGCGCGAGCACCGGGCGGACGTTGCCGTCGGCGCGCATCCGGCGGAGCAGCGCCAGCCCGTCGCCATCGGGCAGGCCGAGATCGAGCAGCACCGCGGCATGATCGATCGCGGCGAGATACCCCTCGGCCTCCTCGACGCTGGCGGCATGGTCGACGGTCATGCCCCGCTGCCGCAGCGCGCCGATCAGCGCATCGGCGAGCGCCGCGTCATCCTCGATCAGCAAAATGCGCAAACATCCTCCCGCGCCGCAGCATCCGTCAGGCCGCTGTAAGCCAGCCTGCCTATCGGCACCAAGCTTCTTCGCACGCGCAGGATCATGATGCACGCCACCGAACATCCCGAGCCCCTCGCCCCCGCCCGCTCGCTGTCGCGACCGGCGCAATGGCGCTGGCTGGCCATCGTCGCGGTGGTGCTCGCCGGGATCGTGCTGCTGATCGTGCTGATCGGCAGGCTGACCCATCACGAGGACGCGCCGCCGCCCGCGCCGCCGCCCGGCACCTTTCGTCCGACCGCCACGCAGATGGCGGCGCTCGGCACGATGCGGGTCGGCATGGGCGCGGCGGACGCGCGGACGCTGGCGAGCGGGTCGATCTCGGTAGACGGCGACCGCAGCACGCCGGTGCTGATGCCCTATAGCGGGCAGGTGGTGCGCGTGCTGGTCGACGCCGGCCAGCGCGTGCGGCAGGGGCAGCCGCTGCTGCTCGTCCGCACCAACGACTTCGTCGACGCGCGCAACGGGCTGTTCGCCGCGCGGGCCTCCTATCAGAACGCCCAGGCGCAGCTCGCCACCGCGACGCGCAACGCCGAACGCCAGCGGCTGATCTACCAGACCGCGGGCGGCGCGCAGAAGGACTATCAGCAGGCGCAGACCGACCTCGCCGCGGCGCAGGCGACCGCGCGTACCGCCGCCGCCGCGCTCGGTGCGGCGCGCGACAAGCTCGCGGTGCTCGGCAAGTCGCCGGGCGAGATCCGCCAGCTGGAGGGCGTCGGCGAAGTGTCGGGCATCCACGACGTGACGACGCTGCACGCGCCGATCAGCGGGCTGGTCGCGACGCGCGACGTCGCCGCCGGCCAATATGTCAGCCAGGGCGGCGACAAGCCGGTGATGACGATCACCGACCCCTCACGCGTCTGGCTGATCGCGCAGGTCGCCGAGACCGATGCCGCGGCGATCCACGTCGGCGATTCGGCGACGGTGACCACCCCCGCCCTGCCCGGCCGCAGCTTCCAGGCGCGGATCGATCTGGTCGGCGCGGCGCTCGACCCGCAGACCCACCGCCTGCCGGTGCGCGCGGCGATCGCCAATCCCGACGGCGCGCTCAAGCCGCAGATGTTCGCCAGCTTCCAGATCCATCGCGCCGCCGGCGGCGATGCGATCCGCGTCCCCGCCGCGGCGGTAATCCATGAGGGCGATCAGGCGCGCGTCTGGGTCGTCCGCCCCGACGGGCTGCTCGTCGCACGCGACGTCGTCGCCGGCGATGCGCAGGACGGCCAGGTCGTCATCCGCCAGGGCCTCGCCGCGGGCGAGAAGATCGTCACCTCCGGTGCGCTGTTCGTCAACGAAGCGGGCATCGGCGAATGAACCGCATTGTCGCCTTCGCGCTGCGCCAGCGGCTGCTCATCGTCGGCGTCTTCGTCGCGATGCTCGCCGCCGGCGTGATCGGCTTCATCAACCTCAATATCGAAGCCTATCCCGATCCGGTCCCGCCGATGGTCGAGGTGATCACGCAGACGCAGGGCCTCTCCGCCGAGGAGATGGAGCGCAACGTCACCATCCCGATCGAGGTCGGCATGGCGGGCATCCCGCACCTCACCGCGATCCGCGCGATCAGCCTGTTCGGCCTGTCCGACGTCAAGATCCAGTTCAGCTACGATTTCACCAACGACCAGGCGAAGCAGCAGGTGATCAACCGCCTGTCGCAGCTGCCGCCGCTCGCCGGCGGCGCGCAGCCGACGCTGTCGCCGACCAGCCCGGTGGGCGAGATCTACCGCTACAAGATCAGCGCGCCCAAGGGCTATTCGGTGATGGACCTCAAGACGTTGCAGGACTGGGTGCTGCAGCGCCGGTTCAAGCGCATCCCCGGGGTGATCGACGTCACCGGCTGGGGCGGCAAGCTGCGCGCCTATGACGTGGTGATCGACAACGACCGGCTCGCCGCGCACAACGTCACCGTCAGCCAGGTGCTCGCCGCGATCGCCAAGAGCGACGGCAATGTCGGCGGCCAGACGATCAACTTCGGCGCACAGGCGGCGATCGTCCGCGGCGTCGGCCTGATCCAGACGCCGTCGGGGATCGAGAACGTGCTCGTCGGCACCGGCGGCGGCCAGCCGGTGCTGGTCAAGGACGTCGCCACGGTCAAGGTCGGCAACAGCCCGCGGCTCGGCATCGCCGGCTATAACGACCAGGACGATATCGTGCAGGGCATCGTGCTGATGCAGCGCGGCGCGCAATCGATGCCGACGATCCAGGCGGTGCAGAAGGAAGTCGCGGAGATCAACGATTCGGGCGTGCTGCCGCCCGGCGTGCATCTCGACCGGATCTACGACCGGTCCGACCTCATCCACCTCACCATCCATACCGTGCTCGAGAACATGGTGGTCGGCATCCTGCTGATCTTCGCCCTGCAATGGCTGTTCCTCGGCAATCTGCGCAGCGCGATCATCGTCGCCGCCACCATCCCCTTCGCGCTCGCCTTCGCGATCCTGATCCTCGTGCTGCAGGGGGAAAGCGCCAATCTGCTGTCGGTCGGCGCGCTCGACTTCGGCCTCGTCGTCGATGCCTGCGTCATCATGGTCGAGAATATCTTCCGTCACATGGTCGAGCGATCGGCGCATGTCGAAAGCGGACGCGGCCATTACACGCTCGCCAACCGCTTCTCGGCGGTGCTCGGCGCGTCGTCGGAGGTCAGCCGCGGCATCTTCTTCGCCGCCGCGATCATCATCGCGAGCTTCCTGCCGCTGTTCACGCTGACCGGCGTCGAGGGGCATATCTTCGGCCCGATGGCCAAGACCTATGCCTACGCGATCACGGGCGGCCTGCTCGCCACCTTCACCGTCGCGCCGGTGCTGGCGACGCTGCTGCTCCCCGACAAGCTGTCGGAGGTGGAGACGTGGATCGTCGGCAAGCTGCGCCGCGCCTATGAGCCGGCCGCCGCCTTCGCGCTCGGCAACCGGGTGCTGGCCCTGGGCGGGGCGGCGCTGATGCTGCTGCTCGCGGTGATCGGCGTGCGGACGCTCGGCATCGAATTCCTGCCGCATCTCGAAGAGGGCAACATGTATATCCGCGCGACGCTGCCCGGCTCGATCAGCCTGGAGGCGGGCGAGCCGGCGGTGAACGGCATCCGCCGGATCATCGCCAGCTATCCCGAAACGACCGCGGTGCTATCCGCCCACGGTCGCCCCGACGACGGCACCGACGCGACCGGCTTCTTCAACGCCGAATTCTTCGTGCCGCTCAAGCCCGCCAGCGAATGGCCGCACGGCGTCACCAAGGAGACGCTGATCGCCGAGCTGTCGAGCAAGCTGACCGCCAAATATCCCGGCGTCGACTTCTCCTTCTCGCAGATCATCGAGGACAACGTCGAGGAAGCGGCATCGGGCGTGAAGGGCGCGAACTCGATCAAGCTGTTCGGGCCCGATCTCGCCACGCTCGAAAAATTCGCCAACCAGATCAAGGATCAGATGAGCCAGGTGCGCGGCATCGAGGATCTCGGCGTATTCCAGTCGCTCGGCCAGCCGACGGTGCGCGTCGACGTCGATCGCGCCCGCGCGGCGCGCTATGGCCTCACCCCCGACGACGTCAATGCGACGGTCGCCGCGGCGGTGGGCGGCAGTTCGAGCGCCGATCTCTATGAGGCGGGGACCGACCGTCACTTCCCGATCATCGTCCGCCTCAAGCCCGAGCAACGCGACTCGCTCGAGGCGATCCGCCGCATCACCATCGGCGCCCCCGCCCCCGACGGCAGCAACAGCACGATCCAGGTGCCGCTGTCCGAAGTCGCCAACGTCCACCTCACTTCGGGCGCATCGTTCATCTATCGCGAGCATCAGGAACGCTACATCCCGATCAAATTCTCGGTGCGCGGGCGCGATCTCGGCGGCGCGGTCGACGAGGCGCGGGCGCGGATCACCAAGAACGTCCATCTGCCCGCCGGCTATCACCTCGAATGGGCGGGCGAGCTCGACAATCTCACCAATGCGATCGCCCGGCTGGAGATCGTCGTGCCGATCAGCCTGCTGCTGATGCTGTTGCTGCTCTACGCCAATTTCGGCTCGATCCGCGACAGCCTGCTCGCCTTCGCGGCGATCCCGATGGCGGTGGTCGGCGGCGTGCTCGCGCTGGCGCTGACCGGTACGGCATTCAGCATCTCGGCGGCGATCGGGTTCGTCGCGCTGTTCGGCATCGCGGTGATGGACGGCATCCTCGTCGTCACCACCTTCAACAATGCGGTCGACGAAGGGCTCGATCGCGCCACCGCGCTCGGCACGACGGTGCGGCACAGCCTGCGGCCGGTGGTGATGACCTGCCTCGTCGCGGCGATCGGCCTGCTGCCCGCGGCGCTGTCGACCGGCATCGGCAGCCAGGTGCAGAAGCCGCTCGCGCTCGTCGTCGTCGGCGGCATGGCGCTCGCGCCGCTGCTCATCCTGCTGGTGCTGCCGGTGCTGATCGACCGTTTCTCGAAACGGGTGCCGCCGGAGGACCGCGGCGCGCATGGCCGCGACGTCGGCCATGGCCCGGCCGGCGATGCGCCCGCCGCGGAGGTGCCGGCATGAGCCGCGCTCTCGTCCTGCTGCTTGCCTGCGCCACCGCCGCCTGTGCGGTCGGGCCGCACGACCTCGACGCGCATGCGCCGCTGCCGCCCGCCGCGACGCCGGCGACGATCGCCCCCGCCAGCGGCACGGCGCAGGCCTTCTCGACCACGCCGGCACGCGCGGACTGGTGGACGGCGTTCGTCAGCCCCGAGCTGGATCGGTTGGTCGACGAGGCGCTCGCCCACAATAACGACATTGCCAGCGCCGATGCCTCGCTGCGCCAGTCGCAGGCGCTCGCCGGGGTGGCGGCGGGGGCGGCCCTGCCGCAGCTCGATGCGAGCTACAATGTCGAGCGCGCACGCGTCTCCAACGCTTTGTCGCCGCCGGTCGCCGATCAGCAACAGCAACTCTATACGCTGCACACCGCGCAGGTGAACGTCAGCTATGCGCTCGACCTGTTCGGCGCGACCCGCTCGCGCGTCCGGTCGGCGCGTGCCGCCGCGGAAGTGCAGCGGCAGCGGCTGGCGGCGGGCCGGACCACCGTCGTCGCCAATCTGGTGCAGGCGGTAATCGCCCGCGCCGCGCTCGCCGATCAGATCGCGGCGGCGCAGACCGCGATCTCGGTCAATCGCGACATCCTGGCGAGCCTGCTGCGTCGCCAGCAGCTCGGCGCGATCGGCGCCGCCGATATCGCCACGCAGCAGACCGCCGTGGCGACCGCCGAAGGCGTGCTGCCGCCGCTCGTCCGGCAGGAGGCGCATCAGCGCGTCCTCATCGCCGCGCTGCTCGGTCGCGCCGCCGGCGATGCGCTGCCGCCGCTGCCGTCGCTGTCCGCCTTGACCCTGCCGACGCGGCTGCCGACCGTTCTCCCTTCCGATCTGGTCGCGCGGCGGCCGGACGTGCTCGCGGCACGGGCGCAGCTCGAAGGCGCCGGCGCGGACGTGCGCACCGCGATCGCCGCGCGGCTGCCTTCGATCACGCTCAGCGCCAATGCCGGCGGCTCGGCGCAGCGCTTCGGCGACATGTTCAAGGACGGCAATCCGTTCTGGACGCTGCTCGGCGGCATCACCCAGCCGCTGTTCCACGCCGGCGCGCTGCGCAACCAGCAACGCGCGGCGGAGGCGGCGCTCGACGGTGCCAAGGCGCAATATCGCGGCGCCGTGGTACAGGCGTTCGGCGATGTCGCCGATGCGCTGACCGGCCTCGCCACCGACGCCACGGCGCTCGATGCGGCGACGCGCGCGGCAGATGCCTCGGGCCGGGCGCTCGGCTATGTGCGGCGTCAGCTCGCGCTCGGCGATGTCGGCACGCTGTCGCTGCTCAACGCCACCGCAGCCGATGCGCAGGCGCGCTCGCAGCTGGTACAGGCGCGTGCGGCACGGCTGACCGATACGGTGGCGCTGTTCCAGGCGACCGGCGGGCCGGTGCCCGATGGGACTTTGACCGTCGTCCGATAGCCCCTATCCTGCGTTTTCGAACATGGGGGGCGGCGGGATATGGCGGTCTGGCTCGATCGGCTCGGGGCGTTGCTCGCCAGCCTTGTGCTGCTGACGCCGGTAGCGGGAGCGGCTCAGCCGGCGCCGCTGGGTTCGCTATGGCGCGGCAAGGGCGGCGAGGTTCGCGTCGTCGCCTGTCCGCCGGGGGGCGATACGGATGCCTATTGCCGCGCGCTCGCGGTGACGACGGCGACACGTACGATACGTCTTGGCGGCGGCTATATGAGCGTCAAGACGCTGTGGCAGCGTGACGGGGCACGATCAGGCCCCGATGTGCTGGTGCTTGGCGACTTCGGCGGTTCCGGTGGCGATGCCGATTTGTTCGCCGTCACCCTGACGCCCGAGGTTCACGTCACCAAATGGACGGGCGAGCGTTTCGACATCGTGGCGGTCCGACCGGGCGGACCGGCGCTGCGGCTCACGCTGCCGTTCGACATCGAATATTTCAACGACGCGCCCCACGCCGGCGTGATCATCCTGCCCCTGCCGGTGATCTGGTCCGGGAACGGCTTGGTGCTCGATCGGCGCGCGCTCACGACGGGCCATGTCAGCAGACGATCATCGGACCCCGCCGTCATGCGCAGGGAGCTGCGCGCCTGGGTGTCGGAACGCTTGCCGCATGGGCGCGATCACCCGAAGGACCCTGATGCCTATACGCAAGCCTCGGTGGAGAAGCTGGTCGGGCTGATGCTGTCCGGCCACGCGGATGAGGCCAGACGCATGCTAGACCGAAACTGGCCGCAGCGGCTGGATGGGCAAGAAATCATTCCAAGCGGCGAGGATCGATTCTGGTCCGCGATCTGCCGGGCGGTGGTCACCCATCACCTCTGGCGGACGTTCGGCCCGGCGGGCATTCCCCACGCCGATCTCATCCAGCGCGGCGCGGCTCTCCCGGCGTGACCATCGCCGTCTGACGACGGATCGTGCCGGAATCAACAAGGGGGGCATAAGCCCCCCTTACCTCATGCAAGATGGCCGCCGTGACAGGCACGGCGGCCGCTCCGCATCTTAGTTGCTGTCGCTGTTGTCGTCGTCGGCAACGATGATGATGCCAGCGACGACGGCAGCGGCCGCGACGAGGGCGATGATCAGACCGCCACCGGCGAGCTCGTTCTTCTTGGCCGAAACCGAACCGGTGCGCACCGACTTCGCGACCGACAGGCTCGCCGCCGGGTTGGCGGGGGCAGCAGCGGCCGGAGCGACGGCGAGAGCGGCTGCAGCAGCAGCCATCAGAAACTTGGCAACCATAATGGTCATCCCCTTTGACGTGTTGAGGCTTGCTAATGGCAGCGTCGCCAAGAAAAGACAATCCGAAAGCGCGCAAATCCGCCACAAAGCTGGTCAAACGCCCCTGCCGGTGCGACGAACCGCCTGACGTCGACGGCAATAACCGCAGAGATTCACGCAACGTCGCGTGAGATCAGGACTTTTCGGCGGGCACCGGTGGGCGATACCCTCACGATGGTTCGATCGTCTCTGTGACACTTTGAAGAATTTGCCGGCAACTTGCGGAATCCGACCTATCATCAGTTGTCGGGCGCGTCCGCGGCGGCGATCACCTCGGCAAGAGTCGCCGGCCGAACCGCCAGCGATTCGAGCAGCGCGGTCATTTGCCGCCACCAATCCCACAATCGTGCCAGATCGGCCGTGCTGCGGACATAGGGCGTATGCCCCGGCACCAGGCTCGGCGAATGGAACGACAGGCTGATCAGCCCGTGACCCTCCTCCTCGACCGCGACACGCACCGCAGCGCACGCCTCGGCGATCGGCATATCCTCCGGCGTCAGCGCGACACGCTGGAGCAGCCCGGCGGTGGCGAAGGCGCCGCGCGCCAACGGCAGGCGGCCGAGCGCAGGATAGAGGCCTGCGCCCCGCCGCCGCAGCCGCCCGGTGAAGCTGGTGGTCAACGGCACTTCGATCAGATCGCCTAGACGGAAGGCAGCGCTGCCGACACGGCTGAAATCCGGTCCGCCGTCCGCACTATAGTCGTAGCGCGCCCGCACCGAGCTTTCGACGCGATAGCCGCGACGGACGAGCGCGGCTGCGGTCGCCGGGCCGATGCCATAGCGTCCGGCGCGATAGGCGATCGGGGCCCGGCCGAACGCATCGGTCAGCCGGTCGGTCAGCGTGTCGAGCTTGGCGGCTTCGAGCGCCGGCGGCAGATTGCCGGCATAAGTGTCGCCCGGCTGCGGTGCGGCGAACGGAGGTGTCACCCAGGCATGGAGTTGCGCCCCCAGCCCGACTCGCGGATCGGCCAGCACGCCGCGGAGCAGATCGACCGCCCCGGCATCGCTGACCACGGGGTGATCGATCAGATAGACGGGCGCGATGCCATGATCGGCAAAGCGGGCATGCGCCTGCGGCAGCGCGGCGATCGCCGTGACCGAGCGATTGGCGCGATCGAGCGGCGCCGACCAGTCGAACTCCTCCTCGACATCGACGAAGACGAGGAAGCGGCGGCCGAAGCGCGCTGGCCAGCGTACCAGAGCGGCAGCATCGGGGGCGGGCAGCCGGAACGGCGACAGGGCGCCGCCGTGAACGCTCAATGGGTCGCCTGCACCGCCGCCGGCTCGTCGGCCGCAGGGAGCCGCAGCGTCAGCAGATGCTCGCCGAACACCAGTTCGCCACCCAATTCCGCGGCGAGGTTGCGCGCGAGGCGCAGCGCGAAGCCGGTGCCGAGCAGAGGCGCCCCGTCGCGATCCCCCGCCTCGGCCTCGGCTTCGGCGTCGAGGCTGAGCAACGCCGCCTCGCCGGTGGCGGCGAGCGCGATCGGGCGGGCGAAGCAGATCGCGACCTGCCCCTCGGGCGCGGGTGCCTCGGCGATGTCGATCCGCTCCCCCGTCGTCGCGGCGGCGGTCAACGCGGCGAGCAGGCGCGAGAGCAGGCGTTCGAGCGCGCGATCGTCGCTCAGCGCCTGATGATCGCCCATCGGATGGATGTCGATCACCGTGCCGCGCAGCGAGGCGAGCGGCTCAAGATCGGCGACGATGCGCGTCAGCAGCGGCTCGAAGGCGATCGGCGCCGGGCGCAGGTCGAGCGCCTTGCCCTCGATCCGCGCCGCGGTGTCGAGATCGTCGATCGCGCCGAGCAGGCTCGCCGCCTGCCGGCGGATGGTCAGCGCATGGTCGCGGTAGACGGCGGAAACCGGCCCCAGCAGTTGCGCCTCGATCAGTTCGGCGAAACCGGCGATCGCATTGGTCGGGGTACGCAGTTCGTGGACCAATTGGCGCAGCGAATCGGACATCAGCTTGCGTGCGCCCGGTACGGCATCCTCGTCGCTGCGCGGACGGCGGGCGATCGCGACATAGCCGAGGAAGCGGCCGCTCGCCGCGTCGAATTGCGGCGTACCGGCGACGCGCCACGCGCCCGCGGCATCCGAATGGCCGCCGACGTCGAGCCGCGCGCCGGCGAATCGCTGCCGCTGGCGCAGCGCGCCGGTCATCACCGCATCGACGCGGACCTCGCCCTGCGGCGTCGCGACGGCGAGCGAGGCGCCGATCAGCGGCCCGCGCGCGACGCCGTCGACCGCGCAGATCACGCCATGGCTGTCGGTGTCGAAGTGGAAATAGCTCGGCGGCTCCGCCTTGGCGTCGGCGACCGGCTCGTTGGGGTCGCGCTGCTTCTGGAAGGCGTCGATCCGCGCGACGAGATCGGCGATCTGGAAACCGCCGTCGGCGACCGGCTGCGGCGCTGCGGGCGGCAGCAGGTCTTCGGATGGTGAACCGTCTTCGGCCGGCGGGGCGAAACGGACGACGGCGCTCTCCTCGGCGGGCGGCGCGACGGCGACGTCGTTCGCCGCGGGAGTGACGACGTCGTTCGCCGGCTCGGGCGTGTCGTAGCGCAGGACGAAATCGGCGGGACCGAAGCTGGCGAGCCCGCGCTCGACCGGCGCGGGAAGGTCGCGGCGGTGGCGCAGCAAGGCGCGGCCATGCGCGTCGAGTCTCGGCAACAATGCCAGCCATTCGTCGTCGGTCAGGCTGGCGGTGCGCAGCAGCGGTGCGGCGACGGTGATCTCATCCTCGGCGAAGACGCCGATCAGCGCGGCGGGCGGCCGGGCGAAGGCCAGGGCCCGCGCGCTGGCGATGCGCGTCGCCACGGGAACGACCTCCCGCAGCGCACGCAGCCGGTCGAGCGACGCCGGGTCGGCAGGGATGCGCCCGCGCCCCATCAGGTCGGTCAGCTGGCGCCACGCCGATTGCGCGCCGAACCCACTCTCCATGTCGGCCGAAAGCACCGTTTTCAGGCTGTCGTCGAACCGCACACCAACTCCTGGAGATCGCCCCATCGTCACGATGTGCGCGCTCATCCCTTAACGTCCGGCTCCGGTTAGAGGAACCGCCGATTTACGCACGTCGCATAGTGGGACAATTGCGTTGCGCCGCAATTTTCTTATGCTTAGGGGGAGCCGCCGCGCTAATCCGGCCTGTTCCTGGAGAGTAATACGCAATGTCCTTCGATCGGATCGATCGTCAAATTCTCGCTCACCTGCAGCAGGATGGGCGGATGACCAATGTCGAGCTGGCCGAACGCGTCGGGCTGACCGCGCCGCCCTGCCTGCGCCGCGTGCGCGCGCTGGAGGAGGCCGGGGTGATCCGCGGCTATCACGCCGATCTCGATCCCGCCAGCCTCGGCTTTCCGATCACCGTCTTCGCGATGGTCTCGCTGCGCAGCCAGGCCGAGCATGATCTCGCCGCGTTCGAGGCGCATGTCGCCGACATTCCGGAAATCCGCGAATGCCATATGCTCAACGGCGAGATCGACTTCATCCTCAAGATCGTCGCCAGCGACCTCAAGAGCTTTCAGGAAATCCTCACCACGCATCTGACCCCGGCACCCAACGTCGCCAGCGTCAAGACGTCGCTGACGATCCGCACCGCCAAGTCGACCTCGGGCATCCCGGTCATCATCGACTGACCCTTTGACGCAAAAAGGGCGGCCCGTCTCCGGACCGCCCCCTTGTGCATCACCGGTGAGGCGATCAGGCCGCCGGAGCGGGCGTCGCGCCGACCTGAGTATAGGTGTTCCACAGCGCGGCGATGCCGGCGCGCGGATTCCCCGTCACCGCACCGAAGGCCGCCTGCGCGCCGGCCTTGTCGCCCGACTTGGCGAGCGCGATGCCGAGGCGGGTGTTGACCTCATTGGCATCGACACCGCCCTTGCTCAGCGCGGCGCGATACAATTCGATCGCCTTGGCATAGTTGTTCTGGCCGAGATAGGCGTCGGCAGTCGAGGCCGCGATCTTGCCGTCCTTCGATGCCAGCGCGGTCTTCTCGCTGCCGGCGAGCGACCCGTCCGCCTTGATCGCGGTGTTCGACGCGGTCAGCAGGCTCTTCGAGAAAGCGCTGGTCGCGGGGATCTTGCCCGCCGCCATGCCTTCCTTGAGCACCGCCGCCGCTTCATACGGATTGCCCTTATCGTAGACGTTCTTGGCGTAATCCTCGTACATCGCCTGATCGGGCATCGAGCCGGTGGCGCGAAGCAGGCGATACAGATCGACCGTCTGCGACTTGTCCGGCGCGGCGAGGCTGTTCTGCGCGAAGGCGAATTGCAGGATCACGTCGCGCCACACCTTGGCGTTCGGATAAGCGGCGACGTACTTCTGCATCCAGGCGAGCGTTTCCGGCGCCATCTTCTTGTTGTTCGCGGTGGCGATGCCGAAACGGTAATAGGCCTCCGGCACAGTCTGCCCCGCCGCCTTCTGCGCGGTAATGTAGCGATCGAGATCGGCGAGACCACCGGCGGTATCGCCCGCCTGCACCTTCACCTTGGCGAGCTGCAGGTCGAAGTCGGGCGAATTGTAGCCGGCGGCCTTCGCCTGTGTGAAATATTGCGTCGCGACCGGATATTGGTTGCTGTTGTAGGCGAGCTGGCCACGGCGGAACAAATATTTGCCGCGATCGGCGGCGGGCGTGTTCTTGGCGGCGATCAGTGCGTCGAGCGGCTTGGCGAGTCCGGTCTCGTCGAGCGGTGCCTTCGGATTGGCCTCCTGCGCGATGACGAGCTTGGTGTTCTCGAGATCGTAGCGCAGCGCGGCGGCGATATATTTGTCATCGTCGGTGGTGGCGGCGGCCTCGACCTGCGCGACCAGCGGCTCGGCGGTGGCGACATTGCGCGACTTCACCGCTTCCTGTGCCTGAAAGGCGATCGCCTGCACCGGCTTGCTGAGCTTGAAGCCAGGCGTCGCCGGCTCTTCCTTCTTGGCGATCGCGGGGGCGACGAACGCCAATCCGCTCACGCCGGTGGCCAGCACCGCGGCCAGCGCAAGCTTCGAAAGGGTCTTCATGCTAACCTACTCTCCAGATAGTGAGGCATCGCTGCCGCTAACGTCTGCGCGGCTGTAACGGTCCGTCGCAAGCCGTTCAAGCAGATGCCGTGCGGTGTCTGCCCCGGCGGCACTGAACGGCGATTGAACGGCGGCGGCGGGGCCGCTACCGCGACCGGCGATGATCGCCCTGCTCTCCCCCGCCAAGACGCTCGACTATGAGTCGCCCCTCCCCGCCCTCACCCCGACCCGGCCGCGCTTCGCCGCCGAGGCGGAGACGCTGGCGGCCGCGGCGGCGCATCTGACGCAGAAGAAGCTTGCCGAACTGATGCATATCTCGCCGGCGCTCGCCAAGCTCAACGCCGACCGCTTCCGCGACTTCCCCGACGCGCCAGAGCGGCCGGCGATCTTCGCCTTCGACGGCGACGTCTATACCGGGTTCGACGTCAAGACCCTGCCCGAGGAAGCGCTCCCCTTCGCGCAGGATCATCTGCGGCTGCTCTCCGGCCTCTATGGCATGCTGCGCCCGCTCGATCTGATGCGGCCGTACCGGCTGGAGATGGGCACGCGCTGGGCGCCGCGGAAGACCAAGCTGACCGACTGGTGGGGCGACCGGATCGCCAAGGCGCTCGCCGCCGATCTCGCCGAAGAGGGCGAGGGCGTCGTCCTCAACCTCGCCAGCCAGGAATATTGGGCGGGCGTCGGCGGCCATCTGCCCGCCGGCATCCGCGTCGTAGCCATCGACTTCCGCGACGGCGACCGCTTCGTCAGCTTCCACGCCAAGAAGGCGCGCGGGATGATGGCGCGCTGGATGGTCGAGCATCGCATCACCCGGATCGACGACATGCGCGGCTTCGACAGCGACGGCTACGTCTTCGACGCGGCGGCGAGCGGCGACGATGTCTGGCGGTTCGCGCGATGAGCGCGGCGGTGGTGATCGGCGCGTCGGGCGGGATCGGCGCGGCGCTGCATGCGGCGCTGGTCGACGAGGCGAGCTATGCGCCGGTCCATGCGCTGTCGCGATCGGGCGAGGCGCCGATCGACATCACCGACGAGGCGAGCGTCGCCGCCGCCGCGGCGCGCATCGCCGCCGGCCCACCGCCGTCGCTAGTCATCCTCGCCACCGGCCTGCTCCACGACGCCCGCCACGGGCCGGAGAAGAGCTATCGCGACTTCGATCCGGCGTGGCTGGAGACGGTGCTGCGCGTCAACGCGATCGGCCCTGCCCTGGTCGCCAAGCATCTGCTGCCGCTGATGCCCAAACAGGGGCGGACGGTCTTTGCGGTGCTGTCGGCGCGGATCGGCAGCATCTCCGACAATCGGCTGGGCGGCTGGTACGGCTATCGCATGGCCAAGGCGGCGCTCAACCAGCTGGTGCGGACGCTGAGCGTCGAGGAGCGGCGGCGCAACGATCGGGCGATCCTCGTCGGGCTGCATCCCGGTACGGTCGATACCGCTTTGTCCAAGCCGTTCCAGGCGAACGTGCGCCCCGGCACGCTGTTCACCCCCGATCGCGCCGCCTCGCAATTGCTCGACGTGATCGACGGCCTCGGCGTGACCGACAGCGGCAAGCTGTTCGATTTCGAAGGCAAGGAAGTAGCGCCCTGAGCCATGCCGCCGCGGCGCGGAGATGACAGAATCGTCATCGTCCGGCCATTGGCACGTCAGCGCATCGCGCGCATCGTCCTCATCAAGGCGACGCGATCCCGCGTCGGCCGGTGGGAGATGATGTCATGACCAAATCCTTGCCCGTTGCCATCCTGACGGCGGCCGCGCTCTTCTGTGGCTCCGCCGCCTTCGCGACCGGCGCGCAGACCGCGACCAGCGCCAAGACGACGATGACCAGCCGCACCACCACGACCAAGACCCCCGCGGCGCGTCCGACCACGATGACGAAGACGACGACGCGCACCACCGCCGGGACCAAGGGCCGGATGGTGACCACCAAGACCAGCACCGGCAAGACGGTGACCTATGATTGCAGCAAGGCGGGCAACGCCACCAAGGCCGCCTGCAAGAAGTAACACAAAGGCTCTATCGTCACGCGCGCGCGTGTGCGCGCGTGACTTTCGGTCGCGAGGTGCCTACAAGATCGGCACACCCGTGTAACAATCCGAAAGCGTATAGCCTTGGCCGACGAGACCAGCCTCGCCGAACCCTCCGATATTGCGACGATCTCCATCGTCGACGAGATGAAGTCGAGCTACCTCGACTATGCGATGAGCGTCATCGTGGCGCGCGCGCTGCCCGACGTCCGCGACGGCCTCAAGCCGGTGCATCGCCGCATCCTCTTCTCGGCGCAGGAAAACGGCTTCCTGTTCAATCGCCCCTATCGCAAGTCGGCGCGCATCGTCGGTGACGTGATCGGTAAATATCACCCGCACGGCGACACCGCGATCTACGACGCTTTGGCGCGGATGACGCAGGACTGGTCGATGCGGCTGCCGCTGATCGACGGTCAGGGCAATTTCGGCTCGATGGATCCCGATCCGCCCGCCGCGATGCGCTACACCGAGGCGCGCCTTGCCCGCGCGGCCAATTACCTGATGGAGGATCTCGACAAGGATACCGTCGACTTCCAGCCCAATTACGACGCCAGCGAGCGCGAGCCGCAGGTGCTGCCGGCACGCTTCCCCAACCTGCTGGTCAACGGCGCCGGCGGCATCGCGGTCGGCATGGCGACCAACATCCCGCCGCACAATCTCGGCGAAGTGGTCGACGCCTGCCTCGCCTATATCGACCGGTCGGTGAGCGGCGGCGAGCCGATCACCATCGAGGAGCTGATGGAGATCGTTCCCGGACCGGACTTCCCGACCGGCGCGATCATCCTCGGCCGCGCCGGCGCGCGTTCGGCCTACAATACCGGCCGCGGCTCGATCATCGTGCGTTCGCGCCACAAGATCGAGACGGCGCGCGGCGACCGCACCTCGATCGTGCTCACCGAAATCCCCTTCCAGCAGGGCAAGAACGCGCTGGTCGAGAAGATCGCCGAGGCCGCCAAGGACAAGCGCATCGAGGGCGTCAGCGACATCCGCGACGAATCGAACCGCGAGGGCGTGCGGATCGTCATCGACCTCAAGCGCGACGCGACGCCGGAGGTGGTGCTTAACCAGCTGTGGCGGCATACGCCGGCGCAGGGCTCCTTCCCCGCCAACATGCTCGCGATCCGCGGCGGCCGGCCGGAGACGCTCAACCTCCGCGACATCATCCAGGCCTTCGTCCAGTTCCGCGAACAGGTCATCACCCGACGCTCGAAGTTCGAGCTCAACAAGGCGCGCGACCGCGCCCATATCCTGCTCGGTCTGGTGATCGCGGTCACCAATCTCGACGAGGTGGTGCGGATCATCCGCGGGTCGTCGAGCCCGGCGGAGGCGCGCGCCGCCCTGCTCGCGCGCGAATGGCCGATCGCCGAGATCGCGCCCTATCTCAGCCTTGTCGAGGCGGTCGAGGGCACGCAGGTCGGTGACGGCTATCGCCTGTCGGACACGCAGGTGCGCGCGATTCTCGACCTGCGCCTGCATCGCCTCACCGCGCTTGGCCGCGACGAGATCGGCGACGAGCTCAAGGGCCTCGCCGATTCGATCGCGGCGCTGCTGGAAATCCTCGGCAACCGCAAGCGGCTGTACGAGGTGATGCGCGAGGAGCTGGTCGACGTCCGCGCCATCTTCGCGACCCCGCGCCGCACCGAGATCGCCGCGGCCGCCGACGGCATCGACGACGAGGATCTGATCGAGCGCGAGGACATGGTCGTCACCGTCACGGTGCAGGGCTATATCAAGCGCACCCCGCTCGACACCTTCCGCGCGCAGAAGCGCGGCGGCAAGGGGCGCGCCGGCATGGCGACCAAGGACGAGGATGCGATCACCTCGCTGTTCGTCACCTCGACGCACACGCCGGTGCTGTTCTTCTCCAATCTCGGCAAGGTCTATCGCCAGAAGGTCTGGCGCCTGCCCGAGGGCGGGCCGGCGACGCGCGGGCGGCCGATGATCAACCTGCTGCCGCTCAGTCCCGGCGAGACGATCTCGACGGTGCTGCCGCTGCCGGAGGACGAGACGCGCTGGGGCGACCTGCACGTCATGTTCGCCACCGCAAACGGCACCGTCCGCCGCAACGCAATGGACGCCTTCGCCAACATCCCGTCGAACGGCAAGTTGGCGATGCGCTTTGACGAAGGCTCGGACGATAAACTGATCGGCGTCGCGGTGCTGACCGAGAGCGACGACGTGCTGCTCGCCACCCGCAACGGCAAAGCGATCCGCTTCGCCGCGACCGACGTGCGCGAATTCCAGAGCCGCACCTCGACCGGCGTGCGCGGCGTCAGCCTCGCCGAGGGCGACGAGGTGATCAGCCTGTCGATCCTGCGCGGCGTGCCCTTCGATACCGACACGCGCGACGCCTATCTCCGTGCCGCGCCGTGGAAGGAAGGCGAGCGCGAGACGACGCTCGACGCCGAGACGATGGCGGCAATGGAGGCGGCGGAGGAGTTCATCCTCACCGTTACCCAGAACGGCTATGGCAAGCGCACCTCGGCGTACGAATATCGCCGCACCAATCGTGGTGGCCAGGGGATCACCAACATCGTCTCCGCGGGCCGCAACGGTCCGGTGGTGGCGAGCTTCCCGGCGCATTCGGGCGAGCAGCTGATGCTCGTCACCGATCAGGCCAAGCTGATCCGCATGTCGGTAGGCGACGTCCGCGTCACCGGGCGCAACACGCAGGGCGTCACGCTGTTCAGCGTCGCCAAGGACGAACATGTCGTCTCCGCCGCGCGCATCGACGAAGAGGAAGAGCCCGAGGACGAGGCGCAGGCGGTGGTCGCCGCCGAACTCGGCCGCGCCCCGGCGCATCCGGCCGAGGACGCGCTGATCGTCGACGACGGCACCGGGCCGCAGACGATGGACGAACAGGTCGACGAGAGCGATGACGAAGGGGACGAGGGATGAGCGAACGGCCGAACATCGCCTATAAGGTGCTGACCGGCGAGCAGATGGCGACGCTGGAACGCGACGGCCGCTTCGACGGTGCGCCGGTCGACCGGGCCGATGGCTATATCCATCTATCGACCGAGGCGCAGCTGACCGAGACGGTCGACAAGCATTTCGCCGGTCAGGACGATCTGCATGTCGTCGCGGTCGATCTCGGCAGCTTCGGCGAGACGTTGCGCTGGGAGGAATCGCGCGGCGGCCAGCTTTTCCCGCATCTCTACGAGCCGCTGCTGCTCGAAACCGCCGTCGCCTTCGGTCCGCTGAGCCGTGCCGAAGACGGGACGATACGATTGCCGACCACCAGTTGATCCCGGTCCGGGCTCCACTTGCCGAGAAAAGCGGGCGGAACCGCATTCGAAACCCCATCGTTACCAAGTCACAACGACGAAGATGGAGAATCTCGAATGCGTACCCTGGCCCTGACGATCGGCAGCCTGATGATGGTGCCCGCCGCGGCTCTGGCACAGCAAGCCCAGCCCGCTCCCGGCGCCGCCGCGACCACTGCCGGTTCCGCGACCGCCTCCGCGCCCACCGTTGGCGCGACCATTTATGACAGCGCCGGCGTGGCGCTCGGCACCGTCGCCAGCATCACGCCGCAGGCGGTGATCCTCAATACCGGCACCGCGCAGGTGCCCGTGCCGCCGGCGTCGATCGGCAAGACCGACAAGGGCTTCGCCATGGCGATGACCAAGGCCGATCTCGACGCCGCGGTCGCCAGCTCGCAGGCGCAGGCGCAGCAGGCGGTGAAGGCGAAGCTGACCCCGGGCACCGCAGTGTCGGGTCTCAACGGCGCCAATCTCGGCACGATCAAGTCGGCCGACGCGCAGTTCGTGACGGTGACCACCGCCAAGGGCGATGTGAAGCTGCCGATCACCGGCTTTACCGCCGATGCGAGCGGCAAGGTCATCGTCGGCATCACCGCCGATCAGCTCGCCGCCGCCACCGCTGGTGCCACCGCCGGCGCGGCCAAGTAATCGGGCCGGGGGAGGTTCGCCTCCCCCGCCCTTTCCGTCAGACGGACGCCGCTATTTCGGTCAGCGCAGCGCGGATCGCTTCGATCGCCTCGGCCGCTTTGCCGCCATCGGGTCCGCCGCCCTGCGCCATGTCGGGCCGGCCACCGCCACCCTGACCGCCGAGCACCGTCACCGCCCGCCGCAGCAGGTCGACCGCGCTGACGCGGCCCACCAGATCCTCGCTCACGCCGACCGCGATCGACGCGCGCCCGTCGTTCACCGCGACCATCACCGCGACACCGGCACCGCCCAGGCGCTGCTTGGCATCGTCGACCGCGCCACGCAGCCCCTTGGCGTCGAAGCCGTCGAGTATCTGACCGAGGAAGGCGACGCCGCCGACTTGCTCCGGCCCAGCCGCGGCTCCGCCGCCACCGCCCATCGCCAGCGCCTTCTTCGCCTCGGCCAGCTCGCGCTCGAGCCGCCGCCGCTCGTCGAGCAACGCCGCGACGCGCGCCGGCACCTCGTCGGGCGTGGTCTTGAGCGCGGTCGCCGCCTCGCGCAGCCGCTCGTCGCGGGCGGTGAGATAGGCACGCGCCGCCTCGCCTGTCAGCGCCTCGACGCGGCGGACGCCGGACGATACCGCGCCCTCGCCGATCACCTTGAACAGGCCGATGTCGCCGAGCGCATTGACGTGGGTG
Source organism: Sphingomonas kyungheensis (assembly GCF_037120395.1). Lineage (NCBI taxonomy): Bacteria > Pseudomonadati > Pseudomonadota > Alphaproteobacteria > Sphingomonadales > Sphingomonadaceae > Sphingomonas > Sphingomonas kyungheensis. Next base: position 409,792 of record NZ_JBBBDM010000003.1, read on the forward strand.
CCGCCGCACAGCTCGACCGAATAGGTCTTGCCGCCATCCTCGCTGCCCATCGACACAACGCGGACCTCGTCGCCATATTTCTCGCCGAACAAGGCCATAGCGCCCTCGGCGATCGCCTCGTCGGGGGTCATCAGCCGCGTCGTCACACTGCCGTTGCCGCGGATCTGCGCGTTGACCGCAGCCTCGGCGTCGGCGAGTTCGGCGGCCGTCATCGCCACCGGATGCGAGACGTCGAACCGCAGCCGCTCGGGCGCGACCAGCGAACCCTTCTGCGCGACATGCGTGCCGAGCCGCTGGCGCAGCGCCTCGTGCAGCAGATGCGTGGCCGAATGATTGGCGCGGATCTGCGCGCGGCGGGCGACGTCGATCTGCAGGCGGACGGCATCGCCGACCGTGATCGCGCCGCTCTCCACCACCGCCTGATGGACGAAGACACGGCCGAGCTGCTTCGACGTCTCGGTCACGCTGGCGCGCAGGCCCGCATCGGTCGAGATCACGCCGGTATCGCCGACCTGCCCGCCGCTCTCGCCATAGAAGGGCGTCTGGTTGACGATGATCGCGACGGTATCACCGGCGGCGGCCTGATCGACGCGCACGCCGTCCTTGACCAAGGCGACCACCTCGCCCTCGCCGACGTCTGCGCTATAGCCGATGAACTCGGTCGAGCCGGTCTCTTCGGCGATGTCGAACCACAGATCGTCCGACGCCTTGGCGCCCGATCCCTTCCACGCCGCGCGCGCCGCGCGCTTCTGTTCGGCCATCGCCGCGTCGAAGCCGGCGCGATCGACAGTCAGGCCGCGCTCGCGCAGCGCGTCCTCGGTCAGGTCGTAGGGGAAGCCGAACGTGTCGTAGAGGCGGAAGGCGGTCTCGCCGGCGAGCGTCGCGCCCGCCGCCATATCGACCGTCGCCTCGTCGAGCAGCTTGAGCCCCTTGTCGAGCGTCTTGCGGAACTGCGTCTCTTCCTGGCGCAGCGTCGCCTCGATCAGCGGCTGGGCGCGGACCAGCTCGGGATAGGCCGCGCCCATCTCGGCGACCAGCGCCGGCACCAGCCGGTGCATCAGCGGCTCCTTCGCGCCGAGCAGGTGCGCGTGGCGCATCGCCCGCCGCATGATCCGGCGCAGCACATAGCCGCGCCCCTCGTTCGCCGGCAGCACGCCGTCCGCGACGAGGAAGCCCGACGAGCGCAGGTGATCGGCGATGACGCGATGCGACGCGCGCCGCGGCCCCTCCGCATCGGTGCCGGTCAGCGAGGTCGAGGCGGCGATCAGCGCCTTGAACGTGTCGGTATCGTAATTGTCGTGGACGCCCTGCAGCACCGCGGCGATCCGCTCGAGTCCCATGCCGGTATCGATCGACTTCTTGGGCAGCTCGCCGACGATCTCATTGGCCTCCTGCTCATATTGCATGAAGACGAGGTTCCAAATCTCGACGAACCGGTCGCCATCCTCGTCCGGGCTGCCGGGAGGGCCGCCGGGGATGTGCGCGCCATGGTCGTAGAAGATCTCCGAACAGGGGCCGCACGGCCCGCTGTCGCCCATCGCCCAGAAATTGTCCTTGGTGGCGATGCGGATGATCCGCTCTTCCGGCAGATACTTGGTCCACAGGCCATGCGCCTCGTCGTCGGTATGATAGACGGTGGCGGTCAGCTTTTCGGCCGGAATGCCCCAGACGCCGGTGAGCAGCGTCCAGGCGTGATGGATCGCCTGTTCCTTGAAGTAATCACCGAAGGAGAAATTGCCCAGCATCTCGAAGAAGGTGTGATGCCGCGCGGTATAGCCGACATTGTCGAGGTCGTTGTGCTTGCCGCCGGCGCGCACCGACTTCTGGCTGCTGGTCGCGGTGACGTAGGGCCGCGTCTCGAGGCCGGTGAAGACGTTCTTGAACGGCACCATGCCGGCGTTGACGAACATCAGCGTCGGATCGTTCTGCGGCACCAGTGGCGCCGAGGGCACGATGGCGTGCCCCGCGCTTGCAAAATAGTCGAGGAAGCCGCGGCGGATGTCGTTGGTCGAGATCATAGGCCAAGCGACTTAGGCGAGAGACGGCCCGCCCTCAAGCGCCGTTCGCCGCCGCCGGATCACAGCGCGTCGGCGGCCCAGCGCAGCCCGCCGGGCAAGTCCGCCGCCGCTATGTCCATCTGGAGCACCCGACGGCGTCGACCGGAGGCGGCGCGGGCGGAGCCGTGCAGGATCGGCGTGGCGTAGAACCATATGTCACCCGCCTCCGCCAGACACACGGCGCTGCCACAGCGTTCCACCACGGCGTCGATCGCCGCTTCCGCGATCACGCCGAGGCGATGCGAGCCCGGCGCGACGTGGAGCGGGCCATTGTCCGGCCCGACCGGATCGAGATGGAGGCGGACGGTCACCATAGCCGCCAGCACGGCGATCGGCGGGGCGACGTGCAGCCGGTCCTGCTTCCTCGTCCACGGGCCGAAACCCGGCACGTCGATCCACTCGGCGACCTTGACGGTACGATCCTGATGCCAGCCGAGCGCCCAATTGGCGCCGTCGCGCTTGTCGAACAGCAGGGCTCGCACCGGGCGCGCCCGCGGCCCGAGCAGATCGATCAGCGTTGGGGCGATCGCGCGATAGGCGGCAAGCGCGGCGCAGCGCGTCGGGTCGATCCGCAGTCCCGGCTGGTCCGGCGGCAGATGCCCGAACAGATCGGCGAGCGCGTCGCATGCCGCCGCATCGAGGCGGCCATCCCATCTGGCATAGCCCCGGTCCGCCAGCCGCGCCCGCATCACAAGGGCGTGTCGATCGCGGCCGGCGGTGTGCTGAACCAGCGCGGGCCGGCAGCGGTCATATGGAAGCAATCCTCGATGCGCACGCCGAACCGGCCGGGAAGGTAGAGGCCCGGCTCGTTCGAGAAGCACATGCCGGCGGCCAGCCGCGTCGTCTCGCCGCGGACCAGATTGACCGGCTCGTGCCCGTCCATGCCGATGCCATGGCCGGTCCGATGCGACAGGCCCGGCAGCGCGTAATCGGGACCATAGCCGAGGCCGGTGTAATAGCGCCGCACCGCATCATCGACGCTGCCCGCGGTGGCGCCGATCCGCGCCGCGTCGAGCGCGACCTGCTGCCCGTGCGCGACCTGATCCCAGACGGTGCGCTGCGCCGTGCTCGCCGTGCCGCGCGGCACCCAGGTGCGCGAGATATCCGATTGATAGCCCTGCACCGTACAGCCGCAGTCCATCAGCAGCAGCGCGCCATCGGCGATGCGATGGACCTCGCGGCTGCCGTGCGGCAGCGCCGCCGCCGGGCCGATCAGCGCCAGCGCGAATTCGGGATCGCCGCCGAGCCTGGTCGTCGCCGCATTCATCAGCGCGCCGATCGCACTGCCGGTCATCCCCGCCTCGATCCGCGGCGCGAGCCAGTGATAAGCGGCGAGCGTCACCTTGGTCGCCGTCTCCATCAGCGCAAGTTCGGCCGGGGTCTTGATCATCCGGCAGCCGCGCACCACCGGATTGGCGCTGACCTGCCTGGCGTCGGGCGCGTAGCGGGCGAGATCGCCCGGGATGAAGACGCGCACCGTCTCCTCGATCCCGATCGGCAACCGGTCGAGCCGCCGCTCCCGCAGCCAGGCGGCGACGACGGCGAGCGCATTGCCGTCCTCCTGCCAGACGCGGACCTCGGCAGGCACGGCGAGCGTCTGGCGGACCGAGGGTTCCTCGAAGAAGGGCGTGACGATCAGCGGCGCGCCCTCGCGCGGCAGGATGGCGAGCGTCGGGCGCTCGCTGCGCCCCCAGCGCACGCCGGTGAAATAGAGCATCGACGAGCCCGGCTCGATCAGCACCGCGCCGAGGCCGTTCGCCGCCATCAGCCCCTGCGCCCGGGCGAGGCGGCGCGCCCGCTCGTCCGCGCCGATCGGCGTCGCGCCCGTGGTGATGTCGCGCAATGCCGACAGATCGGGTTCGGCGGCGCGGAGCAGCCCGGCGGAAAGCAGGGGCACCGTCGCCGCAGCGGCGAGCAGCGCGCGGCGCGAGGGGGTGGCGATCATGATGCCAGCGATACGGCGCTTGACCCGGCGGTCGCAATCCCCTTCCGTGGCCGGCGATATTGGGAGACTTGCTGCATGGCCAAACGGCTGACTGTGTTTATCGTGATCGGCCTGCTGCTTGGCGTCGTCGTCGGGTTGGCGATCAACGGATGGCTCGATGACGGCACGCCCGCCGCCGCGGCGCGGCTGAAGGGCATCGCCGGCTATTTCGCCATCGGCACCACCGTCTTCCTGCGCCTCATCAAGATGATCATCGCGCCGCTGGTGTTCGCGACGCTGGTCAGCGGCATCACCCAGATGGGCGATACCGCGTCGCTCGGCCGGGTCGGTGCCAAGGCGATCGGCTGGTTCGTGTCGGCCAGCCTGATCTCGCTGGGCCTCGGGCTGGTGCTGGTCAATCTGATCCACCCCGGCGTCGGCATCAACCTGCCCTTGCCGCCGGTCGATGCCGATGCGGGGATCGCCACCGCAGCGTTCAGCCTCGACACGTTCATCACCCATATCGTCCCGGCATCGATGGTCGAGGCGATGGCGACCAACGAGATCCTCCAGATCGTCGTCTTCTCGATCTTCGTCGGCATCGCGATCACCGCGGTGGGCGAGCGTGCCGCGCCGCTGACCCGGGCGATCGACGGGCTGGTCGCGGTGATGCTGCGGATCACCGATTACGTCATGCGCGTCGCCCCGGTTGCGGTGTTCTGCGCGGTCGCGGCGACGCTGACCGAGCGCGGTGCCGGGGTGATCGGCCAGCTCGCCTTCTTCATGGGCAGCTTCTACCTCGCCTTGCTGTGCCTGTGGGCGATCCTGCTCGGCCTCGGCTTCCTGTTCATCGGACCGCGCATCCGTGCGCTGATCGGCTATGTGCGCGAGCCATTGCTCGTCGCCTTCACCACCGCCTCGTCGGAAGCCGCCTATCCGCGCATGCTGGAGGCGCTCGACAAGTTCGGGGTGCCGCCGCGGATCGCCAGCTTCGTGCTGCCGCTCGGCTATTCATTCAACCTCGACGGCTCGATGATCTACATGACCTTCGCGTCGCTGTTCATCGCCCAGGCCTATGGCATCGCGCTGCCGCTCGGCACGCAAATCGCGATGCTGCTGTTCCTGATGATCTCGTCCAAGGGGATCGCCGGGGTGCCGCGCGCCAGCCTGGTGGTCATCGCGGCGGTGCTGCCGGTGTTCAAGATCCCGGAGGCGGGATTGCTGCTGATCCTGGCGATCGACCATTTCCTCGACATGGGCCGCACCGCGACCAACGTCATCGGCAATGCCGTCGCCGCATCGGTGGTGGCGAAATGGGAGGGCGGCCTCGACCCGCGCGAGCCGGCGACGATCGACCCGCTGGTCTCGCACGGACCGGCGGCGGAGGCGACGACGCGGTTCCGGGATTGAGCGCTTCGCCGGGGTCCAGCCGCCGGCGGGTAAGGTCACGCGAAGGCATGAAGACGTGATCCAAAAGGAGGTTCACGCGGAGGCGCGGAGGCGCGGAGATTAGGGTTGCCGCGAACGCGGCAGTTTGCCCTGACGGCCGTGACGTACGCGGAAACGACGCTCCTATCGCAACCCTCCGCGCCTCCGCGCCTCCGCGCGAACCAGCTCCAGCCACAGGTTCGCGTCTTCGGGCGCCGCCCTCACCCGCGCATCGCCCCGATCAGGCGTAGGCGTAGCGACCGCCCTTCTCCAACGCCGCCTGATAGGCCGGACGGGCGTGGACCTTGTTCAGCCAGGCGATCGTCGCGGGGCGCGACGCGTCGAGCCCCGCGCGGCTGCGCGCCGCCTCGAGCGGGAAGCTCATCATCACGTCGGCGGCGGTGAGGTCGTCGCCCGCGAACCACGGCCGCTGCGACAGCTCCGCCTCGACATAGTCGAGGTGGACGTCGATCATCGGCTGGATGCGCTTGATCGCCGGCTTGCCCATCAGCGGAATACGGCTGAGCACCAGCTTGAGCAGCAGCGGCGGCATCATCGAGCCTTCGGCATAATGGAGCCAGAAGCGATAGCGCAGCGCCGAATCGCGGTGCGGCGGCGGTCCGAGCCGGCCATCGGCCTTTTCGACGAGATATTCGACGATCGCGCCCGTCTCTGCGACGACGCGGCCGCCGTCGGCGTCGAGATCCTCGATCACCGGCGACTTGCCGAGCGGATGGATGCGCTTGAGCTCGGGGGGCGCGAGCATCGTCCTGGCGTCGCGCTGATAGCGCTTGACCTGATAGTCGAAGCCGAGCTCCTCGAGCATCCACAGGATACGCTGCGACCGGCTGTTTTCGAGATGGTGGACGATGATCATCTGACTTCCCTTCATCGCGGCTCAGGCCGCGCGCACCTCTTGCCAATTCCCGACGGCACGATTTCGTTGCCTGACGCGCGACGCCGTCGATCGAACCCGGATCGCGAGCCTAGACGGCGCACCGCGAGCGCCCCAAAGACAAAAGAGGCCCGCCGTCACCGGCGAGCCTCCTGTCGTCGCATCGCGCCGGGCGCGCATCAGATGTCGTCGTCGGCTTCCGGTCCGGCCATCATCTCCTCGGCGACCTTTTCGGTCCGCTGACGGATCGCTTTTTCGAGCCGGTCGGCCATCTCGGGATGTTCGCGCAGATAGTTCTTCGAATTCTCGCGACCCTGACCGATGCGGACGCTGTCGTAGCTGAACCACGCGCCCGATTTCTCGACCAGCCCGGCCTTGACGCCGAGATCGAGGATCTCGCCGATCTTCGAAATGCCCTCGCCGTACATGATGTCGAACTCGACCTGCTTGAACGGCGGCGCGACCTTGTTCTTGACGACCTTGACGCGGGTGGCGTTGCCAGTGACCTCTTCCTTGTCCTTGATCGCGCCGGTGCGACGGATGTCGAGGCGGACCGAGGCGTAGAACTTCAGCGCGTTGCCGCCCGTCGTCGTCTCCGGATTGCCGTACATCACGCCGATCTTCATGCGCAGCTGGTTGATGAAGATCACCATGCAGCGCGACCGGCTGATCGACCCGGTCAGCTTGCGCAGCGACTGCGACATCAGTCGCGCCTGCAGGCCGACGTGGCTGTCGCCCATCTCGCCCTCGATCTCCGCGCGGGGAACCAGCGCGGCGACCGAATCGACGACCAGCACGTCGATCGCATTGGAGCGGACGAGCGTGTCGACGATCTCCAGCGCCTGTTCGCCGGTGTCGGGCTGCGAGACGATCAGCTCGTCGATGTTGACGCCGAGCTTCTTGGCATAGACCGGGTCGAGCGCATGTTCGGCGTCGACGAAGGCCGCGGTACCGCCGCCCTTCTGCGCCTCGGCGATGACGTGCAGCGCGAGCGTCGTCTTGCCCGACGATTCGGGGCCATAGACCTCGATCACGCGGCCGCGGGGCAGGCCACCGACGCCGAGCGCGATGTCCAGACCGAGCGACCCGGTCGAGATCGCCTCGACCTGCATCGCCTCCTTCTGGCCGAGCTTCATCGCCGAGCCCTTGCCGAAGGCGCGGTCGATCTGCGCCAGCGCGGCGTCGAGCGCCTTTTGCCGGTCGGTATTTGCGGTTGCCATGCCGGTGTCGATCACTTTCAGATTGGCGGCCATCGGGAGGGTCCTCGCTAGAGCAAGCGCGCCGTCGGGGCAACGCGTCTGTTCACCATGTACGGTGTTTGTTCCGCGAGAACAAGAGGGGAACGCGGGTTTTACCCGTTCGAGGGTGCCGGATCACGTCAGCCGCGTCGCCAGCGTCCACCAGCCGCAGGCGCGCGCGCGCGCCGCGGCCGCATCCCGCGCCGCCGGCTCGTCGAACAGCGCGAAGCAGGTCGCGCCGCTCCCCGACATGCGCGCCAGAAGCACGTCAGGCGCGGCGGCGAGCTGGGCGAGCACCGCGTCGATCACCGGCGCGATCGCGCGGGCGGGCGGCTCGAGATCGTTGCGGCCGGCGCAGGCGCGGGCGAGCAGGTCCCCGTCCTCGGCGATCCCGCCGCGATCGATCCCGTCCCAGCGCGCGAAGACCGCGGCGGTGCCGACCGCGATGCCCGGATTGACGAGCAGCACCGGCATACCCGCCAGCCCGTCGACCGGCACAAGCGCCTCCCCCTTGCCGGTGCCGAGTGTCGCGCGCCCGAGCAGGCAGGCGGGAACGTCGGCGCCGAGCGTCTCGGCGAGCACGAACAGCCGCGGGTCGTCGGTGGCGATGCCGTGCAGGCGGGCGAGTGCGCGCAGGGTCGCCGCGGCATCCGCCGAGCCGCCGCCGATCCCCGAGGCGATCGGCAGATGCTTGTCGAGCGTGATCGCATGCGCCTGGGCGATGCCGAACACGCCGGCGAACCCCTGCGCCGCGCGCAGCACGAGATTGTCCGCGGGATTGCCGCCCGCGAGCGCATCGGCGAACGGTCCGGTGATCGTGAAGCTGTCCGCCGCGGCGGGAACGACGGTGATCGTATCGCCATCGGCCGCGAAGACGAACAGCGTCTCCAGAGCATGATAGCCGTCGGCGCGGCGATGCCGCACGTGCAGGGCGAGATTGATCTTGGCAGGGGCGGGTTCGACGATCATCGCGGCGGCAATCCGTTCGCGGCCTTGGCGGCGAGCCGCTGCGCCTCGACCGGCGTCGCGGTCAGCGCCGCGGCGCGCCAGGCGTAGCGCGCCTCGTAGCGCCGGCCGCGGGTCCAGTAGAGATCGCCGAGATGCTCGCCGATCTCGGCATTGACGGTGTCGACCGCGGCGGCACGCTCGATCAATGGCTGCGCCCGCGCAATATCGCCGCTGAGGAAATAGGCCCAGCCGAGCGAATCGGCGATCGAGGAATCGTCGGGCTTGAGCGCATGCGCGCGTTCGAGCATCGCGATCGACTGCGGCACGTCGATGCCGCGCTCGGCCTGCGCATAGCCGAGATAGTTGAGCGCGAGCGGTTCGGCCGGGGCGATCGCCACCGCCTTCTGCAACGCGGCGCGGCTCGCCGGCCAGTCGCCCGCCTGTTCGAGCGCACCGCCATATTGCAGCCATGCGCTCCACGCGGTCGGATCGGCATCGACGACGCGGCGGTACCAGCCGACCGCCTCGCGATGCCGGTCGAGCGCGGTGAGCTGGTCGGCATAGGTCTGCCAGTCGCCCTCGCCCGCCCCCGGCCGCTCGGCCCCCGTGCGGGCGATGGCGAGCGCTTCCTCCTGCCGGCCGGCGGCGGCGAGGATCGCGATCCGCGTCGCCAGCGCGGTCGAGGCATAGGGACTCGCCGCGCCGATCCCGTCGAGCGCGGTCAGCGCGCGCGGCACCGCCTTGTCCTTGGCGAGCGCGCCGGCGAGCAGCAGCCGCACGCGATCATTGGCGGGGTAAGCGATCAGCGCGGTACGGGCGAGCGCGATCGACAGCTCGCTTGCATCCTGATCGGCAAGGTCGCCGGCGATCCGGCCGAGCAGCCGCGACACGCCGAAGCCGAGCGTCGGCTGCGCCGCATCGCCCTCGCGCAACGCCGCGAACACCGGATCGTCGCCGGCGAGCAGGCTGCGGGCCTGATCCTTCTGCCCGAGGCCGAACAGCAACTGGCCGGCGGAGAGGCGCAGGTCGATCGGCGAGCCGGTCTCGCGCAGCGCCTGGACCGTGGCCAGACCCTTTGCGGTGTCGCCGCGGGCGATCTGGATCAACGCCGCGGTCTCCGCGGCGAGCCGCTGCGCGACCGGGTCCTTGCCGGCAGCGAGAATCGCCGGCGCCGGGTTCTGCTTGCTCGCGAAGGCGATCCAGGCGCGCAGCGACGGCGCGAGCACGCCGAGCGGGGTGGTGGCGAGCGCATCGGTCGCGGCGCTCGCGCCCGCAGCGTCGCCGCGGGCGGCGGCGAGCGCGAGCGGCAGCAGCGGCAGGTCGGCGGGGGCGCCCGGCTGGCCGCGCAGCACCGCGGCGGCGCGGGTGGCGAGCGCGACGTCGCCCGCGGCGAGCGCCTCGCGATAGGCGCGCACCGCGACCGCCGCACTGGTCGGCGCCGCCGCCAGCGCGCGGGCATAGCCTGCAGCAGCGAGGTCGACGCGGCCGTCGGCATCCGCCGCCCCGGCCTTCAGGTAATCGGCAAGCCGCGCGGTGTCCGCCGCCGCCGGCGCGATCGAGGCACAGCCGACCGCCGCGGCGAGGATCAGGCGCTTACATGTTGGGATAATTCGGGCCTCCACCACCCTCCGGCACCACCCAGTTGATGTTCTGGGTCGGGTCCTTGATGTCGCACGTCTTGCAGTGGACGCAATTCTGCGCGTTGATGACGAACTTGGGCTCGCCCGTCTCCTGCCCGACGATCTCGTAAACGCCGGCCGGGCAATAGCGTTGCGCCGGTTCGTCGTAGAGCGGCAGGTCATATTCGACCGGCACGTTCGGGTCCTTGAGCGTCAAGTGGACCGGCTGGTCCTCCTCGTGATTGGTGTTCGACAGGAACACCGAGGACAGGCGGTCGAAGGTCAGCACGCCGTCGGGCTTGGGATAGACTGGCGGCTTGACCAGATCCTTGCGCCACAGGCTCTCATGATCCGGATGATGCTTCATCGTGAACGGCATGCGGATGCCGAAATGCTCGAGCCACATCGTCACGCCGGCAAGGCCGGAGCCGAGGAAATCGCCGAACTTCTTGACCAGAGGCACGACGTTGCGGACGATCGACAGCTCCTTTTTGACCCAGCTCGTCTCGAACGCCTGCGGATAGGCGACGAGCTCGTCATGCTGGCGCTGCGACAGGATCGCGGCGGCGGCGGCCTCGGCGGCCATCATGCCGCTCTTCATCGCGGTATGCGTGCCCTTGATCCGCGGCACGTTGAGGAAACCGGCGCTGTCACCGATCAGCGCGCCGCCGGGGAAGACGAGCTTGGGGATCGACTGCAAGCCGCCGTCGCTGATCGCGCGCGCCCCGTAGGAGACGCGCTTGCCGCCCTTGAGCAGCGCGGCGATCTCCGGATGCGTCTTCCACTTCTGCATTTCCTGGAAGGGCGACAGATAGGGATTGGTGTAGTTGAGCCAGGTGACGAAGCCGAGGCTGACCTGCCCGTTCGCCTGATGGTAGAGCCAGCCGCCGCCATTGGCGTCGTCGCCGAGCGGCCAGCCCTGGGTGTGGATCACCCGGCCGGGCTGGTGCAGCGCCGGATCGATGTCCCACAATTCCTTGACGCCGAGGCCATAGACCTGAGGCTGCGCGTCGCGCGCGAGGTCGAAGGTGCGGATCACCTCCTTGCTCAGATGGCCGCGGCAGCCTTCGGCGAAAAAGGTGTATTTGGCGTGCAGCTCGAGCCCCGGCGTATAGTCGGGCTTGTGCGTGCCGTCGCGCGCGACGCCCATGTCGCCGGTGGCGACGCCGATCACCCGCCCCTCGTCGTCGAACAGCACTTCGGCGGCGGCGAAGCCCGGGAAGATCTCGACGCCGAGTTCCTCCGCCTTGCCGGCGAGCCAGCGGCACAGATTGCCGAGGCTGCCGGTATAGGTGCCCTTGTTGTGGAGGAAGGGCGGCGTCCACAGATGCGGCAGCACCGTCTTCTTCGTCGGGCTGAGCACCCAATGGAGATTGTCGGTGACCGGCACCTCGGCCAGCGGGCAATCCTCGCGCCAGTCGGGCAGCAGCTCGTCGAGGCTGCGCGGATCGATCACCGCGCCCGACAGGATATGCGCGCCGACCTCCGAGCCCTTTTCGAGCACGCAGACCGACAGCTCGGCGCCCTGTTCGGCAGCGACCTGTTTGAAGCGGATCGCCGCCGACAGGCCCGCCGGGCCGGCGCCGACGATCACCACGTCATAGGGCATCGATTCGCGTTCCGACATCATTCCACTCCCGGCATCCCACTGGATGCATCGTGCTTGCGGTTGTCGGCGGCATGAAAAGCGTTCAGGCGCATCCCGACAACGTCTCGTCTCCGGATCGCGATCGGACAAGTTGACGCAAACGTCAACCTAGGGAAGGTTCGGGGAAACAAAAAGGAACAGCGTGGGGGCCGATCAACATAGCGACTGGCTGGCGGGCGTCGCGAGCGCGCTCGACTGGTGGCAGGAGGCGGGCGTCGACACGCTCGTCGCCGATACGCCGCGCGACTGGCTCGCCGAGCCGATGGTCGTGCCGGCGATGCCCGCCCCCGCCCCTGCCCTCGCGGCGGCGCCGGCCGCGGCGACGATGCCCGACCGGATCGCCGATTTCATCGCCTGGCGCGCCGGCGATGCGGTGCCGGAAGTCTCCTGGCGCGGCATCTCGATCGCGGCGAGCGGCCCGCACGATGCGGCGGTGATGGTGCTGGTCGACTGCCCCGACAAGGAGGATGGCGAGGCCGGCACCTTGCTCAGCGGACAGGCGGGCGCCTTGTTCGACCGGATGCTCGCCGCGATCGGCCTGAGCCGCGAGACCATCCACCTCGCCGCGGTCTGCGCGAAGCGGCCGGTCGCCGGCCGGATGCCGCCCGATACCGAGACGCGTTTGTCCGCCATCGCGCAGCATCATGTCGGGCTGGTCGCGCCGCAACGGCTGCTGCTGCTCGGCAATGCGGCGAGCCGTGCCGTTCTGGGGGCGGAAATGCCGGCGGCACGCGGGTCTTTACACTCATTTAACCATAGAAGCGGAAAGACCGGGGTGGTCGCCACTTTCCACCCGCGCTTCCTGCTCGAAAAGCCCGTGGCCAAGGCGGAGGCCTGGAAGGACCTGCAATTGCTGATCGGACCCGCATGACCCGCACGCTCGCCCTGCTCGTCGCGCTCGCGCTCCCCGCCACCTTCCCCGCCGCCGCGGACGCCGCGCCCGGCGATCCGGCCGGCGATGCGAGGCCGGTCACCGCCGCCGCGCTCGCCGATCGCATTCCCGATCAGCTCGATGCCGGCCAGCGCGAGGGCTATCGCGCGGTGTTCCAGGCGATCCGCGACGGCAGGTGGCAGGATGCGCAGCTCGGGCTCGACGCGATGAAGCCCGGCCCGCTGCACGCGATCGCCCGCGCCGAACTCTATACCGCCAAGGGCTCGCCGCGGATCGAGATGGAACCGCTCGTCGCCCTGCTCAACGAAGCGCCCGAGCTGCCCGAGGCGGAGACCCTCGCCCGCCTCGCCCGCAGCCGCGGTGCGGCGGAGCTGCCGCCGCTGCCGCAGGCGCAGCGGCTGATCTGGCAGGACGGCGCGCCGCGCCGCGTCCGTGCCAAGGCGACACGCAGCGACGAGGTCGCCGCCGGCCTCGCCGTGGCGATGCAGCCCTATATCAAGGGTGACATGGGCGCCGAGGCGCAGGCGCTGCTCGAATCGACGCCCGGCCTGTCGCCCGAGGCGCTGAGCGAATGGCAGGCGAAGGTCGCCTGGATGTATTATCTCACCGGCGATGACCGCAACACGCGCGCGATGGCAGCGAAAGCCGCCGCGGGCGACGGCGACTGGGCGGTCCAGGGGCGCTGGATGGGTGCGCTCGCCGCCTGGCGGCAGAATGACTGCGCCGCCGCGGCCGGCGAATTCTCCGGCGTCGCTGCGCGCGCCACCGACGTCGATCTGCGTGCCGCCGCGCTCTATTGGGCGGCGCGGGCCGATATGATGTGCGGCCGCCCCGACCGCGTGCAGGCGCGCCTGCAGTCCGCGGCGCAATTCTCCGAAAGCTTCTACGGCCAGCTCGCGCGACAGGCGCTGCTGATCCGCGATACCAGCCGCCCGTCGACGCAGGTCGTCGCCGCCGACTGGGCGCGGCTCGACAAGCGGCCGAACATCCGCGTTGCCGCCGCGCTCGCCGAGATCGGCGAGACCGACCTTGCCGACACCGTCGTGCGCCAGCAGGCGCGGATCGGCGACCCGGCCGAATTCGGCAGCCTGGTCCGCGTCGCCGAGGCGCTCAGCCTGCCCGCCACCACCGTCTGGCTCGCGCACAATTGCCCGCAGGGCGTCGTCGCCACCGCCGAGGCGCGCTACCCGACGCCCAATTGGACGCCGTCGAGCGGCTGGCGCGTCGACAAGGCCTTGGTCTATGCTCATACGCTCGAGGAAAGCGGCTTCCGCAACAAGGTGGTAAGCCCCGCCGGCGCCTATGGCCTGATGCAGATCATGCCCGCCGCGGCGACCGATTATTCGCGCGAACGCGGCCTGCCGCTCGACAAGGCGGCATTGACCAAACCGGCGACCAACATGGACATCGGCCAGCGCCATCTCGAGCGCCTGCGCGACATGGCGGGCGTGACCGGCGGACTGCTGCCCAAGGTGATCGCCGCCTATAACGCCGGCCCGCGACCGGTCGGCGACTGGAACGCGATCGTCCACGACAATGGCGACCCTCTGCTCTACATCGAAAGCATCCCCTATTGGGAGACGCGGGGCTATGTCACGACGGTGCTGCGCAATTATTGGATGTACGAGGCGCAGGGCGGCCGCAAGGCCTCGGCGAGCCGCTCCGCGCTGGCGCAGGGCATGTGGCCGCGCTTCCCCGGCCTGCCCGGCGCCGCCGCGGTCCGCATCGCCGGCCGCCCGAGCAACACCGCGATCGCGGTGAACGGCAGCGTCAGCCCGCAGTCGCGGACGACGGTGGCGGGGAATTGAGGCGGGCGATCTCAGCTTAGCGGCAAGGCGCGTGCCTCGGCCGCGGAGATATAGCCTCCGTTGACCAAATAGCTGCGGAGAGCGGCCGGATATCCTTCCGGCTCCGGGCGGTAGTAGTGGAGCATGATGCGCCATGCCGATCTCACCCGCCCCAGCCGGGCGGCGTCGGCGACATAAGCGGCGCAATTGCCGTTACGCTCGCGGAAATCCGACATGCAGATGCGCTTCCGTTGCGGCAGATCACGGGCAAACAACCTGCGTGCGCTCGGCTCGGCGGACAGGTCGGCACTTCGCCCCCGCCGAACGCCCAGCAATAACGGCACGCCTCGCGTACAAGCGGCACATTCGCCGGAGAAGTTGAAAGCGGGCGCTTCCAGCACGAAAGCAGGACGCCCGTCTGACCTACTTCGATCGGAGAACAGCTTCACCTCGCCGATAAGGGCGTTTGTGCCGAGGTAGGTAAGCGGCACGGCCTTGAAGCTTGCGGCATCCGGCTCGATGATCGTCACCTTGGTGCCCCCCGCCGAGCCACCCCATTGGTTGTCGATGACGACCCCATAATGTCTCGCCCGCGTCGACAAACGGATGATGGCGACCCGCACGAACGAAGCCTGACTGTCGCTGGTCATGCGGAACGGCACAAAGCCCTTTTGCGACACCGAAACGACGGCTTGGTTGCTCACGCCGTCAAACCGGCATCCTGCATTCTGATCGGGACCATGACATTCTGTTGCAGCGACCGTGACCGTCAACGGACCCGTCGATATCGATACGGTCTTGATGGGATGGATACCCCATACGCGAAACTCGGCGGACTCCACGGATTCGGCCGACGCCGGTCCCGTCCCGAGCAACATTGCGGTTAGCACACAGGCAGACAGGCGCATCGAAAAACCCTCCGGATCCTCACCATTATAGGAATAAGCGATCCGTCGGCAGACGCACAGGCGAAGGACCGCCATTCGCGAAGCCCCCCATCCTGACCATTGATGGGCTGACTTTCGCCGAACCCCCTCTACAAAGTGGCTATGGCAATCGGACTGGATAATACGGGGTTCAGCGATGCGCTGGTGATCCTGGGGGCGGCGGGGCTGGTGATCCCCGCCTTTGCGCGGTTTCGCGTCAGCCCGATCATCGGCTTCATCCTCGTCGGCGTGCTGGTCGGGCCGGCGGGGCTCGGCGCGCTGACCGATCGCGCGCCATGGCTCTATTACCTGACCATCTCCAACCCGCATTCGATCGAGCCCTTCGCCGAATTCGGCATCGTGCTGCTGCTGTTCTCGATCGGGCTCGAGCTGTCCTTCAAGCGCCTGTGGGCGATGCGGGCGCAGGTGTTCGGCATCGGTCCCGCCGAACTGATCGGATCGGCGGTGCTGATCGCGGTGGCGGTGCATCTGCTCGGCCAGGATTGGGGCGGTTCGGCGGGGCTCGGGCTTGCGCTCGCGCTGTCGTCGACCGCGCTGGTGCTGCCGCTGGTCGGCACCACGAGCCCGGTCGGCCGCGCCGCCTTCGCGATGCTGCTGTTCGAGGATCTCGCGCTGGTGCCGATCATCTTCGCGCTGGGCGCGATGGCGCCGACCGCGAGCCCGGACGGCTGGGTCGGCATCGCCGGAGTCGCGCTGCGCGGCCTGGCGACGGTGGTGGTGATGTATCTGGGCGGACGGCTGGTGCTGCCGCGGCTGTTCGCGCAGGCGGCGCGGACCAAGAGCCCGGAGCTGTTCCTCGCCGCCTCGCTGCTCGTCGTCATCACCGCGAGCGTCGCGACCACCGCGGCGGGGCTGTCGCCGATCGTCGGCGCACTGCTCGCCGGGCTGCTGATCGCCGAGACCGAATATCATAACGAGGTCGAGGTCATCACCGCGCCGTTCAAAGGCCTGGCGCTCGGCGTGTTCCTGATCACCGTCGGGATGAGCGTCAATCTTGGCGAAGTGCTCGCCAATTGGCCGTCGCTGCTCGGCGGCGTGACCGCGGTTGTCGGGATCAAGGCGATCGTCACCTTCCTGCTGCTCCGCGTCGCGCAGACCGGGCGCGGCGTCGCCGCGGAGACCGGGCTGCTGATGGGCAGCCCGTCGGAAACGACGCTGATCGTCCTCGCCACCGCGGCGCAGGCGCAGCTGATCCTGCCGTCGACCGCCGCCTTCTGGCAGACGGTGACCGCGATCGGGCTGACGCTGACGCCGCTGCTCGCGCAGGCGGGCAAGAGGCTGTCGCGCGGCATCGACCGGTTCGCGCCCAACGACCCGCTGCCCGCCGACGACGGCGGCGACGGGCCGGGCGCGGTGGTGATCGGCTTCGGCCGCGTCGGCCGGATGGTCGCCGACCTGCTCGCGGTGCACGGCCAGCGCTATCTCGCGGTCGAGGCGGATATTGATGCGGTCGCCGAGGCGCGGCGCAACGGCCACCCGGTGATGTTCGGCGATATCGCCCGCGGCGACTGGGTGGAGCGGCTCGACCTCGCCCGCGCGCGCGCGCTGATCCTGACGATGGACGATCCGGTGCTGACCGTGCAGCTGACGCGGCGGATGCGCGCGCTGGCCCCCGACCTGCCGATCATCGCCCGCGCCCGCGATCCGCACCACGCCGCCGAACTCTATCGTGCCGGGGTGACCGACGCGGTGCCGGAAACGCTCGAAAGCTCGCTGCAATTGTCGGAGGCGGTGCTGGTCGATCTCGGCGTCGCGATGGGGCCGGTGATCGCCTCGATCCATGCAAAGCGCGACGAGCTGCGCCAGACGATCCGCGCGGCGGCGGAACTCGACCGCGAACCGCGCATCCGGCGGGTGCGGCGGATGAGCGAGGATGTGCGGTCGGCCTGAGTGCGGGCGCAAGGAACGCAGGGAGAGGGTTCACGCGGAGGCGCGGAGGCGCGGAGAAGAAAAGGGTTCCACGTCAAAAAGCCGACGACAGGCGACTCAGCGAAACTGCTTGCTATCTCCAATGAGAATAGAGGAGGCGCTGCGCGCCGCGGCGCAACACCCCCGCGCCCTCTGCACCTCTGCGCGCAAACTCCTTCTCCGCGCCTCCGCGTGAACCTAATTTTCCGGCTGGTCCGCCCGACTAGGCTGAATCCTACCATAAGAGACCGATGGCGCACGAAGACCAGTCCATCGCGCTCGGCCTCACGTATAAAGATCGACCACCTCCGCGCCCTCCGCCACCGCGTCGAGCAACAGCGTGCGGTGGCAATGGGTCGGGTCCCGTTCGTAGCAGAGCAAGGCGCTCGGCTGCGTCGCGGCGAGGTCGAGCATCTGCGCGGCGGCGGCCTGCGCTTCGGGCAGGTCGAGCTGCGCGTCGTAGACCTCGGTCAGCGTCGCGACGTCGCCCTTCTTGGCGGCGTCGCGGCCGCGCTTCGGCGTGCCCAGCGCCTTGAGGTGGACATAGGCGATGCCCGCCTCGGCGAGACTGGCGGCAAGCGACGACTTGGAGAAGCCGGGGCGGCGCGACAGCGGCAATGCGCGCACGTCGATTACCTGCGTCACGCCGGCGCGATGCAGCGCGGCGAGGAAATCGGCCATCGTCGTGGCCTCGTACCCGATGGTGTAGATCGTCGTCATGCCGCCCCAACGCATCGGCGGGGCGGCGCGTTGCCCGCGCCGGCATCGCGGCCTAATGGCCTGACATGACTTATGACATCCATATCGTCGGCGGCGGCCTCGCCGGATCGGAAGCGGCATGGCAGCTCGCCGAGGCGGGCTATCGTGTCCGCCTGTCGGAGATGCGCGGATCGGGTGAGCGCACGCCGGCGCATCAGACCGACCAGCTCGCCGAACTCGTCTGCTCGAACAGCTTCCGCTCGGACGATGCCGAGGCGAATGCGGTCGGGTTGCTGCATCAGGAGATGCGCGCGCTCGGATCGCTGATCATGGCGCAGGCGGACCGGCATCGCGTCCCCGCCGGCTCGGCGCTCGCCGTCGATCGCGACGGCTATGCCGCGGGCGTCACCGCCGCGCTCGCCGATCATCCCAATGTCACGCTGGTGCGCGAGCGGATCGACACGCTGCCGGAGGGGCCGGCGATCCTCGCCACCGGACCGCTCACCGCGGCGCATCTCGCCGAGGCGATCGGCGGCGCGACCGGGGCGGAGGCGCTCGCCTTCTTCGACGCGCTCGCGCCGATCGTCCACGCCGACACGATCGACATGGACGTCGCGTGGAAGGCGTCGCGCTGGGACAAGGGCGAGGCGGATTACATCAACTGCCCGATGGACAAGGAAACCTATCTCGCCTTCCACGCCGCGCTGCTTGCCGGGGAGAAGAGCGAATTCAAGGAGTGGGAAAAGGACACGCCCTATTTCGAAGGCTGCATGCCGATCGAGGTGATGGCGGAGCGCGGCCTCGACACGTTGCGCTACGGGCCGATGAAGCCGGTCGGGCTCGACGACCCGCGCACCGGGCGCTGGCCCTATGCGGTGGTGCAGCTGCGGCAGGACAATGCGCAGGGCACCTTGTGGAATATCGTCGGCTTTCAGACCAAGCTCAAACATGCCGAACAGGTCCGGCTGTTCCGCACCATCCCCGGCTTGCAGAATGCGGAATTCGCGCGGCTCGGCGGGCTGCACCGCAACACCTTCATCCGCTCGCCGCAATTGCTCGATCCGACGCTGCGGTTGAAGAGCCGGCCGCATCTGCGCTTCGCCGGACAGATCACCGGCTGTGAGGGCTATATCGAGAGCGCGGCGATCGGCCTGCTCGCCGGGCGGTTCGCCGCGGCGGAGCTCGCCGGCCAGACGCTGGCGCCGCCGCCGGTCGAGACCGCGCTCGGCGCCCTGCTCGGCCATATCACCGGCGGCGCGGAGGCGGAGACCTATCAGCCGATGAACGTCAACTTCGGCCTCATGCCGCCGATCCCCGGTCGCACCAAGAAGGCCGACCGCAAGAAGATGTACACCGACCGCGGTCGTGCCGCCTTTGCCGGCTGGCTCAGCTCTCATCACCCGACGGCGCCGCAGTCGGCGGACATTTCGCCCGACCCGGCTTGCGCTTGACCGCGGTGGCGGCAAATTCGGCGGCGTCCATCGCCCCCGATTTGTCGCGATCAGCGGCGACGAATTTGGCGGCGGCGCGGGCGGCATATTCGTCGAAGTCGAGCCGGCCGTCGCCATTGCTGTCGAGCTTGGCGAAGCTCTTGCGCCGGTTGGCGAGATATTCCTCGCGGCTGATCGCGCCATTCTCGTCCTTGTCGTAACGCGCGAAGCGACGCTGTTCGCGCGTCGCCTCGGCCGCGGCGGGAACGTCCGGCTCAGCCGCCGGGGCCGGCGCCTCGCTCGCCTGCGCCGTCGGGGCCGCGGGCAGAGCCGCCGCCGGCGAATGGCGGTGGAGCAGCAACGCACCACCGCCCGCCGCCGCCAGAACTGCCGCACCCGCCGCCAGATATCGCCACATCGCCGAGCCCTCCTGCGATAGGGGAGCCTAGCAGCGGCGGGGCGACGATCAAGTCTTCACCGGCCAGTCATCCGAAAAGCCCCGACCTTCAATGCTTTGACGATAGGCGCAAGATCGGAGCGATCGAGCTTGGCAATTAGGGCCGATAGACCGACCGGACGCAACGTTCTTGGCCAAGTGCCTGAGAACGCATCGGCAAGTGCTTCGCCCGCCGAGTCTGCCGCCCGCGTCGCGCTGTCGCGGTCGGACAGATGCGCCGCGAGATCGGCCAGCGCCCACCCCCGCCCCGCCGGCGCGAGCAGCGGCGAGTCGCCGCCGAGCAGCCTGCCCGCGGCGGCGAAGAGCCCCTCCCCCCGCGCCCGCGCATGCGTGTCGAGCGCCGCGGCATCGATCGGGTCGGCGACGATCAGCGCCTCCCAGCCGTCGATCATCGTCGCCAGCAGGGCGCCGGATACGCCCTGGGGCAGCAACAGCCGTTGCAGCTCGCGGAGCAGCGGTTCGGCGGGTGCGGGCGCATCGTCGAGCCGGGTCAGCGCGTCGTGCCACCAGGTCAGCCGCATCTGCCCGACCAGCGGCTCCCGCGTGGTGCGGACGATATCGGCGAGCCGCGCGTCGAGCGCGAACAGCGCGGCCATCGCCGGCCGCATCGCCCTCGACACGGCGAGCAGCGCCAATGCGGTTCCATCCGGATCGGATTCGTTAACCATGCCGTTTGAGAGTGATTTCATACCAGGGGGTTAACCGGGACTATCCCAGTAAACAAACGTGAGCCGTGTTTGGCGATGCGCATCTTTCGCAATCGGTCTCGATCAGGATTTCTGTCCCGGCTGCGGCGCGACCGGGCCGGCAATACGCTGGCGATCATGGCGGCGGCGATGATTCCGCTGATCGGTTTCGCCGGCTCGGCGGTCGATATGGCACGGCTGTACGTCGTCAAGGTGCGGCTGCAACAGGCGTGTGACGCCGGCGTGCTCGCCGGGCGCAAGGCGATGACCGACACGCAGATGTCGACGCCGGTCGATGACGCCGCGAGCAAACAGGCCTCCGCCTTCTTCTACAACAATTTCCGCCCCGGCTGGTACCAGAACCGCAACATCAGCTTCACCACCAGCAAGGCATCGGTCAACACCACCCCCGGCGTCGCCAATGCGATGGGCGGCGTCGCGCAGACGACGGTGCCGATGGCGCTGATGGGATTCTTCGGCATCGGCGCGCAGACGCTGACGGTCAATTGCCAGGCGATCTTCGACGTCGGCGATGCCGACGTGATGTTCGTGCTCGACGTGACCGGGTCGATGACCTGCTATCCCTACGATTCGACGACCTGCAACAACGGCACGGAAAAACCCGCCACCACCTCCAACGGCACGACGACCTATTCGAAGATCGAATCGCTGCGCCAGTCGGTGCTGCTGTTCGACAAGACGATGCGGACGAGCGCCGATCCCTCGACGCATATCCGCTACGGGTTCGTACCTTACGCGTCGTCGGTCAACGTCGGCCGGCTGATCCCGTCGCAATATATGCAGGGCAGCTGGACCTATCAGAGCCGGCATCTGTCGCCGCTCACCGGTACCGGCGGGGTGCTGGCCGGCGACTATGCGTCCGGCGATACGAAAGCGGTCTCGCTGACTGGCGTGCCGAAGGCGATGTGCGTCGATCAACGTTATCCAAGCAGCGGCTTCAGCAAGACCGGTCCGGACTGGAGCACCAGCTATCCGCAGGCGATGAAATATTACAACACGAGCTGGTCCTCCTCCTCCGGCGGAACCTGCTCGGGTCGCGAACAACCCTTGCGCCCCTATTGGCGGTTCGAGCCGGTGCAATGGGACGTCTCCTCCTATCTGACGACGCTCACCGGCGGCACCGTCGCCGATCCGACCCGGTTCGACGGGTCGACCAGCGCCTGGTCGGGGTGTATCGAGGAACTCAACACCTCGACCGCGAGCAGCTTCGACGTCAACAATCTGCCCGACGACCTCAACCCGGACAGCATTCCCAGCCTGTCGACCAACAAGTGGCGGCCGATGTGGCCGGACGTCGAATGGTGGCGCGGGGCGAACCGGACCTACGTCGACGTCGCCGACGAGAGCATCAACGAAAACACCGTCAATTACCGCGCCGGGACCACGCTCGCCAACAACGCTTATGCCGCCTGCGTGCCGAAGGCGCAGCGTCTGGCGGTGATGACGGCGCAGCAGGTCAACGATTACGTCTACGACAGCAGCTTCAAGGCGTTCGGCGGCACCTACCACGACACCGGCATGATCTGGGGCGTGCGGCTGCTCGCGCCGAAGGGCGTCTTTGCGGCGGATACCGCGGCGTGGCCCGGGCGGCCGGCGCCGTCGCGCAACATCGTCTTCATGACCGACGGGACGATGTCGCCGAATGGCCAGATCTACGGCCAATATGGTGTCGAGGATATGGACAACCGGACCGGCTCGGCGAGCAACGACTCGCGCGATTATGCGACCCACACCGCACGTTTCCGCATCGAGTGCGATGCGGCGAAGAAGCGCGGGATCAGCATCTTCGTCGTCGCGCTCGGCACGTCGATCACCAGCGACCTGACGTATTGCGCGTCACCGGGACAGGCGTTCCAGGCGAGCAGCACCGATGCGCTGAAGAGCGCGTTCCAGACGATCGCCCAGCGGCTGGCGATGCTGCGGATCAGCCAGTGAAGTCGCCCCGCCCCACCCTCGCCGCGGATCGGCGCGGCGCGACTTTGGTCGAATTCGCCTTCGTCGTCCCGGTCATGCTGCTGCTCATCATGGGACTCGGTGACCTCGCCTATTTCGCCTATATGCAGGCGACGCTGACCGGCGCGGTGCAGAAGGCCGGACGCGACGGCACGATCCAGACCAACGCCTCGACCGACGCGGGAACGACGCTCGACCAGCGGGTAATGAGCCAGGTCAACCGCATCGCCAAGAACGCGACCGGGACCTCGTCGCGCAAGAGCTTCAGCCAGTTCGGCTATATCGCGCCCGAGCCCTTCTCCGACGACAATCAGAACGGCGTCTACGATGCCGCGACCGAATGTTTCACCGACGTCAATGGCAACGGCTTCCGCGACATCGATCCCGGTATCACCGGCCAGGGTGGTGCGAATGACGCCGTCGTCTATACGATGACGGTCCAGTTCAACCGCATCTTCCCGATCGCCAGCCTGATCGGCTGGCCGAAGCGCGCGACGATCAGCGCGTCGACGATCCTCAAGAACCAGCCTTATGCCTCGCAGGCCGGCACCACCGTGCAGCAGGTGTGCCCGTGACGCGCCGGCGGGCGCGAGACCTGCTCCGCGCGACCCGCGGCGTCGCGCTGATCGAGTTCGCGCTGACCATGCCGCTGGTGCTCGGCGTCGGCGCGTGGGGCACGGAGATGGCGTGGCTGGCGATCACGCATCTGCGCGTCAGCCAGGTCGCGCTCAACCTCGCCGATACCGCGTCGCGGGTCGGGCTGCTCGGCGCTTCGAACATCACCCAGTTGCGCGAGGCGGATATCGCCGACGTACTGACCTCGGCGCGGTTGCAGGGCGCGGCGCTCGATCTGACCAATCGCGGGCGGATCACGATATCGAGCCTCGAACAGCAGACGGCGGGATCGCAATATCTCCACTGGCAGCGCTGCCTCGGCATGCGCAGCGGCACCGGCTATGATTCGAACTACGACCGCAGCAACGGGACGATGGATCGCGGCGACGGCGTCGGCACCTCCCCCTCCAGCGCCGGCGTCGCGATGCCGAACGGCATGGGCGACACCGCCGCGACGCGGGTCAGCGCGCCGGTCGGATCGGGCGTGATGTATATCGAGGTGAGCTACGATTATAAGCCGGTGTTCAGCACCTATTGGGTGCCGGGCGGCGCCTCGGCGACGCGTATCCGCTACACCGCATCCTATGTGGTGCGCGACCGCCGCGACTTTAGCCAGATCTACAATCCGAGCCCGGCGGCGACGCAGTATTTCTGCGACCTATATACGGCGAGTTGATCGGATTTGATTGTGGGGCGTAGGTAAGATCATTGGGATCATCATCCCGCGACGCAGACCCGCAGCCGGGGTGACCCATCATTCGAAGCGGTTAGGTCAGGCCGGACTTGTTCCGGCATCCACCCGTCCGCAAGGGCATGAGCCGGTAGTTTGGCGGGACGGTGAACACCGGAACAGGTCCGGGGTGACGGCGTGTCGGGCGACGGTGAGGCTTGAGCAACGGCTCACGCAACCGGACACGTCACCGTCCGAGTGATCCAACGGCTTTTGCCACCAACGCCCTACTTCTCAGGCGAAAGCATCGGCGAGCCGCCCCCCCCCCCCCGCCGGAAAACGCCCCCTCCCGCAAGGGAGAGGGGGCGCCTGTCTCAGACGATCTTCTTCACCGTGGCGACGACGCGCCGGGCGTCGATCAGCGCCTTTTTCTCGAGATTGGCGGCATAAGGCAGCGGCACGTCCTCGTTGGTGACGCGCAGCACCGGCGCGTCGAGATCGTCGAACGCCTCTTCCATCACGATCGCGGTGATCTCCGACGCGATCGAGCAGGTCGGCCAGCCTTCCTCGACCACCACCAGGCGATTGGTCTTGGCGAGGCTGTTCAGCACCGTCTGCTTGTCGAGCGGGCGCAGCGTGCGCAGGTCGATGACCTCCGCCTCGATCCCCTCGCCCGCCAGCGTCTCGGCGGCTTCGAGCGCGAGGCCGACGCCGATCGAATAGCTGACCAGGGTGACGTGCTTGCCCTCGCGCATGATCCGCGCCTTGCCGATCGGCAGGACGTAATCGTCGAGCTTGGGGACTTCGAACGAGCGGCCGTACATCAGCTCGTTCTCGAGGAAGACGACCGGATCTTCCGACCGGATCGCCGCCTTGAGCAGGCCCTTGGCGTCCGCCGCGTCATAGGGCGCGATGACGATCAGGCCGGGGACGCTGGCATACCAGGGCGCATAATTCTGGCTGTGCTGCGCGCCGACGCGGCTCGCCGCACCGTTGGGGCCGCGGAAGACGATCGGGCAGCGCATCTGGCCGCCCGACATATAGTTGGTCTTGGCCGCCGAATTGATGATGTGATCGATCGCCTGCATGGCGAAGTTGAACGTCATGAACTCGATGATCGGCTTGAGCCCGCCCATCGCCGCACCGGTGCCGACGCCGGCAAAGCCATATTCGGTGATCGGCGTGTCGATGACGCGGCGGTCGCCGAACTCGTCGAGCAGGCCCTGCGTCACCTTGTACGCACCCTGATATTGCGCGACCTCCTCGCCCATCACGAAGACGCGGTCGTCCTTGCGCATCTCTTCCGCCATCGCGTCGCGCAGCGCTTCGCGGACGGTGGTGCGGACCATTTCGGTGCCGGCGGGGATCTCGGGATCGCGCCTGCCGTCGTTGCTCGCCGCATCGAACAGCTGGCGCGCGCCCGTCTCAACCTTCTCCTGCGCCGGGTGCGCCGAATCCTCGACCTTGTCGGCCGGCTTCTGCTCGTCCGCCTGGGCGTCGCCCTTGGCGCTGTCGTCCTTGGTGGCGGGGGCGGCGACCGAATCGGCGCTCTCGCCCTCTTCGAGCAGCAAGGCGATGACGTCGCCGACCTTCACATTGTCGGTGCCCTCGGCGATGACGATCTTGCCGATCGTCCCTTCGTCGACCGCCTCGAACTCCATCGTCGCCTTGTCGGTCTCGATCTCGGCCATGATGTCGCCGGACTTGACGCTGTCACCCTCTTTCACGAGCCATTTGGCGAGCGTGCCTTCCTCCATCGTCGGGGAGAGCGCGGGCATCTTGATCTCGATCGCCATCTCAGTACGTCTCCACCAGCACGTCGGTATAGAGTTCGGCCTCATCGGGCTCGGGCGTGCTCTCGGCGAAATCGGCGGCTTCGTTCACGGTCTTGCGGATCTCTTGTTCGATGGTCTTGAGGTCGGCCTCGCCCACCCCTTGCGCTTCGAGCAGCTTCTTGACGTGCTCGATCGGATCGGACTTGTCGCGCACCCCCTGCACCTCCTCGCGGCTGCGATATTTGGCGGGGTCGGACATGGAATGGCCGCGATAGCGATAGGTCTTCATCTCGAGGATGACCGGCCCCTTGCCGGCGCGCACCCAGGCGAGCGCCTCCTCGGCGGCACCGCGGCAGGCGAGCACGTCCATGCCGTCGACCTGGATGCCGGGGATGCGGAAGCTCTCGCCGCGGCGATACAGCTGGTCCTCGGCCGAGGCGCGGTTGACGCTGGTGCCCATGGCATACTGGTTGTTCTCGATCACGAAGATGATCGGCAGCTTCCACAGCTCGGCCATGTTGAAGCTCTCGTACACCTGGCCCTGGTTGGCCGCACCGTCGCCGAAATAGGCAAGGCAGACGCCGCCGTCGTTGCTGTACTTGTGGCCAAAGGCGAGGCCGGTGCCGAGGCTGACCTGCGCGCCGACGATGCCGTGGCCGCCGTAGAACTTATGTTCGGTCGAGAACATGTGCATCGAACCGCCCTTGCCGCGGCTGATGCCGGCGGCACGGCCGGTCAGCTCGGCCATGATCACCTTGGGGTCGATGCCGTAGGCGAGCATATGGCCGTGATCGCGATAGCCGGTGATCACCGAATCCTTCTCGCCGTCGAGCGCCGACTGGAGGCCGACCGCAACCGCTTCCTGGCCGATGTAGAGGTGGCAGAAACCGCCGATGAAGCCGAGACCATAAAGCTGGCCCGCCTTCTCCTCGAACCGGCGGATCAGCAGCATGTGCTTGTAGAAGTCGAGCAATTGCTCCTTCGTCGCCTCGAACGGCTTGGGATCGGCGGGGCGCTCGCGATTGGTGAGCGGTACGGCGGGAGGAGCAGGCGATTTGGCCACGGATTACCTCAACGGTCCTGGGGATGTGGCGCTGCCTATAGGCCTCCTTCCGCCCGAACATCAATTCCCTGGGTCGCGATGGTGCGTGACGAAAGCTTGCCGCCCGGATCATGGGCATGGACGCGGGCGAGCGCCTCGCCTTCCAGCTTGGCGAGATCGGCGAGCGTCTGGTCGAGCGTGTCGCGCTGCTGCTCCAGCTCGGTGATCCGCTGGCGGACGCGTTCGGCCAGCGCGCGCATCTGTTCGAGATGCTGCGGGTCGGCATCGTAGAGGTCGAGGAATTCGGCGATGTCGGTCAGCGAAAAGCCGAGCCGCTTGCCGCGCAGGATCAGCTGCATCCGCGCGACCTCGCGGCGGCGATAGACGCGCGTCGTCCCGATGCGGGACGGTTCGATCAATCCCTTGTCCTCGTAGAAGCGCAGGGTGCGCGGGGTGACGCCGAGCATGTCGGCCACCTCCTGAATCCCCTGCAGCTCGCCGCCGTCGTGCATAGACTCCCCCAATCAGCCGGCGTGCTGTGCCGCCTTGGCCTCTTCCTCGGCGACGAGCTCTTTTTTGGAAAGCTTGCCGATCAAGGTCTTGGGCAGAGTGTCGCGGATTTCCACCTCGCGGGGAAGCTCGATCTTGCTGATCTTGTCGCGCAGGAAATCGCGCAAGGCCGCGCCGGTGACGGCGGGATCGCTGACCACGACGAACGCCTTGGGGCTCTGGCCGCGATGCGGATCGGCGACGCCGATCACCACCGCCTCGACCACCGCGGGATGTTCGTAGAGCGCCTCCTCGATGACGCGCGGATAGACGTTGTAGCCGCCGCACAGGATCATGTCCTTGATCCGGTCGACGATGAACAGATAGCCGTCGGCGTCGAGATAGCCGACGTCGCCGGTGCGCAGGCTGCCGTCGGCGAAGGCGGCCTGCGTCTCGGCGGGCTTGTGCCAATAGCCGCTCATCACCTGCGGGCCGCGCGCGCAGATCTCGCCCTTCTCGCCCGCCGGCATGATCCGCGTCGGATCCTCGCGGTCGCGAATCTCGATCGTCGTGCCCGGAAAGGGCAGACCGGCCGAGCCTTCCTTGTTGACGCCCACGAACGGATTGCAGGTGATGATCGGCGAGGCTTCGGACAGGCCATATCCCTCGACCAGCTTGGCGCCGGTATGCGCCTCGAACGCATGGCGCACCTCGACCGGCAGCGGCGCACCGCCCGAGATGCAGACCTTGATCGCCGAAAGATCGGGCCGCTCGCCGGCGGGCAGGTTGGCGAGTGCGTTGTAGATCGTCGGCACCGCCGGAAAATAGGTCGGCCGGGTACGCTTGAGCGTCGCCAGCAGCTGCTTGAGCTCGAAGCGCGGCAACAGGATCATCTCCGCCGCGACCAGCGTCGAGAAGGTCAGCACGTTGGTCAGCGCGAAGACGTGGAACAGCGGCAGCACGCCGAGCACGCGGTCCTGCTCGGGCACCTCGCCGCCGCAATGGACCAGCATTGCGTCGGTGTTGGCGACGATATTGGCGTGGCTGAGCATCGCCGCCTTGGGCACGCCGGTGGTGCCGCCGGTATATTGCAGCACCGCCACCTCATGCGGATCGACCGCGACGGCGCGCGACGTACCGCCCTTCGCCATGAAGGCGCGGTAATAGAGATGCTGCGCGCTCGCCGGAGCGTGGCCGATCTCCTTGCGCTTGACCAGCTTGTAGCCGAACCGCTTGAGCCCGGGCAGCACGTCGGCGATCGGGCAGGTGATGACGTGGCGGAGGCCGGTCTCGCCGGCGACCTTGAGGACGCGCGCCTGGATTTCGGCGATGTCGCAGGTGACGATGATCTTCGCGCCGGAATCCTCGATCAGATGGGTGAGCTCGCGCTCGACGTAGAGCGGGTTGACGTTGACGACGATGCCGCCCGCCTTGAGCGTCGCGAAGAAGAACACCGGATAATAGGGCGTGTTGGGCAGGCACAGCGCGACCCGCGTCCCCTTGACGACGCCGAGCGCCTGCAGCGCCGCCGCGGCCCGCTCGACATCGGCGCCCAGCGCGCCCCAGCTGGTGATCCGCCCCATGAAGTCGACCGCGGGCCGACCGGGGAAGCGCTGCACCGACCGGTCGAGCAGGTCGCCGAGCAGGCGGGGTTGGGCGGTGAGCGGCGCGCCATGGCGGATCGCCAGCGAAGGGGTCTGCGATGCGCTCGACTCTCGGCTCGCGGTGTCGCTCATCCGTCTATCCTCTCATCTTCTGTCCCGAGCATATTGTCCGCTCGCGTCA
Organism: Sphingomonas kyungheensis; assembly: GCF_037120395.1. Lineage (NCBI taxonomy): Bacteria > Pseudomonadati > Pseudomonadota > Alphaproteobacteria > Sphingomonadales > Sphingomonadaceae > Sphingomonas > Sphingomonas kyungheensis. The sequence continues at coordinate 438,705 of NZ_JBBBDM010000003.1, forward strand.
CTTGACGTAATGGGAAGGTATCGCACCTATACGGCATCCCGCAAGTCTCGGATGCCTGCAAAGAGAGGATTCCATGACCAACGTCGTCATCGCCGGTTATGCGCGCTCGCCCTTCCACCTCGCCGGCAAGGGCGCGCTCGCCCGCGTCCGCCCCGACGATCTCGCCGCGCAGACGATTCGCGGGCTGATCGAGAAGACCGGCGTCGATGCGGCGGCGATCGAGGACATCATCCTCGGCTGCGCCTTTCCGGAGGGCGAACAGGGCCTCAACGTCGCGCGGCTGATCGGCCTGCTCGCCGATCTGCCGCTGTCGGTCGGCGGCATGACGGTCAACCGCTTCTGCGGATCGTCGATGAGCGCGATCCATATCGCCATGGGCCAGATCCAGATCGGCGCGGGCGAGGCGTTCATCTGCGCCGGCCTCGAGTCGATGAGCCGCATTCCGATGGGCGGCTACAACCCCCTGCCCAACCCGGCGCTCGCCAAGGCCAAGCCCGGCGCGTATATGGGCATGGGCGAAACCGCGGAGAACGTCGCGACCAAATATCAGATCACCCGCGGCGAGCAGGATGCCTTTGCGGTGAAGAGCCAGCAGAAGGCCGCCGCGGCGCGCACCGACGGCCGCCTTGCCGACGAGATCGTGCCGATCACCACCAAGGCGGGCACGGTCAGCGAGGACGGCACGATCCGCCCCGACACCAATGTCGAGGCGCTCGGCGCGCTCAAGCCCGCGTTCAGCCAGGATGGATCGGTGACCGCCGGCACCTCGTCGCCGCTGACCGACGGCGCCTCGGCCGTGCTCGTCACGTCGGAGGACTTTGCGGTCAAGCACGGCCTCAAGATCCTCGCCCGGATCAAGGCGGTCGGCGTATCGGGGATCGAGCCCGAGACGATGGGCCTCGGCCCGATCAGCGCCTCGCGCAAGGCGCTGGAGCGGGCGGGCGTTGCCGTCGCCGACCTCGACGTGGTCGAGATCAACGAGGCCTTCGCCAGCCAGGCGATCGCCTGCATCCGCGACCTCGGCCTCAAGGACGAGACGGTCAACAAGGACGGCGGGGCGATTGCGATCGGCCATCCGCTCGGCGCGACCGGCGCGCGTATCGTCGGCAAGGCGGCGGCGCTGCTCGAGCGCGAGGGCGGCCGCTATGCGCTCGCCACCCAATGTATCGGTGGCGGCCAGGGCATCGCCACGGTGCTGGAGCGCGCATGATGACTGACGCCATTCGCAAAGTGTGCGTAATCGGCGCCGGCGTGATGGGCGCCGGCATCGCCGCGCAGGTCGCCAATGCCGGCGTGCCGGTGCTGCTGCTCGACATTCCGGCCAGGGACGGCGACGATCGCGACGCGGTCGCCAAGGGCGCGGTGGCGAAGATGCTCAAGACCGACCCCGCGCCGTTCATGTCGAATGCCGCGGCGAAGCTGGTCGAGACGGGCAATATCGACGACCACCTCGCCCGCGTCGCCGAATGCGACTGGATCGTCGAGGCGATCGTCGAGCGGCTCGACATCAAGCAGTCGCTCTACGCCAAGCTGGAAACGCTCAAGCGCCCCGGCACCGCCGTCTCGTCGAACACCTCGACCATTCCGCTCGGCGCGCTGGTCGACGGGCGCTCGGACCAGTTCAAGGCCGATTTCCTCATCACCCACTTCTTCAATCCGCCGCGCTACATGCGGCTGATCGAGATCGTCCGCGGCGCGCAGACCGATGCGACGGTGGCGGGACGGGTCGAGGATTTCGTCGATCGCTTCATGGGCAAGCGCATCGTCCGCGCCAAGGACACGCCGGGCTTCATCGCCAACCGCATCGGCACCTATTGGCTCGCCGTCGCGATCAATGCGGCGATGGATCAGGGCCTGACCGTCGAAGAGGCGGACCAGATTGGCGGCCGGCCGATGGGCGTACCCAAGACCGGTATCTTCGGGCTGGTCGACCTGGTCGGCGTCGATCTGATGCCGTTGCTGTCGAAGAGCCTGTCGTCGACGCTGCCGCAGGGCGACCCCTATTTCGAGACGGTGCGGCCGATGCCGCTGGTCGACAGGATGATCGCCGAGGGCTTCACCGGCCGCAAGGGCAAGGGCGGCTTCTACCGCTTCGACAAGGCGACGCGCACCAAGCTCGCGCTCGACCTTGCCACCGGTGACTATCGCGAGGGGATCAAGCCCGCCGCCTTGCCGCCCAAGGCCGAGAAGGATCTCGCCGCGCTGATCGCGACGCCCGGCAAGGTCGGCGACTATGCCTGGGAGGTGCTCGGCAAGACGCTCGCTTATGCGGCGATGCTCGTCGGGGAGGCTGCCGACGATATCGTCGCGATCGATGATGCGATGAAACTCGGCTACAATTGGAAGTTCGGGCCATTCGAGCTGATCGACCGGATCGGCGCCGCGCCCTTTGCCGCGCGGCTGCGCGACGCGGGCCGCGACGTGCCGGCGATCCTCGACGTCGCGGGCGAGCGCAGCTTCTACCGCGTCGTCGACGGCAAGCGCCAGTTCCTCAGCCGCGACGGCGACTATGCCGATGTGGTGCGCTGCGACGGCGTGATGTTGCTCGAGGATATCAAGCTCGGCGCCGAACCGGTGCTGCGCAATGCCTCGGCCGCGCTCTGGGATATCGGCGACGGCGTCGCGGCGCTCGAATTCACCACCAAGATGAACGCGCTCGACGGCGAGATCATGGCGCTGATCCAGCAGGCGATTCCGATTGTCGCAGAGCGGTTCAAGGCGCTGGTGATCTACAACGAAGGGTCGAACTTCTCGGCGGGCGCCAATCTCGGCATGGCGATGTTCGCGGTCGCCGCCGGCATGTGGGGCGAGATCGAAAAGCTCGTCGCCGGCGGTCAGCAGGCAATGAAGGCGCTGAAATATGCCCCCTTCCCCGTCGTCGCCGCGCCCGCGGGCATGGCGCTCGGCGGCGGCTGCGAGGTGGTGCTCCACGCCGATGCGGTGCAGGCGCATGCCGAAAGCTATATCGGCCTGGTCGAATGCGGCGTCGGCCTGTTGCCCGGCTGGGGCGGCAATGGCGAATTGCTCGATCGGCTCGCGCATGCGCCGATGCTGCCCAAGGGGCCGATGCCCGCGGTCGCCAAGGCGTTCGAGACGATCTCGACCGCGCAGGTCTCCAAGTCGGCGGCGCTCGCCAAGGAGATGCTGCTGCTGCGGCCGAACGACGGCATCACGATGAACCGCGACCGGCTGCTCGCCGACGCCAAGGCCAAGGCGCTGTCGCTGGTCGCGGGCTATGCGCCGCCCGAGCAGCCGACGTTCCGCCTGCCCGGCGAAAGCGGTCAGGTCGGCATCGCCGGCGTGGTCGACGGCTTCCACAAGAAGGGGGTGGCGACCGACTATGACGTCGTCGTCTCGGCCCGGCTGGCGCGCGTCCTGACCGGTGGCGACGCCGATCTGGTCGACATCGTCGGCGAGGATGACCTGCTCGCGCTCGAGCGCGAAGGGTTCATGGAGGCGGTGCGCGATCCCCGGACGCAGGCGCGCATCCAGCAGATGCTGACGACGGGGAAGCCGCTGCGCAACTGAGCCGTCGCGCTGTCGTGGTTCGGCGGTCCTGATGATCGGTCGGGGCTTCCGCAAACCAACCGACCGTCCTGCTGGGGACGGTCGGGCAACCGCGTCGTCGCGAGGCTTGCTCCAGCCGGCTCCTGGCCTGCGTGAATCGGTGCGCCAGCCCCACGGTGCCCCGGCGCAGGCAGCGCCCGGTTTTCTCATCGCAACCGGCCGCCGGCCTGCTTGGCCGCTGGGTTCGAGCCCGCGCGGGAAGACTGGCGTCTTGCGGATGGCCCCCTTTGCGGACGCCCCACCACCCCCGAGTCGCACGCCGCCACGCCGCGATTCGGCCATTCGTGGCACCGCTGCCGCACCCGCCGGACAATCGGCGTGGCGGCGCTTGACTTGCCCCGGCAGCGGGTTAACCGGGCCGCAGCTTGCCGTATACGGCATCTGCTTAGCCATTAGGTCATCGTTCATCTTTACGCGGTGATGATGACGGGGCGACCGTACGGATACGGCGTCCGACCAGTGCAAGACCGATGCGCGCGGTGGACCGCGGGCATCATGGAGAGGAGAATGACCATGTCCCTGCTGTTGCTCGGTGCCCTGCTCGCCGCGGCGCCAGACCCCGGTGCGGAGGCCGCGATCGGCCGCTGGAAGACCGAGACGCGCGGCGGCATCGTCGAGATCCAGCGCTGCGGCGCATCGATCTGCGGCCGCATCGTCACGTCGGAGCTGCTGCGTACCCAGCCCGACCTCAAGGACAGCAAGAACCCCGATCCGGCGCAGCGTAACCGCCCGCTCAAGGGCCTGCTGATCCTCAGCGGCTTCACCGCCAGCGGCAACGCCTGGACCGGCGGATCGATCTACAAGGCCGACGACGGCAAGACCTATAAGGCGACGGTGACGCCGCTCACCGCCGACACGCTCAAGGTGCGCGGCTGCGTCTTCGTGCCGCTCTGCAAGACGCAGACCTGGACGCGCATCCGCTGATCCGGCGCCGCCCGCCGCATCCCTCGCACCAGCCCCCTTCCCATACCTTTCAGAGGAACCCCGCCATGACCTTCCGCAAAACCTCCCTGCTCGCCACCGCGGTGCTCGGCTCGTTCGGCTTCGCCACCGTCGCCCACGCGCAGGCCTTCTACCTTCAGGAACAGTCGGCACGCGGCGCCGGCCGCGCCTTCTCGGGCGAGGTCGCCGACACCGGGCCGCAGTCGCTGTGGTGGAACCCCGCCGCGATCGCCGGGATGGATCATGGCGAGGCGGCGATCAACGCGTCGGGCATCCTGCCGCGCGGCAAGGTCGTCAACAACAACACGCTGGTGCAGCGCACGCCGGCGGGTCAGTTCGCCGCGGTCGGCGGCGACCAGGTCGCGCGCAACCCGATCGACAACGGCCTGCTGCCGTCGGGCGCCGTCGCCGTGCCGTTCGGACCGGTGGCGATCGGCCTTGCCGTGACCTCGCCGTACAGCTTCACCACCGATTATGATTCGACGAGCTGGACGCGCTACAGCGCCACCCGCACCAAGCTCCAGACGATCGACATCCAGCCATCGATCGCGGTTGCGCTGACCGACTGGCTGCGGGTCGGCGGCGGCGCCAATGTCGAACATGTCTATGCCAGCCTCGGCAACGCGCTGCCCAACCTCACCACGACGACGGACGGCCGCCAGAAGCTCGAAGGCGACGGCTGGGATGTGGGCTGGACCGCCGGCGCGCAGATGCACAACGACTGGGCGACGGTCGGCGTCAGCTACAAGTCGCGGATCGAGCATACGCTGAAGGGCGACCTGCTGGTTGAAGGCCTGACCGGGCCGCTCGCCACCCGCAACACGACGATCTCGGGGGTCGAGGCGCGCTTCTACACCCCCGCGCAGGTGATCGTCGGCGCCCGCATCCGCGCCACGCCGGCGCTGACGCTCAACGGCCAGGCGGTGCGCTACAATTGGAGCAAGTTCGACGCGATCCGCCTCGGCGCGCCGCTCAATACCGCGCTGCCGGAGAATTATCGCGACAGCTACAGCCTCGCCGGTGGTGTCGATTATGAGATCTCGCCGCGCGTGACGCTGCGCGCCGGTGTCCAGCACGCCACCACGCCGACGCAGAACGGTCTGCGCGACGCGCGCGTACCCGATGCCAACCGCTGGAATTATGGCGCCGGCGGCACCTTCCAGCTGACCCCCAAGTTCGGGATCGATCTCGCCGCCAATTACGTCGACTTCAAGAATGCGTCGATCGATCGCGCGACGCAGGCCTATTCCGGCACGATCGCGCAGACCACCGTACTGACCAACGGCACGTTGCAGGATGCGCATGCCGTCGTCCTGTCGGCCGGAGCCCATATCGGCTTCTGATGGGAAATCAGGGGTTTCGCCGTCCCGGCGGCGGAACCCCGGCCCTCTTCCGGCGTAGTGAGTCGACGCGATTTTCCGTAGCTAGGCAGGGCCGTCCGGCCCTATGACGATCTGCGACAGCATCCGGGGGCCTCGATGAGCCAGAACGAAATTACCATGTCCCGCCGCGGCGTGATCGCGGGCGGGGCCGTCGGCGTCGCCGCGAGCGCGCTGCCGGCCGAAGCACAGACGCCGCCGCTCGACCAGCGTGCCGCGCCGCCGACGATGCCGGTGACGCTCAAGGTCAATGGATCGACCCACCGGCTCGATCTCGACACGCGCACCACCCTGCTCGATGCGCTGCGCGAGCATTGGAAGCTGACCGGCACCAAGAAGGGCTGCGACCACGGCCAGTGCGGCGCGTGCACGGTGCTGGTCGACGGCCGCCGGATCAACTCCTGCCTCAGCCTCGCGGTGATGCACGACGGCGATTCGATCACGACGATCGAGGGCTTGGGCAAGCCCGACGATCTCCATCCGATGCAGGCCGCCTTCATCAAGCATGACGGCTATCAGTGCGGCTATTGCACGCCCGGCCAGATCTGTTCGGCGGTGGCCGTGCTCGACGAGATCAAACGCGGCGTGCCGAGCCACGTCCAGGCCGATATCGCCACCGCGCCGGCCGTCACCGAGATGGAGATCCGCGAGCGGATGAGCGGCAACATCTGCCGCTGCGGCGCCTATTCCAACATCATCGAAGCGATGCGCGACGTCGCGGGAGCCAAGGCATGAAGGCCTTCACCTATGAGCGCGCGACCAGCCCCGCCGCCGCCGCCGCCGCGGTCGCGGCGCGTCCCGGCGCCAAGTTCATCGCCGGCGGCACCAACCTGCTCGACCTGATGAAGCTGGAGATCGAGGCGCCGGTCCATCTGGTCGACGTCAACACGCTGTCGCTCGACAAGATCGAACCGACTGACAGCGGCGGACTGCGCATCGGCGCCCTGGTCCGTAACACCGACCTCGCCGCCGACCCGCGCGTGCGCCGCGATTACGGCGTGCTGACCCGGGCGATCGTCGCGGGGGCGAGCGGCCAGTTGCGCAACAAGGCGACCACCGCGGGCAATCTGCTCCAGCGCACCCGCTGCCCCTATTTCTACGACACCAACCAGCCGTGCAACAAGCGCAAGCCCGGATCGGGCTGCGCGGCGATCGGCGGCTACAGCCGTCAGCTCGGCATCATCGGCACCAGCGACGCCTGTATCGCCACCTATCCCGGCGACATGGCGGTGGCGATGCGCGTGCTCGACGCGACAGTCGAGACGGTGCAGCCGTCGGGCGCGACACGGCGCATCCCGATCGCCGATTTCCATCGGCTGTGGGGCGATACGCCGCATATCGACACCAACCTGCAACCGGGCGAGCTGATCACCGCGGTGACCCTTCCCAAGCCGGTCGGCGGCACGCACATCTACCACAAGGTGCGCGACCGTGCGTCCTACGCCTATGCGCTCGTCTCGGTCGCCGCGATCGTCCAGCGCGACGGCAGCGGCCATGTCGCGATCGGAGGTATCGCGCCCAAGCCGTGGCGGGTCGAGGCGGCGGAAGCAGCGCTGCCGCAGGGAGCCAAGGCGGTGACGCCGCGACTGCTCGCCGGCGCACGGCCGACCAAGGACAATAGCTTCAAGGTGCCGCTGGTCGAGCGGACGCTCGCCGCGGTGCTGGCGCAAGCGAAGGACGCAGCATGAAGTTCGATACGCCCGCCGGGCAGAATCCGATCGATCAGCTCAAGGTGGTCGGCAAGCCGACCGACCGGATCGACGGCAAGTTCAAGACGACCGGCACCGCCCCCTATGCCTATGAACGCCACGACGTCGCCCCCGATGCGGCCTATGGCTATGTCGTCGGCGCCGGCATCGCCAAGGGCCGGATCGCCGGCATGGACCTCGCCGCCGCCAAGGCCGCGCCGGGCGTGCTGACGATCGTCACCGCGGACACCGCCGGCACGCTCGGCAAGGGTGACATGAACACCGCGAAGCTGCTCGGCGGCCCGGCGGTCGATCATTACCACCAGGCGATCGCTCTCGTCGTCGCCGAGACGTTCGAACAGGCGCGCGCCGCCGCGGCGCTGATCCGCGTCGATTATGCGCGCGGACAAGGCCGGTTCGACCTCGACGAGGCGCTCAAGACCGCGCCGCTCAAGGGTGACAGCAGCGGCGAGGGCAGCTCCGCCCCGCCGGTCGACCGCGTCGGCAAGTTCGAACAGGCGTTCGCCGCCGCGCCGGTGCAACTCGACGCGGTCTATGAAACGCCCGACCAGAGCCATGCGATGATGGAACCGCATGCCAGCATCGCCCGCTGGCAGGGCGACGAGCTGACGCTGTGGACCTCGAACCAGATGATCAATTGGGGCAAGGGCGACGTCGCCAAGACGCTCGGGATCCCCAAGGAGAAGGTGCGGCTGATCTCGCCCTATATCGGTGGCGGTTTCGGTGGAAAGCTGTTCGTGCGCGCCGATGCGGTGCTCGCGGCGCTCGGCGCGCGGCAGGCGGGCCGGCCGGTCAAGGTGACGCTGCAACGCCCGCTGATGATCAATAACACCACGCACCGTCCGGCGACGCGCCAGCGCATCCGGCTCGGCGCGGGGAAGGACGGCAAGCTCGTCGCCATCGCGCATGAGAGCGGTTCGGGCGATCTGCCCGGCGGCGGGCCGGAGACGGCGGTGTCGCAGACCAAATTGCTCTACGCCGGCGCCAACCGGCTGACCTCGATGCGGCTCGCCGTGCTGGACCTGCCCGAGGGCAATGCGATGCGCGCACCGGGCGAGGCGCCCGGGTTGATGGCGCTCGAAGTCGCGATGGACGAGATGGCGGAGAAGCTGGGCATGGACCCGGTGCAGTTCCGCATCATCAACGACACGCAGGTCGATCCCGAGAAGCCCAACCGCAAATTCTCGCAGCGGCAGCTGGTCGAGTGTCTGCGCCTGGGCGCCGACAAATTCGGCTGGGCGCAGCGCAGCGCGACGCCGCGGGCGAAGCGCGACGGCGCGTGGCTGGTCGGCATGGGTGTCGCCTCCGGCTTCCGCAACAACATCACGATGAAATCGGGCGCGCGGGTCGGCATCGACCGCAAGGGTCAGGTCACCGTCGCCACCGACATGACCGACATCGGCACCGGCAGCTATACGATCATCGCGCAGACCGCCGCCGAGATGATGGGCGTGCCGCTCGACAAGGTGACGGTGCTGCTCGGCGACAGCAGCTTCCCGACTGCCGCCGGATCGGGCGGCCAATGGGGCGCCAACAGCTCGACCGCCGGCGTCTATGCTGCGTGCATGAAGCTGCGCGAGGCGGTGGCGCAAAAGCTCGGCTTCAACTCGAACGACGTCAGCTTCGCCGACGGCAAGGTCCGCTCAGGGAATCGCAGCGTGCCACTGGCGCAGGCGGCGGGCACGTCGGGCCTGTCGGCGGAAGACAGTATCGAGTTCGGTGACCTGGCGAAGAAGGAACAGCAATCCACCTTCGCCGGCCATTTCGTCGAGGTCGGCGTCCACGCCTATACCGGCGAGATCCGCATCCGCCGCATGCTCGCGGTCTGCGCGGCCGGACGCATCCTCAACCCGAAGTCGGCGCGCAGCCAGGTGATCGGGGCGATGACGATGGGCGTCGGTGCGGCGCTGATGGAGGAGCTGGCGGTCGACAAGCGCTTCGGCTTCTTCGTAAACCACGATCTGGCAAGCTATGAGGTGCCGGTTCATGCCGACATCCCGCATCAGGAGGTGATCTTCCTCGACGAGGTCGATCCGATGTCGTCGCCGATGAAGGCCAAGGGTGTCGGCGAACTCGGCCTGTGCGGCGTCGGCGCGGCGATCGCCAATGCGGTGTACAACGCCAGCGGCGTGCGCGTGCGCGAATATCCGGTCACGCTCGACAAGGTGATCGCGGGCAGCGCGATGATCGCCTGAATCCGGTTCGGGGGCGGACGGCGACCGATCGCCGCCGCTCCCGACGCCGGCGGGCCCTATCGGTCGCCGTGCGTCACCCGCACCCCGGCGACGTGCAGGGGATAGTCGCGATCGTCCTCCGCCATCCAGGTCTTGCCGGCGCGATCGGTGAGATAGAAGCGGCAATAGATGCTGCGATCGTCGGCGAAGCGCAGGCAGACGCGGTCGGGGGTGATCCGATAGCGGCCGGCGGAATCGGGCTTGTCGTTATAGCGCAACTCATAGCCATCGCCGGTCGCGGCGAAATGCTCGACCGGCGGCACCGCGCCGTCTCGCGTCTGGACGCTGCCGCGCACCAGCCGTTCGAGCGCCGCGCCGCGCACCAGCGTCATCTGTTCGGCGCCACGGATCGGCACCGGCAGCCGCGGCGGCGCCGGGTCGGGCGCGGACGGGGCGCAGGCGGCGAGCAGCAGCGCGAGGATCGATATCCGCTTCATCCCTCCCCTGTGCCCGACCGCCTGCCCGAGCACAATCGGGCCGCTGCCCCGCTCTTCGGCTCGTGCTTACCCATGATCGAGTTGCACATCAGGCCGATGCGGCGCGGAACCCGTCTCGCCGCTAAAACGCTTGACCGCCGATGACCGATATCTCCCTGCTCTGGCTGCGCCAGGACCTGCGCCTGCACGATCAACCCGCGCTCGTCGCCGCGACGCAGGCGGGGGCGGTGATCCCGGTCTATATCCTCGATGACGATGCCGCGGGTGAATGGGCGATCGGTGGGGCGCAACGCTGGTGGCTGCATCACAGCCTTGCCGCGCTCGGCGATGCGCTGGACGCCAAGCACAGCCGGCTGATCCTGCGTCGCGGGGATTCGGTGACGATCCTGCGCGACCTGATGCAGGAGACGGGCGCGACGCGCATCCATGCGCTGCGCCACTATGAGCCGTGGTGGCGCAAGGCGGAGGCGGCGCTGGGCGACGCGATCACCTTGTACGACGGCAATCACCTCGCGCGGATCGAGGACGTCACCACCGGCAGCGGCGCGCCGTTCCGCATCTTCTCGTCCTTCTGGAAGGCCTTGCAGACGCAATTGCCCCCCGATGCGCCGGTCGCCGCGCCACGCACGTGTCCTGCGCCCGATCACTGGCCGAAAAGCGACGCGCTTGCCGACTGGGCGTTGCTGCCGAGCAAGCCCGACTGGTCGGGCGGTTTCGCCGACTGGAAACCGGGCGAGACCGAGGCGCTGGCCAAGGCGAAGCGCTTCGCCAAACAGGCCGACGATTATGAAACGCAGCGCAACCTGCCCGCGGCGGACGGCACGTCCCGGCTGTCGCCGCACCTCCATCACGGCGAGATCTCGCCGCGGCAGGTGATCCACGCGCTCGGCGACCATGCCGACGACGGCTTCGTGCGGGAGATCGCCTGGCGCGACTTCACCTCGGGCGTGCTGCTCGCCTTGCCGGATTACGGCACGGTCAATGGCCGCGCCAAGTTCGACGCCTTGCCGTGGCGCGACGATGCCGCCGCCAAGCGCGACCTCAAGGCGTGGCAGCGCGGGCGGACCGGCTATCCGATCGTCGACGCCGGCATGCGGCAATTGTGGCAATCGGGTTGGATGCACAATCGGGTGCGGATGATCACCGCGAGCTTCCTCGTCAAACATCTGCTGATCGACTGGCGTGCGGGCGAGCGCTGGTTCTGGGATTGTCTGGTCGACGCCGATTACGGCAACAACTCGGTCAATTGGCAATGGATCGCCGGCACCGGCGTCGATGCCAATATGTTCAGCCGGATCATGGCGCCGCTCGGCCAGTCGGAGAAGTTCGACGCCGGCGACTATATCCGCCGCTGGGTGCCCGAGCTCGCCGACGTTCCCGATGACGCCATCCACGATCCCGACGAGCATGGCGTCCGCCCCGAATCCTATCCGGCGAAGATCATCGGCCATCGCGAAGCACGTGAGCGCGCCTTGGCCGCGCAGAAGGCGATGAAGTGAGTCCGACGCGCCAGTATTGATGAACAACGGCGCCGTAACCTGATACCGATCGAGCCGGGATCAGGAAATCCTGGACTCATTATACCGCATCACTGCCCGATGATAGTGCTACGCCGGCGATGTCGATGCCGCGCAGCTGCGCGCGTGGCGGCAGGCCAATTGACCGATCGATGCCGGGCGCGCGCCGTCCGGCATCACCCCTGCCGGGTCGGGAACAGCGGCCCACGCACCGTCATGCGCGCGGCATCATAGGGGCGTTGCAGCGCGACGATCTCCGCATAGCTGCCGCGCAGCCAGAGATCGACGTCATCGGCGGCGAGGATGGTGATCATCGCCTTGGGGTGGATCGGCGCGACCAGCGCATTGGGGTCGCAGGTGACCATCGCAAAGCCCTTGCCGGCCGCGGTCTGCTGCCAGAAACCGGCGACGGCGAAGCGCGGCTGGTCGGTGACCGCGAACCACATCTCGCCTTTGAGCGGCGGCTTGCCGTCGCCGAGATCGTGCCGCTCGGGGGTGAACTCACAGAATTCGGTGAGCGGCACGACGCAGCGGTTGGCGGGCCGTTCCGCCAGCCGCCGCCACTGCGCGAGCCCGAGGTTGCGCACGTTGGTCATCGGATAGGCCGCCTGCCCGCCGAGCACGTCCCAGCCCATCACGTCCCAGCCGCGCGTGCCGTCCGCCTCGCGGATGACATAGCTGCGGTTGCGCGGGCGCAGTTCCTGCGGGTCGAAGCGATTGTCGCGCGGGCGCTCGTCGAACAGCGCCGCGCTCGCGCCCCATAAGGTTTCGGGTTCGCTCGACAGGCGGGCGCGGTTACACATCAGGCGGCGGTCCGGATCATCCGCGCGATCATGCCCGCGACCCTCGGCAGCGGCAATAACCATGGCGCTGCCGGGGGATCGGCGTAGACGGCAACTTCAATCCCGGCGTCACCGTTCCTATATTGTCGGTAGCGCGAGCCGAGCCGTCCGAGCCGGTCGCGACCGTCGGAGAGGTCCGTTCCAGCGAGAAAGCTTCGTCCGTCGCATGCACCTCCACCTTCCCGCCAAGCTCGATCCGCGTCTCTATCTGAGGCCGCGTCGGCGCGGGATCGCCTCGGTCAATGCCGAGGTGCGCGACGGTATCGTGCCGGCGGGCGACGGCATCGCGCAGACCGCGGATCATCACGGCGGCGCCGAGCCGACGCGCAATTACCGCACCGTCGCGCTGATCATCGCCACCGCGATGTTCATGGAGAATCTCGACGCGACCGTGCTCGCCACCGCGCTGCCGACGATGGCCCGCGATTTCGCGGTGCGCGCGCCCGAGATGAGCATTGCGCTCACCTCCTACCTGCTTGCGCTGGCGATGTTCATCCCTGCCTCGGGAACGATGGCCGACCGGTTCGGCGCGCGCCGCGTGTTCCGCGCCGCGATCGGCCTGTTCGTCGCGGGCAGCCTTGCCTGCGGCCTCGCCCCGAACCTGGAGGCGATGGTCGCGGCGCGGTTCGTCCAGGGGATCGGCGGCGCGATGATGATGCCGGTCGGGCGGCTGGTGCTGCTCCGCTCGGTCGCCAAGCGCGACATGGTGTCGGCGATGTCGTGGCTGATCATGCCGGCGCTGATCGGGCCGATCGTCGGGCCGCCGGTCGGCGGTCTGATCGTCACCTATCTCGACTGGCGGTGGATCTTCTGGCTCAACCTGCCGATCGGCATCGCCGGCATCGTGCTGGTCGGCCATTTCATCGCCGACGTGCGCGAGGATCATCCGGCGCGCTTCGATCCGGCCGGCTTCCTGCTGTCGGGCGCGGCGCTCGGCTGCCTGCTGTTCGGCTTCGAGATGGCGAGCCGCCCCGGCGAGGGAGGGCTGGCGGCGACGCTGATCGCGATCGGCGCAGCGTTCGGCCTCGGCTATTGGCGGCATACGCGGCGGACCGAGCATCCGATCCTCGACCTGTCGCTGATGCGTGTGCCGACCTTCCGCCTGTCGGTGCTCGGCGGGTCGCTGGCCCGGATCACGCAGGGTGCGCAGCCCTTCCTGCTGCCGCTGATGATGCAGCTCGCCTTCGGCCTGTCGGCAGCGCAGAGCGGCGCGATGACGGTCGCCTCGGCGATCGGCTCGTTCGGGATGAAGGGCGTGGCGCGGCGCATCCTCAAGCGCTTCGGCTTCCGCAACGCTTTGGTGGTAATGGGACTGGCCGGGACCGCGGGCTATGCCTGCTGCGGGCTGTTCGGGCCGGCCTGGCCGCTGCCGGCGGTGTTCGCGGTGCTGGTCGTGTCGGGCTTCCTGATGTCGTTCCAGTTCACCGCCTATAACACCATCGCCTATGACGAGATCGCCAAGGACCGGATGAGCGCGGCGACGAGCTTCTATTCGACCTTCCAGCAATTGATGCTGTCGCTCGGCATCTGCATCGGCGCGACCGCGCTGCATGTCTCGATGCTGTGGCGGGGCAGCGTGAACACCGGCTTCGCCGACTTCCGCTTCGCCTTCTGGACGGTGACGGCGATCTCGCTGACCGCGGTATTCGTCAATGCACGCTTCGACCCGAAGGCGGGCGAGGAGCTCAGCGGCCGCGCGACGGGCTGACCGCCATATAACAAGACCCGGAGACGGCGACGGCCGCTCCGGGTCTCCACCCTGATACGCCGGGTGATCGGGGTCAGCGCTTCGCGGCGACCTTTTGCGCGCGCGCCTGCTTGGCATAATGGTGGTGCATCGCGATGCAGCCCGCCGCCGCGCCCATCACGGCATGGCCCTTGCCGACATAATGACCGGCGACGCCGCCCGCGGCGGCACCGCGGATGCAGCCCTTCGCCAGCGCCGGCTGCGCGCCGATCACGGCGGTGGCGGCGGCGAGGATCATGAGCGTCTTCATGGCATTCTCCTGTATCGAACCGTTCCCGACCAAAGCCGTGACGCCAGCGTCATGTTCCATGAATTCGGTGTCATCCCGCGGTCAGGCCTCCGCCTCCCAGACGGCGGGGTCGATCGTTTCGCGCAGGAAGGCGACGAAGGCGGCGACCGCGGCGGGGGTCGCCGGGCGGCGCAGATGCACCGCGTGGATCGCCACCGCCGCCGATCCGTGCCAGTCCGGCAGCACCCGCACCAATTCCCCGCTGCGGATCGCCGCACCGATATCCCACCAGGATCGCAGCGCGACTCCCACACCGGCGACCGCCAGCTCGCGCACCATCTCGCTCGAATTGGTGCGAACGTGGCTCGGCCGCTCGATCGTCACCGCCCTGCCCGCCGTCGCGAGCTGCCACGGCATCTGCCCATCGGCAGCGATCAGGCGATGCGCGTCGAGTGACTCGATCGTCGCCGGCGTGCCATGCTCGGCGAGATAGCCGGGCGCGGCGCAGAGGATACGGCGGCTCGGCGCCAGCCGATGCCCGACGAGCGGCGGCGGAATATCGCGGGCGATGCGGATCGCGCAGTCGACGCGGGCCGTGAGCAAATCCACATAGGCGTCGCTCAGATCGAAGGCGAGATCGATCCGCGGATGGCGCGCCAGGAAACGGCCGAGGTACGGGGCGACGTGGAGCCGCCCGAACGAGGTCGGCGCCGATACGTGCAGCCGTCCGACCGGCGCGCCCTGCCCGCCCGTCACCCGCGCCTCCGCCGTGCCGAGCGTATCGAGGATTGCGCGCAGATCGTCGCGAAAGCGGCTGCCGGCTTCGGTCAGCACCAGCCGCCGTGTCGTCCGCTGGACGAGCGTGACGCCGAGGCGATGTTCGAGCCGTTGCAACCGCTTCGACACCATCGCCGGCGAGCTGCCGAGGCTGCGTGCCGCCGCCGACAGGCTGCCCGCATCGGCGATGGCGACGAACAGCGCATAATCCGGATCGAAGCCCATTCGTTCGCTTTCGGAAAAGGTGATTGGTGATTGTCATGGCTAGCGATGGGATCGCTGCGGGTCTAGCGATCGGGTGAGGAGATGATGCCATGATCCAGCGTGCCGGCCTGTCGATCGCCCCCGCACTCGCCACCTTCATCGACGAGGCGGTGCTGCCCGGGCTCGACCTCGACGCCGACCGCTTCTGGCACGGCGTCGCGGCGCTGTTCGCCAAGCTGGTGCCCGAGAACCGCGCCTTGCTCGCCGAGCGCGACCGATTGCAGACGGCGATCGACGACTGGCACCGCGGCAACGCCTATGCGCCGCAGGCGTATCGCACGATGCTTTCCGAGATCGGCTATCTCGTCCCCGAGCCGGCGCCGTTCGCGATCGACCCCGGCGCGATCGACGTCGAGATCGCCGGGCGTGCCGGGCCGCAGCTGGTCGTGCCGATCCTCGACGCGCGCTTCCTGCTCAACGCCGCCAATGCGCGCTGGGGCAGCCTGTACGACGCGCTCTACGGCAGCGATGCGATCCCCGAACGGGGTCCGGCGACGCGCGGCTATGACGCGGTGCGCGGCGCGGCGGTGATCGCCTGGGCCAAGGCGCTGCTCGACGAGGCGGTGCCGCTGGCGGAGGGTCGATGGGCGGACTGGCGCGGCGGCACGCCGACGCTCGCCGACCCCGCGCAGTTGATCGGGCGGGCGGGCGACACGTGGCTGCTGCGGCATCATGGCCTGCATATCGAGATCGTCGTCGACCGCGCGCATCCGATCGGCGCGACCGATCCCGCCGGCATCGCCGACATCATCCTCGAATCGGCGCTGACGACGATCTGCGACCTCGAGGATTCGGTCGCCGCGATCGATGCCGAGGACAAGGTCGCGGCCTATGCCAATTGGCTCGGGCTGATCCGCGGCGACCTCACCGCCAGCTTCACCAAGGACGGGCGGACGGTCGAGCGGCGGCTCGCGAAGGATCGCACCTACGTCACCACGGACGGCGACAGGCTGACCTTGCCCGGGCGCAGCCTGGTGTTCGTGCGCAACGTCGGCCATCTGATGACGACGCCGGCGGTGCGGCTGCCCGACGGCAGCGAGGCGCCCGAAGGCATGGTCGATGCGATCGTCACCGCCCTGATCGCGCGGCATGATCGCGGCCGCAACAGCCGCACCGGCGCGATCTATATCGTCAAACCCAAGATGCACGGCCCCGCCGAGGCGGCCTTCGCCGACCGGCTGTTCGACGCGGTCGAGGATCTGATCGGCGTGCCGCGGCATACGATCAAGCTCGGCCTGATGGACGAGGAGCGGCGGACCAGCGCCAATCTCGCCGCCTGTATCGCCGCGGTGCGCCACCGGCTGATGTTCATCAACACCGGCTTCCTCGACCGCACCGGAGACGAGATCCATACCGCGATGCACGCCGGCGCGATGATCCCCAAGGCGGAGATGAAGAGCGCGCGCTGGATCGCCGCCTATGAGGATCGCAACGTCCAGATCGGCCTTGCCTGCGGCCTCGCCGGCAAGGCGCAGATCGGCAAGGGAATGTGGGCGGCGCCCGACCGGATGGCCGATATGCTCGCCCAGAAGATCGCCCATCCGCAGACCGGCGCGACCACCGCCTGGGTCCCCTCCCCCACCGCGGCGACGCTACACGCGACGCACTATCATCGCGTCGACGTCGCGGCGCGCCAACGCGAGCGGTCGGGCGAGACACCGGCGCCGCTCGACGCGCTGCTCACCCTGCCGCTCGCCGATCCCGAGCGCGACTGGCCGCCCGCGGCGGTCGCGGCGGAGCTCGACAACAACGCGCAGGGGATCCTCGGCTATGTCGTGCGCTGGATCGATCAGGGGATCGGCTGTTCGAAGGTGCCCGACATCCACGACATCGGCCTGATGGAGGATCGCGCCACCCTGCGCATCGCCTCGCAGCATATCGCCAACTGGCTGCTCCACGGCATCGCAACGCGCGAGGCGGTCGAGGCGGCGTTCACGCGCATGGCGGCGAAGGTCGATGCGCAGAATGCCGGCGATCCCCTCTACCGGCCTTTAAGCGGCGACAGCCTCGCGCTGCGTGCCGCCCGCGCGCTGGTGTTCGAAGGCGTGACCCAGCCGAACGGCTATACCGAGCCGCTGCTCCACCGCTTCCGCGCGGAGCGGAAGGCGGCGGATCGGGGGTGAGCGGTTTGGCGACGGCCGGACGATCAGCGCACCAAGCGGCGCCGGGCCGGCCTGATACAGGCGAGTAACGGGATTGATGGCGCTCGTAAGGCCGCCAATCAGCGTTGTCGCTGAAGCCGGAAGTTCAACACAGGCCCACTGACCGCCCCGGCGGAGGCCGGGGCCTAGTTGGGCGAACGTTGCTGGTGATCGTAACCCATCGCCCACCTAGCCCCCGGCCTTCGCGGGAGTGGGTGTCTGGCAGGTAGGGTGATGCACCTCGCAACAGGTGCGAGAGACGATGCCTGCTGCATCTCCGCGGCGACCTGATTGGCTTATGACGGGAATAGAGCACCACCGCCTCTCGCGCCGGTGGCTACGCCAGAAGCGCCCCACCGGCGCGGCGCCGAAGCTCAGGCCGCGTCGACCAGCACGATCTCGGCATCCTCCAGCGCGGTGACGCGGATCACCGCCTCGTCGCGGATCGCCGCGCCGTCGCGCGCGTCGAGTGCGACGCCGTTGACCTCGATGCGGCCGGTGGCGGGGACGAGATAGGCATGATGGCCCGCGCCGAGCGCATAGTCCGCGCTCTCGCCGGCGCGGATCGTCGCGCCGACGACGCGCGCGTCGGTGCGGATCGGCAGCGCGTCGGCGTCGCCGTCGATGCCGCTCGCCAGCGTGACGAACCGGCCGGACCGCTCGCCGCGCGGAAAGGGCTTGGCGCCCCAGGCCGGTGCTCCACCACGCGCGCGCGGCTCGATCCAGATCTGGAAGATCGTCGTCGTGCCGGCTTCGCGATTATATTCCGAATGGCGGACGCCGGAGCCGGCGCTCATCACCTGGACGTCGCCCGCTTCGGTGCGGCCGGTGTTGCCGAGGCTGTCCTGATGCGTGATCGCGCCGTCGCGGACATAGGTGATGATCTCCATGTCGGCATGCGGGTGCGGCGGAAAGCCGGTGCCGGCAGCGATCGCATCGTCGTTCCAGACGCGGATCGGGCCCCAGCCCATCCGCTTGGGATCATAGTAACTGGCGAAGGAGAAATGGTGCTTGGCGTCGAGCCAGCCGTGGTTGGCACCGCCGAGGCTGCTGAAGGGACGACGTTCGATCATGTAAGTCACTCCGACCGGAAGCGCTGGCTTCCTCATTGCGCCTCAAATGGGGGGCGACGACGCGCGGCGAAACAGCAGGATCGGCACCGCTGCGTTGCCGGATTTCACCCGCCCGCGCTCACACCCCGTGATAGCGGCGATACCAGTCGACGAAGCGCGGCACGCCGACATCGATCGTCGTCGTCGGCTGGTAGCCGAGGTCGCCGGCGATCGCGCTGATGTCCGCGGCGGTGCGGACGACGTCGCCGGGCTGGATCGGCAGGTCGCGGCGGATCGCCTGGCGCCCGGTCGCCTGTTCCAGGATGCCGATGACCCGGCCGAGCGGTTCGGAGCGGTTGTTGCCGATATTGTAGAGCCGGTGCGGCGCGACGCTGCCGCCCGCCTTGACCGCGCCGTCGTCGGGCGGCGGCTGGTCGTGCGCGGCGATTACCCCGGCGATGATATCGTCGATATAGGTGAAGTCGCGCTCCATCAGGCCGTTGTTGAACACCGGGATCGGCTCGCCGGCGAACATCGCACGGGTGAAGATCCACAGCATCATGTCGGGCCGGCCCCACGGACCATAGACGGTGAAGAAGCGCAGCCCGGTCTGCGGCAGGCGATAGAGATGCGCGTAGCTTTCGCTCATCACCTCATTGGCGCGCTTGGTCGCGGCGTAGAGCGACACCGGCCGGTCGACGCGATCCTCGACCCGGAACGGCACCGACGTGTTGCCGCCATAGACCGACGAGGAGGAGGCATAGACGAGATGCGCGACGCCGCGCGACCGCGCCAGCTCGAGCATGTTGAGGTGGCCGATCAGGTTGGACTGGCCATAGACTTCGGGATGATCGATCGAATAGCGCACCCCGGCCTGCGCGCCGAGGTGAACGATGCGATCGACGTCATGCCCCGCCAGCGCCTCGCGCAGCGCGGCGGCATCGGCGAAATCGACCGCATGGAAGGTGAAGCGGTCGCCATGGTCGCGGGTCAGTTCGGCGAGGCGCGCATGCTTCAGCGCCGGGTCGTAATAATCGTTGAGCGAGTCGATCCCGACCACCTCGCCGCCGCGGGCGAGCAGCGCCTGCGCGCAATACATGCCGATAAAGCCCGCCACCCCGGTCACCAACGTCTTCGGCATCGCCGCATCGCTCCCTGATCGCCGCCGTCACGGCCGCCCTGCCGGCTCGCTAGCCGACTGCGGAGCAATTGACGATGCTTGACGATGTCTCGACCTTGGACGTCGGCATGACCCGTTCCCGGCGCGCTTCGCCGCGCCATGGCCGAAAGGCACTGGTCAGCGATCAGCCGTCGTTCATACTTCCCGCCACGATGCGAGTCGCCCACGGGCGCTTTGCACTGAGGAGAGACGGATGACCGCGATCCCGCTGCCCTTCGCCGACCAGAGACTGTCGATCGTCACGATCGGCGATGGCGCGCCGACCCCCGCGTGGCAGCGGATGTTCGGCTGGGCGGACGATGGCGCGGGTGCGGTGCCGGTCGACGCGCGCTCGCCGGCGGCGCGGACGATCTGGGCGGCGAAGCTCGACCGCGCGGTGCGCGAGGCCGATGCGCGCGTGCTGCTCGTTGCCGAGGGGATCGGCTGCGCGGCGAGCGCCTGGTGGGCGCGGCTGTCGCCGGCGCACGACGTGCGCAAGATCGCCGGCGCCCTGCTGTTCGCGCCGCCCGCCGCGGCGCAGTCGCTCTATGCCTCGCCGAAGGTACGGCTGCCGTTCCCGTCGCTGGTGATCCGTCCGGGTGAGATGGCCGACGATCTCGCCGCGACGGTGGAGGATTGGGGCAGCCGGCTGGTCGTCGGCGACCGGCTGCGCAACCGCGACGCGGGCGGCGTCGCCTGGCGACAGGCGCAGCGGCTGTTTCTGCGCCTGACCCGGCAGATGGTCGATCACGAGGTCGACCGCGGTCGTGCGATCACCGGCTGGCGCTGATCCGCATTGCGACTTGCCGCCGACCGGGCGGCACCCCTATCTCTCCCCGTCATATGAGGGAGACCGCTATGCGTAATGGACTGATGCTGGTGCTGGCCGCGGCGCTGACCGCATGCGGATCGCAGCCGTCGCCGCAACCGACGCCGACCGCCACCGCCCCGCGCGAGACCGGCTATATCGCCAAGGTGCTGGCGCTGCCGCCGCGGCAGATCAACGGCGTTCTGTATCGCGCGATCGATGACGCCAAGCAGAAATGCCAGGGCATCGCCGGGGTCGAGCGGCAGAAGCCGCGCAACGGCAAGCCGGTCTGGGCGGTGCGATGCCTGGAGGGCAGCGCGTGGCTGGTCGCGCTGGGCGACGACGGCATGGCCGAGGTGACGGGTATCCCGGCCCAGCCCGGCGGCTGATCGATGCGGTACGGGGCGGCATCCGGCCGCCCCGCCCTGCCCCTTACTTACCGGTGCCGAGCCAGGTCTGCACCGCCGGACGCAGCCGCTCCGCCGCCGCAGTGCGGACCGCGATCCCAGATACGGTACGCCGCGCCGGGCCGCGCGAGGTCTCCGGCAACGTCTCCGCGAAGGCGTTGATCTTGGCCGGCATGCCGGGATCGACCGAACCGCCGCCGAGGCCGACGATGAAGCCGGCCTTGCTGCTGTCCTCGATGAAGCTCTCCACCAGCGCGCGGTTCGCCACCGCCCAGTCGAACGCCATATCGGGATGCTCGCCCGATATGGCGCGGAGCAGCGCCGCCCGCTGCGGCGCGGTGAAGGTATCGGTCTTGAGCAGCGCCAGCGCCCGCGTCGCGAGCGCATCGTCCTTGGCATAGCCGAGCAGCGAGACGAACCGGTTCTTGGCGACCGGATTGGTCTCCGCCTGGGTCAGGCGCAGCAGCGTCTCCCAGTCGGCGGCGGTCGCATTGGTCGCGAAGGTCGCGAGGATCGGCTGGCGGATCGACGGCGGGATCGCGGTCGGATCGCTGGCGAGCTTGGCGACATAACCGCGCGCGAGGCGCAGCACCTCGGGGTCGCCGAGATCGCCGAGTTCGCCGACCAGGGCCTCGCGCAGATTGCCGACCAGCGGCGATTCGTCGGCACGGGCGGTAGCGCCGATGCGCTGCAGCACCGGGCTCAGCGTCGCCAGCGTGCGCGCGCGCAGCGGCGCACTGAGCGGCGTGCCGTCGAACAGGCCGTTGAGCCGGCTGAGCCGCGCCGAGACGAGCGACCATTCGAGCGGATCGGCGTTGGCGCCGACTTGTCCCATCACCGCGAAATAGCGCGACAGGTCCTGATAGCCACCGGCGGCGAGCGCATAATCATCCGCGAGCGTGCCGAGCCGGTCGGCGAGCGGCAGGCGGGTGTAATCGCGGACGATGCCGTCATGCCCCGCCTGATCGTAGAGCACGCGCGTATAGCTGCCCTTGCCCTTGTTGAGCAGCAACGTGCCGCAGCCCTTGACGGTGACGTTGGTCGACGGGCCGGTGACGACGGCGCGCGTCTCGCCGCCACCGACGGTGGCGACGACCAGCGGCACCTGCCACGTCTGCGGCGCCTTCGACGCCTCGTCGAGCCCGAACCGTCCCTGCGCCAGCGTCGCGACGGTAGTGCCGCCGGTGCAGCGCGCGGAGGTCATCGTCACCAGCGGCACACCGCCCTGCAGCGTATAGCCATGTGCGATCTCGGCGACCGGCTTGCCTGCCGCCGCCGACAGTTCGGCCCAGAGCTGATCGGTGACGGTGTTGCCGAACTTGTATTTGGCCATGTAGCGGCGGATGCCGTCGCGGAAGACATCGGGGCCGAGCGTCGATTCGAGCATGCCGATCACCGCCTGCCCCTTCGAATAGGTGATGCCGTCGAACGCCTCGCCGATCTGGTCGACGGTCTCGATCTTGCGGATGATCGGGTGGGTGGCGGCGGTCGCGTCGATGCCCATCGCCGCCTCACGGTCGGTTGACACCGCGGCGGCCTCCGCCTTCCAGCTCGGGTTGAGATCGGCGGCCGATTTGTTCTCCATCCACGAGGCGAAGCCCTCGTTGAGCCAGAGGTCGTCCCACCAGCGCATCGTCACCAGATCGCCGAACCATTGATGCGCCATCTCATGCGCGACGACGGTGAAGATGCGCTGGCGCCCGCTTTCGGTGGCGCGCTTGGGGTCGAACAGCAATTCGGGTTCGAAATAGAAGATCGCGCCCCAATTCTCCATCGCGCCGAAGAACTGGCTGGAGCCGGGGCCGGCGACCATGTCGAGCTTGGGCAGCGGATAGGGCTGACCGAAATAGCTGTTGTAATAGGGCAGCAGCCGCTTCGCCTCGGCGAGCGCATAATCGCCCTGGTCGACGACGCCGCGGCGGGTGATGACGCCGATCTCGACGTTGCCGGCCTGCACCGTCTTGCGCTCGAGATCACCCATGCCGAGATAGAGCAGATAGCTCGACATCACCGGCGTTTCCGCGAAGGTATAGAGCTGCGTGCCGTCCGCCTGCTTGGCCACCGATGCGGCGGGCATGTTGGAGAAAGCGAGCTGGCCGCCCGGCGCGATCGCGCGCAGGCGGAACTTCGCCTTGAACGCGGGCTCGTCCCACATCGGCGCGAAGCGGCGGGCATCGGGCGCCTCGAACTGCGTCGCGAGCATCCGCGCCTTCGACCCATCCTGATTGGTATAGTCGATCGCGAACAGGCCGGCGGCCGACTGGTTGATCTTGCCAGTCCAGCTGAAGGCGACGCTATGCCGCCCGACGGCCGCCGCGGCGGGGAGCGTCAGCACGAGCTGCTGCTTGTCCTTGTCGAGCGCGAACGGCACCGCCTTGCCGTCGAACCGGGCCGAGGCGATGGCGAGATCGGCGGCGTTGAGCGTGATCGTCGGCGTCGTCGCCTTGACGTCGATCTGCACCGTCTCGCTGCCGGAGAAGGTCATCTCCTGCGCATTGGGGGTGACCGCGATATCGTAGAGGATGGGCACCACGGTCGCGGGCAGGCTGCCGGCGGCGAGCGCGGGGGTGGAGACGGTGAGCGCCAGAGCGGCGGCAGCGGCAAGCTTCATCAATGTTACACTCCGGAAACACGGGATGCGCCGGCCATACGCCTTTGCGGGGCGCGGGCAAGCCGCGTCGCTGGACAGGTCAATCAGTTGCGCTAAACAACCGATCTCATGGAGGAGCCCCGCATGAACCCGCCGCTGTTCGATCGCCTGCGCCTGCCCGTCATCGGCTCGCCGCTGTTCATCATCTCCGGGCCGGAGCTGGTGATCGCGCAATGCAAGGCGGGGATCGTCGGCTCGTTTCCGGCGCTCAATGCGCGGCCGCAGGCGCTGCTCGACGAGTGGCTGCACCGCATCACCGAAGAGCTTGCCGCGCACGATCGCGACCACCCGGAATCCCCTGCCGCGCCGTTCGCGGTCAATCAGATCGTCCACAAGTCGAACGACCGTCTCGAACAGGACCTTTCCACCTGCGCCAAGTGGAAGGTGCCGATCGTCATCACCTCGCTCGGCGCGCGCGAGGATCTCAACACCGCGGTGCACGGCTGGGGCGGGATCACGCTGCACGACGTGATCGACGACCGGTTCGCGCGCAAGGCGATCGACAAGGGCGCCGACGGTCTGATCGCGGTCGCCGCCGGTGCCGGCGGCCATGCCGGCACGCTGTCGCCATTCGCCATCGTGCAGGAGATCCGGCAATGGTTCGACGGGCCGCTGGCGCTGTCGGGGTCGATCGCCACCGGCGGCGCGATCCTCGCCGCGCAGGCGATGGGCGCCGACTTCGCCTATATCGGATCGCCGTTCATCGCGACGCGCGAAGCCAATGCGACGCCGGACTATAAGGACTCGATCGTCGCCAGCCGGGCGTCGGACATCGTCTATTCCAACCTGTTCACCGGCGTGCACGGCAATTACCTGCGCAGCTCGATCGTCGCCTCCGGGCTCGATCCCGACGCGCTGCCGGACGGCGATCTCAAGACGATGAACTTCGGGGGCGGCGACGGCAGCAAGGCCAAGGCGTGGCGCGACATCTGGGGATCGGGTCAGGGGATCGGGGTGATCGATGCGGTCGAGAGCGTCGCCGATCGCGTCGAGCGCTTCGCCTCGCAATATGCCGCGGCACGGGCGCGGCTGCTGCGCTGATCCGCGCATTCACGCGGAGGCGCGGAGGCGCGGAGATGTCGCACCTGCCGCGGTAACGCCCCTCACCCCTCGATCGATCGTTCGGGCTACGCCCCTCCCAGTCACAGCATCCTCCGCGTGATCGATGTCCGGTCGATGCAGACGCCGCCGGACGATCTAGAACGCCAGCGCGAGCCGGTCGTGCAGATGGTGGACCGGGCTGATCGTCCGCACCTCTTCCTGCGCATCGTCGAGCAGGCCGACGCGGCGGTGCAGATTGGCGCTGGCCACCACCAGCCGCTGCGCGCGCACCGGCAAGGCATGGACGAGGTCGACGTCGAATTGCGGCGCCTTGCCGAGCCGGTAGGTCGGATCGAGCGCATCGCGCGGCTTCATCTCGCCCGCGTCGACCGCCCGCTGGGTGAGCAGCCAGGCGATGACGTGCATCAGCCGCGTCGTCACCTTGAGCGATTCGCACGAAAAGCCGACGCGGATCAGCGGATCGAGCGCCTCACGCTCGCTGCGCCCGGCGGCGTCGAAATAGGCGCGCGCCTCGTCGGCGAGCAGCATCGCCTCGGTATAGAGCGAGTCGATCAGACGATCGTGGAGGCGTGATTCGCGGCGGCCGGCGGTCATGAAAGGCTGGGTGACACAGGCCTTGCCCCTTGCACAGATGCCGTGTCGGCCCGGGTCGTCCCGTTTGGATTCACCCGTCCCGAAACAGGATCAGGCGATGATATCGGGAATGAGCTGATCTTCGCAGGTGGCGATCTCGTCGCGCAGCCGCAGCTTGCGCTTCTTCAGCCGCGCGAGCTGGAGCTGGTCGGGATTGCCGGCGCCGGCCAGCGCGGCGATTGCCGCGTCGAGGTCGCGATGTTCGGTGCGCAGCGCGTCGAGGCGGGCGCTGATCTGTGCTTCGTCCATGCCTGACATCCCCATCGGTGCGCCGCCTTTTACCCGAGCCGCCATGCGGCACCAAGTTGTCGCGCGCAATCGCTCGGCACGTCGCGTTCGGTGATTTTTGGGGAGGACTTTCGGGCGCTTCGGTGGTTTACTCAGTCCCCCACAACGCATGCATCAGGAGGACACCGAAATGCAGACGACGCACCAACAGGCTCTGGAGACCAAGCATGCCGCGCTCGACCGCCGCATCGCCGACGAAATTCATCGCCCGTTGCCCGACGCCGCGCTCCTTTCCGACCTGAAACGCAAGAAGCTGAAGCTCAAGGAAGAGCTTTCCGGCCTCTAGGCTTAGCCAGCCCCTCCCGTCGCGGAGGGGCTTTTCATATCCGGCCGCGCGGCACAGCGCAGTCGCGGTCAGGCCTTGGTGCCGCCGACCGGCTTGCGCGCCTTCATCGGATCGATCGGCGAGTCGAGCGCGATGCCGATCCGCCCCTCGGTGCACCAGGCGACCTTGCCGGTGACTTCGCCGATGCCGCGCAGATCGAGCGTCACGGGGGTGCCAGGCTCCTTGACCCGCGCGCAATCGACCATCAGCCCGCCTTCGGACAGGTTGCGGACCCTGACGTCGCGGACCCCCGTCTCTTCGGCGAAGCGCAGCCGCGCCATCAGGAACAGGCTGTCCCGCGCCACGCTGCGCTGCGATCCGCCGGCGCCCATCGCATGATCTGCCGGGTCGTGGGAAAAGCTGTCCATAAACCAAGCCTGTATAGCCGCTACCAGTCAGGCGCGCGCGCCTGTCCGGCGGAGACCAAAGCCCGAACCGCAGGCCGGGTCAATCCTCGCGCGAGATCTTCTCGTTGCGTTCGTGCCGCTCCTGCGCCTCCAGCGTCATCGTCGCGATCGGTCGTGCTTCGAGACGGCCGAGGCTGATCGGCTCGCCGGTCACTTCGCAATAGCCATATTCGCCCTCGTCGATGCGGCGGATCGCCGCCTCGATCTTCGAGACGAGCTTGCGCTGACGGTCACGGGTGCGCAGCTCGATCGACCAGTCGGTCTCGCTCGAGGCACGGTCGGTGAGGTCGGACTCGCGCAAGGAATCGAGCTGGAGCTGGTTGAGCGTGCCGGCCGCGTCGAGCAGGATCGCATCTTTCCAGCGGAGCAGTTTCTTACGGAAATAGGCCTGTTGCCGCAGGCTCATGAACGGTTCGTCGGCGCTCGGCCGATAGCCATCGTCGGCATCATTGGCCGGCGGAGGCGTCATTACATCGTCAACCTGACTCACTAGCGTTGCCATACCACTCTCCCTCCGGCCCGGTCTAGACCGCGGGGCCGCCCCCAAATGGTTGAAGCGCCTATAATCGCGCCCAACCCGAACCACAAGCGATCAGAGTTGC
The DNA here is from genome assembly GCF_037120395.1 of Sphingomonas kyungheensis. Classification (NCBI taxonomy): domain Bacteria; kingdom Pseudomonadati; phylum Pseudomonadota; class Alphaproteobacteria; order Sphingomonadales; family Sphingomonadaceae; genus Sphingomonas; species Sphingomonas kyungheensis. The sequence continues at coordinate 465,883 of NZ_JBBBDM010000003.1, forward strand.
CGAATCGTACGTCGAAGCGTTATTTTATTGCACCATAACGGACTTAGGATGACGCGAGGATGAACCGCGCCCGGATCGGTTAACGGCACGGCAGGCATGTGTTCCACTCTGGCACGTTAACGCCGATCGGCGCGGCGCGAGCATGGCGGAATCGCGATATGGGACGCCGCCGGTGCCGAACGCGCTTGCACTTAATCCTTTGTTCGGCGCTTGATCCTATGGCAGCACCGCCCTGTTGCGAGCGAATGTCCGGCCCGTCGCGCCGGCAACGAGAAAGAGACGTTATGTCCGTAAGGATGGCCCTGGCAAAATTATGCGCCTGTGCATGCGGCGGTGCGTTGATCGGCGGCGGGGCCGTGCACGTCGCCGAGCGGCCGAACCGCCCCGTCTACGTCAAGCAGGTCAAGCGCGTCGTCGCCAAGCGGCAGGTCGCATCGGTGCAGCGTCGCGGCGTGCGCCGCCGCGTCGTCACCACGACGACGACGAGCTGCGCGCCGACGGTGGTGACGCTCGCCAGTCAGGCCGCGCCGGTTCCGGTGCCGCTGCCCGCCGCGCAGGGCTTCGTCGGCGGGGGCGGCGGCGGTGTGCCGGTCGTGGTCGGCGGCAGCGGCGGTTTTGGCGGCGGGTTCGGCGGTGGCTTTGGCGGCGGCTTCTTCGGCGGCGGATCGTCGGGATCGAGCGGCAGCGTCGTCATCTCCTCGACGTCGAGCGGCGGATCGACGAGCAGCTCGTCGTCGGGCAGTTCCTCGTCGTCGGGCAACGTCTCCTCGTCGTCGTCCTCCTCGTCCTCGTCCTCAGGGAACGTCTCGTCCTCCTCGTCGGGCAATGTTTCCAGCTCCTCGTCGACCGGCGGTGCGACCGTCGACATCGACAACAGCAATTCGAGCAACAACACCAACAACAACTCGAGCAACAATACGAACAATAACAACAATTCGAGCAACAACACGAACACCAACAACAACAATAACAACCAGAGCCAGAACCAGGGTCAAAACCAGGGCCAGAACCAGAACCAAGGTCAGGGCCAAAACCAGGGCCAGGGCCAGGGCCAGGGTCAGGTCAACTATGGGTCGAGCTCGAAGGGATGGAGCAGCAGCGGCGGTTGGTCGTCGAACGGCGGCTGGACGTCGAGCGGCCATCACGGCGGTCCGCCGCCGGGGCCGCCGGGATCGTCGGGCGGTCCGCCCGCGCCGGTGCCCGCCCCGCCGATGGTGCTGCTGTTCGGTGCCGCCGCACTGGCGCTGGTCGCCCGCAAGCGCTTCGCCAAACCGCAAACGGCCTGAGCATTCGCCCGAGCGCGAAAAAGGGGTGCCGGACGGTGATCCGGCATCCCTTTTTCTAATTCGACCCGACGATCAGGCGGCGCCGAGCGCCTTTTCGATCTCCGGCACCGGATGACCCGTCAGATCCTTGGCGAGCTCCCCGGCAAGGCGGCTGCTCACCTCCTTGTGATAATGTTTGCGCAATTCGCCGAGCGTCTTCGGCGGCGCGACGATGATCAGCGCCTCGAAATCATTGGCGAGCGCACGGCGCTTGAGCATGTCGGCGGTGTCGGCGGCGAAGCGGTCTTCCTCCTGCTGATGGAAATCGACCTCTTCCATCGTGCCCATCTGCGTCGAGCTGGCGCTGCCGGCCGCGTCCGTCTTCTGGTCGCGGTCGGCCGGATTGACCTTTTCCTCGGCGTGCTCGACGCGGAGGTTGGGATAATCGGCATCGCCCTCGTTGCGGAAGAACAACGCCTTGCGGCCGTCGGCGACGAGCACGAACGCATTGTGGGGAACCTGCATGACCTATCTCCTGTATCGTGGCGATCGGCATGACAACGCCGCCGGGGGCGCCGGGGTTGCCGACTTGCGCGGGCGCGGGCGTCTCGGCATAGCCGCCGCACCATGCACGACATCCGCCTGATCCGCGACGATCCCGCCGCCTTCGACGCCGCCCTCGCCCGCCGTGGCGTCGCTCCGCAGGCCGCTGCGCTGCTGTCGCTCGACGATGCGCGGCGGGCGGCGATCGCCGCGGCGCAGGCGGCGCAGACCCGCCGCAACGACCTGTCGAAACAGATCGGCCACGCCAAGGCGCAGAAGGACGAGGCGCGCGCACAGGCGCTGATGGCGGAGGTCGCCGCGCTCAAGGACGCGCTGCCGCAGCAGGAAGCGGCGGAGGCGGAGGCGGAGGCCGCGCTTGCCACCGCGCTCGCCGCCCTGCCCAATTTGCCCGCCGCCGACGTGCCCGAGGGCGAGGATGAGAGCGGCAACGTCCTCGTCCACCGGCGCGGCGAGCCGCCGGCCTTCGCCTTCCCGCCGCGCGAACATGACGCGATCGGCCCGGCGCTCGGCCTCGATTTCGAGACCGGCGTGGCGATCGCCGGCGCGCGCTTCACCCTGGTGCGCGGTCAGGCGGCGCGGCTGCAACGCGCGCTCGGCCAGTTCATGCTCGATACGCTGACCCGCGACCACGGCTATGAGGAAGTGGCGCCGCCGCTGCTCGTCAAGGACGAGGCGGTGTTCGGCACCGGCCAGCTGCCCAAGTTCGCCGAGGATCTGTTCCGCACCACCGACGGCCGCTGGCTGATCCCCACCGCCGAGGTGTCGCTGACCAACATCGTCCGCGAGAGCATCCTGCCGGCGGGCGAGCTGCCGCTGCGCTTCGCGGCGCTGACCCCGTGCTTCCGTTCGGAAGCGGGCGCGGCGGGGCGCGACACGCGCGGCTATATCCGCCAGCATCAGTTCGACAAGGTCGAGATGGTGTCGATCGTCCCCGACGACGCATCGGAGGCGGAGCATGAGCGGATGACCGCCTGCGCCGAACATATCCTCGACGCGCTCGGCCTGCCCTATCGGCGGATGCTGCTGTGCGCGGGCGACATGGGCTTCACCGCGCGGCGGACCTACGATCTCGAAGTGTGGCTGCCGGGGCAGGATACGTATCGCGAGATTTCGAGCTGCTCGACCTGCGGCGATTTCCAGGCGCGACGCATGAACGCACGCTATCGCGTCGAGGGCGAAAAGGCGCCGCGGTTCGCGCATACGCTCAACGGATCGGGGCTCGCGGTCGGGCGGACGCTGGTCGCGGTGCTGGAGAATTACCAGCGGGACGACGGCGCGGTCGCGGTGCCGACGGTGTTGCAGCCGTATCTCGGCGGGCTCGACCGGCTCGTCGCCCGGCGCTGAGCGATGCCGGGGGGCGAGGCACCGTCTGACGATCGCACGGGGCGCGGGGCGCGGGGCGATCGCGGTCTGAGCCGGCGGCGCCCGTCAGCGGGTCGGCTGGCCATGACCGGGCGATGGCCGCGACGGACCGGCGGCGTGGCGCTTGCCGCCCTTGCGCTGGGCGGCTGTATCCCCAGCGTCGAAGGCTATGCCCCGGCCGACCCGCCGCCGCCGGTCGCACAGCAGGACGCACCCGCGCCTGCGCCGCTGCCGCGCGACGACCGCCCCGCCCCGCGCCCCCTGCTTCGCCCGCTGCCTCGCCCCCTGCCCGTCGCGACGCCACGACCGACGCGCCCGGCGTGGGAGGCGCGGCCGGTTATAGCCGACGCCCCCGCCGTCGCCGAGCAGGTCCATATCGTCGCGCCCGGCGAGGGCCTCGCCCAGATCGCACAAACTACCGGTGCCGCGGTCGGGCCGATCGCGCAGGCAAACGGGCTCGTCGCCCCCTATGATCTGCGTCCCGGCCAACGGCTGGTCATTCCGGGCGGCCGCTATCATCGCGTCCAGTCGGGCGAGACGGGCATCGCGATCGCACGCGCCTATGGCGTCGCCTGGTCACGGATCGTCACCGCCAACCAGCTCGCCGAACCCTATATCCTGCGCGCCGGGCAGCGCGTGCTGATCCCCGGCGATCCGGGCCGGCCGCCGAGCGTCGCCGAGCGCGCCGCGGCGTTCCGGCTCGACATCGACGATATCCTCACCGGCGGCGAGCCCGCCACCGCACCGCGGCAGGCCCCGGTGCGGCCGGTCGCCAAGCCCGGTCGCGAGCTGCCGCCGACCGCGGTGGTCGCGGCGCCGGCGCGCTTGCAGGGCGGCTTTGCCTGGCCGGTCGACGGGCAGATCGTCCGCCGCTTCGGCCCCGGCCGCAGCGGCGAGCGCAACGACGGCATCAAGATCGCCGTACCGGTCTCCACCCCGATCCATGCCACCGCCGATGGCGTCGTCGCTTATGCGGGTGACGGCATCGCCGCGCTCGGCGGGCTGATCATCATCCGCCACGGCAATGGCTGGACCAGCGTCTACGGCCATGCCGCCAAATTGCTCGTCGCGCGCGGGCAGAGCGTCAAGCGTGGCCAGACGATCGCGCTGTCCGGCGACACCGGCTTCGCCGACCGGCCCGAGCTGCATTTCGAACTGCGCAAGGGCCGCACCCCGGTCGATCCGCTCAGCCAGTTGCCGCGGCGCTGACGGGGCGGTAACCGGCGCGGATGACCTACCAGTCCGATCTGCTCCGCACGCTGGATAGCCGCGGCTATCTCCACCAGCTCACCGACGCGACCGCGCTCGATACGCTCGCCACGCGGCAGGTGGTGCCGGGCTATATCGGCTTCGATCCGACCGCGCCGTCGCTCCACGTCGGCAGCCTGGTGCAGATCATGCTGCTCCGTCGTCTCCAGCAGGCCGGCCACAAGCCGATCGTGCTGATGGGCGGCGGCACCGGCAAGATCGGTGATCCGAGCTTCAAGGACGAGGCGCGCAAATTGTCGAGCGACGAGACGATCGCCGCCAATATCGCCGGCATCCAGCGCATCTTCGAACGCTTCCTCAGCTTTGGCGACGGGCCGAGCGACGCGGTGATGGTCAACAATGCCGAGTGGCTCGACCGGCTCGAATATATCCCCTTCCTGCGCGAGGTCGGGCAGCATTTCAGCGTCAACCGCATGCTCAGCTTCGATTCGGTCAAGCTGCGCCTCGACCGCGAACAGTCGCTCAGCTTCCTCGAATTCAACTACATGATCCTGCAGGGCTATGACTTCCGCGAACTGGCGCGGCGGCAGGGCGTGCGGCTGCAGATGGGCGGCAGCGATCAATGGGGCAATATCGTCAACGGCGTCGAGCTGGCGCGGCGGATGGACGGCAGCGAGGTCTATGGCGTCACCACGCCGCTGCTCACCACCGCCGACGGGCAGAAGATGGGCAAGACGGTCGCGGGCGCGGTCTGGCTGCACGAGGACCAGCTGCCGCACTTCGATTACTGGCAGTTCTGGCGCAACACCGACGATCGCGACGTTGGCCGCTTCCTGCGCCTGTTCACCGATCTGCCGCTCGACGAGATCGCGCGGCTCGAGGCTCTGCCCGGCGCCGAGATCAACGAGGCGAAGAAGGTGCTCGCCAACGAAGCCACCGCGATGTGCCGCGGCCGCGCCGCCGCCGAGGAAGCCGCGGAGACCGCCCGCCGCACCTTCGAAGAGGGTACGAGCGGCGCGGCGCTGCCGCGGGTCGCGGTGGCGGGCGGATCGATCGCCCTGGTCGACGCGCTGGTCGCGCTCGGCTTCGCCAAGTCGAAGGGCGAGGCGCGGCGCCTGATCGCCGGCGGCGGTGCGCGCGTCGACGGCGAGAAGGTCACCGACGAGGCGGCGTCGATCGCGCTGGGCACCGACGACGTCCGTATCTCGTCCGGCAAGAAGCTGCACGGATTGCTCACCCCGGATCGGTAAGCAATCGTCAACACCTTCGCCGCTAAGGTTATGTCCGAAATGGTTGGTTTTCGGATGTATCGGGGACGACAGTGACGATTGCCAGAACCGACCCGATCGACGACCGCGCCGAGCCGCGCGACGAGGTGCATTTCCGCAGCAGCGTGGTGCTGGCCGACCAGCGCCGCCTGCCTGCGCTGGTGGTCAATCTGTCGCCATCGGGTCTGATGATCCGCTGCGACGCGCCGGTCGCCGCCGGCGAATGGATCTGGATCCGGCTGCCCGCGATCGGTGACGTCCGCGTCGCCGTCCGCTGGGCGCTGGGCGGGCGGATCGGCTGCCTGATGGAACGGCCGATCCCCGCGAACCGCTACCATGCCGTGCTGGGGGCCATGGCAGGGTAGCGGTTCTGCGGCGCCGGAACGCGGCGGCGTCTTACCCGGACCGCAGCAGCGCGACGCCCGCGTCGCGATCAAACAGATAGAGCGCAACGCGCGCCGCCTGCCCGCGCACGCCCTCGAGCCCGCCGTCGCGGTCGATCAGCAGGCGGGCATCGTCCTGCGCGCAGTGCAGCAGGTCGCTCAGCATCTCGGCCAACGCGAGCCGGAACATCACCTCGCCCGACTGGCGCGTGCCGAGCAATTCACCGCCGCCGCGCAGCCGCAAATCCTCCTCGGCGATGCGGAAGCCGTCGTTGCTCTCCCGCATCAGGGCGAGCCGGGCGCGCGACGTCTCGCTCAGCGCCGATCCGCGCAGCAGCAGGCAGCGCGACAGGCCGCCGCCGCGCCCGACGCGACCGCGCAGCTGGTGCAGCTGGGCAAGGCCGAAGCGATCGGCGTGTTCGATGACGATCAGCGTCGCATTGGGCACGTCGACGCCGACCTCGATCACCGTCGTCGCGACCAGCACGCTCAGCCGGTTGCCGGCGAAGGCCTCCATCACCGCGTCCTTCTCGGCGGGTTTCATCCGGCCGTGGACGACGCCGATCCGCTCGCCGAACCGCTGGCGCAGCGTTTCGGCGCGCATCTCGGCGGCGGCAAGGTCGCTCTTCTCACTTTCCTCGACCAGCGGGCAGACCCAATAGGCCTGGCCGCCGTCCGCCATATGGCGGCCGATCGCGTTGATCACCTCGTCGAGCCGGTCTTCGGAGACGACGCGTGTCTCGATCGGTTCGCGCCCCGGCGGCATCTCGTCGAGCCGGCTGACGTCCATCTCGCCATATTGCGCCAGCGTCAGCGTGCGCGGGATCGGCGTCGCGGTCATCGCGAGCAGATGCGGCGGCGCCTTGCCCTTGGCCTGCAACAGCATCCGCTGCGCGACGCCGAAGCGGTGCTGTTCGTCGACGACGACGAGGCCGAGGTCCTTGTAGCCGACCGCATCCTGGAAGATTGCATGCGTGCCGACGAGGATGTCGATCTCGCCGCTGGCGAGCGCCATCAGCGTCGCCTCGCGCGCGCGGCCCTTGTCGCGCCCGGTAAGTACCGCGATTTCGATCGGCAGGCCGGCGAGCAATTTGCGAAGGCTCTCATAATGCTGGCGCGCGAGAATCTCGGTCGGCGCGAGCATCGCCCCCTGCGCCCCCGCCTCGACCGCGATCAGCAACGCCATCGCCGCGACCAGCGTCTTGCCCGAGCCGACATCGCCTTGCAGCAGCCGCAGCATCGGCGCGGTCTGCGCCAGATCGCCCTCGATCTCCGCCACCGCGCGGCTCTGCGCCCCGGTCGGCGTATACGGGAGGCGCAGCAGATCGCGCAGCCGGCCGTCACCGACCAGCGCCCTGCCCTTGCGCTTGCGCGTATCGGCGCGCACCAGCGTCAGCGCGAGCTGGTTGGCGAAGATCTCGTCATAGGCGAGCCGTTCGCGCGCGGGCTTGTCGGCCGGATCGGCGTGGATGCGCTGCAACGCCTCGCGCCAGTCGGGCCAGCCGCGCTTCGCCTTGAGTCCCGGTTCGATCCATTCGCCGAGATCGGGCGCGCGCGCGATCGCCTGCGCCGCGAAGCCGGCGAGGCGGCGCGAGGTGAGGCCTTCCGACAAAGGATAGATCGCCTCGCGTTCGCGGAACGCCTCGTCCCCCTCGCCGCCGACGATCTCCGGGTGGATGATCTGCAGCGTCTCGCCATAGCTTTCGAGCTTGCCCGAGACGCGGCGCGGCTCGCCGATCGGCAGCAGCTTCTTCACCCAGCCCGACGATCCGCCGAAATAGACGAGGCTGACGATATTGCCCGCCGCGTCGCTCGCCTGCACGCGCGTCGGTCCGCGGCCGGTGCTGGTGCGATAATCGCGCGGCGTCAGCGTGATCGCGATGATGCGGCCGGCGTCCGCGACGTCGAGTTCCTCGCGCGGCAGGCGATCGATCCAGCCGCTCGGCAGGTGGAAGGCGACATCGACGACGCGGGCGAGGCCGAGCCGGTCGAGCGGCTTGGCGAGTCCGGGTCCGACCCCCTTGAGCGCGGTGACTTCGGCGAACAGCGGATTGAGGATATCGGGGCGCATGACTACATGACCGCTATACCGCACCCGACCGGCGCTACCAGCGCCTGCCGGGCAATTCGTATGGGATATTCGATGGATCACGCCACTCGGCTGAAGCGCCTCAAGTTCCGCAGCTGGCATCGCGGCACCAAGGAGGCCGATCTGATGATCGGCGGTTTCTTCGACCGCTTCGCGGCGGACTGGACTCCGGCCGAGCTCGACTGGTTCGAGGCGCTGCTGGAGGAACAGGACGTCGACATCATGGGCTGGGCAATCGGCTCGCTGCCCTGCCCACCCGCCTGGGACGGGCCGATGATGGCGCGGATGCGGACGCTGAGCTACGTTCCGGTGGCGGAATAGCTCGGCAAAGTCCCTACCACGCGGCGCTGGTATTTCCGCGAACGCGGGAATCCAGAGCCACGTAGAACAACCGGCGTGGTGATCCTAACCCTAGGCTCCCGCGTTCGCGAGAGCACTCAACACGTTACCGTAGCTCGCCCGTTCGTACGCGCCCCCTGACCGGAACACTGATGCCCGATCTGAAGACGATCCTTTCCGCCACCTCGCCCCTGACGCTCGCCGGCGTCCCGGTCGGCTTCCAGCCGGCGCTGCTCGCCGATCTGGCGCGCGCCGCGGCGCATAACGGCAAGGGCGGGCGCGCGGTGTTCGTCGCGCCGGACGATGCGGCGATGCGCGCGGTCGCGGCGACCGCCGCCTTCTTCGCGCCGGAGCTGGAGGTGATCAGCTTTCCGGCCTGGGACTGCCTGCCCTATGATCGCGCCAGCCCGACGCTGCGCATCATGGCGGAGCGGATCGCGGCGCTGTGGCGGCTGCAGCAGCCCGCCAGGACGCCGCAACTCGTGCTCACCACCGCCAATGCGGCGACGCAGCGCGTGCTCACCCCGTTCCGCATCCGCCAGCTCGTCGCGACGCTGGAGCCGGACGCGCGCATCGACCGCGACGATCTCGCGACGCTGTTGCAGGCGAACGGCTATGTCCGCACCGAGACGGTGCACGACCAGGGCGAATATGCGGTGCGCGGCGGCATCGTCGACCTGTTTCCGAGCGGCGAGGAGCAGGCGCTGCGGCTCGACTTCTTCGGCGACGAGATCGAGACGGTGCGCACCTTCAGCCCGGAGGACCAGCGCACCACCGGGCGGATCGACGGTTTCACCTTGCTGCCCGCCTCCGAAGCCCTGCTCGACGAGGAGTCGATCAAGCGCTTCCGCACCCGCTATCGCGAAAAGTTCGGCGCGACCGCGACCGGCGATCCGCTCTATCAGGCGATCAGCGACGGGCGGCGGCTCGCCGGCATGGAACATTGGCTGCCGCTGTTCGAGGACAAGCTGGCGACGCTGTTCGATCACCTCGCCCCCGGCGACGTGGTGGTGCGCGACTTCGGCGTCACCGGCGCCGCCGAGGCGCGGATGGAGGCGATCGCCGATTATTTCGAGAACCGCCGCCGTGCCGAAGCGGCGCAGCCGGGCAGCTATCGCCCGCTCGCCGCCAGGACGCTCTACCTCGACGCCAAGGAATGGGCGACGGGGCTGGAGGCGGCGCGCGCGCATCTGACCTCGCCGTTCCACGAGCCGGAAAGCCCGCGCGTGCTCGACTTCAACGTCGACGGCCCGCGCGATTTCGCGCCCGAGCGCGCCGCCAACGCCAACGTCTACGAAGCGGTGGTCGATCACCTCAAGGCGCTGCGCAAGGCGGGCAAGAAGCCGGTGCTGGCGAGCTATTCGGCGGGCGCGCGCGAACGGCTCGGCCATCTGCTGAAAGATCACGGCCTCGCTGGCGGCAAGGTGGCCGACAGCTGGCAGGACGCGCTCGGCATCGCCGATACCGGCAAGTCGGCGGGCGTCGCGCTCGTCGTGCTGCCGCTCGATCACGGCTTTACCGCGCCCGACGTGGCGGTGCTGACCGAGCAGGACATGCTCGGCGACCGGCTGGTCCGGCGCGCCAAGCGCAAGAAGTCGGCGGACGCCTTCCTTGCCGAACTCGCCGCGCTGACGCCGGGCGACCTCGTCGTCCACAGCGATCACGGCATCGGCAAATATCTCGGCCTGACCTCGATCCCCGTCGGCAAGAGCCCGCACGATTGCGTCGCGGTCGAATATGCCGGCGGCGACAAGCTCTTCGTCCCGGTCGAGAATCTCGAAGTACTGTCGCGCTACGGCTCGAACGAGGAGGGCGCGAGCCTCGACCGGCTCGGCGGCGAGGCGTGGCAGCGGCGCAAGTCGCGGATGAAGGAGCGGATCCGCGAGATCGCTGGCGAGCTGATCAAGACCGCCGCCGAACGCGCGCTCCATCCCGGCGATGTGCTCGAACCCGACGCGAGCGGCTATCCGAGCTTCGTCGACCGCTTCCCTTATGCCGAGACGGACGATCAGGATCGCGCGATCGACGACGTGCTCGGCGACCTGTCGGCGGGCAAGCCGATGGACCGGCTGATCGTCGGCGACGTCGGCTTCGGCAAGACCGAGATCGCGCTGCGCGCCGCCTTCGTCGCGGCGATGGCGGGCAAGCAGGTCGCGGTGGTCTGCCCCACCACCCTGCTCGCGCGCCAGCATTACAACAATTTCAGCGCGCGCTTCGAAGGCTTCCCGATGAACATGGGGCGGCTGTCGCGGCTCGTCCCCGCCGGCGAGGCGAAGGCGGTCAAGGAAGGGCTCGCCGCCGGGACGATCGACGTGGTGATCGGCACGCACGCGCTGCTCGCCAAAAACATCGATTTCAAGCGACTTGGCCTCGTCATCGTCGACGAGGAGCAAAGGTTCGGCGTCACCCACAAGGAGCGGCTGAAGGCCCTGCGCGCCGACGTCCATATGCTGACGCTGACCGCGACGCCGATCCCGCGCACCTTGCAGATGGCGATGAGCGGTATCCGCGAATTGTCGGTGATCCAGACGCCGCCGGTCGACCGGCTCGCGGTGCGCACCTATGTCATCCCCTGGGACCCGGTGGTACTGCGCGAGGCGTTGCTGCGCGAACATTATCGCGGCGGGCAAAGCTTCCTCGTCACCCCGCGCGTCGCCGACCTGCCCGATATCGAGGACTATCTCCGCAACGAGGTGCCCGAGATCCGCTACGTCATCGCGCACGGCCAGATGACACCGACCGAGGTCGAGGAACGGATGAGCGCCTTCTACGACAAGAAGTTCGAGGTGCTCGTCTCGACGACGATCATCGAGAGCGGTATCGACATCGCCTCCGCCAATACGATCATCGTCAACCGTGCCGACCGCTTTGGCCTCGCCCAGCTCTATCAGCTGCGCGGACGCGTCGGCCGGTCGAAGACCCGCGCCTATGCCTATCTGGTGACACCGCCCGAGCGGCAGATGACCGAGACGGCGGAAAAGCGGCTCAAGGTGCTGTCCGATCTTGATTCGCTCGGCGCGGGCTTCCAGCTTGCCAGCCACGACCTCGACATTCGCGGCGCGGGCAATCTGCTCGGCGACGAGCAATCGGGGCATATCAAGGAGGTCGGCTACGAACTTTACCAGTCGATGCTGGAAGAAGCGATCATGGACGCCAAGGCGGGCGGGCTCGCGACGCGTCCGCGCGACTTCTCGCCGCAGATCACGGTGGATGCGCCGATCCTCATCCCCGACGATTACGTACCCGACCTCGACCTGCGCATGGGCCTCTACCGCCGCCTCAACGAACTGGAGGACAAGGCCGAGATCGAGGCCTTCGCCGCGGAGATGATCGACCGGTTCGGGCCGCTCCCCGATCCGACCGACAATCTGATCCGGGTGATCGAGATCAAGTTGAACGCGCGGCGGGCGTGCATCGCCAAGATGGACGTCGGCCCGCGCGGCGTGCTGGTCGGCTTCCACGACGATACCCCGCCCAATGTCGCGGGGTTGCTCGCCTATGTCGAGCGGCTCGGCGGCGTCGCCAAGCTGCGCCCCGACAGCAAGCTGGTGCTGCAACGCGCCTGGCCCGACGCCAAGTCGCGGCTGCACGGCGCGCTGCAATTGTCGAAGGGGCTGGCGAAGGCGGCGGGTTAAGGTCGGGGCGCCGTTGGGGGATTTCGCGGCGCGTCGACCAGCTCAGCGGAGATGGAGGCAGGAGGACATCACGGTTGCCGTCAGTCTGACCTTGTCGAAGGGCGTGTGGGCCCCCGCCGCTCAGCTGCTATGGTCGGACACGATACGCCAACCGGCCGGCTGCCGTTCGAACAGCAAGGAGGTGACGCCCGCATCCTGCCGCCCGCCGGGATAATCGAGCCGCCATTGCGCCCACAACATCCGGTGCGTCGCGTCGATCCCGCGCGAGCCGAGGATGCGGAACGACAGCCGGCCGCGCTTCGCCGCATCCTTGCCATAGCTGCGGTCGTAGCGGGCGGCGATCGCCGCCTTGCCGCGGACCAGCCCCGCCTTGGTGACGAACACCGCATCCTCTGCATAGATGGCGAGGAAGCGTGGCATATCGCCCGCGCTCCAGCCGGCGGCGCTGTCGGTCAAGGCCGCAGCGATCGCCGTCTCCGCATCGGCGGGCACCGCCGGACTGGTCACCGCCGCCAGCATCATCGTCGCGATCATTCGCCTTCCTCCACCCGTGCGACCAGCGCCGCCTCATCGAGCGGTTCGGCGAGCCAATAGCCTTGCAGATAGGTACAGCCTTCGGCGGCCAGCAAGCCATGCTGCACATCGCTCTCGACGCCCTCGGCGATCACCGGCAGGTCCAATGAGCGCGCCAGCGTCATCACCGCGCGCACCACGCCGCGATGCCGCGCATTGCCGTCGATCGCGCAGGCGAGCGCCTTGTCGAGCTTGAGATAATCGAGCGGCAGCGCGGTGAGATAGGCGAGGCTCGAATAGCCGGTGCCGAAATCGTCGAGCGCGACGCGCACGCCGGCGTCGCGCAGCGTCGCGAGGACCGCCGCCGCCGCCTCGAGATTGCGGATCGCGCCGGTCTCTGTGATCTCGACGGTGAGCCGGTCGAAGGGCACGCCGCTCGCCTGCACGCGGGCGAGGAACAAGGCGGCGAAGCCCGGCCGGCCGAGATCGCCCGCGGTGAGGTTGAGCGAGACGCGCAAATGGTCGAGCGCGGCGGGCCAGGCGGCGACGCGGGCGAGCACCAGCCGCTGGATATGATCGGACAAGGCGATGCCGAGATCGGCGCGGTCGGCGGCGGCGAACAGCGCGTCGGCGCCGAGCGGGCCGAGCCGGCCGTGCGTCCAGCGCGCCAGCGCCTCGACGCCGGTGATCCGCGGCGAATCGAACCGCGCCTGCGGCTGGAACAGCACGTCGATCTCACCGCGCTCGATCGCGAGGTGCAGGTCGATCGCCAGCGAATCGAGCGGCGCCGCGCCTTCCGGACCGGCGATGCGGATCATCGCGCCGTCGCTCGCCTTGGCGTCGCGCAACGCCTCGCCGGCGCGGCGGAGCAGGCGCACGGCATCATCGTCGGGGCCGCTCACCGCCATGCCCCAGCGACTGCCGAGCACCGCCTGCCGCTGACCGATCGGCAGCGGCTGCGCCAGCGCGGCGTCGAGCGCGGCGGCGAGCGTCGTCATCACCTCGGGCGACGCGGCGGCGGCGACGACGATCTCGCCACCCGCCGGCGCCGCGACGAAGCCGGCGGGGCCGAGCAGCGCGCGGGTGATCGCGGTGACGCGCGCGCGCGCCGCGGCGATCGAGGCATCGCCCACCGCCCGCCCGCGCGCGGCGTTGAGGATGTCGAGCCGCGACAGCGCGATCCGCAGCACGCCGACCGCATCCCCCGCCGCGCGCCGCGCGGACAGCCAGACCGCCGCATCGGGCGCCTCGGCCGGCTCGCCGATGCCGTGATTGCGCCGGTCGATCGGCGCGCGGGCGGCGAACCGGGCGACCTGCAAGCGTTCGTCCGCATCGTCGCGGTCGATCAGGAAATGCGTTGCACCGGCCGCGTGCAGTGCCTCGAGCGGCCCGAGATCGTCGACCCAGGCGAGCAGCGCACCACCGGTCGCCGCGGCCAGGCCGCCGAGCGCGCGCACGCCGACGAGCCCGCCGTCCGGATCGTCGCGCCCGTCGACGACGAGCAACGCCGTCGCGCTGGCGAGCGCGCGCGCCGCGACGCCGTCGCCACCCTCGTCGGGCACGACGCGCCAGCCCGGCCAATCGGCCGCTGCCGCCGCGCCGCGGGCGCCCGATACGATGAACAGCGTCGCGCGCTCCGCCTCTGTAACCATTGCCGCCTGCCTAAGCTGCTGACAGCGCAGCGGCAATGCCGCCGCGTACGAAACGGAACGGACTTGTCCGCTAACGGTTGACCGCTTAGCTCCTGATGATGACCAGCCTTCCCCAATCCGCTCAGCCGCTGGTCGATCCGCAGGGTCGCACCATCCGCTATCTGCGCATCTCGGTCACCGACCGGTGCGACCTGCGCTGCCGTTATTGCATGGCCGAGCAGATGACCTTCCTGCCGCGCGCCGCGCTGCTCAGTCTCGACGAGATCGCGATCATCGCCGAGCGCTTCATCGCGCGCGGCGTCACCAAGATCCGCCTGTCGGGCGGCGAGCCGCTGGTCCGCCGTGACGTCGGCGATCTCGTCCGCCGGCTCGGCCGCCATGTCGGCACCGGGCTCGACGAGCTGACGATGACCACCAATGCGACGCGGCTGGAGAGCTATGCCGGCGCGATGGTCGACGCGGGCATCCGCCGGATCAACGTCAGCCTCGACAGCCTCGACGCCGACCGTTTCCGCTACATCACCCGCCACGGCGATCTCGACCAGGTTCTGCGCGGCATCGCCGCGGCACGCGCCGCGGGCCTGGCGGTGAAGATCAACATGGTCGCGCTGGCGGGGCTCAACGAGGACGAGATACCAGCGATGCTGCGCTGGTGTGTCGACGAGGGCCACGACCTGTCGCTGATCGAGACGATGCCGCTCGGCGCGATCGACGAGGATCGCACCGACCGTTTCGTGCCGCTGACCCGCGTGCTCGCCGATCTTCAGACGCAGTTCGCGCTGGCCCGCGATTCGCACCGCACCGGCGGCCCGGCGCGCTATTGGCGCGTCGGCGACAGCAAGACGCGGCTCGGGCTGATCTCGCCGCTCACCGCCAATTTCTGCGACGGCTGCAACCGCGTGCGGTTGACCACCGAGGGCAAATTGTATCTCTGTCTCGGCCATGACGATCAGGTCGACCTCAAGGCTGCGTTGCGCGACGGCGGGATCGAAGGACTCGACGTCGCAATCGACATCGGCCTCTCGCGCAAGCCGGCGCGGCATGATTTCCGCATCGCCAGCGGCGCGGCGCCGGCCGTCGCGCGGCATATGAGCGTCACCGGCGGATGAGCTACGAGCGGCGGGCGCTGGTCGCCTCTCCGACCGCGCCGGCCCAGGCCGCCGCGGCGGAGATCGCCGACGCGCTCGACTGGGTCGATCCTGCCAACGCCGACGTGCTGATCGCGCTCGGCGGAGACGGTTTCATGTTGCAGACGCTGCATGGCCTGCTCGATCGCCGCGGCCCGCCGGTGCCGGTGTTCGGCATGAACCTCGGCACGGTCGGCTTTCTGATGAACGAATGGCGGCGGCACGGCATCGCCGAACGGCTGAACCGCGCCAAGTCGTTCAAGGTGACGCCGCTCGCCGCGACGATCACCGGCATCGACGGCCGCGTCCATCAGGCACCCGCGATCAACGAGGTGTCGCTGCTCCGCGAGACGCGGCAGACCGCCAAGCTGGAGGTGACGGTCAACGACCGGATCGTCATGCCCGAACTCGCCTGCGACGGCATCCTGGTGGCGACGCCGGCCGGGTCGACGGCCTATAATCTGTCGGCGCAGGGGCCGATCCTGCCGCTCGGCTCCAACATGCTCGCGCTGACCCCGATCAGCCCGTTCCGCCCCAGGCGCTGGCGCGGCGCGATCCTGCCCGACAAGGCGCGCATCACGCTGCGTGTCCTCGACCCCGCCAAGCGCCCGGTCTCCGCCGTCGCCGACCAGCGCGAATTCCGCGACGTCGCCGAAGTTTCGATCTGTATGGACCGCGCGCGCGAGCTGACCTTGCTGTTCGATCCCGAACACGCGCTCGACGACCGGATCACGATGGAGCAATTCGTCGCCTGACCGGCGCGCGTGCAGGCCCACCGGCGCTCCAACCCGTCAAGTGATCCCGCTCCCGGCCAATGCCGTGTCAGACACCTGCAAAGGCGCGAAGATCGAACGCGGCAGCGCCCCTCTCTGCTGATCCGCCGAAGCGAGACGGGTCCTGCCTGATCCGAAAGCCTCCGTACCTCGACACGCGCGCCCTCTTCTCCGCGTCTCCGCCCGAATTCTCGATCGCCCACCCCGGCAGCGCACGAAGCTGTGGAAAAACGTGACAACGGGGTTGCACTGCAATTTTTGGCGGCTATAGACCCCCTCCACGACGCAGCGTTCCCTGATAGCTCAGCGGTAGAGCTCTCGACTGTTAATCGAGCGGCCGTAGGTTCGAATCCTACTCAGGGAGCCATTTTCCACCGATCGCGTGTGAAAACCGGCTTGCGTTCGTTCCCCACCCCCGACATCATCCCCGCAGACGAGGGGCGTAGACGCTCCCGCTGGAGAGCGATGATGATGGTCTTCCTGGAAGTGGCAATCGGTGCGACCGCCGTGGCCCTGCTCAGCATCCCCGTGGTGATCGCGCTGGTCGACCGGCGCAAGCTCACCAGACCGGAATAAGCGCCGTCCCGCGCGCGGGACCAGCCAGCGTTAGTGCACGCGACACGAATTGCGTCTAGAGCGGCGGCGTCACCGTCTCTCTGGAACAGGATTTCATCGTGGAATCGCCGGCCCCCATCACCGCGCAACTCGTCGCCTCGATCC
This sequence comes from Sphingomonas kyungheensis, assembly GCF_037120395.1. Lineage (NCBI taxonomy): Bacteria > Pseudomonadati > Pseudomonadota > Alphaproteobacteria > Sphingomonadales > Sphingomonadaceae > Sphingomonas > Sphingomonas kyungheensis. Next base: position 482,782 of record NZ_JBBBDM010000003.1, read on the forward strand.
ATCAGCCGTGGCGGGCGTCGGTGCGCGAATGCCTTGACCGCTGGCAGCGGCTCGACGCGGCAGCGCGCGCATCGGCCTATCTGGTCCTCGAAGGGCCGGAGCCGAACCTGCGCCGCACGCTCAATGCGGTGGAGATCGCCAAGCTCGCCTGAGACCCCGGCGCGCGGCTAGTTGCCGAGCGCGAACCACGCGAGGATCGCCAGCGCGATCAGCGTGATCACGCCGACGAACATCATCATGCGGGGCAGTGCGTCGCGCTGGGGTCGTTCGTCGCTGTCGGTCATCGTCGATCCTTGTCTGTCGGAAGTCAGGCGAGCACCGCCGCATCGGGCGACTTACCGGTGGCGAAGCCGCCGGTGATCGCCCAGCGCCGCAGGTCGATGATCGCCACCCGGTCGCTGTCGAGCGAGGCGAACAGCGTATCGCCGAACAGGTTGAGCCCGTTGGCGGCGGCGTCGAGCGGCAGCCGGTCCTGCTCGGCGAGCGTCACCGGATCGAGCCGCGTCAGGCTCCGGTCGGCGGTATTGGCGACGATCAGCCGGCCGTCCGCCGCCGTGACGATCCGCACCGCCTCGCCGCGCATCGTCCGGCGGTTGCGCTCGGCCAGCGTCTCCGCATCGAGCGCGTGGAGCGTGCCGGCGGGGCGATCGATGACATAGAGCGTGCGCTCGTCGAGGCTGAGCGTCATCCCCTCCGGCGCGGTGCCGATAGCGCGACGCAGCGGCGCGGTGCCGATGTCCTCGGGATCGACGGCGATGACGCCGCCGCTCAACGTATCGGCGACATAGGCGCGCGATCCGTCGCGCCGGAGCACGAGATAGTGGCTGCGCGCGCCGCCGACCGGGATCAGCCGCGAGGGCGCGTCATCGGTCGCCGGGTGGTCGAAGCGCGCGAGGACGCTGTCCGCCTCGGCGAGCACGTAGAGACGCCCCTGCCGGTCGAGTCGCACCGCGTGGAGCCGACCGAGCGGCGACAGGTCGATCGTCCGCGCCAGCGCCCGGCGGTGGAGGTCGATCACCCAGATCGTGCTGCCCCCCGCCCCCGGCGCCTTCCAGCTCTCGACGCCATAATGGCCGACATAGGCGAAGCGGCCGGCGGCATCGGCGGCGATCTCATGTGGCTGCGTGCCGAGGTGCAGCGTCGCAACCGGCGATCCGCCCGGCACCTCGTAGAAGCCGATGCCACCCGCCCCCTTCTCGATCAGGGCGAGCGTCTGACGGCTGGCTTCGGAGGTCGCGGGTTGCGCGGCGGCGCGGACGCCGAGCGCCATCGCCGCGACACCGCCGCTGGCCAGCATCCACAATCCCTGCCGTCGATCGATCAATGCCATAGCTCCTTCATCATGGGGTGAAGGATCGAACCACCGCCGGAGTTCCCGTCGGCGGCGCAGTCTATTCGGCGAGCGCGCGGCGCAAGGCGGCGACTTCGCGGTTGAGTGCGGCGAGCCGTTCCGGCGCCATGCCGCTGCGCGCGACGATCAGCGGGGCGAGGCAGCCGGTCTCCGCCCAGCAGGCCTCGCCCGCGTCGGTCAGGCGCACGCGCACCTGCCGCTCGTCGGCGGGGTTGCGCAGCCGCGTCACCAGTCCCGCCGCCTCGAGCCGCTTGGCGAGCGGGGTAATCGTGCTCGGCTCGAGCGCCAACCGCTCGGCGATCTCGCCGATCGCGCGGCCTTCCGCGGCGCCGTGCAGCACCTGCAGGACGAGGAATTGCGGATAGGTGATGCCGAGCCGGTCGAGCACCGGCTTATAGGCGCGGTTGATCGCAATGGTCGCCGCATAGAGCGAGAAACACAATTGTTCGTCGAGCGGTAGCGGATCGGCCATCGGATCTCCTCACCGGCGGGCGATAGCGCAGCAGGCGCATGCCGGGCAACGCGCGCGCTCGGGTGACCCGCCGCGCCGCGCCGTCAATAGGCGAGCGACACGGACCAGGTGACGAGCGGGACGATCCGCGCCGTCTCGCCATCCGGACCGCTCAGCTGGGCGAGGCGGCGGTCACGATGCAAGGCGAGCGCCTCCCAGCGGATCGTCCCCGGCGTCGCACCAAGCCGGAACGGCTTGACCAGCGCGGCGCCGGCGCTGGCGAACACCCGGTCGCCGCTGCCCGCGCCATAGAAGCCGTGCCAGCCGATGCCGAGCGCGAGCGGCAGGCTGAGCTTCGCCGCCCCATCGCCCTCACCGAGCGAGACCGCCGGTTCCGCCCCCGCCTGCGTATAGACGCCACCGTCGCCCTTCGGCCGCATCGTCACGACGAAGGTCGGCGACAGCGCGTCATCGTGCGCGAGCGACAGGCTCGCCTCGTGCGTCGTCCCGGCGATGCCGTTGGGACTGGCCTTGACCGTATAGATGACGGCGGTGCGCAGCGCCTTGCTCGGCGCGAGCACCAAAGCGGCGAGCGTGTTGCTCTCATACCAGCCGCGTGGCGCCGTTCGCTCCGCGAGGCGGGGGGTGTGGAAGCCGTTGCTGGTGCGCAGGAGGAACCAGCCGCCCGGATCGCCACCGTCCCGCCGCCATAGGTCGAGCGCCGCGCCGAGCTGTAGATGGACGGGCAGCCTGTCGAGATCGGCGCGGTCGTCGTCATAGCTGCCGCGGGCGAAATCGCCGTTGCGCGCATCGAGCCCCGCGCTGAGATGAAAGCGCCCCGCGCCGGCTGTGTCGCTGCCGATCGTCGCATCTTCGGTATCGACGGTCGGCACCTGCGCGCCGGCCGCGGCGGCGGCGAACACCGCCGCCATGGTCGCGCCGGTGCGCCGGGTCCAAGATATCCTGTCGTCGATCATCAACTCCGGCCATGGCAACAACTTCGGCAAAGCAATATAGCGAAAATCACTGATCGATGTTATGCCGGGGCTTTACTTACCTCCGTTCCGGCCCGTCTGGAACATTACAACGGCGGTGACGCTATGCGAGGATGAACCATCCTTCCGGCAATCCGCGATCGACCGCATCGCTGTTCGGCCATCCGCTGCATCCGATGCTGGTGCCCTTTCCCATCGTCGGGTTCGTCGGCGCGCTGATCACCGATCTCGCCTATCTCAATTCGGCCAACGTGCAGTGGAGCAACTTCTCGATCTGGCTGATCACCGGCGGGCTGGTGATGGGCGGGTTCGCGGCGTTGACCGGAATCATCGATTATGCCGGCGACAAGCGGGTGCGCGCGGCGCGGCCGGCGACCGCGCATATGATCATCAACATCTCGGTCTTCGTGATCGAGATCGTCAACGCCTTCGTCCACAGCCGCGACGGCTGGACCGCGGTGGTGCCGACCGGGCTGACGCTGTCGGCGATCGCGGTCGCCTTGCTCGCGGTCAGCGCATGGCTCGGCGGCTCGCTGGTCTACAAGCATCGCGTCGGGGTGCGTTCATGAGCGCGCGGGTCGCGCTGGCCGGCGCATTGGTCGTCGCGCTCGCCGGATGCAACGACGGCGGGCACAAATTCGATCGCAACAGCCAGATCGGGCCGAATCCGGTGCTGCCCGCGCCGAAGCAATATCTCGTGCCGCCGATCCACGTCGCCGAAGTCGTCGGCTGGCACGGCAGCGAGATGCCGACCGCCGCGCCCGGCCTGCGCGTGCAGGCGATGGCGCGGAACCTCAACCATCCGCGCAACATGCTGGCCTTGCCCAATGGCGACGTGCTCGTCGTCGAATCGCAGGGCCCCAATCTCGATCCGATCACCCGACCCAAGAACCCGATCGTCTCCTGGGTGCAGAAGCGCGCCACGGGGCAGAGCGGCGCCAAGCCGAGCGGGCCGACCAATCAGATCACGCTATTGCGCGACGCCAATGGCGATGGCGTGCCCGAGTTGCGCACCGTGCTGCTCGCCAAGCTCAACTCGCCGTTCGGCGTGGTCTTTGCCGACAATCATCTCTACGTCGCCGCGACCGACGCGGTGTTGCGCTACCCCTTCACGCTCGGCCAGACGCGGATCACCGCCCCGCCGACGCGGCTGACCGAACTGCCCGGCGGGCCGATCGATCATCACTGGACCAAGAGCCTGACGCTGAGCCCCGACGGCCGCCTGCTCTATGCGACGGTCGGATCGAACAGCAACATCACCGAGAACGGCATGGAGGCGGAAAAGAATCGCGCCGCGGTATGGGAGATCGACCGGGCCTCCGGCCGGGCGCGCGTCTTCGCGGGCGGCTTGCGCAATCCCAACAGCCCCAATTTCTACCCCGGCACCAACACCTTGTGGGTCGTCGCCAACGAGCGCGACGAACTCGGCCCGAACCTCGTGCCCGATTATCTGACCTCGGTGCGCGACGGCGGCTTCTACGGCTGGCCCTACAGCTATTACGGCCAGCATATCGATCCGCGCGTGATGCCGCAGCGGCCGGATCTCGTCGCGCGGGCGATCCCGCCCGATTACGCGCTGAGCAGCCATGTCGCTGCGTTGGGGCTGACCTTCTACACGGGCACCAGCCTGCCGGCGCGCTATCGCGGCGGGGCGCTGATCGGCGAACACGGCAGCTGGGATCGCGACGAGCTCAACGGCTATAAGGTCGTCTTCGTCCCCTTCACCAATGCCCGGCCGAGCGGCAAGACGCAGGATTTCCTGTCGGGCTTCCTGTCGCCCGACGGCAAGCAGGTGCGCGGCCGGCCGGTCGGCGTCGGTATCGATCGCACCGGCGCGGTGCTCGTCGCCGACGATGCCGGCAACGTGCTGTGGCGGGTGTCGGCCGGCTAACCGGCGACGATGGTCAGACCGTCTGCCTCGGTGGCGACGGTCAGGCCGCGGTAATCGGGGATAGCGGGATGCGCCGTGCCGATCGGGTGCGTGTGCGTCGCGGTGATCGCGATCGCCGCGGCACCGGCGGCATCGGCGGCGGTGAGGCCGGCGATCGTATCCTCGAACACCAGGCAATGCGCCACGTCGACCCCGAGCCGCTCGGCGCCGAGCCGGAAGCAGGCGGGATCGGGCTTGCCGTGGACGACGTCTTCCGAGGTGACGAGCACCGGCGGGACCGGGATGCCGGCGGCGGCGAGTCGCGCCTCGGCGAGCGGCCGCGACGCGGAGGTGACGATCGCCCAGCGCTCCGTCGGCAGTGCGGCGAGGAACGCCGCCGCGCCGGGGATCGCCGTGACGCCGCTGGTGTCCTCGATCTCGCGCGCGGTGATCGCCGCCGCCTCCTTCTCGGGATCGGCGACGCCGAGCCGCCGCATCGTCTCGATCGTCCGCACGCCGTGCAGGATCGACAGCACGTGATGCGGATCGATGCCATGACCCTGCGCCCATTCGCTCCAGGCGCGATTGGCCGATTCGATGCTGGTGATCAGCGTGCCGTCCATGTCGAACAGGAAGGCGGCGAAGCGGCGGCCGGGATAAGGCGTCGGGGCGGGATCGGTCATGCGCCGCACCCGTAAGGATAAGCGCCGGCCGTGCAACCTATGTAGCGCGGCGGCGATCGCCTGCGTATAGGCGCGCGATGTCCAGCCACACCCGCCTCCGGCCGCTCCTTTCCGCCGCGATCCTGCCGATGCTGGCGATCGCCCTTCCCGCCAGCGGCGCGACCGTGCGCAAGCGCGCCCCCGCGCCCGCCGCGCCCAACACTGCGATCATCCCGCTGCCGCTCAACCCGATCGTCCCCGCCGGCCAGCGGCTGTGCAGCGCGACGACGCCGACCGGCCTCGGCTATACGGTCCTGCGCGCCGGCAGCGGCACGATGCCCGCCAAGAGCGACGTCGTGCTGATCAATTACGTCGGCTACCTCAAGGCGACCGGCGCGGTGTTCGACCAGAACATGCGCGCGCCGCTGCCGGTCGACGGCGTCATCCCCGGTTTCTCGCAGGGGTTGCAGATGATGGCGCGCAATGCCGTCGTCCGCTTCTGCATCCCCGCGACGCTCGGCTATGGCGCGCAGGCCTCCGGGCCGATCCCGGCGAACAGCGACCTCGTCTTCCAGGTCGAGTTGCTCGACTATAAGACCGCCGCCGAAGTCGAGCAGATGCGCGCCGAACCGCCGGCCCCCGCCCCCGCCCCCGCCCCCGCCCCGCAGCCGGCGACGCCGCCCAAGCCTTGACGCGCCACGTGCTTGTGCTTTGATCTCTTCCGGATAAGCGAGGAGAGAAAGCGATGACGCAGGCGCCCACGGACCGCAGCTTCGTCGTCGAGCAACGGGTCGCCGCGCCGCCCGCGCAGGTGTTCGCGGCCTGGGCGCGGCCCGAGCTGTTCCGGCGCTGGTGGCTGCCCGAAACGTCCGGGCTGATGCTGGCCGACCTTGAAATGTGGGTCGAGACCGGCGGCCACTACCGGCTGGCGATCGTGCCGCCGGGGCGCCGCGAGCCGCTGGTCTTCCACGGCCGCTATGTCGAGGTGATCGACACCCGGCGCATCGTCTGGACCAACGAGGAAGAGGCGGACGGCGCGGTCACCACCGTCACCTTCGCCGAGCAGGACGGCGCCACCCGCGTCACCGTCACCGAAGTCTATCCGACCGCCGCCGCACGCGACGCCGCGGTCGCGGAGGGCAGCACGAGCGGCTGGCCGGAGCAATTGCGCCAGCTCGACACGCTCGTCACCGGCTGAGGCGGGTGCCGACCGGCACCCGCGTCCCAACCATCAGAACTTCGCCTGCACGCCCGCATAGACGAAGCGGCCGAGCGTATCATATTGCCCGCTGCCCTGGCCGAGGCCGGTCAGGTCGAGCGGCGGATGCTTGTTGCCGAGGTTGGTCACGCCCAGGTAGAAATTGAACTTGTCCGTTGCATCGATGCCGAGACGCAGATCATGGTAGGCGATGACCGGATAATATTTGTAATTCGCATAATAAGGGTCGGTCGGTGCATTGCCGTTGAGCGAGTTATAATAGCTGTAATCGCCGACATACTGGCGGCCGAACCAACGAAGGCGATAGCCGAGCGTGAACGGCCCGGACTTGAAGTCGGCGTTGATCGTAAAGCGGTCGCGCGGCGTACCGAGATTGTCGAGATCGCGGGTGACGTAATCCGGGCGGGTCGGATCGGTGAAATCGTCCCGCTGAAAGACGTGGGTGTAATTGCCCCGCAGCGATACCTCACCATAATCAGCGATCCGGCGATTGTAGGTCACCGACGTATCGATGCCGCGGGCACGCAAGGCGCCGAAGTTGACGCCCGACGACAGCAGCGATCCTTCCAATACCTGGAACGGGATCTCTCCGCTCGGCCCGCCGCTTGCACCCGCTCGCTGGAACAAGGCGCAGAACTGGTTGCTGAGGCTCGGCAGATCATAGCATTGGTTGATGATGGTCTGCGCATCGACCGAGGCGATCGCCTGCCGCACCTTGATGTTGTAATAATCGACGGTGATCGCCAGCCCCGGAATCCAGTGCGGCTGCAACACGCCGCCATAGGTATAGGAGTCGGACGTTTCCGCACTGAGGTTCGGGTTGCCGCCGCTGCGATACAGCAGCGAGTTCGAATATTGGAAGTTGTAGCCGGTTGGTCGGCCGGCGGCGGCGCAATTTGCCTGGCGGTTGGCGGGATTTGACCCCTTGGTGATGTTGTCCGCCGAGCAGGGATCGGTTATGAACTGGTAGTTCGTGCCGTTCGGCGTAAACAACTCGCCGAGATTGGGCGCCCGAACGGCGCGTGCATAGCTTGCACGCAATGTCAGGTCACTGACCGGCCGCCAGATCGCCGACCCGTTATAAGACCAGACCGTCCCCGCCGACGTGTTATAGTCCGACACGCGCGCCGCACCCGACACGGTCAGCTCCTTGATCAGCGGAATGTCCTTGAGCAGCGGGATACGGATCTCGCTATAGGCTTCCTTGACCTTCAGCGCCGGCGCGTTGAACGCCGGTATTGCATTGTAGAAGGTGTAGCCGTTCGAGACGAGCGGGTCCTGGGCGTACAGGTTCGTCTCACGCCGATATTCGCCGCCGATCGAGAAACCGATCGGACCACCGGGCAGGGAGAACAACTGCCGCAGGTCGCCCGAGATGAAGGCGCTGACGTCGAATTGCGTGATCTTGCCGGTCGAAGTGGTGTTGGGCAGCAGATAGGCGCGCTGTGCGTCGGTGAACTGGCCGCCGAGGACATTGATCGGCACGCAGGCGGCCACGTCCTGCGCGAGCACCGCCGCCTGGTTGGGATCGGTCACCCCTGCATAGCCGACGGCCGCGGCAGGATTGATTTGCGAACGGCAGACGATCTGACCGTTGGCGTTACGCGTCGCATCGTTGGCAAGGAGGAAGCGCTGAACGTTGAGATTGCCGAGCACCTCGGTCTTCTCGCGGAACGAACCGTAGTTTCCGGCGATCTCGTAATGCCAATTGTCGTTGAACTCGCCACGAATACCGCCGACGACGCGGAAGGTATCGCGGTCCGACTGTTCGGACCGGTTGCCGAGCCCCGCCATGATCTCGCGAACGTTGACGGTGGTCGCTCCGGTGATCACCCGCGTCGGATTTGCGGCGAGCAGATTGGTGGTGATCGTCGCCAGCGACTGCGAGGTCAGATAAGGGTTGTCGAGCCGGATCGCTTCGCGGCTGTCGCTGAACACGCCGCCGTTGATGAACGCCGGGCCGCTCGATCCGGAGCCGAACACCGAGGTATGCGAATAGGTCGCCTCGACGAACGGCTCGAAGGCGTCGGCAACGGTATAATGGCCGACCAGGCTGACGTTATAGCGGTTGAGCTGCGGCTGGATCTGGAATTCGGTGCCGCTGCGGAAGTTGCTGCCGTTGCCGCCGATGAACGAGCCATTGGGGCCATAGCCGACCCGCTGCCCGGTCAGCGGCACGAGATTACCGTCGGGAGTGAACTGGTACGGCACATAATAAGCGACGCCGTTCGGGCCGGTGCCGGCATTGAACAGCGAATTGCCGCCGAAGCGGATCACGCCGGTCTCACTGTACGCCGCATTGCGCACGTCGTTGTAGAGGATGTTCTCGGGATTGCCGGCGCTGCCGGTCGGATTGACCTGGACGAACGACGTCTGCTGATCGAGGTACGGCCGGGTCGTCGCGAAATACTGATCCTGGTGCGCATATTCGACATTGACCGCGACGTTGCCGCGTCCGTCGCTGAAGTTGCGACCAGCGAGCAGGCTGGCGAAGCTCGCGCCGCCGTCACCATAGGTGCTGACGCCGCTCTGGCCGCGCATTTCGAGGCCCTGATAATGATCCTTGAGCACGAAATTGACCACACCCGCGATCGCGTCCGAGCCATAGATCGCCGACTCACCGCCGGTGACGATGTCGACGCTCTGGATTAGATCGGTCGGGATGGTATTGGTATCGACCGACGTACCCGAATTGAGGATGTCGCCGGCAACGTGGCGGCGGCCATTGACCAGCACCAGCGTCCGCTGCGTACCGAGATTACGCAGATCGAGCAGGTTGAGCCCGGCGGTACCGAGGAAACGCGTCGAGTTCGACTGGCTGAACGTCGGGGCAAGCTGCGGCAGCTGGTTGAGCTGATCGCCGATCGACACCTGTCCCTGTTTGAAGAAGTCCCCGCCTTGGACGGTGGTGATCGGATTGGGCGAGGTCAGGTTCGGGCTGGCGATGCGTGAACCGGTGACGATGATGTCACCGCCCGCGTCGGCGGCGGGCCGGCCGGCGGCGGCATTGGCGGTGTCGTCCTGGGTGACGGCGGTGTCGGTGCTGTCCTGCGACGGAACCGGCGTGGTCTGAGCAGCCGCCATGGTCGGCAGCATCGCAAGCGTGCCGAGCAAGGCCGTGGCGCTAAGCAGATGGCGCATATTTTCCCCTGTTTGCTATCTTGTTGGGGAAGAATTTGAAAGTGTGGGCCTGTCAGGATCGTAACAGGACGATGACAAACCCGACATAAACAGGTTACATTATGTCGGTGTTGTAACCGGGCAACAGAGGCCATCGACCCCGCGCAGATGTCGGTGAGGTCACCATGACGCGAGCGTGTGACATGTCGATGACAGAGGCGGCCGGCCTGGGCCTATGGTCCGCAATCGTGGATCGAAAGCGGACCGACAGGGCTGCCGCCCCGCTTCGCCCGCCCCGCCTAGACCGCCGTACCCAGCGCCCGGCCGATCGCGCCGGTGACGCCCATCGCGATCAGCCCCCAGAAGACGACGCGGAGCATCGCCGGGCCGATCGGGGCGCCGCCGACCCGCGCGCCGATCGCGCCGAGGATCGCCAGCATCACCAGCGCGCAGGACGACACCGCGATACCCGTGACGGCACGCGGCACGAACGTGGCGACGAGCATTGGCAGGATCGCGCCCGCAAAAAACGCCGCCGCCGAGGACAGCGCCGCCTGGATCGGACGGGCGGCGAGTTCGTCGGAGATGCCGAGTTCGTCGCGCCGGTGCGCGCCGAGCGCATCATGCGCCATCATCTGTGTCGCCACCTCGAACGCGACATCGGGGGTGACGCCGCGCTCTTCGTAAATCGCGGCGAGTTCGGCACGCTCCTGCTCGGGCGCGCGGGCGAGTTCGAGCCGCTCGCGGGCGAGATCGGCCTGTTCGGTATCGGCCTGCGAGCTGACCGAGACATATTCGCCCGCCGCCATCGACAGCGCGCCGCCGACCAGAGCGGCGGTGCCGGCGAGCAGCACGCCGCCATGCGTCGCACCCGGCGCGGCGGCGACGCCGACCAGCAGGCTCGATACCGAGATGATGCCGTCATTGGCCCCCAGCACCGCGGCGCGCAGCCAGCCGGTGCGATGGACCAGATGATGTTCGGCGACCGGCTCGGACATCGCATTCCCCTTCAAGGCGTTAGTCGCCCGTGCCAGCGCCTTTGTCGAGCCCGCTCAGCCGCCGGCGCCGGGCATCATGATCGGGCGGCCCGCGTTGAGGTCGGCGCCCGTGTTGGGATCGGTCGGGGTCGGCTGGATCATCGCGCGCATCTGCCACTGATATTTGTCGATGGCATGCTGCACCTCCTGCAACAGATTGGAGGTGGTGGGGTCCTTGTCCTCGGTCGCCTTGATGCCCTGGCCGATCTCGGTGCTGGTGGTGAGGTAATAGCGCGCGAACCAGCCGATCACCTGGGCGTCGTCGGTGAAGCCGCCGGGATATTCGGGAATGCGGCTGGTGCGGACGATGGTATTGGCGCGCCCGTCCGACGAAGCGCCGATCGCGAGCAGCCGTTCGGCGACCTCGTCGGCATATTTGCCGACGCCCTCATAATGATCCTGAAGCAGTTCGTGCAGCGGATAGTAGAGCGTGCCCGAGACGTTCCAATGCGCTTGCTTGGTCTGGAGCTGAAGCTGCTGAAGCTCGGTCAGCGTCTGTTGCAGCGCCTGGATCGAGGCGCGCTGGTCGGCGCCCTGCGGGCCGCCGTGCGGCCGGTCGCTGAGGCTGTTGGTCGGAAAGCCGCCTGTCGCACCCTGCTGGGCGATGGCAGGGCTGGCGATCGCGGTGGCGAACAGTGTCGCGGCGAGGAGGGTATAGCGCATCGTCGTCCTTTCGTTGTCCGCCCGGGTCGCCGGGCGCAGCGGGGTTGATGCGGATCAAACGGACGTCGCGCGGCGCGGTTGTCTAAATTCGTGTTCAGTCTCGACGCAGCGGCATGACCAGCAGTACGGCGCTGCCCTGTTCGGCGAAACGCAGGCTCAGCCCGTGCATGTCGGCGATCGCCTTGACCAGGCTGAGCCCCAGCCCCGCGCCCTGGCAATCGTGCCGGCCCCGGTAGAAGCGCTGGGTCACCAGATCGCGCTCCGCGGCGGGAATCCCCGCCCCCTCGTCGGCGACGCTGACGGTGATCGCGGCGGCGCTGCGCTCGACCGTCAGCGTGACGCGGCCGCCGGCGGGACCGAATTTGATCGCATTGTCGAGCAGGTTGGACAGCGCCTCGATCAACAGGCTGGCATCGCCCTCGATCGGCGCGGCCGTGTCGATCCGGCAGACGAGGTCGATGCCGCGATCCTCCGCGGTCGGCCGATAGAGGTCACAGGCATCGGCGGCGACGCGGGCGAGATCGACCGGCGCGAAGCGGCTGCGGCGGGCATGATCCTCCAGCTCGCGGATGCGCAGCAGCGCGGCGACGATGCCGAGCAGCTGGTCGATCTCGGTCAGCGCCGCCTCGGCGACCGTCTGGAAATCCGCCGGCGCGCGCGCCTCGCGCATGCCGCGTTCGACGCGCGCCCGCAGCCGGGTGAGCGGCGTGCGCAATTGATGCGCGATATCGTCGCCGACGCCGCGCACGTCGGCGACCAGCACCTGCAAGCGATCGAGCATCGCATTGATATGCTCGGCGAGCAGGCCGAAGCTGTCGGGGCGGCGCTCCACCGGCAAACGCTCGTGGAGGCCGCCCGCGACGATCCGCGCGGTCAGCGCGCGTACGGTATCGACCTGCCGCGCGGCGCGGCGTCCGGCGACGAGCCCGAAGCCGAGCGCCAGCACGAGCGCCGGCAGCAGACCGAGCAGCATCGCCCGCCCGGCAAGGTGCAGCGCCTCCTCGGCATCGTCGAGGTCGAAGCCGGTGAGCAGCCGCTCGCCACCCGGCAGCGGACAGACCGAAAGTCGGGCGACGTCGCTGGTTTTGCCGGGCAGCTCGGTCGGCGCCACCGCGGTGGTGACGATGCGCGCCCGGCCGGGCGGCAGATCGGGCAAACGCGCGACATTGCCGTCGATCAACCGGCCGGACGCGTCGAACAGGCCGAGGAAGCGTTCGCGATGGATGTCGCGGGTGAGCATCTCGCGCACCTCCTCGCGGCGTTCGGCGGCGGGGGTCTTTGCGAAGAAGCGGCAGTCGCCGGCGAGCGCCTGGTCGATCGCATGCGCGTGACTGGCGTTGACCAGCGCCCAGACGATCGCCGCGGTGACCAGCGACTGGACGACGAGCAGCGCGGCGATCGCCCCGCCCCAGCGCAGCGTCGCACGGGTGCGCGGATCAGCCCGCATGATCGAAGACATAGCCGCGGCCGCGCACGTTGCGGATCAGCTGCGGTTCGCCGGCGACATCGACCTTGCGGCGCAACCGGCCGATATGGACGTCGACGACGTTGCTGTTGGGTTCGAACGTATAACCCCAGACGTCCTGCAACAGCATCGATCGCGTGACGATCCGCCCCGGCCGGCGGACGAGATAGTCGAGCAGCTTCATCTCGCGCGGCAGCAGTTCGAGCGGGCGGCCGGCCCGCGTCGCGGTGCCGGCGAGCAGATCAAGATCGAGCGGCCCGACGATCAGCCGTGTGTCGCGCGTCTCGTTGGGGCGGCGCAGCAGCGCCTCGACGCGTGCGACCAGCTCGACCAGCGCGAACGGCTTGGGGAGATAATCGTCGCCGCCGGCGCGCAGCCCGCGGACGCGATCGTCGAGGCTGCCGAGCGCGCTCAGCACCAGCGCCGGGGTGCGGCAGCCGTCGCCGCGCAGCCGCGCGATCAGGTCGAGTCCCTCGCCGTCGGGCAATTGCCGGTCGACGATCAGCAGGTCGACGCCCGGTGCCTGCGCGCAGGCCAGCGCCGCCGCGATCGTCAGGTGATGGGTCAGCCGATGCCCTGCCGCGACGAGTTCGAGGGCGATCTCGTTGGCGGTGCCCGCGTCGTCCTCGATGAGCAGGATATGCGCCACCGCTCCTGATCGCCCGCGCGCCGCATCTGCGTCAAATGAAATGCAATTCAGAGTTTGAGCGCGGTGGCGGCGGGCAGTTCGGCGGCGAGCGCGTCGATCGCCAGCCGCAGCCGCAGGGGCAGGCGCGGCGCCTGCGGCCATAAGGCATGGCTGGTGAAACTGTGCGCCGGCAGCGCGTCCAGCACCGTCGCCAGTCGCCCCGCGGCGACATCGTCGCGGATCAGCCAGCAGGGCAGCCAGGCGAGGCCGTGGCCGGCGACCGCGGCGTCGCGGATCGTGCCGAGATCGTCGAAGCGCATCCGGCTCGGCGGCACGATCTCGCGCGGCGCGGCGCCCGGCTGCGGGAACAGCCACGACCGGATCCGCCCCGGCCGGCCGTAGAGCATTGCGCGGTGCCGGGCGAGGTCGTCGAGCGTCGCCGGCCTGCCCGCCTCCGCGAGATAGCCGGGAGCGGCACAGACGCGCATATGCTGCGTCGCCACGCGCCGCCCGGCGAGCCCCGGCCAGTCGCGCAACGGGCCGTTGCGGAGGACGAGGTCGAAGCCGTCCTCGATCACGTCGACGAGCCGGTCGTTGAAATTGCAGTCGATCTCCAGCCGCGGGTGCGCCTCCACCAGCCGGATCAGGATCGGGGCGACGCATTGCCGCCCGAACAAGACCGGCATCGATACGCGCAGCCGCCCCGCCACCTCGCAGCGCTCCGACTGCAATGCCGCGGTCGCCGCCTTGAGCTCGTCGAGCGCGCGGCGGCAATGATCGAAGAACGCCTGCCCGTCCTCGGTCAGCGTCAGCCGCCGCGTGGTCCGGTGGAACAGCCGCACGCCGAGCCGCCGTTCGAGCCGGGCGACCGACCGGCCGATCGCCGACCGGGTGAGGTTGAGCGTCGCCGCGGCGGCGCTGAACCCGCCCGCTTCGACCGCGGCGACGAACACCGGCACCTCCGCCAACACATCTGCCCGCTTCATTGTCGCGTCCCATGCACCAAAGCCGGTCCCGACTATCGCCACCGGGGCGTGACGATCAACGCTAGATCGGCCCGGTCTGGACGAAAGGAGACGCATGATGACGATGACGCGTTGGGAGATGACCGACTATGGCCGCGCCAATCTGCGGCTGGCGTGCGTGCCGCGGCCCGAGCCGCGCGCGGGTGAGGTACTGGTCAAGGTCGCGGCGGTGGCGCTCAACTATCGCGACAAATTGGTGATCGACAACGGATTGGGGACGCACTTGCCGTTCCCGTTCACGCCGGGGTCCGATCTTGCCGGCACGGTGGTCGCGACCGGCGCGGGGGCGACGCGCTTCGCTGTCGGCGAGCGGGTGATATCGGTCTTCTTCCCCGGCTGGATCGACGGCAGCTATGCGGGCAGCGCCGCGAACCCGCCGGGCGCTGCGCTCGGCGGCAATTACCCCGGTGTGCTCGCCGAATATGTCGCCATGCCCGAGGACTGGTTCGTCGCCGCGCCGCACAGCCTCGATCCCGTCGCGGCGAGTACGCTGACCTGCGCCGGACTGACCGCATGGTTCGCCCTGGTCGAACAGGGTCGCCTCAAGGCGGGGGCGAGCGTCTTGGTCCAGGGGACCGGCGGCGTCGCGCTGTTCGGCCTGCAGATCGCCAAGGCGCATGGCGCGACCGTCTTCGTCACGTCGGGCGATGCGGCGAAGCGCGAACGGGCCGCGGCGCTCGGCGCGGATCATGCGATCGCCCGCGACGGCTGGGTCGAGACGGTGCATCGCCTCACCGCGGATCGCGGCGTCGATCATATCCTCGACATCGTCGGCGGCGCGCATCTGGCGCGGTCGCTCGAGGCGGTGGCGGTGCAGGGACGGATTGCGCTGATCGGGGTGATCGACGGCGTCGAGCTGGCCGGCGCAGCGCGGCATCTGATGCTCAAGAACGCGGTCGTGCAGGGCATCCGCGTCGGCCACCGGCGCGCGCTCGACGATCTGGTACGCGCGATCGACGCCAATGCCATCCAGCCGGTGATCGACCGCCGCTATGCCTTCGACGCGCTGCCGGCTGCGCTCGACCATCTCGATCGCGGCGCGTTCGGGAAGATCGTGGTGACGCTAGACTGACCGGACCGGCGGCCGCATCGTTGGACGCGGCGCAGGCTGGTCGCTCGCCCGGCTGCCACGCCGGTGTGGCGACTGCGGAGCGCCGGTCCCGTTCGCGGCCGCCCTCCCCTCAAGACTTTGGCGGTGCCGCCTGCCCAGACCACGCGGCCGCGGCGCAGCCAAGCACCGCTGCGAAAAGCCGCGTGAACCGGATGGCATCGTGTCAGGCATGACCAGCTTCGCCCGGGGGCATCGCAGGTAGAATTAGGATTGCGCCTTATCGTATACGGTATCAAACCAGTTTGGAACGACGTAACCGCAACGGGAGGCGATGTCGGGCATGAGGCGCTGCGCGTTGATCAGAGAAAGCACGGCTGCGGCCTCCGCCGGCTGGTTGCCGCACCAGATGCGCCATGCCGCACAAGCGCTTTCCCGCCCGGATCACGGCATCACCGCCGGCCGATGCGCCACCGGTGCCGTTGGATCTCCCCACGGTGGTCGAGGCGAACCGACGCTGGCCGCCGGCGCTCGCGGTGGCGTGAGCCGGTGTCTCGCCGCCGCTTCGCTCGCGGTGCTGCCTGCCGCGCTGCTCGCCGACGAGGGACGCCCGGTCGTCGCGCCCGGCAACCCGATCCTCGCCGACGGACGTTATTATTCGACCGACCCCGCGCCGTTCGTCGATGGCGACACCTTGTGGATCCTTGCCGGCCGTGACGAGGCGCCGCCCAACGTCAACGACTTCATTATGAACGAGTGGCAATTGCTGTCGACCAGTGATCCGGCCTCCGGGCGCTGGCGGCACTATCCGGCGATCGCGCGACCGGAGACGGTATTCGCCTGGGCGGAGCCGGGCCGTGCCTATGCCGGACAGATCGTCAAAGGCTTCGACGGGCGATATTATATGTACGCTCCGGTGCTTGAGCGGAACAGCGATGCGCGCGACCGGTTCGCGATCGGGGTCGCGGTCGCCGACCGGATCACCGGGCCGTGGCGGGACGCGCATCCCGCCGGCCCCATCGTGTCGCAGCGCGTGCCGGTGCGCAACGCCATCCAGAATATCGATCCGACCGTGCTGATCGACGACGACGGGCGGGTCTATCTCTATTGGGGGACGTTCGGGCAGCTGCGCGGCATGGAGCTGGCGCGCGACATGCTGACGCCGAAGGGCGCACCGATCGCCGTCCCCTCTCTCACCGGCTTCTTCGAAGCGCCGTGGCTGATGAAGCGGCGCGGCACCTATTACATGCTCTACGCCGCCAACACTGCCGGGCCGGACTCGCCCTGCACGCCCGCCATCTATCACGCCTGCATCGCTTACGGATCGGCGCCGTCGCCGCTGGGGCCATGGACCTATCGCGGCACGGTGCTGCGCCCGGTCAGCTCGACGACCAGCCATTCGGGGGCGGTCGCGTTCAAGGGCCACTGGTATCTCGCCTATCACACCGCCGATGCGGTGGGCGGCGGCCATTTCCGCCGCAGCGTCGCGATCGACCGGATGGCGTGGGACGACAGCGTCACCCCGGCCGCGATCCGGCCCGTCATCCCGACCCGCCGCCGGCAGCCGCCCGCCGCGCCGACGCGCAACATCGCCAGCGCTGCCTATGCCACCGCCTCCAACGAGCCGGTGCCGGTGCAATATTGGATCAAGTCGCTCAACGACGGCGTGGTCAGGGACGCACCGCTGCCGCCCGATCTGTGGGGCAGCTGGTCGCCGAACAATCCGCCCCGGCAGTGGATCGAGTACCGCTGGCCGCAGCCGGTGACCTTGGACGGCAGCCGTATCCGGTTCTGGGCGGATCATCCCGCCGGTGCCGATGAAGGCGTCGCGCCGCCACGCGGGTGGCATCTCGAATATTGGCACGATGGCTGGAAGCCGGTGTCCGGCGCCAGCGGCTATGGCACCGATCCGGACGCCTGGCAGGCGGTCCGCTTTCCACCGATCACGACACGCTGTCTGCGCGCCCTCTTCGACGCCTCGGGTCGATCCGGCCGATACGCCGGGGTCGCGGTGCAGGAATGGGAAGCGCTCGCCCCGAGCGCCGCCGTGCCGTCGCGCACGAAGCCGCTAATTGTCCCGGGTTGCACGCGATCCGACGGGTGATCGCAGGATCAAACGGTCTGAGAGTTTCTGCCACGGTCCGGACAGGAAGTCTGGCTGGGGCGGCAGGATTCGAACCTGCGGATGGCGGCACCAAAAGCCGCTGCCTTACCACTTGGCGACGCCCCAACGAGGAGGCGGCCTTATAGCGGGGCCGGCGCGGTTGGGAAGCCCCGCCGGCCGGCTATTTCGCCGCCGCGGCGACAATCAGCCGAGCCGGTCGAGCCAGCCGTGCGGGTCGGCGGCGCGGCCGCGCTGGATCGCCGACAGGGCGTCGAGCATCCGCTGGGTCAGCTGGCCGGTGCCGCCGCTGCCGATGGTGAAGCGGCCGGCGGGTTCGGCCACCTCGCCGATCGGCGTCACCACCGCCGCGGTGCCGCAGGCGAAGGCCTCGGTCAGCCGGCCGCTCGCCGCATCGGCGCGCCACTGGTCGATGCCGTATTTCTCCTCGCGCACCGTGATCCCCTGATCGCGCGCGATGCGGATGATCGAATCGCGCGTGATGCCGGGCAGGATCGTGCCGGTCAGCGGCGGGGTCACCATCGTGCCGTCGTCGAAGACGAAGAAGACGTTCATGCCGCCCAGTTCCTCGACCCATCGGCGCTCGACCGCATCGAGGAAGACGACCTGATCGCAGCCCTGGCGGATCGCCTCTGACTGGGCGAGCAGGCTCGCGGCGTAATTGCCGCCGCATTTGGCCTCGCCGGTGCCGCCGGGCGCGGCGCGGGTGTAATCCTGGCTGACCCAGATCGACACCGCGCGCGCGCCGCCCTTCCAATAGGCGCCGACCGAGGAGGCGATCACCATATAAAGATATTCGGACGACGGCTTGACGCCGAGGAACGCCTCGCTCGCGAACATGAACGGGCGCAGATACAGCGCCCCGCCCTCGATCTGCGGGAACCAGTCGCGCTCGGTCTGCACCAGCTGGCGGCAGGATTGCAGGAACAGCGCCTCGGGCAGTTCGGGCATGGCGAGGCGGCGGGCGCTGTTGTTGAAGCGGCGCGCATTCGCCTCCGGCCGGAACAGCGCCATGCCGCCATCGTCGAGCCGATAGGCCTTGAGGCCTTCGAAAATCTCCTGCGCATAATGGAGCACCGCGGTCGACGGATCGACGGTGACCGGCGCGCGCGCGGTGATCGTCGCATCGTGCCAGCCTTCGCCTTCCGCATAGCGGATCACCGCCATATGATCGGTGAAGACGCGCCCGAAGCCGGGATCGACGAGGCGCGCGGCGCGCTCGTTGGCGGCGACCGGGGTCGCGCTGCGATCGAAGCGGAAGGTCGGCGCGGCGGCCGGCGAAACGAGGGTCATCGATTTCTCTCAGGCATCAGGGGTTGCGAAGGCCTACGGGCGGGGGCTAGACCGGTCAACATGGCTGCCACAGCTCCCACCGCTTCCGCCCAATTTCTCCGCGAGCCCGAACTGCGTCGCGGCATGGAATTGCTGTATTTTGGCCATAGCCATCTCACCCGCTCCGTCGATCAGGGGCTCGCCGCCCAGGGTCTGGGCCGCGCGCATCATCGTGCACTGTATTTCATCGCGCGCAAACCGGACCTGACGGTCAGCGAATTGCTCGGGCTGCTCGCGATCACCAAACAGTCGCTGGGTCGCGTACTCAACGAATTGACCGATCGCAAGTTGGTCGAAACCCGACCGGGCGAGCGCGACCGGCGCCAGCGGCTGCTGCGGCTGACCGAAGAGGGCACGCGGATGGAAAGCGAGCTGTTCGAGGCGGTGCGCGTCAAGATGTCGCAGGCCTATCAGATCGCCGGACAGGATGCGGTGTCGGGCTATTGGGCGGTGCTGGAGGGCATGATCCCCGACGGCGACCGGCCGTTGATCGAAGCGCTGCGCAGCTAGGCGCGCCGCGCCGCCGCCGCCATCTCGCGATTGCGCGCCGCCGCCGCGGCGAGCGTCTCGCGCAGCAGCGGCGCAAGGCCATCGGCGCGATCGAGCACGTCCAGCCCCTGCCGCGTCGATCCGCCGGGACTGGCGACACGGTCGGCGAGCACCGCGGGGCCGACATCCGCCTGCGCCGCCATCTCCGCCGCGCCGCGGATCGTCGCCAGCGCCAGCCGCGCCGCCTGATCCTGCGGCAGCCCGAGCGACGCACCGGCGGCGGCAAGCGCGTCGGCGAAGCGGAACAGGAAGGCGGGGCCGCAGCCGGCGAGCGCGGTGACATCGTCGAACTGCGCCTCGTCGGCGATCCATTCGACCAGACCGAGCGGCGCCATCAGCGCGGCGACCTCGTCACGCGCAGCGGTCCCGGCATCGGCGGCATGGAGCGCGACCACCCCCGCGCCGATCGCGACGGGCAGATTGGGCATCGCCCGCACCACTGTCGCCGCCGGGCAGAGCGGCGCCAGCGTCGCCACCTCGACCCCCGCCAGAATCGAGACGAGCAGACGTGACCTGTGCCCGGCGAGCGGCCCGTCGCGCAAGGATGCAAGCTGCTGCGGCTTCAGCGCGAGCAGGATCAGGTCATAATCCCCCTCGCACACGTCCGGGATCGCCCGCAGCACGCGCACGCCGTCCGGCATCGGACGGCCGCTCGGACTGACGACGGTGACCTCCGCGGGCGACAGGCCGGCGGCGAGCCAGCGGCGCAGCATCGCGCCGCCCATATGGCCGGCGCCGACCATCAGCAGGCGTGTCACGCCTCGCCCTGCGTCTCGATCAGCGCGGCGGCGAGCGCCTCCTTGGGCGTCTTGCCGCCCCACAGCACGAACTGGAACACGGGGTAGAAGCGCTCGCACTCCTCGATCGCCGATTCGACGAGCAATTCGGTGGCGCCGAGCGACATCGTCCCCTCCTCCTCGCCGTCGATCATCGCGGCATGGCGGTAGAGCAGCACGCCCGACGACGACCACAGTTCGAAATGGCCGATCCACAGCTGTTCGTTGACGAGGCCGATCGCTTCATACACCGCGCCGCGCCGGTCATCGGTGACTTTGATGTCCGGAAAGGCGAGGAATTGCAGCACGCTGTCATCCTCGCGCCAGAGCGCGCGCAATTCGTAGCTGGTCCAGCTGCCCTTGACCGTGGCGACGATCTCATCATCGTGACGCTCATGGTCCCAGCCATGCGCGGCATAATAGGCCTCGAGCATGTCGATCGGGGCATCGGGTTCGGATTCGTGTTCAGCGTGGTCGAGCATCGTTACGCCTCTATCGCACGACAAGGCTGCCGAGGCAAAAACGCCCAGGCAACCCCATAGTGGACAACACTGTCGATAAAGCTGTGGAAAACGTCGCTCAGGCCGTGGGAAGCGGGTCCGCCGAGGGGGTAGCGGCGGAACCGAGCTTCGCCTCGAGCGCGTCGAGCCGCGCGCGCAGCGCGTCATTCTCGTCGCGGGCGGCGACCGCCATCGCCTTGACCACCTCGAATTCGTCGCGGCTGACGAAGTCGAGCCCGCCGATCCACTCGCGCGCCCGCGCCCGCGCCCCCGATTCGGCCTCGCGGCCGACGCCGGCGAGCGTGCCGGCGGCACCGTTCATCAGCTTAACGAGATCATCGAACAGGCGATTGTCGGATTGCATTGGATTGGGTCCCGGTCAGCGTAACGTGTCACAGCATCTGGGACGTATGCGCCGCCGGCACAAGGGTTTCGGCATCGGGGTTGAGCTGGCCGATGCGCCAGGTGAGCACACCGGCGAAGCTGATCCAGACGAGATAGGGCACCATCAGCCAGGCGGCGACCGGCCGGATCCGCCCGAACAGCACGGTGGTGATCGTCGCGACGACGAGGATGGCGATGATGACGAACAGCGCCGCTCCGACCTGATGCATGCCGAAGAACAGGGGCGTCCAGGCGAGATTAAGCACGAACTGCACCGCGAAGGCGGCGAGCGCCGCGCCGCGCCCGCGTGCGCCCCGGGCGTGGAGGATCATCGCCACTGCCAGTCCGAGCAGCACGTAAAGCGAGCTCCAGGCGACCGGGAAGACCCAGCCCGGCGGAGTCAGTGCCGGCTTTTGCAAGGCGACATACCAATTGTTGTCGGCACCGGCGGGCACCGCACGGCCCGAGGCGAAACCGAGCAACAGGATCAACGGAACGGTAAAGACGGCCCAGCGCAGGAACGACACCCGCAACTGCCCTTTGGATGCGATACCGCCCACCCGATGCTCCCTAACAATCTGCGCCCCTGCTTTGCCGCGGCGCGCAGCCTTCGTAAAGCACCCGTATCGGTGATCGTTCCCATTGTAGATCAATCACGTATTGCGGCGACCAAATATTCCACATTGCCTTCGGGGCCGGTGATCGGACTCTCGGTGACCCCGGCCACCGACCAGCCCGAAACGCTAAGCCAGTCGACCACCGCCGCGCAGACACGCGCGCGTATCGCGGGATCGCGCACGACGCCGCCCTTGCCGACTTCGTCGCGCCCCGCCTCGAACTGCGGCTTGATCAGCGCCAGCAGCCGCGCGGCGGGCGCCGCGAATGTCATCGGCCGCTCCAACACTTTGGCAAGACCGATGAAACTCGCGTCGCAGACGATCAGGCCGATCGCCTCTGGGATATGCGCGGGGGTGAGGATGCGCGCGCTGGTCTGTTCGTGGACGATGACGCGCGGGTCCTGCCTGAGCTTCCACGCCAGCTGGTTGGTGCCGCTGTCGACCGCATAGACGCGCGCCGCGCCGCGATGGAGCAGCACGTCGGTAAAGCCGCCGGTGGACGACCCGACGTCGATCGCCACCGCGCCGGTAACGTCCCAGCCAAAATGGTCCAAGCCATGCGCGAGCTTGATGCCGCCGCGCGACACCCAGGGATGATCGCGCCCACGCACGTCGAGCGTCACGTCGTCGGCGAGCGCCTGCCCCGGCTTGTCGATCTTGCGCGTCCCCGCGAAGACCAGCCCGGCCATGATCAGCGCCTGCGCGCGCGTCTTCGATTCGGCGAGGCCACGATCGACAAGCATCTGGTCCGCACGCGTCTTTGCCATGCCCTCCCCTAGCGCCGAAGCGCCGCGATCGTCACCCCGTTTGACGGCACCCTCGCCCCGCCGCCTGCCACCATCGGCTGGGCGCATCGCTTATTGCCTATCGGAACGGTAGGATTAAGCTCGGCGTTGGGGATGAGGTAGTGCGCGACGGCTCCGGCCGCTGCCCGCCACCCGCCCGTAACGGAGGGAGATGCAGCCATGACCGGATTTTCCAGTTTCGACAGCGCGCAGCCGACCATCCTGACCGTACCCGGCCTCGGCGGCTCGGGCCCGTCGCATTGGCAGACCTTGTGGGAGGATTCGCGCCCCGATACGATGCGCGTCGAGCTCGGCATGTGGAACACGCCGCATCGCAACGCCTGGGTGACCAAGCTCGACCAGGCGATCGCGCGCGCCGAGGCGCCGGTGATCCTTGCCGCGCACAGCCTCGGCTGCCTGGCGGTCGCCTGGTGGGCGGAGCTCAGCCCGCAGCCTTATGGCTGGCCGGTGGCCGGCGCGCTGCTCGTCGCCCCCGCCGACGTCGACCGACCGGGCGCACCGGAGGAATTGCGCGGCTTCGCGCCAACGCCGAAGACGCCCTTGCCCTTCCCCTCGATCCTCGTCGCATCGAGCGACGATCCGTGGATCGGCATCGATCGGGCGCACAGCCTTGCCGCACAATGGGGCAGCCATTTCGTCGATGCCGGGCCGCAGGGCCATCTCAACGCCGCCAGCGGCATCGGCTGGTGGGCGGAAGGGCAGGAACTGCTCAACCGCGTTATCACCGCGGGCAGCGACGGCCGCGGCCACGCCCGCCCGCCGGGCGACGCGCGCTCGATCCTCGCGATCAACGCAACGGACGCGGCACAGGCGCATTACCTGCACCGCTGATGCGGCTCAGACGGGCGCGAACGGATCGAGGATCCGCACCCGCCCGTCGATGACGAGGCCGTGGTGCATGTCCTCCGAATAGAGCGTGTCGCAGCCGCCGATCACCGCGGCGGCGGCGATCATGCCATCGTAGACGGACAGCGTGTAGCGGTCGGCGAGGCGTAGGCCGAGGTGGTGGAGGTCGACGGTGAGAGTGATGATGGCCGGGCAACGCACGATGACGTCTCGAACCGCTCGTCTGACATCGTCCCAAGCCCAACGATGCTTGCGGCGAAGAACGTTGGCCAATTCGTTCAGCGATTGTGTGCTGATGACGCCACCGTCTTTCACAAGCCTGAAGGCCGTGGCGCTCCGCGGATCAACTCCGAACGCATAGGCAAAAATATTGGAGTCGAGGAACGCCCGCATTAGCGTGCGTTGGCTTCCTCGCGGTCGAACTTGTAATCCGCGGGGAAGGGTCGCGCTAGCCGCTTCATGTCTTCCAAAGCCAGTTCCCGCTGTTCCTCGCTCACAGGGATGACGACCACCCCAGACCGCGCGAATTGCACGTCATCGCCGTCATGCAGGCCGAGCGAGGCAACCACCTCGTCGGGGACCTTCACGACATAGCCGTCCGATGTCTTCGTCAGCTTCATGAGGCCATGATAGCAGCTCAGACCGGCGGCGGCGACTCACCGCGCGCCTGCTGCTCACGCGCCTTCGCGGTCGCCGCCTTCATCATCCGCCACAACCGGACGTTGAGCCCGATCAGCATCACCAGCGCGAGGCCGGTGATGACGACGACCGCGGTCCAGCCCTTCACGCGCGCGCGCCCGCCGGCACCTCGGCGCTGTTGTGGCGGAGCGTCTTGAGGACCGTCTGGACGATATGATCGGCGTCGAGGCCCGCCTCGGCATATTGCTTCTCGGGCTTGTCCTGATCCTGGAAGACGTCGGGCAGCCGCATCGTGCGCAGCTTGAGCCCGCCGTCGATCAGCCCTTCGTCGCTCGCCAGCGTCAGCACATGCGCGCCGAAACCGCCGACCGCATTCTCCTCGATCGTCACCGCGACCTCATGCGTGGTGAGCAGGCGACGGATCAGCGCCTCGTCGAGCGGCTTGGCGAAGCGCAGATCGGCGACGGTGGTCGACAGGCCCTTGGCCTCGAGCACCTCGGCCGCCTTGAGCGCCTCCTCCAGCCGCGTGCCGAGCGACAGGATCGCGACGGTCTTGCCCTCGCGGACGACGCGGCCCTTGCCGATCTCGAGCCGTTCGGGGACGGCGGGCAGGTCGATGCCGACGCCATTGCCCCGCGGATAGCGCAAGGCGATCGGACCGCTATCGTGCAGCGCCGCGGTATGCGTCATATGGACGAGCTCGGCCTCGTCCGCCGCCGCCATCACGACGAAATTGGGCAGCGTCGCCAGATAGGTGACGTCGAAGCTGCCGGCATGCGTCGCGCCGTCTGCGCCGACCAGCCCGGCGCGGTCGATCGCGAAACGCACCGGCAGGTTCTGGATCGCCACGTCATGGACGACCTGGTCATAGGCGCGTTGCAGAAAGGTCGAGTAGATCGCGCAGAACGGCCGCATTCCCTGCGCGGCGAGTCCCGCGGCAAAGGTCACCGCATGCTGTTCGGCGATGCCGACGTCGAAGGCGCGGTCCGGGAAGGCCTTGGCGAAACGGTCGACGCCGGTACCCGACGGCATCGCCGCGGTGATCGCGACGATCGTCGGATCGCGCTCGCCTTCCCTGACCAGGGCGTCGCCGAAGACGTTCTGATATTGCGGCGGACCCGGCGGCGCCTTGGCCTGCGCGCCGGTGATCACGTCGAACTTCTGCACGCCGTGATATTTGTCCGCCGCCGCCTCGGCCGGGGCATAGCCCTTGCCCTTCTTGGTCACGACATGGACGAGGATCGGCCCCTCCTCGGCGTCGCGGACATTCTCCAGCACCGGGATGAGGTGGTCGAGATTATGGCCGTCGATCGGGCCGACGTAATAGAAGCCCAGCTCCTCGAACAAGGTGCCGCCCATCGTCATGCCGCGGGCGAATTCGTCGGTCTTGCGCGCGGCGGCGTGGATCGGCCGCGGCAGGCGGCGCGCGAACTTCTTGAAGATGTCGCGGATGCCGAGGAACTCGCGGCTCGACACGATGCGCGACAGATAGGCGGACAACCCACCGACCGGCGGCGCGATCGACATGTCATTGTCGTTGAGGATGACGACGAGCCGGTTGCCGGCCTGTTCGGCGTTGTTCATCGCCTCATAGGCCATGCCCGCCGACATCGATCCGTCGCCGATCACCGCGATGCCGCGGCCCGGCGTGTCGGCCAGCTTGTTGGCGACGGCAAAGCCCAGCGCCGCCGAGATCGAGGTCGAGCTGTGCGCCGCGCCGAACGGATCATATTCGCTCTCGCTGCGCTTGGTGAAGCCGCTGAGCCCGCCGCCCTGGCGCAGGGTGCGGATGCGATCCCGCCGCCCGGTGAGGATCTTGTGCGGATAGCATTGGTGGCCGACGTCCCACACCAGCCGGTCGCGCGGCGTGTCGAAGACATAATGGATCGCCGTCGTCAGCTCGACGACGCCGAGCCCCGAGCCGAGATGGCCGCCGGTGGTGCCGACCGCCGATATCGTCTCCTGCCGCAGCTCGTCGGCGAGCTGCCGCAATTGCTCCGGTGCGAGTTTTCGTAGCTCTTCCGGGGTGTTGACGGTGTCGAGCAGCGGCGTTTCGGGAAGTTCGGCCATCACCTTCGTCTACGCGCTTGCATCAGAGGTGTCGATTGGTGACCGGTGTAACGATCATGCGCAGTCGGCGCAGCGGCCGCGCACCTCGATCACGGGACGAATCGGTGCAAAACCAACGGCTTGCGCTGCGTTACGGACGCCGCGCGTGACCGAATCGTCATCGAGATGCACGGTTTGCCCACAGGAATCGCACACCAAAAAGATACAGTCGTGCAGGCAATCGGGATGCGCGTTGGCGACGTAAGCATTCGAACTCTCGACCTTTCTTGCCAGATTGGTGGCGACGAAGACGTCGAGGATGCGATAGATGCTGTTGGCGGCGACACGCCGGCCCTCGCTCTTCGACATCGCCTCGGCGATGTCATAGGCACTGGCGGGCTTGGTGAAGCCGGTGAGCGCGGCGAAGACGTTGGCGCGCATCTGCGTCCATTGTTCGCCGGATTTCTCGAGCGTCGCCCGCGCCGCGGCGGTGAGATCGGCGCCTTGCGGCTCGTGATGATCGTGATGCGCGGAAGCTGCCATTCCCGCGATTTAGGAGCCGTCAGGGGCGATCACAAGCCGGGTCAATGTGCCGCCCGCCGGTTCAGATCGTGACCGAAGGCGAGCAGGCCGACGCCGATCACCGTCCACAGCGTCTCGGCGCCGCCGCCGTCGTGCGGCAAGGTCATCGCGCCGGCCATGATGCCGAGCCCGAACGCGCCCATCGACGCGGGCATGACATAGCCGTGATCGAGGATACCGCGACCGAGCGCGATCGCGCCCAGCACGATCGCGATGCTCAACCCGATCTCGTGGAAGATCGGATTGAGCAACAGTCCGCCCGCCGCCGACAGCATCGCGAGCAGCACCGCACTGGCGATGCAATGGACGACGCACAGTCCCGACAGTGCGATCGCGGCGCGATCGAGCCAGGCCCAGCCGAGGCGGCGTACAGGAGTCGAAGCGACCATTGCGGCGCCTATCTAGGCCGATCGCAGGCAGGTTACAATATCACATGTCCGCGCCGAGGCCGATTTCCTGCGCGACGTCGAGACCCCCGCGGGCGCCCTTCACCATAAGAAAGACGGCGTTTTGCGAGACCGTTTTCGGGCTATCCGCACCAACCGATCGCCAGCCGTCGCTACGGCACCTGACATGTCCATGCCGGCCCGACACGGCCAGGCGCATGCGACGCCGGTGCCGCGTCGCGCATAGGAATCAGCGCGCCGCCAGCGCCGGATTATCGTTGCCGGGACGCGCCAGCGCAGCCACCACCGCGGCGGGCGGCATCGTCGGACGCAGCTCGCGGACCGGCGGCGGCATCGCGGACGCGCCCGCCTGGCTCAGCCGGAAGCTGCCCGCGTCGCGCGCCAGCGCGTCCGCCTCCGCAGCGAGCGCACGGGCGGCGGCGGTCGCCTGCTCGACCATCGCGGCATTCTGCTGGGTGACGCCATCCATCTCGCCGACCGCGACATTGACCTGGTTGAGGCCGCGCGCCTGTTCGTCCGCCGATTGGGCGATCCCCGACACGAGGCCGCTGACCTCGCCGATGCGCGCGAAAATCGTCTCCAGCGCCTCGCCGGTCTCGGTGACGAGATCGACGCCGTCGTGGACCAGCGCTCCGGACGCGGTGACCCGGCTCTTGACGTCCTTGGCCGCCTCCGCCGAACGTTGCGCCAGCGCGCGGACCTCCTGCGCCACCACCGCAAAGCCACGCCCCGCATCGCCGGCGCGCGCCGCCTCGACCCCGGCATTGAGCGCGAGCAGGTTGGTCTGGAAGGCGATACCGTCGATCACCGAGATGATCTCGGATATCTCGTTGGACGAGCGTTCGATCTTCGCCATCGCCTCGATCGCGCGACGGACGACGTCGCTGGAATGTTCGGTCTGCTTGCGCACCGTCCGCACGATCGTGTCGGTGCGCGTCGCGCCCTGCGCCGCCTCGCCGACCGAGGCGGTGATCTGGTGGATCGCCGCCGCCGTCTGTTCGAGCGCCGCCGCCTGCTGTTCGGTGCGGATCGACAGATCGTCGGAGGAGGAGCGCAATTCGGTGGTCGACACCTTCACGCGCATCGCCGCATCGGCGACGCGGGTCAGCGCCTGCGTCAGCCGTTCGGTGGATCGATCGAAGGATCGCGCCAGCTCCCGATATTCCTCGGGCAGCCCGTCGCCGATCCGATAGCTGAGATTCCCGTCGCCGAGCTGGCCGAGCGCGGTCGCCAGCTCGCGTACGACGATCTCCTGCTTGCGCGCATTGGCGCGCTCCGCCTGCGCCGCGGCGCGGAACACCTCGACCGCCTGCACCATCGTGCCGATCTCGTCGCGGCGATCGCCGCCGGCGAGGGTCAGCTGGAGGTCACCGCCGGCCATCCGCTGCATCGCCAGAGCGGTTTCGCCAATCGGGCGCAACACCGCCCGCAACAGATACAGGATGCCGGCGATCGTCGCGGCGATCAGCAACAGCCCGATCAGCGTCAGCAGCGCGATCGCCCGGCCGAGCGTATAGGCATTATGCGCCATCAGGTCGCTTCTGACCCGGTTCGCCGCCGTCACCACCCGATCGATGGCATGGCGATGCCTGTCGTACAGGGCCGTCAGCCGCATATAGCTCTGCGACGCGGCCTGCCGATCGCCGCGGTGCAAGGCCGGCAGCATGACCTGATCGAGCTTGGTCCAGAATTGGTCGGCGGCGGCCGTTGCCTGTTGGAACGGGGCGCCGATCGCGGTCGTGCTGAGCTGCGATGCCTGCCACCGCGCGACGCTGACCCGGAAGTCGCGCTCCTTGCGCGCCAACACGGCTTCGTGGCGGGCGAGCGCGGCCGGGTTGCGTGCCAGCAACGTCGTCTCCAGAAAGGCTTCGACGATATAGGCGGGCGGCGGCAATACATCCGCATCCAGCTCGCTGATCTCGTGATTGCGCGCCTGGATCGGACCGCCGACGCGGATCGTGTTGATCTCCACCCCGGCGATGATGCCGCACACGATCACCGAGACGATCGCGATCGTGCCGGCGATCTGGCATCTGCGTTGAATATCCATGCCTTGCCCCCGCCGCGTTCGCGGCCTCTGCCGAAAACATCATCCCGACCGGTCCACCCGCGCAGCCGCGCCCGATCTTAATCTACTATAGAGGCGAACACCCCCTCAGGGCGGCGGGGATGCACCATCGTCGAGCGTGCCGAGAAAGGCGATGATCGCCGCGATCTCCACGTCGGTCAGCGGCGGCGTGTCACCGCGACGGCGGCCGAACGGCGCGTCGCCACGATCGATATTCGCCCAGTAGCGCCGCGGCAGATCGTCGGGGACGCCATGCGGGTAGACGCGCTGCGGCGCGACGTCGCGCCAATTGTAGAAGTCGAGCACCTGCCGCAGGCTGCGATAGCGGCCGTTGTGGAAATAGACACCGCGCCGCGCACTGTTGCGCAGCGTCGGCGTCAGGAACATGCCGCAATAATCCGTCTGCCTGGCGAGATCGGTACGGAGCGGCCCGCACAGCCCCAGGTCGACGAAATGCGGATCGCGATTGGCGGGCACCGCCGGATTGCGCGGCACCGCGAGCGCTTCATATTCGCTGTCGGTGAACAGCGGCGGCAGGCCGTCCGCCGTCGGCCGGCTGATATGGCAGGCCGCGCAATTGCCCTTGGCGGGATCGTTGAACAGCCGCAGCCCGCGCATCTCCTGGCGGCTGAGCCGCGTCTTGCCCTCCAGCCAACGGTCGTAGCGGCTGTCGAACCGGTGGAAGGCGGGGTCCTCGATCTGATAGCGCGACACCGCCGACATCGCCTCGGCGAAGAGCAGCGGCGGATTGCGGACGATCGCAGCGCCGAACAGCGGCCGCAGCGCCTCGCCATAACCGGCGCGCAGCAGCTTGTTGACCACCGTCGCGGTATCGGGATTGGCCATCTCGTTGGGATTGAGCAGCGGCCCGGCGGCCTGATCCATCAGCGTATCGGCACGCCCGTCCCAGAACAGCCCGCCATGCGGCACCATCGCGGGCCCGGCCGCCACGCTCGCCTGTTTGGGGGCGCGCGGTCCGGCCGGCGCCGGAGGCTGCGCCGCTGGATCGGGCGGCGGCGCATCGTCGTCGACTGCCGGGCCGATGCCGAACGGCTCCTGCCGGTAGAGATAGGCGAGCGACGGCGGCGGTCGCAGGCCCTGCGCCACCATCGTCATGCCGCCCGGCTGCAGCAGCTGGCCGTCGGGCGGGCCGAAGCTGCGCGCCGGGCTGTGGCACGAGGCACAGGACTGGCGGCCCGACGCCGACAGGCTGCGGTCGTAGAAGATGCGCCGACCGATCTGCGCGAGTGCGCTGAGCGGCTGCGCCGGCGGACGCAGCAGCGTCACCGGGTGCGGATTGAACCCGGTGACGTCCTGCAGCACGTCGCCGAACAGCGCCGGCGCCCGCTCGGGGTGCTGCACGAAGATACCGCCCGCGCCGACCAGCGATGCCAGCAACACCGTTGCGGCGAGCATGAGGGCGACGCGGCCGGTCCGGCGCAGCGACGCGGCGTCGCGCGTCATGATGGTCACATCGCCGGCGCGGCGGCGACCTTCGTGCCGGTGGTCGGATCGAGGAACAGCGGCGTCAGATGCGGCGCATTGGTGAAGTCGAACATATTGAGTATCTTGCCCGCATTGGCATCGTTCGACCCGCCACCGATCCGCGCGTCCTTGAGCCAATTATATTCGATGAAGCGCAGCACCGATGACTGGGTGATCGGCGTCGAGTCGACGTAATTGACCCGCGACCAGGGCGAGATGACGAGGAAGGGAATGCGCGATCCCGGCCCGCAGCGGCCGTTGACCGGCTTGCCGGTCAGACCGACGCCCTGCACCGCGCCGAGCCCGTCGCACTTGCCGGGGGCGGTCATCTGATCGACCGTCGCGTCGAAGGACGAGGTGAGGATGTTGGGCGAGCGGTGATCGTACCAGCCGTCCGAATCGTCATAGAGGATCAGCACCGCGGTGCTCTTCCAGTCGGGCTGCTGCTGGAGGAAGTTGAGCGTGTTGACGAGGAAGGTCTGCTCGTCGAGCGGGTTGGAATTGCCGGGATGGCCGTCGCCGATCGCCTGCGCCTTGAGGTAGCTGACCGAGGGGAAGTTGCCGGCCTTCACCGCGGCGATGAAGTCGTTCAAGTCATATTGGTGGTGGACCGGGGTGGCCGACCCGGCGGCATCGAGCGTCGGTTCGGTATGGCCGATCATCGCCACCGAACTCGGCCGCGTATGTTTGAGGTTGGCGGTCGAGGCGAAATACTGGAACCAGGCGTGGTGCGGCTTGTAGTCGACGACGCTGCGGCTGGTGATCGGCGAGGTCATCGAACGCCGGCAGCCGGTGGTCATGTCCGGATTATGGGCGGTCAGGTCGAATCCGCCCATGAAGCCGCCCCAGGTGATCCCCGCGGCGTTGAGCAGGTCGCCGATATTCTTGCCGGCAAGCGACACCGGCGTCCTGTCCTTGGTGCAGACGTCCCCCGCCGGCTCGGGATCGCCGATCACCGTCCAGCCGCCCTGACCGTCGGCGACCGTGCCGGTGCCTTGCGTCGCGCCGGCATTGGTACCCGCGACGACGTGCAGCGCCCCCGGCGTCGACGGGCCGAAGGTGTCGGTATAGGCATTGTCGCTCATCGCGAAATTCTGGGCGTAGTTCCACAGAGCGGTGACGGTGTTGCCGTCGAAATAGGCCATCACCTGCGCGGCGGTGCCGAACGCCCCCGACCCCGGCTTATTCTGGTTGCTGCGCCCGGTATAGGCGACGAACGAGTCCATCCGGCCGTTGTTGCTGGCCAGCTGTTCGGCGAGATAATTGTGGTTCTGGCTGGTCGTATCGGCCTGCGCGCGATCGATGCGGAACGGGTTCATCAGCTCCGGCGCGACGGACGTCTTGAGGTTCGCGGCGCTGGTCGTGTTGGGATTGTTGGTCAGCAGGGTGGTGTTCGCGAGATAGCCGTTGACCCACGGCGTCTCCGCGGCGGCGGTGAACACCGGCTGGCCGGCCGGATTGGCCGCCTGCGGATAGGTGCCGAAATAATGATCGAACGAGACGTTCTCCTGGAAGATGACGACGAGGTGCTTGATCGGCGTCGCGGTGGCGAGCGCATTCTGTTCGGAGACCGCGGGCGAGGCCGCGGCGGTCGGCGCGGGCGTGGCGCCGCCCGACCCGCCGGGCGTATCGGACGAGCAGGAGCTCAGCACCAGAGCCAAAGCGATCACCGCGCGCGATGCGCCACGCCACGTCGTCATCATCGTCCTCCACAAGCATTGCCCGTCGGCGCGCGTCATCGGACGCCGCCCCGCGGGCGCGTCGCAATGCTCATCCGACCTCGACCCCCCGGCCGATGGTGCCGCCCAGAGCAGCGGACGGTGACACGATGATGACGGGTGGGACGGGACTTGCCGCATCGCGGCCGATCGCTGGCGCAAGCTGCGCCAACTTCACCAACAACTTCCGGCAGGTAGACGATAACCTCCGGATCGCATCATTTTGTCGCGGCGGGGCGAAATGCAACGGTCTGGGATGGTGCGGGCGGTCGGACTCGAACCGACATGTATTGCTACGGCAGATTTTGAGTCTGCTGCGTCTACCATTTCGCCACGCCCGCACACCGGCCGCGCGCCGACGCGGCGCGTCGGTGGCAAGGTCGCGGCGGTAGCGGCATGACGGGCGGTTCGCAAGCTGCTTGACGCGGACTGATCCATGTCGTTGTGATCGATCAGGGTCCGTGGTTTCCTCGCCGCCTCTCTGGCCGGTGGGGTGACCGGAATGTCGGACCAACAGGACACGCTCGAGGCGCGCGTCGTCGCCGCGTTGCAGCGGGCGGATGCGGATCACGATGGCCTGATCGCGGCACTGCTCAGCCAATGCCTCGCGCTGATCCGCCAGCGGCGCCACGCCGCAGCCAGCGATCAGCCGCTCGGCGCGCGCCGCCTGTAGCTCAGCGCCTCGGCGACATGCGCCCGCGTCACCGTCGCCGATCCGGCGAGGTCGGCGATCGTGCGCGCGACGCGCAGCACCCGGCCATGGCCGCGCGCCGACAGCCGCATCGCCCCCGCCGCCTCGGTGAGCAGGGCGCGCCCGGCCGCATCGGGCGTCGCGACGCGGTCGAGCACCAGCCCGTCCGCCTCCGCATTGGTGCGGATCGCATCCGCGTCATAACGGCAGCGCTGGACCGCGCGTGCCGCGGCGACGCGCGCGGCGACCTCGGCCGACCCTTCCGCCGCGGGTGGCAGGGCAAGGTCCGCGGCGCTGACCGCCGCCACCTCGACATGCAGATCGATCCGGTCGAGCAGCGGCCCCGACACCTTCGCCTGATAGTCCGCGGCGCAGCGCGGCGCGCGTGCGCAGGCCAGGCTGGCATCGCCGAGATGCCCGCAGCGGCACGGGTTCATCGCCGCGACGAGCTGGACGCGCGCCGGAAAGGTGACATGCGCATTCGCCCGCGCGACGCTGACCACGCCGGCCTCGAGCGGCTGGCGCAGCGAATCGAGCACCGCGCGCTGGAATTCGGGCAATTCGTCGAGGAACAGCACGCCGAGATGCGCGAGACTGACCTCGCCCGGCCTGACGCGCAGCCCGCCGCCGGTCAGCGCCGCCATCGACGCGCTGTGATGCGGCGCACGGAACGGCCGCGCCCGCGTCAGCCGCCCCTGGCCGAGCGTCCCCGCCACCGACTGGACCATCGACACTTCGAGCGCCTCGGCGGCGTCGAGTGGTGGCAGGATGCCGGGCAGGCACGACGCCATCAGCGACTTGCCCGCGCCGGGCGGCCCGATCATCAGCAGATTATGCCCGCCCGCCGCGGCGATCTCCAGCGCGCGGCGTGCCGTCTCCTGCCCGCGCACCTGGCGCAGGTCGGGACCGGCGGCGGCGGCGTCGACCTCCCCCGGCGTCGGCGGGGCGAGCCGGCCATGCCCCTTGAGATGGTTGATCAGCGGCAGGAGCGCCGGCGCGGCAAGCAGGTCGAGCGATCCCGCCCACGCCGCCTCCGACCCCTGCGCCGCGGGGCAGATCAACCCCTTGCCCTCGCCATTGGCGTGGATCGCGGCGAGCAGCACACCCGGCGACGGCGCGATCCGCCCGTCGAGCGCCAGTTCGCCGACCACCACGTAGTCGGCGAGCAGCGTGACGTCGATCACCGCCATCGCGGCGAGCAACGCGAGGGCGATCGGCAGGTCGAAATGCGATCCCTCCTTGGGCAGGTCGGCCGGCGACAGATTGACGACGATCCGCTTCGGCGGCAGCGCCAGCCCGAGCGCGGAGATCGCCGCGCGCACCCGCTCGCGGCTTTCGGTCACCGCCTTGTCGCCGAGCCCGACGACGTAGAAGCCGGGCACGCCGGGGACGAGCTGCACCTGCACCTCGACCCCGCGCGCCTCCAGCCCGAGATATGCCACCGTCTGCACGATCGCCGCCATCCGCTCACCCCCTGCCCTTCCACCATAGCGGCGTCGCGGGGCGCGACGGTGCGGCGCGCAAGGATCGCCGCACCGTCTTGTTCCGGTAACACACGCGCCCTATCTGGCGGATCATGGCCGAACAAAGCCCGCTCGCGTTGACTTCGTCGGCCCGTCTGGGTAAGCGCGCCCCATCAAGGCCGTCCGCGTGGCGGCCCTTTTCTATTCAGACGATCAGGGAATGAATCATGAAGCGGACCTTTCAGCCGAGCAATCTGGTGCGTGCCCGCCGTCACGGCTTCCGCGCCCGCATGGCGACGGTCGGCGGCCGTGCGGTGATCCACGCGCGCCGCGCGCGTGGCCGCAAGAAGCTGTCGGCGTAATCTGCGTGACGGACGTCGGCGCTGCCGACGTCCAGACGTCCGCGGGCGCGGCGGCACACGCCGATGCCACGATCCGGACGTTGACGTTGCGCCGCGACTTCCTCGCGGCCAATGCCGGGCGGCGCGCACCGATGCCGGGCTTCGTCCTGCTCGTGCATGACCGCAAAGACGGCGATCCGACGATGCGCGTCGGCTTTACCGTGACCAAGAAGATCGGCAACGCCGTCGTCCGCAACCGCATGAAACGGCGGCTGCGTGCCTTGGCGCGTGAGCTGTTGCCCGTCGGCGGCATCCGCGGCGCCGACCATGTGCTGATCGGCCGCGATGGCGGCATCGAGCGCGATCACCATCTTCTGAAGGCGGAATTCGGCAAGGCGCTCGGCAAGATCGCCCGCGGCGAGGATGCGCCGGCGCGGCCGCGCGGGCCGCGAAAGCCGCGCCGGTGATCGCGCGGCTGCTGATCTGGGTGGCGCGCGGCTGGCAATTGGGGCCGTCGCTGATCCTGCCGCCCTCCTGCCGGTATCAACCGTCTTGTTCTGCCTATGCAATCACTGCGCTTCGCCGCTATGGCGCGGCAAAGGGCGGCTGGCTGGCGGCGAAGCGGATAGCGCGCTGCCATCCCTGGGGCGGGTGTGGACCCGATCCCGTCCCTTGAGCTACGGGGCTGTACTTTGAACAAAGAACGTCAGAATTTCGTCCTGTTCGCGCTCATCGCGGCGGTGATCCTGTTCGGCTGGCCGCTGATCCAGGGCAAATTCTTCCCCGTCGCCAATCCGCCGGTGACGAAGATCGTCAACGGCAAGTCGGTGCCGGTCACCACCAAGACCGCCGACCCGACCGCCGACGCCCCCGCCGCGACGCGCAGCCGCCAGGCGGTGCTCGCCGAATCGCCGCGCGTGCGGATCCAGACGCCGACCTTGCAGGGCTCGATCAACCTCAAGGGCGCGCGGATCGATGATCTCGTGCTGGTCAAGTACAAGGAAACGATCACCAAGGATTCGCCGCCGATCCGGCTGCTGTCCCCCGCCGGCGCGCCGGAGGCCTATTTCGCCGGCTTCGGCTGGCGCGACGACGGGCTGAAGCCGCCCGCCGCGGATGCGGTGTGGACCGCCTCGTCGCCATTGCTCGCCCCCGGCCGTCCGGTGACGCTGACCGCCGCCAATGCGACCGGCCAGCGCTTCGCGATCGAGCTGTCGGTCGACGATCAATATATGTTCACCGTCAAGCAGTCGGTGCAGAATGCGGGCAACGCGCCGGTGCCGGTCGCGCCTTATGGCTATGTCAACCGTGTCGGCGTGTCGAAGGACCCCGGCACCTGGCAGATCCACACCGGCCCGATGTCGGTCCATGGCGGCGGTGCGGATTACAGCACCAAGTTCAAGGACCTCGACAAGGCAC
This sequence comes from Sphingomonas kyungheensis, assembly GCF_037120395.1. Taxonomy (NCBI): domain Bacteria; kingdom Pseudomonadati; phylum Pseudomonadota; class Alphaproteobacteria; order Sphingomonadales; family Sphingomonadaceae; genus Sphingomonas; species Sphingomonas kyungheensis. The sequence goes on from NZ_JBBBDM010000003.1 coordinate 519,110, forward strand.
CCGAGAAGTTCACGACGACCGGCGGCTGGCTCGGCTTCACCGACAAATATTGGCTGACCGCGCTCGTCCCCGATCAGGCGGCGCAGTTCGACGGCCAGTTCCGCGCCGGCGCCAACACCGCCTATCAGGCGGATTACGCCTTCGCGCCCAAGCTGCTCCCCGCCGGCCGCGCGCTGACCCAGACCAGCCGCTTCTTCGCCGGCGCCAAGGAGGTCAAGGCGCTTCAGCATTACGAGAATGATGCGGGCGTCGCCAAGCTCGACAAGGCGATCGACTGGGGCTGGTTCGAGATCCTCGAAAAGCCGATCTTCACCTATCTCGACTGGCTGTTCCGCATGGTCGGCAATTTCGGCGTCGCGATCATCCTGCTGACGCTCACCATCCGCGGCCTGATGTTCCCGATCGCGCAGCGCCAGTTCGCCAGCATGGCGAAGACGCGCGCGCTCCAGCCCAAGATGAAGGCGATCCAGGAGCGCTACAAGGACGACAAGCCGCGCATGCAGCAGGAGGTGATGGCGCTCTACAAGACGGAGAAGGTCAATCCCGTCGCCGGCTGCCTGCCGACGCTGATCCAGATCCCGATCTTCTACGCGCTGTACAAGGTGCTGATGCTGACGATCGAGATGCGGCACCAGCCGTTCGTCGCCTGGATCAAGGATCTCAGCGCGCCCGATCCGCTGACCCCGCTCAACCTGTTCGGCTATCTGCACTTCACCCCGCCGCACATGATCGCGATCGGCGTGGTGCCGATCATCCTCGGCATCTCGATGTACTTCCAGTTCAAGCTCAACCCGGCGCCGATGGACGACACGCAGAAGCAGGTGTTCGCGGTCATCCCCTGGGTGCTGATGTTCGTGATGGCGAGCTATCCGGTCGGCCTGCAGGTCTATTGGATCGCCTCCAACTTCCTCGCGATCCTGCAGCAGCGGGTGCTCTATGCGCGCCACCCCGATCTCAGAATCGCGGCCGCCAAGTGAGCGAGGACGTCATCATCCCCGAGGACGAGGGCTTCTCGCCCGAGCTGCTCGAACGTGCGCGCAAGACCTTCGCCGGGCCGGTGAGCTTCCTCAAATCGGCGCCGGCGCTGGAGCATCTGCCGGCGCCGGTGGTGCCGGAAGTGGCCTTCGCCGGCCGGTCCAACGTCGGCAAATCGTCACTGCTCAACGCGCTGACCGGGCGCAACGGGCTGGCGCGCACCTCGAACACGCCGGGGCGGACGCAGGAGCTCAACTTCTTCGACGTCGGCGCACCGCTTGCGTTCCGGCTGGTCGACATGCCGGGCTATGGCTTCGCCAAGGCCCCCAAGGATGTCGTCAAAAAGTGGCGGTTCCTGGTCAACGACTTCCTGCGCGGGCGCGATACGCTCAAGCGCGCGCTGGTGCTGATCGACTCGCGCCACGGCATCAAGGACGTCGATCGCGAGATCCTCGAAATGCTCGACAAGGCGGCGGTCAGCTACCGGCTCGTCCTCACCAAGGCCGACAAGGTCAAGGCGACCGAACTCGCCGCGGTGACCGACAGCGTCGCGGCGGAAGCGCGCAAGCGCCCGGCCGCGCATCCCGATATCCTCGCGACGTCGAGCGAGGGCGGCATGGGCATCGCCGAATTGCGCGCCGCGGTGCTCGAAGCGATCGGCTGATCGGCGCCATTGGTTGCCCGCGGCCGCAAGCCGTTGGGATCGGCCGCCGAATGACGCCTCCTGTCCTATCTCCCCCGCGCCGCGCATAGGATGCGGCATGATCCGCCTGCCCTGCCGCCGCGCCGCCACCGGTCGCAAACGGAAACGATCGATGCGGATCGTTTCCGTTAAGGTGTCCAACTTGTCCATGTTCGCCGGTGCGTGGATGGCTGGACCCGTGGCCCGCCCGCGGCTAGGCCCTTGGTCATGAAGCTCATCATCGGCAACAAGGCCTATTCGAGCTGGTCGCTGCGCGGCTGGCTGGCGTGCAAGCAATCCGGCCTCGCCTTCGAAGAGGTGGTCGTGCCGCTCTACGATGCGGCATGGGACCGCCGCCGCGAAGGCGCTGAGTTCGCCCCCTCCTCGGGCAAGGTGCCGATCCTGTGGGATGGCGAGGCGGTGGTATGGGACAGCCTCGCCATCGTCGACTATCTCGCCGACAAGACCGCGCGCGAGCGGTTCTGGCCAACCGACGAGGCGGCGCGGGCGATGGCCCGCTCGATGGCGGCGGAGATGCATTCGAGCTTCACCGCCCTGCGTCGCAAGCATCCGATGAACATCCGCCAGGTCTTCGACGCGCGCCGCCCCGACGATGACGTGGTCGCCGATCTCGCGCGGATCATGGAGCTGTGGGCGCAGGCACGCGCGCGCTGGGGCGGCGGCGGCGCCTTCCTGTTCGGCGACTTCGGCGCGGCGGACATCATGTACGCGCCGGTGGTGACGCGCATCCTCACCTATCAACTGCCGATCGCGCGCTTCGCCGCCGGCTATCTCGACGCGATGATCCGCCATCCGTTCATGCAGGACTGGATCGCCGGCGCGCAGGAAGAGGATTGGGTGATCGAGCAGTTCGAGCAGCCCGCGTGACCGACGTCGTCGCGCTCGCACAGGCCTTGTTGCGGGCGGACAGCGTCACGCCGGCTCGCGGAACCGTCTTCGACCTGCTCGAAGCCGCGCTGCGCCCGATCGGCTTTGCCGTCGATCGCTTCGTCAGCGGCAGCGCCCCCGACGGGCCGGTCGAGAATATGATCGCGCTGCGCCCCGGCGCGGGCCCGCATCTCGCCTTCGCCGGTCATGTCGACGTCGTGCCGCCGGGCGACGGCTGGACCGGCTCGCCCTGGTCGGGCGAGATCCGCGGCGACCTGCTCTACGGGCGCGGCGCGGTCGATATGAAGGGCGCGGTCGCCGCCTTCGTCGCGGCGGCGGCGCAGGCGCAGGGACCGACGCTCAGCCTGCTGATCACCGGCGACGAGGAAGGACCGGCGACCTATGGCACGCCGGCGCTGATCGACCGGATGGCGGCGCGAGGCATCGCCCCCGACGTCTGCCTCGTCGGCGAACCGACCTCGGTCCGCCAGCTCGGCGACATGATCAAGATCGGCCGGCGCGGATCGGTCAACATCTGGATCAGCGTGCCGGGGCGGCAGGGCCATGTCGCCTATCCGCATCTCGCCGACAATCCGGCGGGCAAGCTCGCGCGTGCACTCGCAGCGCTCCAGACCTTGGGGCTCGATCACGGCAATGACTGGTTCCAGCCGTCGAACCTTGAGATCACCGACATCCACGTCGGCAATCCGGCGCATAACGTCATCCCGGCGCGCGCCGAGGCGCGGATCAACATCCGCTTCAACGATCTGCAACGCGGCGAGGCGCTGATCGAACGCGTCGCCGCGGTGGTCCGCGAGCATGCGCCCGCGGCAAGCGTGACCGGCAAGGTATCGGGCGAGGCCTTCCTCACCCCGCCGGGGCCGTGGACCGCCGTGGTCAGCGGCGCGGTCGAGGCCAGGACCGGGCTCATCGCCGAACTGTCGACCTCGGGCGGCACCTCCGACGCGCGCTTCCTGTCGCAGCTCTGCCCGACGGTCGAGTTCGGGCTGGTCAATGCGACGATGCACCAGGTCGACGAGGCGGTGGCGGTGGCGGACCTCGCCACGCTCACCGCCATCTATGCCGAGGTGATCGCCCGCCTCGCCGCCTAGAGCATCAGCCCCATCGTCTCCTGCGTCCGGCGCAGCATCGGCGCGGCGAGCGCCCGCGCCTTCTCCGCCCCCTGTTCGAGGATCGCGTCGATCGCGGCACGATCGTCGAGCAGCCGCACCATCTCGTCTCGGATCGGCGCGAGCGTCGCCACCGCGAGATCGGCGAGATCGGGCTTGAACACGCCGAAGCCCTTGCCGGCATAGTCGCGCAGCACGTCCGCCGGCTTGCGATCGGCGAGCGCCGCGAAGATCGTCAGCAGATTGCGCGCCTCGGGCCGCTCCGCCAAGGCCTCGATCGTGTCGGGGAGCAGGTCGGGATCGGTCTTTGCCTTGCGGAACTTGTCGGCGATCACCTCGTCGCTGTCGATCAGCTTGACCACCGATTGCTCCGACGGGTTGGACTTGGACATCTTCGCCGACGCATCGCGCAGCGACATGATCCGCGGCGCGTCGGCGCTGACCAGCGGCTCGGGCAGCGTGAACAGGTCGGTCTCGTAATCGGCATTGAACTTGGTCGCGATGTCGCGCGCCAGTTCGAGATGCTGCTTCTGATCCTCGCCGACCGGGACGTGCGTGGTGTTGTAGAGCAGCACGTCCGCCGCCATCAGCACGGGATAGTCGTAGAGGCCGACGCTGGCGCCCTCGCGGTTCTTCCCCGCCTTGTCCTTGAATTGCGTCATGCGGTTGAGCCAGCCGACCCGCGCGACATTGTTGAGCAGCCAGCCGAGCTCGCTATGCGCGGTGACCCGCGCCTGGTTGAACAGGATCGACCGGTCGGGATCGATCCCCGCGGCGACCAGCGTCGCGGTCATCTCGATCGTATTGGCGCGCAGCTCGGCCGGGCTGATCCACTCGGTCAGCCCGTGCAGATCGGCGACGAAATAAAGCGTCTCGCCCCCTTCCGCCTGGATATCGTCCTGCTGCACCACCCACTGCTTCACCGCGCCGAGGTAATTGCCGAGGTGGAGGTTGCCGGTGGGCTTGATACCGGACACGACGCGCTTTGTAGTCATGAAGTGGCTCTGCGACGGAGAATGGAACGGAGATCGGAGACGCGAAACGCACCCGTCACGAAACAGGCAAGCCCGTATATCGCGACGCCCGAGCCGACAAGCACGGCAAGGGCAATCGCACGCACGGGCAGCGACCCGACTAGGTAAGGCTCGATCCACGGCGTGACGAGCAGCAAGGCCCCACCCATGAGCAGAGCGGAAAGGCCAAGGCGCGGCACCTTACGTTTCAGCGCGGGATCAAGCGCGAAGTGCCCACGCCGACCAAGCACGACATAGAGCGATACGACGTTGATAGTCGAGGCGATCGCCGTCGCGAGGGGCGGACCAATCTGACCGATATTCCAATGGGCGAGGCCCGGGATTAAAATGAGATTGCCGACGAAGTTTATCGCGACCGAATAAAGCGCCAACCGCACCGGCGTGCGCGTGTCGGCCCGAGCATAGAAGCCGGGCGTCAGCACCTTAACCAGTACATAACTAGGAAGACCCAGGGAGAAGGCGGCAAGTGCCTGTGCCGCGCGAACCGTATCGCCTGCACCGAATGCACCGTGCTGAAACAAACCGCGGACCAATGGCTCGGCAGCAAATACAAAGGCAGCAGTCGCGGGAAGCGTAAGAAACAGCGCAAGTTCCAGACCGCGGTTCTGCATTTCCATCGCTTCTGCCTCACGCCCCTCGGATAATTGTCGCGAGACGACGGGTAGGAGGATTGTCCCTAATCCTATCCCGATTAATCCGAGTGGCAATTGATTGAGTCGGTCGGCGTAATAGATTGCGGAAATCGATCCGGCCGCAAGCAGATGCCCCGCCAGTGCAGTAGATATGGCGAGATTGATCTGCGCCGCACCCGCGCCTGTTGCCGCCGGGATAATCAGCTTGAGCATCTTCTTGACGTCGTCATCGATACGCGGGCGGCGGAGGCGGAGGCTCACACCGGCGCGGCGGCACGCGAACCACAGCCATGCCAGCTGTAAAGCGCCGCCCGCAGTGACAGAAATCGCTTGCGCCCGCGCGGTCGCGTAAGGATCACCGCCGTGAAAGAAAATAAGTGCTGCGACCATCGCAACGTTAAGCAGAATCGGAGCTGCTGCGTTGACCCAAAATCGGTGCATTGAATTGAGAATGCCGCCGAGTAAGGAAACGAGGCTGATCAGCATCAGATACGGAATAGTAAAGCGCGACAACGTCACGGCGAAGTCAAATTGTTCAGGGGTAGGATGTTGCCGATCGAAGCCGCCGGACAACCCCCAGGTGATTGGATAGGCGGCCGCCAGCATCAGCAAGGTAAAGCCAAGCAGCACCGGGAAGAGTACGGCTAGCGCCCGTTCGGCAAAATCAATCCCCGCAGCTGTCCCACCGCCCTCTGCGACCTTGCGATTGAACAGCGGGATGAAGGCAGCGGAAAACGCCCCCTCCGCAAAGAGGGCGCGGAACATGTTGGGAAGACGGAAGGCGACAAAAAAAGCGTCGGACGCAAAGCCCGCCCCGACATACGTCGCCTGTAACGTGTCGCGGACGAGCGCGAGCACCCGGCTGGCGAGCGTCAGCCCGCCGACCGAGCCCAAGGCCTTGGTCAGGTTCACGCCGCGACGCCCCCCGCGCGGTGATCAGGCGTGGCCGACCTCGCCGACCGAGAAAGCGCCGCCCTGCTCGGCCTGCTGCAGGTAGAGCTGGCCGAAGTCGATCGGCTCGAGCAGCAGCGGCGGGAAGCCGCCGTCGCGGACGCAATCGGCGAGCACGCGGCGCGCGAAGGGGAAGAGCAGCCGCGGCGCTTCGCCGAGCAGGAATGGCTGGATCGCATCGGCGGGAACGTTGCGCAGCCCGAACAGGCCGGCATAGGTCAGGTCGACGATGAACGCGGTCTGGCCCTCGGCCTCCGCCTTGACGTCGATCTTCAGCAGCACTTCGTGCACTTCCTCGCCGACCTGCGCGGTGCCGATGTTGAACTGCACGTCGATCGCCGGCGGATTGGGGTTCTGGAAGATGCCGGGCGCGTTCGGGTTCTCGAACGACAGATCCTTGACATATTGCGAGATGAGGCCGGCAGCGGGCGCATCGTCGGCGCCGTTGCTGAGCGGCTGCGTGTCGATCGTGGTGCCGTTGTCCTGGTCGGCCATGAGATGATCCTCGAATGAAACGAAAAGAGGGGGACCGAAGCCCGGGGTCGGGCGTTCGATGCCGATGGCGCCCGCGCTAGCAGCGTGCCGACGCGGTTTCAACGGGCTGGGCTCAAAACCTGGCCGATCCGCGGGCAGGTTTGAATCGAAGGGGTTTTGCGCCTATGTATCGGGTTGGATCGGAGGCACGGTGTTCTACGTAGTTCTTCTCGCGATGGTGGCGGCGTTCCTGGCGCTGCGCCTGTACAGCGTGCTCGGCAAGCGCACCGGCCACGAACAGCAGCCTTTGCCGCGGGCCGCCGAGGATCGCCCCGCGGCGATCGCCGCGCCCCCGCGTCCCCTCGATACGACGGTCGAGCAGCGCGAGCCGGTCAACCGGAACATCGATCCGCGCGCCGAGGCGGGGCTGCGGGCGATCATCGCCGGCGAACAGGGCTTCGACGTCAATCAGTTCCTTGCCGGGGCGCAGAGCGCCTATCGCATGACGCTGGAAGCCTATTGGGCGGGCGACGAAGCGACGCTCGCCGAACTTACCGAGCCGGACGTGGCGCATGCCTTTGGCGAGGCGATCGCGGCGCGGCGCGCTGCCGGCGAGACGCTGGAGAACCGGCTCGTCTCGATCGAGCGCGCGGCGATTGCCGATGCGTCGCTCGACGGGCGCGAGGCGCGGATCACCGTCCGCTTCGATGCCGACATCGCTGCGGTGACGCGCGATGCCGAGGGGCATGTCATCGCCGGATCGCTGACCGATGCGGTCGAGACGCATGACGTCTGGACCTTCGCCCGTACGTTGAAGAGCCGCGACCCGAACTGGAAGCTGGCGGATACCGACGAGGCCTGATCGGTCCGATCGGCCCTTGATCGACCCGGGCCGCAGCATGGCAGACTGTTAAAGCTCGCTCCCGCCTGCTTGGGCGTTCGTGTGTCGGAACCAGCTTCGCGGGAGCCGACGCATGTGATCAGTGTCATTTGATCGCCACACTCGATCTTCACGCCGGGTGGGCCGGGACTGACAGGCGTCCGGGGCGGATGTACGGCTCGTATCTGACTCCGCCTGCGCTCCGCAAAACCGGCGCCGCTTGCGATCAGCCGCATAGCCCTTGTCGTCTCCTCCGCGGTTCGGCACAGCCGCATCTTTCCGCAATCACGATGCGGACATACGGGGATGTGCATGACCGGTAACCGCGTAATCGCCAGCATCGCGCTGGCCCTTGCCCTCAGTGCCTGCGGCGGCCGGGTCGTGCCGCTCGCCCCCGGTCATACCCCCGTCGCGCAACCCGGTCGTCAGCCGGTGCGCCAGCCGGCCAGACCCACGCCGCGCCCCGGCGCCGGTGCGGGCGCACAGCCGATCGCCAGCGGTCGCGCCTTCGATGGACGCATCCAGCCCGCCTCCCCGCTTCCCGCCGCCCCCGTCGTCGCCAACGCCGGCGCGACCACGGCCGCGACCGCCGGTATCACCGCCGGCCCCGCACTGGCGTCGCTGCCGATCACCGAGGCGCAGGCGGAGGCAGCACGGCAGGCGTTCGTCACCAGCTGCCCCGGCCTGATGCGGCGCACCGATGCCTCCGGCCTGACCCGCGGCAGCGACTGGCAGGCGGCCTGCACCGCCGCCGCGAGCGTCCCGCGCGGTGGCGCGCGCGCCTTCTTCGCAAGCTATTTCGAAGCGGTGCAGGTCGGCGACGGCAAGGCCTTCGCCACCGGCTATTACGAGCCGGAGATCGCCGCCTCGCGCGAACGCCGCACCGGCTATAGCGTCCCGATCTACGCGCGGCCCGACGATCTGATCGACGTCGATCTCGGCAAGTTCAGCGATGCGCTCAAAGGCAAGAAGATCCGCGGCCGCGTCGATGGCAGCAACCTCGTCCCCTATTATGATCGTGCGGCGATCGAGGGTGGCGCGCTCGACGGCCGCGCTCCGGTGCTCGCCTGGGGCGCCGACGAGGCAGCGGTGTTCTTTCTCCAGATCCAGGGTTCGGGCCGGCTGCGGCTGCCCGACGGTTCGGTGATGCGCGTCGGCTATGACACGCAGAACGGGCGCGACTATACCGGCATCGGCGCGTTGATGAAGGCACGCGGCCTGCTCCAGCCCGGCCAGACCTCGATGCAGGGCATCGTCGCCTGGCTGCGCGAGCATCCCGCCGAGGGCCGAGCGATCATGCAGGAAAACAAGAGCTTCGTTTTCTTCCGCGAACTGAACACGCCGCCGGTGGGGGCGATGGGCTATGTCGTCAACGGCGGAGTCAGCGCGGCGGCCGACGTCAAATACGTGCCGCTCGGCGCGCCCGTCTTCCTGTCGATGGACCGGCAGGATGCCAGCGGCCTGTGGGTGGCGCAGGATACCGGCGGCGCGATCAAGGGCGCCAACCGCTTCGATACCTATTGGGGCGGCGGCGCGGTGGCGGAGGCGACGGCGGGCGGCATGGCGGCGCGCGGCACCGCCTTCCTGCTGCTGCCGATCGGCACGGTCGCGCGGCTTCAGCCCGATCGCTATACGCCCTATGGATCGGGCAGCGATGCGCCAGCTCAACCCTGACGAAGCCGACCTCTGGGCGCGGGTGATGGCGACGGTGAAGCCGTTGCGCGCCGTCGCGACCCCGGTCCGCCCGGTCGCGCCGCCGCCGCCGACGGCAGCCGCCGCCGCCAAGCCGACCAAGGCCTCCAAGGCGCTGACCCGCGCGATGGCGACGCGCGCGCCGGCGCCGCAACCGCTCGTCGCGTCCCCGCCGCCGCGCCAGAACACGCTCGACGGCAGCTGGGACAAGCGGCTGACCCGCGGTATCGTCAATCCCGACGCCTCGCTCGATCTGCATGGCCATACGTTGAGCTCCGCCTATGCGATGCTCGACGACGGCCTCGGCCGGGCGATCGCGCGCGGCGATCGCGTGCTGCTGCTCGTCACCGGCAAGCCGCCGCGCCCCGAAAGCGAGCGTCCGCACGCCCGCGGCGCGATCCGCGCGGCAATCGCCGACTGGCTCGCCGCCTCCCGCCATGCCGATGCGATCGCCGCCGTCCGCGGCGCGCATCCGCGCCATGGCGGCCAGGGCGCGCTCTATATCGTGCTGCGCCGGGGGCGCTGACGGAGCTTACGGGTTCGCGTAGAGACGCGGAGGCGCGGAGAAGCGGCGGTTGAGGGGCTAGTGTGCCCGTCACGACGGGACATGGTGAAGTGCCGCTGTCGCGGCAGGCACTGCCTCCGAGACCTCTGCGCCTCTGCGCGAACCCCAGGCCCGCGTTACGCCTCGAGCTCGCGCATCAGCGTGCGCACGGCGGCATCGATGTCGCGGTCCTGATCGCGCAATTCCTCGATCTTGCGCACCGCATGGATCACCGTCGAATGGTCACGACCGCCGAACTTGCGGCCGATCTCGGGGAGCGAGCGCGTCGTCAGCCGTTTGGCGAGATACATGGCGATCTGCCGTGGGCGCGCCACCGCGCGGCTGCGACGCGCCGAGACGAGGTCGAGCGGCTTGAGCTCGAAATGCTGGCTGACCAGCTTCTGGATCTCGTCGATCGTCACCCGCCGCTGCGCGCCGCGCAGCACCTCGCCCAGCGTCGCCACCGCAAAGTCGAGATCGATGCTGTCGCCGGTCAGCTGCGCATAGGCGACGACGCGGTTGAGCGCGCCTTCCAGCTCGCGGATATTGGCGTGGATGCGTGCCGCGAGCAGGTCGAGCACGTCGTTGGGGACCTTTGCCTCGGGCAGGTCTGCAAGTTTCCTGTCCAGTATCGTGCGGCGCAACGTCAGGTCGGGCGCCTTGATGTCGGCGACGAGGCCGACCGACATGCGGCTGACGATTCGCGCCTCGACCCCGTCGAGCGCCTGCGGGCACCGGTCCGCCGAGATGACGAGGCGTTTGCCCGCACTCATGATCTCGTTGACGGTGTGGAAGAACTCCTCCTGCGTTGCGTCCTTGCCGGCGATGAACTGGAGATCGTCGATCAGCAGCAGGTCGGCGCCGCGCAGCCGTTGCTTGAAGCTGTGCGTGTCGCGCGCGCGCATCGCCGCGACGAAGTCGAACATGAAACGCTCGGCCGACATGCAGAGCACGATGGCGTCCGGATGCGCGGCGAGAAAGGCATGGCCGATCGCGTGCATCAGGTGCGTCTTGCCCTGCCCGGTCCCCGAATGGAGGAACAGCGGGCTGAACCGCGGCACGCCCGGCTCGGCGAGCATCCGCGCGGCGTTGAAGGCGACGCGATTGGCCGCGTCGACGACGAAGCGATCGAAGGTGAAGCGCGGATCGAGCGGCGGGCGCTCGGCAGCCGGGCGCGTTGGCGCGGCGGCGGCCACCGGGGCCGCAACGGGAGCGGGAGCCGGCACCGGCGCCGGCGTCTCGGCGACCAGCTTGATCGCCGCGGGCGCGGCGAGCCGCGTCTCGATCGACACGCCGCGCACCTGCGGCAGCAATGCCCGGAATTCGAGCAGCAGCCGGTCGGCATAATGGTTGCGGACCCAGTTGGTCATGAACGCCGAAGGGAGGCCGAGGCGGATCGATTCGGCGTCGCCGTCCTCGATCAGCTCCATCGGCTTCAGCCATTGTTCGAACAGGCGCGCACCGGCCGATTCACGCAGGTTGCTGCGGACACGGGTCCAGGCGCGATGCGCCTCGCTCTCCGTCACCGCCACTGCCTGCCGATCGTTCAATGCATACCCCTTCGTTGCCGAAAGCGACGCATGTCGCCCGGCGGCCGTATTCAAGACAGACAAATCCCCCTGACGGCCAACGGCCGTTCGGCATGCCCACGCTGTTCAGGTCCCCGCCGGCGATGAATATCGCTGCGGTGGAGCGGAGTTATGAGGCCTGGGGCGAGTCGATCAACCCCTCGCCGGGTCACATTGGTGAAATAAACGGGATTGACAGCCCCTGCCCCGCAGAAACGCGTCCGGGAAAATGACAAGTGTTTGTTATTGCTCGATTTTTCGGGCGGACCGCGCGGAAGGGCGCAAATCCGCGGCACTCGAATCGCGGGAAGTCCGTGCTTTCCGTTTTCGTTCCCGATCGACCCGAAATCGACATCAAAAAACCCGCCGGGACGCGTGTCCCGACGGGTCGAAATCGACCTGAAACAGAAGGATCAGGCGAGCGTGCTGACCGCCTTGGTCAGACGCGAGAACTTGCGGCTCGCGGTGTTCTTGTGGAGCACGCCCTTGGCAACGCCACGCTGCAGCTCGGGCTGCACCGCCGCCAACGCCGTCGTCGCCGCGGTCTTGTCGCCCGAGGCGAGCGCCGCTTCCACCTTCTTGATGAAGGTGCGGATACGGCCGACGCGGTTTCCGTTGATTTCGGCGCGGCGATCGTTGCGACGGATGCGCTTCTTGGCTTGCGGCGTATTCGCCATTCGGTACGTCCTTGCGAGTATAGGGTCTGGTCAGAGCGGCGCCGGATCACCCTACGCCCTCTCGAAGGCAGCGCCCTTAGCGAAGGCGGTGTGCGAGGTCAACCTCGCTCCTTGCTTCACCCTCCGAGCATCCCGGTCTTGCGGCGAAATGGCGACGCACCTCAATTCCGCTGGCACTTGGGGCAATAGAAGGTCGAACGGCCGCTATCGACGCGGCGCCGGACGGTGCCGCCGCAATGGCACGGCTCGCCCTCGCGACCATAGACGAGGAACTGTTTGGAGAAATAGCCGAGCTCGCCATCCGGCCGGGCATAGTCGCGCAGCGTCGATCCGCCCGCCTCGATCGCCGCGAGCAACACCTCGCGCACCGCCACGGCGAGCCGGTCGAGTCGCGGCCGGGTGATCTGCCCGGCGGCGCGGGTCGGCGCGATGCGGGCGACATGCAGCGCCTCGCAGACATAGATGTTGCCGAGCCCGGCGACGATCCGCTGGTCGAGCAGCATCGCCTTGATCGGTGCGGCGCGGCCGGCAAGCGCGGCGTCGAGATAGGCGCCGGTGAAATCCTCGCCGAGCGGCTCCGGCCCCATCGCCAGGAACGGCGGATAGAACGCCAGCGCCGACGTCTCGACGAGATCGAGAAAGCCGAAGCGACGCGGATCGTTGAGCACCAGGCTCCGCCCGTCCGCCGTCTCGATCAGCAGATGATCGTGCGCGAGCGGCTCGGCCGGGTCAACGCGCCAGCGCCCCGACATGCCGAGATGGAAAATCAGGGTGTCGCCGCGATCGGTGTCGATCAGGCCATATTTGGCGCGACGGCCGAGCGCAGTGACGGTGGCGCCGGTGAGCCGCTGGCGCAGGTCGGGCGGGATCGCCTTGCGCAGGTCGGCGCGGCGCGGTTCGACCAGCGTCAGCCGCTGGCCGGCGAGCACCGGGGTGAGACCGCGGACGGTGGTTTCGACTTCGGGGAGTTCAGGCACGTCAAACAGCTAGGTTGCGTTTGCCCCCGCCACAAGCGGCGGCTAGGGCAGAGCCATGACCGACACCGCCCCCCCCGGAACCGTCTCCTTCGGCTATGAGGACGTCGCCCCCGACGAAAAGACCGCGCGCGTCGGCGGCGTCTTCTCCAGCGTCGCCAAAAACTATGACCTGATGAACGATGCGATGTCCGGCGGCATGCATCGCCTGTGGAAAGACCGCTTCGTCCGGCGCGTGCAGCCGCAGCCGGGCCAGCAGATCCTCGACATGGCGGGCGGCACCGGCGACATCGCGTTCCGGCTTGCCGCATCGGGCGCCTCGGTGACGGTGGCGGACATCAATCCGGCAATGCTCGAGGTCGGCATGCAGCGCGCCGCCAAGCGCGGCATCGACGGGCTGGTGTGGACCGAGGCCAATGCCGAGACGCTGACCTTCCCCGACCGGTTCTTCGACGCCTATACGATCGCCTTCGGCATCCGGAACGTCACCGACGTTCCCAAGGCGCTGCGCGAGGCGCATCGCGTGCTGCGCCGCGGCGGCCGTTTCTTCTGCCTCGAATTCTCGACGACGACCTGGCCGGGGTTCAAGGACGTCTACGACAGCTATTCGCACAAGCTCGTCCCCAAGCTCGGCCAGTTGCTCGCGCAGGATGCCGACAGCTACCGCTATCTGATCGAATCGATCCGCCGCTTCCCCGACATGCCGCGCTTCCAGGCGATGATCGGCGAGGCCGGTTTCGTCCGCACCAAGGCGGAGCCGATCCTCGGCGGGCTGGTCGCGATCCATTCGGGGTGGAAGATTTGACGATCGTAAGGCGCGTCCGATGACCGCGGCGGTCACCCATGTCTGGCGGCTGCTCAAATGGGGCCGTATCCTCGCCCGTCACGGCGCGCTGCGCGGCATCGAGCGCGATCCCAACACGCCCGCGCCGGTGCGCCGGCTCGCCCGCGTCGCCCGGTTCGGCGCGCGCGTGCCCAAGACCCCGCGCTATGCCGATGCGTTCCAGGCGATCGGGCCGGCCGCGATCAAGCTCGGCCAGACGCTCGCCACCCGCCCCGATCTGGTCGGCGAGGAGGCGACGCAGGATCTGCTGCGCCTGCAGGACCAGCTGCCGCCCGTGCCCTATGCGACGATCGCCGCGGCGATGGAGGCAAGCCTCGGCCGCCCGCCGTCCGATCTGTTCCGCCAGATCGAGGAGCAGCCGGTCGGCGCCGCCTCGATCGCGCAGGTGCATCGCGCGGTGACCACCGACGGCCGCACCGTCGCGGTCAAGGTGCTGCGCCCCGGCGTCGAGGCGGATTTCACTCGCGCGATCGCCACCTATGAATGGGCGGCGGCGCAGCTCGAAGGGATGAGCATCGAGGCGCGGCGGCTGCGGCCGCGGCTGACGGTCGAGAACTTCAAACGCTGGACCGCGCGCGAACTCAACTTCCGACGCGAGGCGGCATCGGCGTCCGAACTCGCCGAGTCGATGACCGCCGAACCCGATTTCGTCGTTCCCGCGATCGACTGGCAACGGTCGACCGCGCGCGTGCTGACGGTCGAGTGGATCGACGGCATCAAATTGTCCGATCGTGCCGCGCTGGTCGCGGCGGGCTATGACCTGCCCAAGCTCGCCAACACCCTGGTTCAGGCGTTCCTGCGCCAGGCGATCGCGGAGGGCTTCTTCCACGCCGACATGCATCAGGGCAATCTGTTCGCTCTGCCCGGCAACCGCATCGCCGCGATCGACTTCGGCATCATGGGGCGGATCGACCGGCGCGCGCGCGTCTGGCTCGCCGAGATCCTCTATGGCCTGATCACCGGCAATTACCGCCGCGTCGCCGAAATCCACTTCGAGGCCGGCTATGTCCCGAGCCACCACAATGTCGCGGAATTCGCCACCGCGCTGCGGGCGGTCGGCGAGCCGATGCGCGGCCTGCCGGTCAAGGACATGTCGATCGGGATGATGCTCGACGGGCTGTTCTCGATCACCCGCGATTTCGACATGGTGACGCAGCCGCATCTGCTGCTGCTGCAAAAGACGATGGTGATGGTCGAGGGCGTCGCGACGCGGCTCGATCCCGACATCAATCTGTGGGAGTCGGCCGCGCCGTTCGTACGCGAATGGATCCGCACCGAATTGGGGCCGGAGGCGGCGATTGCCGACCGGCTGATCGCCGACGTCAAGACGATCGCCGCTTTGCCCGAACTCATCCGCCGGATCGAGGCGCGCTACCCGGCGCCGGGCGGCGAGCCCCCCGCCCCGCCGCTGCGCGAGATCGAGGTGGTGCGGATCGGCGGTGGCTGGCGCTATGCCGCTGTCGCCGCCGCGACGGCGGTGGCGAGCGTCGGTGCGACCTGGCTGGTCGTCCACTGAGCCGATGATGCGGCGCGGCCCCGCCCCGTTATGGCTGGTGCAGCCGTCGCGGTTCGCCGGCCTGTCGCCGCGCAATGCCGCGGCGGCGCTGGCGGCACTGGCGCTGCTGCTGCTCGCGACGTTGCTCGTCTTCGCCGCGCCGACGCCGCCCGCCGCGAGCGGCGATGCCGGGCGGCGCGACGATGATCAGGCCGATGTCGTGCTGTACGAGACGATCGTCGCCAACGTCCGCCATGGCGCCGGCTATTACGACACCGCGACCGAGGCGATGCGCGCCGGCAATTATCCGCTGCGGCCGTTCGTCACCGTGCGCCTGCCGACGCTGGCGATCGTCCAGGCCTCGGTTCCCCATGCGATCGTCGTGCTGCTGCTGTATCTGCTCGCCGCCGCGGTGATGCTCGCCTGGTGGCAGCGGCTTGCCCCCGTCTTTGCGCGACCGCCGCCGCGGGTGATCGCGATGGTG
Organism: Sphingomonas kyungheensis; assembly: GCF_037120395.1. Taxonomy (NCBI): domain Bacteria; kingdom Pseudomonadati; phylum Pseudomonadota; class Alphaproteobacteria; order Sphingomonadales; family Sphingomonadaceae; genus Sphingomonas; species Sphingomonas kyungheensis. The sequence goes on from NZ_JBBBDM010000003.1 coordinate 535,034, forward strand.
CTGCTTGCCGGCGGATTGATGGCCTTCGTCCAGCGCGAACTGCTCGCCTTTCACGAGATCTGGGCGGGGTTGCTGATCGCTTTGTCGCTCGGCGTGCACCGGCGCGGCCAGTGGCTGCCCGCGGTCGCCTTCGGCCTGTCGGCGGCGGTGATCCGTGAGACCGCGGGACTCTACCTGCTCCTGATGACGGTCGGCGCGCTCGTCGAGGGCGAGCGGCGCGAGGCGGCGGCCTGGGCGGTCGCCGCGGCGATCCTGACGCTGGCGCTGGCGGCGCATGCCCATGCGGTGGCGCAGGTGGTCGGGCCGCTTGATCCGGCGTCGCCGGGCTGGTCGGGGCATCTCGGGTTCGGCTTCTTCGTACGGACGATGACCGTGTCGACCGCGCTGATGATCGCGCCCCTGTGGCTGGCCGCACCGCTGGTCGGACTCGCGTTGTTCGGCTGGGCGGCGTGGCGTGACCGGACGGGACTGCGCGTGCTCGCGGTGCTGCTCGGCTATGCCGTGGTGCTGAGCGTGTTCGGCCGCGTCGATACCTTCTATTGGGGCCTGCTGATCGCGCCGCTGCTGCTCGTCGGCCTCGTCTTCGCGCCCGACGGCCTGCGCGACCTGATCGAGGCGGCGGGCGACCGGCGGCGGATTACGGTGAAGAGGGTGGTGCGATGACGCGTATCCTGCTGATCGTCGGCGGCGGCATTGCCGCCTACAAGGCCTGCGAGCTGATCCGGCTGCTGCGCCGGCAGGGGCATCAGGTGCGCTGCGTGATGACCGAGGGCGCCAGCCACTTCGTCACGCCGATGACGCTCGCCGCACTCAGCGAGGACAAGGTCTACACCAGCCTGTGGGACCTCAAGGACGAGGCCGAGATGGGGCATATCCAGCTCAGCCGGCAGGCCGATCTGATCGTCGTGGCGCCGGCGACCGCCGATCTGCTGGCGCGGATGGCCGGCGGCCTCGCCGACGACCTCGCCACCACCTTGCTGCTCGCCACCGACACGCCGGTGCTGGCGGCGCCGGCGATGAACGTGCGGATGTGGCAGCATCCCGCGACGCTGCGCAACGTCGCGCAGTTGCGCGCCGATGGCGTCACCATCCTCGAACCCGATGCCGGGGCGATGGCCTGCGGCGAGTTCGGCCCCGGCCGCCTGCCCGAACCCGCGGCGATCGCCGCGGCGGTGGCGGCGATGCTCGCCCCGCGCGAACGACCGCTCGCCGGGCGCCACGTGCTGGTCACCGCCGGGCCGACGCACGAGCCGATCGATCCGGTCCGCTATATCGCCAACCGCTCGTCGGGGCGGCAGGGCTTCGCCATCGCCGCAGCGCTCGCCGACCTGGGTGCCGCGGTGACGCTGGTCGCCGGTCCGGTGACGCTCGCCACGCCGCCGGGCGTGCACCGCATCGACGTCGTCACCGCCGCGGAGATGGCGGCGGCGGTGGCGGCGGCGCTGCCCGCCGATGCCGCGGTGATGGTCGCCGCGGTCGCCGACTGGCACGTCGCCGCCGCGCCGCAGAAGGTCAAGAAGGGCGATAAACCGCCCGCGCTGGTGCTCGCCGAAAACCCGGACATCCTCGCGACGCTCGCGCAAGGGCTGCAGCGGCCGCGCCTCGTCGTCGGGTTCGCCGCGGAGACCGAACGCGTCGTCGAACAGGCGACGGCGAAGCGCATCCGCAAGCGGGCCGACTGGATCGTCGCCAACGACGTGTCCGGCGACGTATTCGGCGGCGAGGCCAATACGGTCCACCTCGTCACCGCCGATGGCGTCGAATCATGGGAGCGGCTGCCGAAGGCGGCGGTCGCACGCCGGCTCGCCGACCGGATCGCGGCGGCGCTGGTTCTTGATCCGTTCGACAAGGCGGAGTAGCTCAACCCGGATGAGTCCTGACATCGAGCTTCGCCTGCGCCGCCTGCCCCATGGCGAGGGACTCCCGCCGCCGGTCTATGCGACCGCAGGCGCGGCGGGGCTCGATATCGTTGCCGCGGAAACCCTGACGCTTGCCCCGGGCGCGCGCGCGGCGGTGGCGACCGGATTCGCGGTGGCGATCCCGGAAGGCTATGAGGTGCAGGTTCGGCCGCGGTCCGGCCTCGCGCTCAAGCACGGCATCACCTGCCTCAACACGCCGGGCACGATCGACTGCGATTATCGCGGCGAGATCAAGGTGATCCTCGCCAATCTCGGCGCCGCGCCGGTCGATATCGCGCGCGGCGAGCGGATCGCCCAACTCGTCCCCGCCCCGGTTCAGCGCGCCACGCTGGTCTTGGTCGACGCACTCGACGATACCGCGCGCGGCAGCGGAGGATTTGGATCGACCGACCGATGATTACAGCATGGCTTTTGGCGGCACAACTTGCCGGCGTCTCGGCCCCGCCGATGCCGCCGCAGGACTGGAGCCAGCTCCATCCCCTCCCCTACAGCCGCGATCCCGATGACGGCGGCACTCTGTCGAGCTTCGTCCGCGCCGAGGTCAAGGCCGGCCGCTGCAACGCGGCGACGCTGTCGGCGCAGGGCTATGTGCTCAAGGTCGATCTGGCGGTGCTGGTCGGGCCCGGCGGCACGCCGAAGCGGGTCGTGCCCCGCGCCATCGCCTGTCCTTCGGTTGAGCAATATGCCGCCGGGCTGGTGTCGAGCATGGCGCGCGGCAATGTCACCCCGGGCGATACCGATGCCGACAGCTGGTATCGCACCAGCCTGACCTTCACCTGGCCGGCGTGACGCTGTCCGACGCGGAGCTGACCCGCTACGCCCGTCATATCGTATTGAAGGAGGTCGGCGGCGCCGGGCAGCAGCGCTTCGCCGCCGCGCGGGTGCTGGTGATCGGTGCCGGTGGCATCGGCTCGCCGGCGATTCAGTATCTCGCCGCCGCCGGTATCGGACGCCTGACCATCGTCGACGACGATCACGTCGACCTCTCCAACCTCCAGCGCCAGACGATCTACACCAGCGACGACATCGGCGCCGGCAAGGCCGAGCGTGCGGCAGCGGCGGCGCGGCGGCTCAATCCGCATGTCGCGGCCGTCGCGGAGACCACGCGCGTCGCAGCGGACACGGTCGCGGCGCTGGTCGCGACGGCGGATGTCGTGCTCGACGGCTGCGACAATTTCACCACCCGGCTGCTCGTCGCCGATGCCGCTTATGCGGCACGGGTCCCGCTCGTCTCGGCGGCGATCGGCCAGTTCGATGGCCAGCTCGGCGTGTTCCGCGGTTGGGAAGTGGACAAGCCCTGCTATCGCTGCTTCGTCGGCGCCGATCCCGACCGGCCCGGCGTCAGTTGCGCCGAGGACGGCGTGCTCGGGCCGATGGCGGGGATGATCGGCAGCCTCGCCGCGCTCGAGGTGATGCGCGCGCTGCACCCGTTCGGTGACGACAGCGCTGGCCGGCTGCTGCTCGCCGACACGTTGGGCCTGCGCTTCCGCACGCTGACCCTGCCCAAGGACCCCGGCTGCCCGACCTGCGGCTTAGCCCGAAATTAAGCCCGGTCGGCTAGTCAGCGCCGATGACCCGTGCCCGCCCCAAGATCCTGACCGTGTTCGGCACCCGGCCCGAGGCGATCAAGCTGTTCCCGGTGATCCGCGCGCTCGATGCGACCGGTGAAGTCGAGACGGTGACCTGCGTCACCGCGCAGCATCGCGGCCTGCTCGACCAAGTGCTCGCCATCGCCGGCCTGACGCCCGACATCGACCTCGACCTGATGGAGCCGGGCCAGTCGCTCGACCGGCTGACCGCGCGGCTGCTCACCGGGCTCGGCGAGGTGATGGACGCGGTGCGGCCCGATCGCGTCATTGTCCAGGGCGATACCGCCACCGCGATGGTCGGCGCGCTCGCCGCTTATTACCGCAAGATCCCGGTCGCGCATGTCGAGGCAGGGCTGCGATCGGGCGACATCTACCAGCCGTGGCCGGAGGAGGTGAACCGCCGCATCGTCGCACCGATCGCCGACCTGCATTTCGCCCCGACCGATACCGCCGCGGCGGCGCTGGCACGCGAGACGGTCACCGCGGGGGTGCACGTCACCGGCAATACGGTGATCGACGCGCTGCACTGGACGCGCGAGCGGATCGCCGCCGACCCGGCCCTCGCCGCCACGCTCGACCCGTTGGCGGAGCGGTTCGCCGGCAAGCGGATCATCCTCGTCACCACGCACCGGCGCGAGAATTTCGGCTACGGCATGGCGGCGATCGCACGGGCGATCGCCCGGATCGCGGCGCGTGACGATGTCGCCATCCTCTTCCCGATGCACCCCAATCCCAACGTCGGTGCGGTGATGGACCGCTGGCTCGGCACACCGGACAATGTCGCGCGTATCGCGCCGCTCGACTATCCGCATTTCATCCGCGCGCTCGGCTGGTGCGATCTCGCGCTGACCGATTCGGGCGGCGTGCAGGAGGAAGCCCCGGCGCTCGGCAAGCCGGTGCTGGTGATGCGCGACACCACCGAGCGGCCCGAAGGGGTCGCCGCCGGCACCGCACGGCTGATCGGTACCGATGAAGAGCGCATCGTTTCCGAAGTCTTCACGCTTCTCGACGACATATCGGCCTATGCCGCGATGGCGCGCGCGCATAACCCGTTTGGCGACGGCCACGCCAGCACCCGGATCGCGAGGATCATCGCCGATGCTATCGGACACTGAATTGAACGTCGTCGTGCTCGGCCTCGGCTATATCGGCCTGCCGACCGCGGCGGTGATCGCCCGCACCGGCGCGAAGGTGCTCGGCGTCGACGTCACCGAGTCGGTCGTCGAGACGGTCAATTCGGGGCGCGTCCATATCGAGGAGGTCGATCTCGACGGGCTCGTCTCGGGCGTGGTCGCGCGCGGCGCGCTGCGCGCCTCGACGCAGATCGCGCCGGCGGACGTGTTCGTGATCGCGGTGCCGACGCCCTTCGCCGCGGATCACGCGCCCGACATCACCTATGTGCTGCAAGCCGCGACGACGATCGCCGCGGTGCTCAAGGCGGGGGATACGATCATTCTCGAATCGACCTCGCCGGTCGGCACCACCGAACGCGTCCGCGACCTGCTCGCGCAGCTTCGCCCCGATCTGCGCGTGCCGGGGCGTGCCGGGGAGGCCGCCGACGTCGCCATCGCTTATTGCCCGGAGCGCGTGCTGCCCGGCCGCATCCTCGTCGAGCTGATCGACAACGACCGCGTCATCGGCGGCATCACCCCGCGGTGCGCGCGCAAGGCGCTGACCTTCTACCGCCGCTTCGTCCGCGGCGCCTGCGTCACCACCACCGCGCGGGCGGCGGAGATGACCAAGCTCACCGAAAACGCCTTCCGCGACGTCAACATCGCCTTCGCCAACGAACTCAGCGTGGTCGCGGATACGATGGGCGTCGACGTCTGGGAGGTGATCCGCCTCGCCAACCGCCATCCGCGCGTCAACATCCTCCAGCCCGGTCCGGGCGTCGGCGGCCATTGCATCGCGGTCGATCCCTGGTTCCTCGTCCATGCCGCCCCCGACCATACGCCGCTGATCCGCACCGCCCGGCTGGTTAACGACGGCAAGACCGATCACGTCATCGCCCAGGCGAGCGCGATGATCGAGGCGCGCCCCGATGCGCCGGTCGCCTGCCTCGGCCTCGCCTTCAAGGCGAACATCGACGATTTCCGGGAGAGTCCGGCGCTCAAGGTCGCGCAGGCGTTGGCGCAGCGCTACGGCGAGCGGGTCCGGATCGTCGAACCCTATGCCAGCAGCCTGCCCGCGGCGTTCGACGGCACCGGTGCGACGCTGATCGACATCGACACCGCGATCGAGGCCTGCCCGATCATGATCGTGCTGGTCGATCATGACGTGTTCCGATCGGTGCCGGTCGAGGAGCGCAGCGACAAGCTGGTGCTCGACACCCGCGGCATCTGGCCCGACCAGCCCGCCGCGGCACGGCAGACGGAGTCGCTGCGGCTCGTCGGCTGAGCGTCACGTCGCGTTCAGACGGTTGCAGCCAGACTCGTGCCGTTCTACCTGCCTTGGCTCACGATCGACAGGATTCCATGCTCAAGAAGCTGCTCAAGGTAGGCCGCGCTCCCGTAGCGCCCACCACCGCCATTCCCAATGGCGAGCGCGTCTATGCGATCGGCGACGTGCACGGCTGCGCCGATCTGCTCGACGATCTGCTCGACCGGATCGACGCGGACGATCGCAGCCGCGCCCCGGCGCGGACGACGATGATCTTCCTCGGCGATCTGGTCGATCGCGGCCCCGCCTCGGCGCGTGTGCTGGAACGGCTGCGCACGCTCGCCGCCGAACGGCCGGACACGCACTTCCTGCTCGGCAATCACGAGGAGGTGTTCCTCGAAGCGTTGAAGGGCGAACCCAAGGCGCTGCGCATGTTTTGCCGGATCGGTGGGCGCGAGACGATCCTGAGCTACGGCATCGACGCCGCCGATTACGACCGGATGGATTATGAGGAGCTGCACGTCGCGATGCGCGAACGCATCCCGGCGGACCATCAGGCCTTTCTCGAACAGTTCGAGAATATGGTGACGATCGGCGACTATGCCTTCGTCCATGCCGGGGTGCGCCCCGGCACCGACCTCGCCTCGCAGCGCGGCGCCGACCTGCGCTGGATCCGCAATCCGTTCCTCGACCACGATCGCGCGCTGGAGAAGATGATCGTCCATGGCCATACGATCAGCGACGGTCTCGACGAACAGGTGCATCGCATCGGGGTCGATACCGGGGCCTATGATACCGGGGTGTTGAGCGCGCTGGGGCTGGAGGGCGCCGCGCGCTGGCTGGTGCAGGCGCGGCGCGACGGCTGACATATTGCTCTGTGGCGCGGCGGCAACAGCGTCGCACGAAACCGCGCCGCTGCGGCTTAACGATTGTTGGCGCTCCCATCATCTGTCATGCGCCGAACGGACGAGCTTATTCGGGAGATTTGACATGACCTTCGGCAAGACCATCCTCGCCCTCGCCGCCGCCACCATGGCGGTCGCCCCCGCCGCTGCGGCGTCGGCCAATCCGGCCGCCAGCCTGTCGGTCGCCAAGTCGGTGCGCACCGGTTCGGCGTCGGCGAAGAAGAACGAGCTTGCCGGCGGCGGCATCATCGTCGCGGTGATCGCGGCGGCTGCGGTGATCGCGGGCATCGTCGTGGTTGCGGACAGCAGCGACAATTCGGACAGCAACTAAGCTGATCGTCCGCTCCGGCGGAAAGGATGGCGGCCCCGACCGGGGCCGCTATTTTTTTGTCCGGCGCAGATCGACGCGAGCGGAAAAGACGCCGGCGGCGGACGATCCGCCGCCGGCGTGAGCGGATCGATCAGCGACCGCCGGGAGCGCCCTGCGGCATCGCGCCGGGAGGCATCGCACCGCGCGGCAGGCCACCGGGCATGCCGCCCTGCTGCGCCTGGGCCTGTGCCTGCATCTGGCGGACCACCGCCTCCGGCAGGAAGTCGATCAGCTCGATATCGAAGACCAAAGTCGAATTGGCCGGGATCGGCCCCTTGGCCTCCGCGCCATAGCCGAGCGACGGCTTGATCCAGACGCGATACTTCGACCCCTTGGGCATCAGCTTCAGCGCCTCGGAAAAGCCGGGGACGACGCCGGCGACCGGCATCGGCGTCGGCTGCTGCGACTTGTCGAAGGTGGTGCCGTTGAGCAGCTTGCCTTCATAGTTGATGAGCGCGACATCGCTGTCGGTCGGCTTGGCGGCACCGGGCGCGCCGGGCTGGATCACCTGATATTGCAAGCCGGAGGCGGTGGTCACCACGTCGCTGCGGCGCGCGTTCCGCGCGAGGAAATCGTCGCCCTGCCGGGCCAGCAGGAAGGCGGCGAGGATCGCGACCGCGATGCCTACCCAGAGGTAGATGAGATAGGTGCGCTTGACGGGGCGCAGCGGGACGGCGGTGACAGTCGACATCGTTGGGGCACCTGAGGGTTATGGTGCCGGGCCGGCCGTCACCGGTTGAGGTTCACGTCGCGCCCCGCGGCTGCGCCCGACCGGCGCGGCCACGGGGCGCGGGCAGTACTTAGCGCGCGCCGTCCTTCTCGGCGCGCTTGCGCTCGAGCTTGCGCGAACGGCGGACCGCCGCGGCACGCTCGCGCGCGCGCTTTTCCGACGGCTTTTCGAAGTGACGACGCAGCTTCATCTCGCGATACACGCCCTCGCGCTGCAACTTCTTCTTGAGCACACGAAGAGCCTGGTCGACGTTGTTGTCGCGGACGACGATCTGCATGGAACTGAAACACCTCGGTCAATAGCAATAGCGGCGGCAGACGATGGTCCGCGCCGTTCGAACGCCGCCCCTACCAGCGAGGGGGCAAAATGGCAACCCGCGCGACCGATCGCGGCCCCCGGCCGCTGCGATCCGGGGCGCCCCGTCTACAAATGGTATGCGGTTTCGGCTTGCGGCGGCGAAGTCGGCAGGTAATGGTAGCGATAACGAGCTGGGAGGATGGAGGGCAACAGCCACGGGCGCGCGGCACCTTGCCCGCCCGCCGCGGTGATGCCAATCCCGTCGCGGCCAGCCCCACCGCCGCGCCGGCCGCTCCGACGGTCGACGCGACCGATCCGGAGACAGATGCTTATGCCGATCCCCTTCGACCCCGCCGATGCGCTCGGCAGCGACTGGCGCAGCGCGCGCTGGATCGGCCGTATCGACTTCGGCGCCGGTCCCAGCCCGGTGCTGATCGTCGACGGCATCGTGCATGACATGGCACGCGTCGCCCCGACCGTCGCCGACCTCGTCGCCGGCGGTCGCTTCGACGCGGCGCAGGGCGAGGCGGTTGGCGCCCTCGACGCGATCGGCCTGTCCGTCGACGGTTTGCCGCGGCTGCTCAGCCCGATCGATCTGCAATGCGTCAAGGCGGCGGGCGTGACCTTCGCGGTCTCGGCGATGGAGCGCGTCATCGAAGAACGCGCGCGCGGCGATGCCGGCGCGGCGGCCGAGGTGCGCAGCCGGCTCGAAGGCCGGATCGGCGGCAGCATGCGCGCGGTCGTCCCCGGCTCGCCCGAAGCGGCGGCGCTCAAGCAGGCGTTGATCGATGAAGGCCTGTGGTCGCAATATCTCGAGGTCGCGATCGGCCCCGACGCCGAGATCTTTACCAAGGCGCCGGTGCTGGCGACGGTCGGCTGGGGCGCGGACGTCGGCATCCGCTCGGACTCGACTTGGAACAATCCCGAGCCCGAGGTCGTGCTGCTCGCCGGCCCCGACGGCAAGGCGGTGGGCGCGACGCTCGGCAACGACGTCAACCTGCGCGATTTCGAGGGGCGTTCGGCGCTGCTGCTCGGCAAGGCCAAGGACAATAACGCCTCCTGTTCGCTCGGCGCCTTCGTCCGCCTGTTCGATGCCGATTATACGATGGACGACGTGCGCGAGGCGGAGATCACGCTGCGCATCGAGGGTACCGACGGCTATACGCTCGACGGCGCAAGCTCGATGAACCAGATCAGCCGCGATCCCGAGGAGCTGCTCCGCCAGGCGCTGAGCGAGCATCATTATCCCGATGGCCTCGTCCTGTTCCTCGGCACGCTGTTCGCGCCGACGCAGGATCGCGACGTCGCCGGTCAGGGCTTCACCCACAAGGTCGGCGACACGGTGGCGATCGCGACGCCGCGGCTCGGCCGGCTGATCAACACCGTCAGCACCTCCAAGGCGGCACCGGCGTGGCGCTTCGGCATATCGGCGCTGATCCGCAACCTCGCCGGCCGCGGCCTGCTCGCATGACCCTTACGACGGAGACGACCTTGACGACCACCGACGCGCGTGCGGTTTACCCATCCCTGCGCGGCAAGCGCGTGATCATCAGCGGCGGCGGATCGGGCATCGGTGCCGGACTGGTCGAGGCGTTCGTGCGGCAGGGCGCGCGCGTCGCCTTCGTCGACGTGGCGGTGGCGGACAGCGAGGCGCTGGTGGCGCGGCTCGGCGACGCCGCTTATCCGCCGCTGTTCCGCCGCCTCGACCTCACCGACCTGTCCGCGCTGGCGACGGTGTTCGCCGAGTTGCAGGACGAGCTCGGCGGTGTCGACGTGCTGGTCAACAACGCGGCCAACGACGATCGCCATACCGTCGCGGACGTGACGCCGGCCTATTGGGACGAGCGGATGAACGTCAACCTGCGCCATCAGTTCTTCGCGGCGCAGGCGGTGATCCCGGCGATGAAGGCCGCCGGCGGCGGATCGATCATCAACTTCGGCTCGATCAGCTGGCATCTCGGGCTCGAAGACCTCGTCCTCTACCAGACCGCCAAGGCGGCGATCGAAGGCCTGACCCGCAGCCTCGCCCGCGACCTCGGCCGCGACAATATCCGCGTCAACGCGGTGGTGCCCGGCAACGTCAAGACGCCCCGCCAGGAGAAATGGTACACGCCCGAGGGCGAGGCGGAGATCGTCGCCGCGCAATGCCTCGACGGCCGGATCGAGCCGGCGGACATCGCGGCACTGGTGCTGTTCCTCGCCTCGGACGACGCGAGGATGTGCACGGCGCACAATTACTGGATGGACGCCGGCTGGCGGTGAACCGTTCAAAGGTGAGGGCGGACGGGCACCGCCTCACCCAACAGATAAGCACCCCGAATGCGCCTCCGGCTACCATACCGGCGGATTGTGCAATTTGATTCGATTACGCGATAGCGTTCCTGATCGCCCTATAATGCAGCAGAGCGTGGTCGCTCCAAATTGTAACCCGGCCATCTTGGTGGCCGTTGACGGGCGACCGCGTTTCTTGCCTGCCAATTAGGCGTGGATGACGGAACAGCATAATGACAGATCAAATTAGTCGGGATGACCTAAACAACTATATAGAACAGCTTGAGCGAAGACTGGGCGAGGCGGTACATGCTTCCATCACATGCTCGCAAACGGCGATATCAGCTTATTACGCGTGCACAAAGCAGCTTCCTATCCTGCAATACTATGGAAATTCGCCACCGACTCTCCCAGAAGCCGTCATGGAGAAGGCTCAGCTACTGCCGAATCGGGAAGCCATCATCGCTCGGCTGCCAAAAGGCGGCCGCGGACTGGAGATCGGTACGCAACGGGGGAATTTCGCCAAACATATGCTCCAGGTTGCCGAGCCTGAACAACTTCATCTCGTCGATATAACTTACGATCTTTTCGACAAGCCGTGGTTCGACAACTACATTTCATCGTCTCAAGTAATCCTCCATGAAGGCGTATCGTGGTCTATCGTCAACGATTTTGAACAAGATAGCTTTGATTGGATCTACATTGATGCCGGTCATGACTACGAGAGCGTAACCAAGGATATCGTTGCATCTTGGGACAAAGTAAAACCGGGGGGCTATCTCATATTCAACGACTTTACATCATGGTCGCCTTTGGAAATGATCCCGTACGGCGTGATGCAGGCGGTATGCGAGTTTCAACTTGGACACGTTGAAGATTTTTCAATCGCTTGGTTCGCATTCCATCCGCAGGGGTATCACGACATAGCCCTTCGTCGCGAGAAGTAGACACTCGTAAACGGCAATCGAGAGGCGGGATAGCTCGCCGATCGCATCTGCGGGGGCTGGACTTGGGTGGTTGGCCGGGCCGGGCACGGATCGGAGCCCTGCGCTGTTCGATCCCTCGCTTTGTCGCTCATCTCTCCGTAGACGGACGATCGAACGGAGGGCGTGATGACGGCATTGGCGCGGCGGTGGTGGATCGGTTTGCTGGCGTTGGTAATGCTGGCGCTCGCCCTCCCCGCCGCCGCCCAGACTTCGCCGGTCGATGCCGCGACGAAGCAGCTCGCCGCCGCCGAGGCGGCGCTCGATGCGGTCGACAAGGCGCTCGACACCAAGGTCGATCGCGAGACGCGCGGCAAGTTGCGCGACCAGGCGCTCGGTGCGCAGAGCGATGCGCGCGACGCGGCCGAACAGCTCCGCGACCAGCTCGCGCTGATCGACGCGCGTATCGCCGGGCTCGGGCCGCCGGTCGCCGGCGTCGTCGAGGCTCCCGACATCCGCGCCGAACGTCGTTTGCTCGCGCAGGCGCGCAGTTCGCTCGATTCGAAGGTCAAGCGCGGTCAGCTCGTCACCGTCGAGGCGGGACAGCTCGTCACCGAGATCGACGAGACGCAGGCGGAAGAGATCAACCAGCGCATCGCCGCGCGGACGCCCTCGCCGCTTTCGCCGCATTTCTGGAGCGACATCGTCTCGGCGCTGCCCCGTGACGGACGGCGCGTGTCGAGCTTCGTCGGGCGCGGCTGGTCGCAGGTGCAGATTGGCCTGCGCGGCGGTTTCCCGATCGGCGCGCTGCTCGGCGGCCTCGCGGCGCTCGCGCTGCTGCTGCCGGTGCGGCAGGCGTTGCGGCGGCTCGGCCAGCGCTATCTGGTGGCCGATGCGCCGGGGCATCGCGTCCGCCGCTCCGCCAATGCCCTGTGGCGGGTGTTCGTCGGCACGGTGATGCCGATGGGGGCCGCCTTCCTGTTCGTCCAGGGGCTGCGCTGGTCGTCGCTGCTCGCGCCGTCGTGGAACGGGCTCGCCGACGCGCTCGTCGCCGCCGCCGGGTTCAGCGGCCTGATCGCCGCGGTCGGTGCAGCGTTCCTGATGGCGCGGCAGCCGTCCTGGCGGGTGGTGGCGCTGACCGACGCGACGGCGGCGGCGCTGCGTCCGGTCGCCTGGGGCTGCGCGGCGCTGACCTTCTTCGTCATCCTCGTCAATGCGTTCAACACCGCGGCCGGGGTGAGCCCGACCGCGCTGGTGACGACGCAGGTGATCGAGATCATCCTCCACCTCATACTGATCGCCGGCACGCTGATCGTCATCGGCCGGCTGCGCGCCGCCGAGGCGGCCGACGGCGAGAGCGCGGCGGAAGCGGCGGCGAGCGCGGGGGTCGGCGCGATTACGCTGGCGCTGTGGCTGGTCGTCGCCGGCGCCGCCATCGCCTTGCTGATCGGCTATATCGGGCTGGCGATCGTCACCGTGCAGGCGGTGCTGTGGGCGACATTGCTCGCGGTCAGCACCTATCTGCTGATGGTGGTGATCGACGATGTCGCCACCAGTCTGTTCCAGCGGGACAGCCGCATTGGGCTGACGCTGCGCCACGGCATGGGGATCGGCGGCAGCGCGGTCGATCAGTTCGGCGTGCTGCTGTCGGCGGTGCTGCGGCTCGCCGTGATCGTCGTCGCGCTCGGGCTGCTGCTCTACCCGTTCGGCGCGGGGTTCGGGTCGCTGCTCGACCGGGTCGGCGGGCTGGCGCGCGGCGTCACCGTCGGCGGCATCGCCATATCGCCGGGGACGATCCTGAAATTCGTCGCGGTACTCGCGCTGGGCCTGTTCCTGGTGCGCCAGTTCACCGCCTGGCTCGACCAGCGCTATCTGCCGAGCACCGATCTCGACATGAGCGTGCGCAACTCGATCCGGCTGGTCGCGCGCTATCTGGCGATCGCGCTCGCCGTTGTCTGGGCGCTCGCCTCGCTCGGTATCGGCATGGAGCGGATCGCGCTGCTGCTCTCGGCGCTGTCGGTCGGTATCGGCTTCGGCCTGCAGGCGATCACCTCCAATTTCGTGTCGGGCCTGATCCTGCTGGCCGAGCGGCCGATCAAGATCGGCGACCTGATCCGGGTCGGCACCGACGAGGGTGACGTCAAGCGGATCAGCGTGCGCTCGACCGAGATCGAACTCGCCGATCATTCGACGCTGATCGTCCCCAATTCGGAGCTCATCACCAAGTCGGTGCTCAACAAGACGCTCGCCGGGCCGATGGGGCGGATCCAGATCCACTTCTCGGTGCCGATCGCCACCGACGCCGATCGGGTCCGCACGATCGTGCTGGAGACGTTCGCGATCGAGCCGATGGTGCTCGATACGCCGGGCCCGGTGGCGCTGGTCGACGGCATCGCCGACGGGCGGATCGTCTTCAACTGCCTCGCCCATGTCTCCAGCCCGCGCAGCACCGGCGAGGCGCGCAGCAACGTCTTGCTGACGCTGCTGCGACGGATGCGGGAGGAAGGCATCGACCTCGGCACGGTGCCGCAGCGGGTCGAATGGGTGACGATGCCGCCGCCATTCGGCGACGGCGCCAACGCCTAGCGCCGGATCAGCCGATCAGGCCGGTGCCGGCCTGTTTCCATTGCTGATAGGCATGACCCGCCGACGCCGCCACGACCGGCGTGGGGAGCGACGCGACCGGCATGCTGCCGCCGAGCCGGTCGATCACCGCGGCGCGGGCGCGGAAGACGCGGCTGCGCACCGTGCCCATCGGCACGCCGAGCCGCAGCGCCGCCTCTTCATACGACAGCCCCTCCTGTGCGACGAGGACCAGCGCCTCGGCCTGCCCCGGCGTGATGCTGTCGAGCGCCGCATCGAGATCGGCGAGCATCACGCCCGATTCCTGATCCGCCGGCGTGACCAGCCGGTCGTCGTCGACCGCCGGATTCCACGATACGCTGCGACCGGCGCGGCGACGACCGCTGAGGAACAGGTTGCGCAGGATACGGAACAGCCAGGCGCGGAAGTTGGTGCCCGGCTGGAAGCGGCTGCGCGCCGCCCAGGCGCGGACCATCGTCTCCTGCACCAGATCGTCACCGTCGCCCTGATCGCGGCTGAGCTGCCGCGCATAGCGGCGCAGCGCGGGAAGCACCGCGTCGATCGCCGCGACAAAGCCGCGTTCGGTCGACACGTCTGGCAGCAGGGCGGCGGTGGTCATGCGGAACTCTCGACACGGGACGCGCGCACAATGAGTGACGCGGGGCGCTGCCCTTAGGCTGCGATCCTGAACGATTACAATACCGCCCGGTTCCTTTATTTTATTGCAGCGCAGCAATCCGGCGGCAGAGCGTAGAGACGCAGGAACACGTCGAAGCGGGCGGAGAACGCCCGGTCCTCGCACATCCCGGCGAGCGCCGTGTCGGGCGCGACGCAATAGCGCATGCGGTTGACCGGCCCGGCGAGCAGATCGAACAGCATATTGGCCATCACCTCGACATCGCCGGGTGCGAGCCGCGCCTGCGCCTGGGCGGTGGCGATCGCGGTCTTCATCGGCTCCATCAGCATGACGTGCCATTGCTGACGGCGGCGGGCGAAGGCGACATCGGTGAGCGAGGCATGATCGATGAAGATCGCAAGACCGACATTCTCGGGCTTGCGCATCATATCGAACATATGGCGGGCGAAGGCGCGCAGGCTTTCGATCGGATCAGCAGCGGCGCTGGCGGTATCGCGCGCGAAGGCGTGGAGCTGGTCCATCTTGCGCCGGATCGCCGCGTCGATCAGCGCATCCTTGCTCGGGAAGCGGCGATAGATCGTCTGCTTGGTGACGCCGATATCCTGCGCCAGCGCGTCGATCGACAGCGTCGCATAGCGGGCGTCGCGCATCGCATCGATCGTGCCGTCGAGGATCAAGGCCTCGATCGCCAGCGCTTCCTCACGGCTCGGCCGACCGGCGCGCCGCTGCACCGTCGCCGCGCCGCTGTCGCGGCCCTGGTCGTCGATGGTCACCGTCATCCGTCCCTGCCCTGCTCCGTCGTGCTGCATCCGTCTCTGTCGCACCATGGCCACCGGCCCCGCGCATGTCCACCGCCGGCCCGTTGCCGCGACGCCGCCGAGCGCCTACGGGCGGCGGACAGGAGACCGGCGGTGACGACAAGCGAGACGTGGAGCGACGAAGTGCAGGGCGATCATGTCGCGATCGTCGGCGGCGGATTTTCGGGCAGCCTGCTCGCGATCAACCTGATGCGGCACGACGGGCCGCGCGCGACGCTGATCGAGCGCCGCCCGACCCAGATGGCGCGCGGCGTCGCCTATAGCGCCGCGCATCAGGATCACCTGCTCAACGTCCGCGCCGGCAATATGAGCGCCCTCCCCGACGATCCGGACCATTTCGTCCGCTGGCTGGAGGGCAAGGCGCTCGGCGATGCGCGCACCTTCGTGTCGCGGCGCATCTACGGCGCGTATCTTCGTGAGATGCTCGATGCCGCGGTCGCCGCGTATCCGAAGCGACTGACGCTGATCGAGGGGGAAGCCGTCGGACTGGCGCGGGACGATGGCGGCGTGACGGTGCGCCTCGACGACGGCCGCGATGTCGCCGCCGATGTCGCGGTGCTGGCGATCGGCAATCTGCCGCCGCATACGCCGCCCGGGCTCGATCCCGCCGCACTGCCGCCGGGCTGCTACCGCGCCGACCCCTGGGCCGGCGATATCAGCGAGGGGCTGGCGGCGGAGGACAGCGTGCTGCTGATCGGCACCGGGCTGACCGCGATCGATGCGGCGTTGTTGCTCGATGCGGCCGGCTTCACCGGGCAGATCGTCGCCATGTCGCGCCGCGGGCTGGTGCCGCGTGCGCATGCCGATACGCCGGCGCAACCGGGCCTACGCGAACGCCCCGCGGGCGGGCTCGCGCAGCAGGTCGCGCAGCTCCGCACCCGCGCCGCCGCGATCGGCTGGCGCGCCGCGGTCGACGCGTTGCGACCGATGACGCAGATCATGTGGGGCGCGGCGGATGCGGCGACGCGCCGCCGCTTCCTGCGGCACCTCCGCCCCTATTGGGACGTGCATCGCCATCGCCTCGCCCCCTCGGTCGCCGCAAAGATCGCGGCGTTGCGCGACTCGGGGCGGCTGCACTTCGTCGCCGGCAAATCGGTGGCAGCGGCGACCGACGGCGATCACGCCCTCTTCCACTGGCGACCGCGCGGCAGCGACGCGGTGACGACGACGCGCGTCGCGCGGATCGTCAACTGCACCGGCCCCCAGGGCGATCTGCTTCGCTCGGACGAGCCGCTGCTGCGCGACCTGCTGCGCCAGCGGCTGATCCGGCCCGATCCACTGCGCATCGGCCTCGACGTCGATGCCCAGTCGCAGGTGATCGACGCCGACGGCCGGGCCGATCCGCGCGTGTTCTGCATCGGGCCGATGACCCGCGGTGGCCTGTGGGAGGTCGTCGCCGTCCCCGACATCCGTCAGCAGAACTGGACGCTGGCCCGCCGCCTCGCCCATGCGCAATGGGTCGGCGGCGAGGGCCTCTAACCCGCGCGCCTCACCAGTTGAGGCCGACGCGGGCGTAGAGATAGCGGCCGTTGAAGCCGAACGGCGAATAGGACGGGAAGCCGAGCACGCCGGTCGTGTTGTTCGCCGCGATCGTTTGGTCGGGATAGACGTCGAACAGGTTGCTGACGCCGAGCCCGATCTGCGCGCCCTTGGGAGCGGCATAGCGCAGTTCGAGGTCGGTGATCGCATGCTTGCCGGTGTGGACGTCGGCGGTGCCGCTGGCGAGCGTGCCGGGCTGGTTGACGTCGCCGTAATAGGTCACGCGGGCGAGCGCGCCGAGCCGGTCGAGCGACCAGTCGATCTGCCCCGTCACCTTCTCGCCCGGCGTCCCCTGTTCGAGGGTCAGGATGCGGCTGCGCGCGAACAGGGTCGGTGCCGGATCGAGCGTCGCGGTCGAGGTCGGCACGCGGGTGACGTCGATCGTGTTGACGTTGCCGGCGAGCGTGAAGTCGAAGGCGCCGGCGCCGTCGGTGGCGAGCCGGTAATGCGCGACCGCGTCGATGCCCTGCGTGGTCGAGGCGAGGCCGTTGAGGAAGAAGCGCGCTGCCGAGACGTTGTACGGTGCAAGCAGTGCCGCGACCTGGGTGCTGGCGGTCGCCTGGATATTCTCCGACAGGCCGATCTGGTCACGGATCTTGATGAGATAGCCGTCGACCGTCAGGTCGAAGCCGCCTGCGCGGATCACCGTGCCGACCGAGAAGTTGGTCGACTTCTCCGGCTGCAGCGGCAGGCCGCCGAGGGCGCTGCCGACGGAACTGACCGAGGGGAAGGTGCCGGTGAGGATCGGCACGCCGTTGGTCACCACCGACGCGGTCTGGGTGAAATATTGCTGCTGGAGCGACGGCGCGCGGAAGCCGGTCGAGGCGGTGCCGCGCAGCGCGAACCAGCGCGTCAGGTCATAGCGGAGCGAGGCCTTGCCGTTCACCGTCGAACCGAAGTCCGAATAATCCTCGAACCGACCGGCGAGGCCGACCAGCAGCTTGTCGGTGACCTGCGCTTCGAGGTCGAGATAGGCGCTGCCGTTGCGGCGGCTGCGCTTGGTCTCGTTGTCCGGCGAGAAGCCGCCGAAGCCCTGCGCGCCGGGCGCCGCCGACGCCAGAGCACCGGTGACGGTGCCCGCCGCCGGATAGCCGTAGGACGCAAGCTCGCCGGCGACGATCCGATAGCCCTCGCGCCGTCCTTCGAGCCCGAAGGCGACGTTCAGCGACTGGAAGACGTCGAACTGGCGGCTGACGTCGAGCCCGGCGACATATTGGTCGTAGATCGTCGCGCCGTCGTAGAAGCTGCGCGGCGTTGCCGAGCCATACGCATAATTGGCGGAGTTGAGCGTGCGATAGTCGATCTTGTTGCGGCCGTAGCTCAGCGACAGGTCGACCGTGAAACCGGACACGTCACCCTTCAGCCCGACCGCCGAGTTGATGTCGCGCGACTTGGTGTTGATGATCGGCAGGAAGCCGTCGGCATAGCCGGCAAGCGCGAGCTGGGCGCGGGTGGCGGCGGCGGCGGCCGTCTGCGCCGCGGGGCTGATGCGCGGGAAGGCGGCGCTGCGGCTGTCGCGATCCTGATAGCCGCCGAACGCATAGAGTTTGAGATTGTCGGTGAGCGAGGTGCCGGCATTGACGAAGCCGGTATATTGCTCGACCTCGGGATCGCCATAGCGGCCGGTCACGCGATTGGGCGCGACGCGCAGGTCGATATCGGCGCGGTTGGTCGGCTGGCGCTTGGTATATTCGCCCGACACGGTGATGAAGCCGTCGTCGCCGAAGCCGATCCCCTGCCAGCCGCTCGCGGTGACGGCATGTTCGCCCTTCACGTTACGCCGGTTGTTGGCGGTGTCGATCTGCGTGTCGTAGAAGCCGTAGGTGACCGACGCGCCGCCGCCGCTGCGTGCCTCGCGCAGGCGCAGGTTGACGACGCCGGCGATCGCGTCGGAGCCATATTGCGCCGAGGCGCCGTCGCGCAGCACTTCGATCCGGTCGAGCGCGGCGGTCGGCACCGTGTTGAGATCGACCGCCGCCGAACCGCGGCCGATGCTGCCGTTGGTGTTGACCAGCGATGAGGCATGGCCGCGGATGCCGTTGATCAGCACCAGCGTCTGGTCGGGTGACAGGCCGCGCAGCGTCGCCGGGCGGATCGCGTCGGTGCCGTCGGTCGCCGACGGCCGCGGGAAATCGATCGACGGCGCGACGGCGGCGAGCGCGCTGGCGAGTTCGGTCGTGCCCTGCCGCTGCAGCGTCGCGCCACTCAGCACGTCGACCGGCGCGGCGCTGTCGAGGCGGCTGCGGCCGGCGGTGCGCGTACCGGTGACGACGATATCGTCGCTTTCGTTCGGCTGAGCCGCGGCATCGGCGACCGGCGCGGCCTGCGCGGCCTGATCGATCGCGGGCGGCTGCTCCTGACCGGCCGGCGCCGGCGCAGCCTGGGCGGCGAGCGCGGCGGAGCTTGCCGCGAGCAATAGTTCGCTGATGATCGTCACAAACAACCCCTTGGACTGGTGCGCTATTACGCGTGCAGCGCAGCATAGACCGGTCGGGCTGAGTTTGCGGGCGAAGAAAATCTATATCGCGGCGGAGCCCGTGCCGCGGCGCCCATCGCGATCGCCGCCCGGGCCATCTTTTGTAACATCGCCGCTCTGGCCGCGCACGCCCTCGCGACGCTAGGGGCGGCGGACGAGCAGATAGGGGAACTAAGGCGTTGAGACGCATCACTTTAACCTGCGCGCTGCCGGTGCTGGCGGGGATCGCGATGCCGGCGGCGGCACAGACGCTGACGCCGCTGGTCGAGGCGCGGCTGCGCGAAGAGCATGTCGTGCAGGACGGCCTGCCCGACAGCTCCGATGCGGTGACCGCGCGGATCCGCGCCGGCGTGCAGGCGAAGCGCGGCGCCTGGACCGCGCTGGCCGAGGCGCAGGGCAATCTCGCGATCGTCGGCGATTATTATGACGGGTTGCACGGATCGGCGACGCAGCGTCCGCAGATCGGCGATCCGCAGAACATCGCGCTCTACCGCGCCCAGCTGCAATATCGCAGCGATCCGTTGACCGTGACCGCGGGACGCCAGCGGTTGCAGATCGACGACGAGCGTTTCGTCGGTGCCGCCGGCTTCCGCAACAACGGCCAGACGTTCGACGCCGTGCGCGCCGAGCTCAGACCGCTGCGCGGCGTCAAGGCGGACCTGACCTATGCGTGGAGCGTCCGCACGATCTGGGGGATCGACGGCGCCGGTGCGCGGCAGCAGGCGGTCGCCGGCGACAACGTCTTCGCGACGCTGGGCGTCGCGACGCCGGTCGGCACGCTGACCGGCTTCGGCTATCTCGTCGATCAGGACGAGCGGCTCGTCCAGGGCTATCGCCTGTCGAGCCAGACCTATGGCGCGCGCCTCGTCGGCTCGCGCCGCATCGGCGGCACGACGCTCGCCTGGAGCGCCAGCCACGCGCGGCAATCCGACTATCACCGCAACCCCAACGCCTATGCCGCCGATTACTGGCTCGCCGACGTCGCGCTCGATCTCGCCGGGCCGAAGCTCGGCGGCGGCTACGAGGTGCTCGGCGCCGGACGCGGACGCAGCCGCGGCGCGGCGCTGGCGAGCTTCCAGACGCCGGTCGCCTCGGTGTTCAAGTTCCAGGGCTGGGCGGACAAGTTCACCACCACCCCGGCCGACGGAGTCTGCGACGCTTATGGCAGCGCCGGCTGGAGCTGGCCCCGGCTGGCCGGCCTGCGCGCAGTCAGCGTGCAGGCGATCTACCACCGTTTCGACAGCGACCGGCTGAGCCGCCATTACGGCAATGAGATCGACCTGCTCGCTCAGGCGACGATCGGCCATACCGTCGCCGGCCTGCGCTATGCCGACTATCGCGCCGACCGTTTCGCTGTCGATACGCGCAAGCTATGGCTCCAGCTCGACTGGGCGCTATAGGCGTCGGCCCCGGAGGGAGCGGCGCATGACCTTGCATCATTGGTGGCTGTTCGTCGGCGCGGTGTTCCTGCTGTGCGGGACGCCGGGCCCGAACATGCTGCATATCCTGTCGCGCAGCGTCGAGCTCGGCGCCCGGCGCAGCGTCGCGGCGATGGCGGGGTGCCTGACCGCCCTCGTGCTGGTGCTCGCCGCCTCCGCCGCGGGCCTCACCACGCTGCTGCTGGCGGTGCCCGGCGCGTTCACGCTGCTGCGCTATGCCGGCGTCGCCTATCTGCTCTACCTCGGCTGGCGGGCGTGGCGGGCGGAGGTCGCACCGATCGACGTCGGCGCGGCGCAATTGCCCCGCACCGTCTCGCTCGCGGCGCTGTTCCGCGGCGGCTTCGCGATCGGCATCAGCAACCCCAAGCTGATCCTGTTCGCCGCGGCCTTCCTGCCGCAGTTCGTCACCCGCGTCGCGCCGCAGGCGCCGCAGTTCGCGATCCTCGTCGTCACCTTCGCCGCGCTCGAATGCTTCTGGTACGGCGTCTATGCGCTCGGCGGGCGCTCGCTCGCCGCGCATCTCGCCGCGCCGCGGGTCAAGCGGGCGTTCAACCGCGTCACCGCGGTGATCTTCGTCGGCTTCGGCCTCGCGCTGCTCCGCTCGCATCCGGCGTGACGCTTTGCGAACCGCTCCACCGCTTCCTATCAAGGGAGCAAAGGAGATCACGATGAGCGACGACGCATCCGCCAATCAGCCCGCCGGCTATGTCCCGCCCCAGGTGTGGACGTGGGAGCCCGGCAACGGTGGTCAATTCGCCAGCATCAACCGCCCGATATCCGGCGCGACGCACGAGCGCGCGCTGCCGGTCGGCAAGCATCCGCTCCAGCTCTATTCGCTAGCGACGCCGAACGGCCAGAAGGTGACGATCCTGCTCGAAGAGCTGCTCGCCGCCGGCCACAGCGGCGCCGAATATGACGCCTGGCTGATCGAGATCGCCAAGGGCGACCAGTTCGGCAGCGGCTTCGTCGCGCTCAATCCCAATTCGAAGATCCCGGCGCTGCTCGATCGCTCGGTCGATCCGGCGATCCCGCTGTTCGAGAGCGGCTCGATCCTCTTCTACCTCGCCGAGAAGTTCGACGCCTTCCTGCCGCGCGACGCACAGGCGCGGGCGCAGACGATGAACTGGCTGATGTGGCAGATGGGATCGGCACCGTTCCTCGGCGGCGGCTTCGGCCATTTCTACGCCTATGCGCCGTTCCGCATCCAATATGCGATCGACCGCTATGCGATGGAAACCAAGCGCCAGCTCCACGTGCTCGACACGCACCTCGCCGAGCGACGCTACATGGTCGGCGACACCTACACGATCGCCGACATGGCGATCTTCCCCTGGTACGGCGGCCTGTTCGACGACATCTATTCGGCGCGCACCTTCCTGTCGCTCGACGATTACCCCAACCTGCGCCGCTGGCATGCGGAGCTCAGCGCGCGCGACGCGGTGCGGCGCGGACGAATCGTCAACAAGGTGAACGGCGATCCCGCCGCCACCTTGCGCGAACGGCATGACGCGAGCGACTTCGACGCGATCCGTTATTGAACGGTGACCGGCGGCGCGGGTGAAGATCCTGCGCCGCCCGACTTTTTCCGCGTGATTGCGCGGAAATGTCACAAACAATGACCAAAGAGCCCCTGCACGCCGCAACGGCGGCACCGATCAGACGATCATCATCAATGGGGCCTTATGTTGACATCCGCTCTCGCCGCCGGCTCGGCGCTCGCATCGCTGTCGGTCGCGCTCGCCGCGCCTGCCACCGCGCAGACCAGCGCACCCGCCGACACCGCCGCCGCACCGGCCGAGCAGAGCGGCGCGACCACGCCCGAGCCTGCGGATCGCGACATCATCGTCACAGGATCGACGCGCGCGCAGCGCCGCTTCGATGCCTCCTATGCGATCAACACGGTGACGCAGACCGATATCGAGAAGATCGCGCCGGTCAATTTCGCCGACCTGATCGGCCAGCTTCCCGGTTTCCAGACCGAGATCACCGGCGGCGAGGTGCAGAACATCTACCGCATCCGCGGCCTGCCCAATGACGGCGGCTTCGTCAGCTTCCAGCAGGATGGCCTGCCGCTGTTCCACGAGAATGACGGCGTCTTCTTCCGCGGCGACGCCATCCTCAAGCCCGATCTGATGACCGAGCGGGTCGAGGTGGTGCGCGGCGGCCCGGCGCCGATCTATGCCAGCTATTCGGGTGCGATCGTCAACGCGATCGAGGTGACCGGGCGCGACACGGTGCGCGGCAAGGCGCAGCTGACGCTCGGCGACACCGGCCTCTATCGTGGCGACGTCGTCCAGTCCGGCCCGCTCGGCAACGATACCTATTATGCGCTCGGCGGCTTCGTCCGCTATCACGACGGCTATCGCGACAACGGCTTCCCCAATGACAAGGGCGGCCAGTTCCGCGCCAACATCAAGCACGACCTCGCCAACGGCTCGCTGCGGCTGAGCGTCAACTACGTCAACGATCACAACGTCTTCTATCTGCCGATCCCGACCGCCGATCCGCGCAACCCGGCGGTGTCGCTGGATCGCTACATCGATTATTTCAGCGGCACGCTCAATTCGCCGGCGCTGCGCAACGTCGATCTGCGCTATCGCAACGGCGCCGGCGTCGTGCAGAACGAGGCGAGCGACCTCGGCGACGGCCGGCATATGCGGATGGTCAACATCGGCACGCAATATGATGCCGAATTCGACGGCTGGCTGGTTTCCGCCAAGGCGGGCTTCACCATGGGGCGGCTCGACTTCACCGCTTTCTATTCGACCACCAATCCGGCCGATGCGACCGCCTTCCCGAGCAGCTATGCGAGCAAGGCCGCCGCGGCCTTCGGCCCGGTCGCCTCGTTCGGCTATGTCCTCGCCGGCACCAACACCATCTACGATCCCGCCGCCGCCTCCGGTCTCGTCATGCAGGGCCAGTATCGCGACGTGCGCTCGCGCTTCTATTCGAACCAGGCCAATCTGTCGGTCGCCAAGAAGTTCGACACGCCGATCGGCAGCCACGACCTCAAGCTCGGCGTCTATGGCAGCCTGTACGGTGAGGACAGCCGCACGATCTATCAGAACTATCTGATCGAGGTGGCGAGCCGCCCGCGCCTGCTCGATCTCGTCGCCTATAATGCCGCCGGCGCGCGGATCGGCCGCGTCACCGACAATGGTGCGCTCAACTATGCCGCGACGCTGACCCAGGGCGACTCGGACGCCAAGATGGCGGCGGTGTTCGCCAACGACACGTGGGAGATCATCCCCGGCCTGCGCATCGACGCGGGCATCCGCTACGAAGGCTATAGCTACAAGGGCTATGCGCTGCTCACCGGCGCGGCCAATCTCGGCGACCCGACGACGCTCGCCGATGATTCGACGCGCGCCTTCACCGGCGGCATCCTCAACCAGCGGCTGCGCACGCATGCGACCAACTGGACGGTCGGCGCCAATTACGACTTCAACCGCCATATCGGCATCTATGGCCGCGCCGCACACCTCGAAACGCCGCCGAGCGTGCAGACGGTGATGAGCATCAACCCGACGATCATCACCACAATCGCCAACCAATATGAGGCGGGGCTCAAGCTCGCCGCCGGCCGGTCCTACCTCTACGTCACCGGCTTCTATACCAATTTCGATCCGCTCAACGCCTCCTTCCTCGCCTTCGACCCGACGACCGGACGCAACGACGTCAACGTGCCGTTCATCGGCAAGGCGAAGGTCAAGGGCGTCGAGTTCGACGGTGCGCTGGCGGTGACCAAATGGTTCATGCTCAACGGCGCGCTCACCGTCAGCGATCCGACCTATCGCAACTTCCAGAACGCCAACGGCGCCGACCCCGCCCTCGCCGAGGGCAAGCAGATCATCCGCCAGCCCAAGATCTACGGCAACATCCGCCCGAGCTTCGACTTCGATCTTGGGGACAATGCGATCTCGCTCTACGGCCGCTACACCTATATGGGGAAGCGCTATGTCGACTTCTACAATCGCACGGCGCTGCCCGCTTATGGCACGACCGGCGCGGGTGTGACCGTGCGGCACGGCAGCTGGCAGTTGCAGGTGGTCGGCGACAATCTGTTCAACGCGCATGGCCTGACCGAGGGCAATACGCGCACCGATCAGGTCAGCGGCCAGGGCAGCCCCGAAGCCATTTATGGCCGGCCGATCTTCGGCCGCAACGTCCGCCTCGTCGTCGGTCGGTCGTGGTGAGGCGGGCCGCGCTGGCGGCCGCGCTGATGCTGGCGACACCGGCCGTCGCCGGCGCGCCGCAGGCCGTGACGCAGGCGCCGGTCGGCGATCGCGTCACCGCGGCGCTGTCGGCGCGGCTGTTCCCGCTGCTCGACGCGGTCGGCGCCGATCCGGCCGCCACCGCCCGGCTGACGGCGCAGCCGCAGATCGCCGCGATGCTCGCCGGCCGTGCGGCGCGGCGTACCGCCTGCACCGCGGACCTCGCCTGCCTGGTGCAGGCGCTGGTCTGGACGCCGGAGGAGAGCGCGACGCTCGCCGCCGCGCTGCCCGCCGGGCTCAGCCATGCCGATGACGGCGCGGCGGCCCAGGCGCTGCGCGAGACGGGCGGGATCAACACGATCCTGCGCGATTACGGCTTAGCGCAGGTGCCGCGTTATCCGCAGATCGACGGCGCCGGACCGATCGATCCGCTCGAACTGCGCGCGCGGGTGCAGGCCGCCGATTGGCTGGCGCGGACCCCGCGGGCGCGATCGGCGCAGGCGATCGACCCCAGCGTCGACTTCGCGCTCGCCCTGCTCGACGGTAGCGACCGGACCGACGCGATCGGCTTCGACCCGCTCACCGGCGGGCGCAACGCCGCGGCGACCGCGCGCGCGAGGCGGCTGGACTGGACACGCTGGCACTATACCGCGCTGATCCTCACCGGCGTCGGGCCGGAAACGCCCGACATGCCGCTCAGCCCCTATGGCAAATACCATATCCGCCTCGCCGCCGAGCGGTTCGCGCGCGGCGATATCGCGACGATCATCGTCACCGGCGGCCGCGCCCATCCGCGCGCGACGCGCTTCACCGAGGCCGAGCAGATGCGTCAGGCGCTGATCGACCGCTATGGCATTCCCGCCGACGCGATCCTGATCGAGCCCTATGCGCGGCACACCACCACCAATTTGCGTAATGCCGCGCGGCTGCTCGCCGCGGTCGGTGCGCCCTTCGATCGCGAGGCGCTGATCGTCTGCAATCCCGGGCAAAGCGAGATGATCACCAGCGCCGCCTTCGCACAGCGCAATCAGAGCGAGCTCGGCTACATGCCGGGCCGCATCGGTGCACGGCTGTCGCCGACCGAAGTCGAATTCCGCCCCTCGCCGTCGTCGCTGCGGATCGACCCGCGCGACCCGCTCGATCCCTGACCCGGAGCCTGCCGATGCGCCCCGCCCTCCTCGCCCTCGCGTTCGCGCTGCTGCCCACCCCGGCCTTCGCCTGGGGCGGCACCGCGCATGCGGTGATCGACCGCGCCGCGATCGAGGCGATTCCCGCCGATGGCCCGGTCTTCCTGCGCCGCCACGTCGATTATATCGCCGCCTCCGCCGCGCTGCCCGACAGCTGGCGCAACAATGCGGAGAATTTCGCCAAGATCGAGGAGGACCCGAACCACGGCTGGTTCCGCGAGCAATTCGCCTTCCTCAAACCGATCCCGCGCTCGCGCTACGCCTTCGTGATCGCGCTGTTCAAACGCTATGAGGCGATCAAGGCGAGCGACCCCGCCACCGCGGCGCGCACCAACGTACGCTGGACCGGCACCCTGCCCTATGCGGCGATGGAGGCCTATCAGCGGATCATCGTCTGCATGCGCCAGGTCCGTGCCGCGCAGGCGACCGGCGGCGACCCCGCCTTCGCCGAACAGCATTGCGCCTTCGACGTCATCCGCCTCGGCCATTATATCGGCGACGGCGCGCAACCGTTGCACGATTCCGTCAACAGCGACGGCTGGCGCGGCCCCAATCCACGGCATTATACGACCGACCGTTCGATCCACGGCCGCTTCGAAAGCGGCTTCGTCGACGGCATGAAGCTGACCGTGGCGGACATCGCGCCGCGGCTCGGCACGCCCGGCCATCGCACCGGCGACATGTTCGACGCGATCCTCGCCTTCCTCGATACCGCCGGCAACCGGATGGAGGAGGTCTACCGGCTCGAACAGCGCAACGGCTTCCACGATTTCGCCGATCCGGACGTGCGCGCGCTCGTCTACGAACGCACCGGCGCGGGGGCGGCGATGCTGCGCGACATGCTGTGCCGCGCCTGGGCGGAGAGCGCGACGCCGCCCGCACGGATCACGCCCGAGCCGCTCGACTTCACCAATCCGGCGTTCGATCCGGAGACCGGCTCCGCGCCGGGCTGATTTGCGAAACGCTGCCATTCCGGGTGAAGCCTTGCGGCCGGCGGCGCCAACGCCCAGCTTCGTGCGATGAAGAACATCGGCTTTCTATCCTTCGGCCATTGGTCGGACGCCCCCGGTTCGGCGACGCGCACCGCGCAGGACGTGCTGCTCCAGTCGATCGACCTTGCCGTCGCGGCGGAGGAACTCGGCGCGGACGGCGCCTATTTCCGCGTCCACCATTTCGCGCAGCAGCTCGCCTCGCCCTTTCCGCTGCTCGCCGCAGTGGCGGCGCGGACGAAGCGGATCGAGATCGGCACCGGCGTCATCGACATGCGCTATGAGAATCCCTTCTACATGGTCGAGGATGCCGGTGCGGCCGATCTCATCAGCGGCGGTCGCCTGCAACTCGGTATCAGCCGCGGGTCGCCCGAGCAGGTGATCGAGGGCTGGCGGCATTTTGGCTATGGACCGGCGGCGGGTGAAAGCGATGCGGACCTGGGCCGGCGCCACGGCGAGTTGTTCTTCGAGCTGCTCGCCGGCAAGGGTTTCGCCAAGCCCAATCCCCGACCGATGTTCCCCAATCCGCCGGGGCTGCTGCGGCTCGAACCGCATGCGCCGGGCCTGCGCGAGCGGATCTGGTGGGGCTCGGGCAATGACGCCACCGCCATCTGGGCGGCGCGCAAGGGGATGAACCTGCAAAGCTCGACGCTGAAAGCGGACGAGAGCGGCGAGCCCTTCCACGTCCAGCAGGCGAAGCAGATCCGCGCCTATCGCGCCGCCTGGGCGGAGGCCGGCCATGCCCGCACCCCGCGCGTATCGGTCTCACGCTCGATCTTCGCGCTGATGACCGATCGCGACCGGCAATATTTCGGCCGCGGCGACAGCAGCGATCAGATCGGCGTGATCGACAATATGCGTGCCGTCTTCGGCCGGTCCTACGCCGCCGAGCCCGAGGCGCTGATCGAGCAATTGCGTGCCGACGAGGGCATCGCCGAGGCCGATACGCTGCTGCTCACCGTGCCCAACCAGCTCGGCGTCGCCTATAACACGCATGTGATCGAGGCGATCCTGCGCCACGTCGCGCCGGCGCTCGGCTGGCGCTGAGCGCGTTCAGCCGGCGTCGGCGGCGGGGCGGCTGACCTTCCAGAACATCGCATAGCCGAACAGCCCCGACACGATCGAGGCGACCAGGATGCCGAGCGCCGCCTCTTCGGTCTGCACCGCATCGGTGAAGGCGAGCTCGGCGATGAACAGCGAGATGGTGAAGCCGATGCCGGCGACGCCGCCGATGCCAAGCACCATCGGCCAGGTCACGTCCTTGGGCAAGGCGGCGCGACCGATCTTGGTCGCCAGCCAGCTCGCGCCGAGAAAGCCGAGCGGCTTGCCGATCACCAGCCCGGCGACGACGCCGCCGGTCAGCGGCGAGTGCACCGCCTTGCCGATCAGCTCCGCGGAAAAGTGGATGCGGACGTTCGACAGCGCGAACAGCGGCAGCACGACATAGGACACCCAGGGCGTGAGCAGCCGCACCAGCCGGTCCGCCGCCTCGTCGGTCGCCGCCGCCATCTCGTGGATATAGCCCAGCCGGCGCTGCGCCTTGTCGCGCTGCTCTTCCTCCTCCGCCGGATCGTCGGCGCGTTCGGCGGCGGCCTGTGCTTCCTTGAAGCGGTCGACCGGATCCTGCACGCGCTTCGCGAACACCGCCTCCGACAGGCGCGAGCTGGTCGGCAGCAGCAGCCCGACCGCGACGCCGGCGATCGTCGGATGCACGCCCGATCCGAACACGCCGATCCACACCACCAGTCCCAGCAGCACATAGGGCACCGATGCGACCCAGCGCAGCCGCAGCAGCGCGAGGATGCCGAGATAGGCGCAGCCGGCGAGCGCCAGGAACCCCCATGCGATCGACGTGGTATAGGCGAAGGCGATGATGAGCAGCCCGAACACGTCGTCGATCGCCGCAAAGGCGAGCAGCACCGCGCGCACCGCCATCGGCAGCCGGGTGGTGAACATCGCGACGATGGCGAGGCTGAAGGCGGTATCCATCGCCGCGACCACGCCCCAGCCATGCGCCGCATCGGTGCCGTGGTTGAAGGCGACGTAGAGCGCGACGGGAACGACGAGGCCGCCGATCGCGCCGGCGATCGGGAAGACCGCGGTACGCAGCGAGGCGAGCGAGCCCTTGACGAATTCGCGCTTCACCTCGGTGCCGACGATCAGGAAGAACAACGGCATCAGCGCATCGTTGATCCATTCGGCGGCGGGTCGGGCGACGCTCCAGGCGCCGTAGCTGAGTCGCAGCGGCCGATCCCACATCCGCGCATAATCGGCCCCGATCGGGGAGTTGATCGCGACCAGCGCGATGATCGTGGCGATCAGCAACGGCCCACCCGATACCTGCCCGATCGCGAAGAACGGCTCCATCTTCTGCAAAATCGCCGCGGCGGGCGAATGGTGCGCCCGTGCCGCGACACGCCCGGACAGGCGGGGGTTGAGAGCCATGATAATCCTGTTTGCCAAGCGGACGTTATCGATACGGTTAAGCGCCGCCATGCGTTCCCCGCCGCCTGATCGAACCCACGTTCGTCGCGCTGCCACTTGCCGGTCCGCGCCGATACATTGCTCCGACAAGAGGCGAAAACGGCAAACGTGTGTTACAAATGTTTCAAGATTTGCGCGGTCCACCGTTTTTCGCAAATTGACCTTTGACTTTACCTCGATCAACTGCATGAACGCTTGTCGCCGCGTCTCCCCCAAGACGTCGGCGCGATATGTCCGACTAAGCGAGAACCCCCCGATGACGACGGAAACCAACACGGTCGAGCTGGCCACCGAATTGACGATCGCCTGGCTCAGCAACCCCAACACCCGCACCACCGCCGATGACGTGCCCGCCTTCCTCCAGTCGATGCACGCCGCGGTCGAACGACTCGCCAGCCCAGAAGCCGGTGACGGCGATACGGCCTCGCCCGAGCATGTGCCGGCGGTGTCGGTGCGCAAGTCGCTCGCCTCGCGCGATCACATCATCTCGATGATCGACGGCAAGCCCTATCGCACGCTGCGCCGCCACCTGACCACGCACGGCCTGACGCCGGACGACTATCGCGCACGCTACGGCCTGAAGTCCGATTATCCGATGGTCGCGCCCTCCTACAGCGAGAGCCGCAGCGCGATGGCCAAGACGATCGGCCTCGGCCGCAAGTCCGGCCAGAAGCGCGAGGACGGCACCGACGCCCCCAAGGCACCGCGCAAGAACGCCAAGGCGGCGTTGCAGGCCGCCAAGGATACGCTCGGCACCGAAGAATAAGACAGTCGGGGCGGCACCGCTATCGCTGCCGCCCCTTGCCCCGCGCACGCGGCGTCTAGGCTTTCCGCCTGGTCGATGATCGGGCGCTTCACCAAGCCACTCCAATATTCCCGCGCAGGCGGGAATCGAGTGGCCAATCAGACCCACCGCTTGCGGGCCGAAGAACACTGGGCGCCCGCCTTCGCTGGAGCACTGGCAGGTCTGCGACCGTCTTGCTTCGGCCGAAACCTGAACCAGCCGAAGCAGAAAAAAGGACCGTGCCGCCTCCGGCCGAACCCGAAGCGGTCACCGCCGCCACAGGCCGGGCACCTGCGGGAGGTCCCGCAAGCGCCGAAAATTCCGCCTATTCGAGATCGTTCTCGCTGATCACGATCAGCGACTGGTCCGGATTGCGCG
Source organism: Sphingomonas kyungheensis (assembly GCF_037120395.1). Classification (NCBI taxonomy): domain Bacteria; kingdom Pseudomonadati; phylum Pseudomonadota; class Alphaproteobacteria; order Sphingomonadales; family Sphingomonadaceae; genus Sphingomonas; species Sphingomonas kyungheensis. The sequence continues at coordinate 565,945 of NZ_JBBBDM010000003.1, forward strand.
CCAGCGCGGCCAGCCCCGCCTCGGCGATCTCGTCCGAGAAGCGGTTGAACATCTCGACCGCATCGTCGTCTTCGGGGGCATCGCCGCTCAGCGCCTCGAGCACGTCATATTGCACCGCGAACTGCAATTCTTCGGCGTCGACCTCGCCGGAGAACTCCACTTGCCGTTCGTTCGGATTGTCGAGCACGGATGCGGTGTCGATGTCGAGCTTGTCTGCGGCCACGGGATACCTCTTTGGTTCTGACTGCCCCGCGATTGGCGGGGATCGCCGGATAGCGCAAGGCGCGTGTCGATGTTCCGTGGCGGTGCATCGCCATCGCGCGCGCGCGACGTGACACACCTTGCCAGCGGCCGTCGCGATGCGCAGATGTCAGCGATGACATCCCCTCTTCGTCCGTCGCGTCGCGGGCTGTTGCGTCACGCCGGCCTGGGGCTCACTGCGATCGCGGTACCGGGCTGGGCGCAGCGGGTCTCGTCCGGCCTCGCCGCCCGGCCGACCCTCGCCGGACCGGACATCGCGCTCACCGTCGACCATGTCCCGGCGACGATCGACGGCCGCACGGGCCATGCGATCAGCGTCAACGGCAGCTGGCCGGCGCCGCTGCTGCGGCTCCGCGAGGGGCAGACGGCGCGGCTGGCGGTGACCAATCGCCTCGCCGAGCCGACCTCGATCCACTGGCACGGGCTGCTGGTGCCGTTCCAGATGGACGGCGTGCCCGGGATCAGCTTTCCCGGCATCGCTCCGGGCGAGACCTTCACCTATGAATTCCCCGTCGTCCAGTCGGGGACCTATTGGTATCACAGCCATTCGGGGTTGCAGGAGCAGATGGGGCATTACGGCCCGATCGTCGTCGACCCGGCCGGGCCCGAGACGGTCGCGGCGGAGCGTGAGCATGTCGTCGTACTGTCCGATCATAGCCCGCTGCATCCGCACCGCATCTTCACCAAGCTCAAGCAGCAGGGCGGCTATTTCAACTATCAGAAGCAGACGCTTGCCGGCCTAATCGCCGGGCGCGACCAGTCCGCTGCCGAGCGACGCGACTGGGGCCGGATGCGGATGGACCCGACCGACGTCTCCGACGTCACCGGCGCGACCTATACCTATCTCGTCAACGGCCATGGCCCGCAGGACGACTGGACTGCCCTGTTCGCGCCGGGCGAGCGCGTCCGGCTGCGCGTCATCAACGCTGCGGCGATGACCAACTTCAACCTGCGCATCCCCGGCCTTGCGCTCACCGTCGTGCAGGCGGACGGGCAATATGTGCGGCCGGTGACGGTCGACGAACTGCAGATCGCCGTGGCGGAAACCTACGACCTGATCGTCACGCCGGAGGATCGCGCCTATACCCTGGTCGCGGAGGCCTGGGACCGCTCGGGAATGGCACGCGCGACGCTGACCCCGCGTCCCGGCCTGACCGCCGCGGTGCCGCCGCTCCGCGCCCGGCCGCTCGCGACGATGCGCGACATGGGGATGGGCGCGATGAGCGGCATGAGCGGCATGGCGGCGATGACCGACATGCCGGGGATGACGCACGACGCGGCGCCGATGCAGCATGGCATGCGCGACTTCGCCACCGCGCCCGAACTGCCCCGCACGCCCGCAGTCCAGACGATCGCGCCGATGCCGACCGATCGCACCGGCGAACCGCCGCAGGGCCTCGCCGATACCGGCCACCGCGTGCTCGTCTATCGCGATCTCGTCGCGCTCGCCGCCAATCCCGATACCCGCGCGCCGTCGCGGCAGCTGCGCATCCACCTCACCGGCAATATGGAACGCTATATGTGGGCGTTCGACGGGGTGAAGCTCAACGCCGTCACCGCGCCGATCCCCTTCCGTCAGGGCGAGCGCGTCCGCGTCACCCTGGTCAACGATACGATGATGGCGCACCCCATCCACCTGCACGGTCATTTCTTCGAGCTGGTCACCGGCCATGGCGATCACGCGCCGCGCAAGCACACGGTCAACGTCGCGCCGGGCGGCACGGTGACCTTCGACCTGACCGCGGACGCCTTCGGCGACTGGGCGTTCCACTGCCATCTTCTCTATCATATGCATGCGGGCATGATGCAGGTGGTCAGCGTCCGCCCCGACGGCGCGGTGGCGGGGGCATGATCGCGCTCGCCCTGCTGCTTGCACCGGTCGCGCAGATGCAGATGCATGACATGCCCGGCATGACGATGCCGATGCCGCCGGCCAGGCCCGCCCGCGCCAAACCGAAGCCCCGGCCGAAAGCCGCGCCTCTCCACAAGGCTGCCCCGGCGACACCGGCCCCCTGCCCGCCGGAGCATGCGGCGATGGGCCATTGCGCCGCCGCCGGCCAGCCACCCCGGATAGCGCCCGCCATGCCGGACATGGCCATGGCTCCCGCGAAGCCCGCAGCCGCCGCCACAATCGGTACCGATCAGCCCGCCGGCGATGCGCTGCCACCCGCCCCGCCCGGCGATCGCGCCGCCGCGCGCTTCTATGATCCGGCAGCGATGGCGGCGGCGGATCGGCAGATGCGCCGCGACCATGGCGGGATGCGTTTCGGGCAAGTGATGTTCGATCTCGCCGAGGTGCAGATCCGCGACGGCCGCGACGGCTTGCGCTGGGACGGGGAAGGCTGGTTCGGCGGCGATCGCGACCGGCTCGTCGTCAAGAGCGAAGGCGATGGCCGCATCGACCGGATCGATCGCGCCGAGGTGCAGGCGCTCTATTCGCGTGCGATCGGCCCCTATTTCGATCTTCAGGCGGGCCTGCGCCAAGACGTCGGCGCCGCGTCGCGACGCAGCTATGCGACGATCGGGGTCGAGGGCCTCGCCCCTTATTGGTTCCAGGTCGAGGGCGCGCTGTTCCTGTCCGATCGCGGCGACCTGCTCGGCCGGGTGCAAGCCTATACCGACCAGCGCATCACCCAGCGCCTGATCCTGCAACCGCGTGTCGAGCTCAACCTCGCCGCCCAGGCCGTGCCGCAGGACGAAATCGCAGCGGGCCTGTCGCAGGCCGAGGCGGGGGTGCGGCTGCGCTACGAGATCCGGCGGGAGTTTGCGCCTTATGCCGGCATCAGCTGGGAGCATCGTCGCGGGGATGGCAACGGCGCGGCTCTGGTGCTCGGCGTGCGAAGCTGGTTCTGATGATAAGAAACAAAGTGATCCCAAACGGATCACGTAACTTACATTAAGCAGTCTTCAACCGCCTCTCAGCAATGAAGCATCATGGCGTGGCGCTATGGTTTCTCTGCGATGATGGTCGCGGTCGCGATGATCGCTGCGCCGGTGCGTGCGACGGCCGCGGCGGCCGCGCGCACCGATCCCTGGGTCGCCGCCGCCGATTTGTTCTTCAAGATCGCCGCGCGCGACGATGCGATCCCGGACGCCGGCGTGCCGCGCGCGGTCGCGCAGGACGGCGAGGGTTTCATCTGGCTCGCCACCGATGGCGGACTGGCGCGCTGGGACGGCACCGGCTTCAAAAGCTATGTGACCGATCCGACCGACGGGTCGGGCGCATTGCCCGAGCTGATGGTCAACATGGTCTACGCCGACCGTGCCGGGCTGCTCTGGCTGGGCATGAGCGCCGACGGCCTGTGGTGGCGCGATCCGCAGAGCGACCGGTTCCGACGCCCGCTCAACCGCACCGCACTCGACCAGGCGCATATCACGCTGATCGTCGACGACGGCGGTGACGGCCTGTGGGTGGGCAGTGACGTCGGGCTCGGCCGTGTGCGCGGTCCCGATCATCGCGCCACGATGGTTCGCGACCTGCCCGCCGGCGCGATCACCGCGCTCCACCGCAGCCGCAGCGGCGCGCTATGGGTCGCCGTCGGCACGCGGCTGTTCCGTCAGGCGGGCGCACGCTTCGTCCCGATCGCGCTCGCCGGCGTCGACGGCGAGATCACCGGGCTGCATGACGATGCCGCCGGCGGGCTGTGGCTGGCGACGCATGGATCGGGACTGCATCGGCTCGCCGCCGGGGCCGTGCGCCACTGGCCACTGCGCGTCGATGGCCGGTCGCCGCCGCTCGGCGCGATCATCGATGCCGGCGCGGGCCAGCTCTGGGTCACCTCGCGCGCGGGCATCGTGACGATCGATCCAGTTCGCGCGCGGATCGGCCGGCTCGTCCACGACGCCAATCTCGCCGCGACATTGCCCGAGAATGGCATCAACCACCTGTTCCGCGATCGATCGGGGCTGGTGTGGGTCGCAAGCGATGCCGTGCTGAGCTACGTCGATCCAGCGCCGCGCCGGGTGCTCGGGCTGGTCGGCGCGCTGCGTCCGACGCCGACGCAGGCGGTGGATGTCGCCTGGACGCTCGGCGCCGCACCCGACGGCGCGATCTGGTACGGCTCGCCCGACGGTCCCGCGTCCCGCCTGGCGCCGACCGGCAAGGGCCAGCCCGGCGCTGTCCGGCGATTGTCCGGCGCGCGCCGCGACGCGCAGAGCTTTGCCTTCACCCCGGCCGGCGACGGCTTCGTCGCCGGGGGCGATGGCCTGTATCAGGTGTCGCGCGACGGGCAGCGGAGCCGCATGCTGTCGTCGCTGCCCTGGTCGCGGCTGCTGATCCGGGGGACGCAGATGTTCGTCGGCGGGGGCAGCGACAATGGACGCGCGCGCAGCGGCGGCGTCGCGACCGTCGATTTGCGGCACCCCGGTGCGCCGGTGCCGACGCCATGGAGCGGCCGGCTGACCGATCCACGCGTCCGCTCCTTGGCAATGATGCCCGGCAACCTGCTCTGGGTCGGCACCGCGCGCGGCCTCAATCGCGTCGATCTCGCCAGCGGCGCGGTGACGCGGCTGGTCCGCGGCGACGCAATGTCCGGCCTGCGCGGCAATTACGTGTCCACCCTGCTCGCCGACCGGCAGGGGCGGCTGTGGGCCGGCACCGTCGGCGGCGGCATCACCATCCTCGCGCGAGGACCGGCGGGCTGGCGGGCGGTGGCGCATATCGGACGGCGCGACGGCCTGCCGCACGATACGGTAGACAAGTTGCTGACCGACCGCAGCGGCACGATCTGGGCGAGCACCGACGGCGGCATCGCGCAGATCGACCCCGCCAGCCTGACGGTGACGCCGCTGCGTGCCGCGGACGGCGTGCCGTTCACCGCTTATTGGACCGGCGGCGGCGCGACGATGGGCGACGGGCGGCTGATGTTCGCCGGCTTCGGCGGCCTGACCCTGGTCGATCCAGCCGCCCCGGCCCGCCCCGCCACCACCGCCCCGCTGCGCTTCACCGCGATCCGCGCCAATGGCCAGCCGGTGATCGCACCGGCAGGACAGCCGCTGACCGTGCCGACCGGGCAGCGCAGCCTCACCGCGGAATTCGCGCGGCTCGATTATGCCGGCGCGCGGGACCAGATCTACGCCTATCGGCTGCTGCCCTATGAGACCGGCTGGACGCGCACCGACGCGCTGCACCGCGTCGCGCGCTACACCAATATCCCGCCCGGCCGCGCGACGCTGATGATCGCGACGGTGACCCCGGGCGCGCATGGCGGCTGGCGCATCGCCGCACCGCCGCTGACGCTGGAGATCGACGTCGCGCGGCGGTGGTTCGAGACCATCGCGTTCCGCATCCTCGCCGCGGTCGCCGCATTCGCGATCGTCTATATGCTGGTCCATCTGCGGCTGCGTCACGCCCGCGCGCGCCAGAAGCATCTCGAACGACTCGTCGAACGGCGTACCGCCGAACTGCTCGCCAGCCAGTCGGAGCTCGAGAAGCTGGCCTATACCGATACGCTCACCGGCCTCGGCAACCGCCGGCTCTATGGCGAGACGCTGAGCCGCCATCTCGGCGCGGCGCGGCATGCGCCGTTCGCGCTGCTGCTCATCGACCTCGACCGGTTCAAGCAGGTCAACGACGAACTGGGCCATGACGTCGGCGATGCCCTGCTGGTCGAGGTCGCCGACCGGCTGACCGCGGCGATCCGCCAGCAGGACAGTATCTTCCGCCTCGGCGGCGACGAATTCGCGATCATCATCGCCAGTCTCGACAGCTCCCGCGCGATCGGCGACATGTGCCGCCGCCTCTACGCCGCCTTCGCCGATCCGGTGATCGCCGGGCCGCACCGGTTGCAGGTGATGCTCAGCATCGGCGCAGTGGTGGCGCGGGCCGAGGGGCTGTCGACCGAAGCGGTCTACAAGCTCGCCGACCTCGCCCTTTACGATGCCAAACGTTCGGGCCGCGGCACGTGGCGGCTTTCGCCGACCGAGCCTGGCGGCTGACCCCCTAGCCCTGCCACCCCGGCCGGAGCGCCAGCCGCAGCACGCGATCATTGGCGGTCATGTAGAGCGCCCGGCCATTCTCCCCGAACGCACAATTGGCGATCGCCGCGCCGCTCTCGATCAGGCCGAGCGGTTCCGCCGCCGGGGTCATCAGCATCATCCCGCCCGGCACGGAACAGACGAGCGTGCCGTCGCGCGCCACCTTCATCCCGTCGGGCAGGCCGGCGCCGCCCTTTGCCTTCATCGCCCGCGCGTCGAGCAGCACCCGGCCGCCGCCCGGCTTGCCCGCCGCGTCGAGGTCATAGACCATGATCCGCGGCATCTGTTCGTCGGAGACCGAGACGTAGAGCCGCCGCTCGTCGGGCGACAGCGCGATGCCATTGGGGCGGGTCAGCCCGCCCTCGATCAGCACGACCCGGCCATCGGGGAAGCGCCGGTAGACGCCGTTGACCGACTGTTCCTTGAGCGGCGAGGCGTCGCCGTCGGCAAAGCCGTAGGGCGGATCTGTGAACCAGATGCTGCCGTCGCGGCCGACGTGCAGGTCGTTGCAGCTGTTGAAGCGCTTGCCGTCATAGCGATCGGCGAGCACGGTGCGCTTGCGGGTGACGAGGTCGAACCGGTCGATGCTGCGCCCGCCGCTGTTGGCGATCAGCAGCCCTCCCCCGGCGTCAAGCGCGAGACCGTTCGACCCCGCCTCGCGCACCAGCTTGGGATCGGTGCCCGCCGCGCCCGACGGGTTGAGGAACGGCACCGCACCGCGCCCGCGCTGCCAGCGGCGGATGAGGTTGGCGGGCGGATCGGAGAAGAGCAGATAGCCGCCTTTCGGTACCCATACCGGCCCCTCCGCCCAGCGGATGCCGGTCGCGATCACCTCTGGCTCGGTGCCGGGGGCGATCATCCGGTCGAGCGCCGGCGACAGGCGCCGCACGCGCGGAGCATCCGGGGTCTGCGCCGCCGCCGGCATGGCGAACAGCGCCAGACCACCGGCGATCACGGTGCGACGGTCGGGGCAGGTCATCGGCTCGTCTCCTCGGCGGTGCCGGCGCGGGTCAGCGTCAGCAGCGGCTGTGTCTTGGCGTCATAACGGTGCCACGTCGGCAGCCCGGCGCCGTTCGGGTCGCCGGTCTTGACGAAATTGACCAGATAGCGGCTGATCGTCCGTGCCGCGGCGCGATCGGTCGCGCTCGTCGCCGCGCCATATTTGATCGCCGCGGTGTCGAAGAAGAAGGGGATGTCGGTGGCATGGCCCGCACCCTTGGTATCGGGCGTGGTCGCCGAGGTCGCGACATAGTCGAAGCGGTAATGATAGACGGGCACGCCCTGCTGCGTCAGCTCCCCGGCCAGATCGCGCGCACCGGCGATCATATAGCCGTCGGGGCCGCCGATGTCGGCGCTGGTCGCGCCGATCATCACCGGCACGTGCGCGAACCGACCGGCGCGATAGGCCTCGCCCGCGTCGACGAAGGTGCGGCCGTCGGGTACCGGGCCGCTATAGCCCGGCCGGTTCATCGCCGCGAGATTGAGGCCGTCGATCACCCGCTCGGCCGGCAGCGCGCGCAGCTTGGCGGCGGCCTGCGGATCGTCGGCGGCGATGCCCTGGGCGGTGGCGAAGGCGACACCCGCCTGCTGCGCGGTCGCCACCGTCTTGCCGTTGGACGATCCGTCGCCGCCCGATTGCACGACCGCGCGGCGGAACAGACCCTGCGCCGCGGGCGAGGTGACCAGGGCATGGACCGACATGCCGCCCGCGCTCTCGCCGATGATCGTCACCTGATCAGGGTCACCGCCGAAGGCCGCGATGTTCGCCTTGACCCAGCGCAGCGCGGCGAGCTGGTCGAGCAGCCCGTAATCGGCATCGGCCGGGCGGATCGCAGGGTGAGCGAACGTGCCGAAGCGTCCGAGCCGATAATTGAAGCTGACCACGACGATGCCCGACTGCGCCAGCGCCGCGCCGCTATAGGTCGGCGGCGACGAGCCGCCGTTGACGAAGCCGCCGCCATAGATCCACACCATCACCGGCAGCCGCTTCGCGCTGCCCGCGGGGCGCCAGACGTTGGCGTAGAGGCAGTCTTCCGCCGGCGCCGTGCCGAGCGGCGCCGCATCGCTCGGAAAGGGCAATTGCATGCAATCGGCGGCATAGCTGCTCGCGTCGCGCACCGCCGTCCACGGCTTGGGCGGCTGCGGCGCCTGCCAGCGCAACGCGCCGACCGGCGGCGCGGCGAAGGGAATGCCCTTGAACGCGATCACCGACGCATCGGCGACGCCGCGCACCGGACCCGCCGTGGTCCGCACCACCGGCCCCTGCTGCGCCGACGCCGCGCCGGCGCTCATCAGCGCCGCCAGCGCCAGTCCTGCTCTCCATGTCATACACCGCTCTCCGGATTATCGATTACGACTCCCGATGACACGGCGGCGGCCGGTCGGGCAACGCCTTCATGGTAGTAGATCGCGGGTCCCCGCAGCGAGATAGGCGGCCAGCCGCGCCTCCGTCCCTGCCGGGACATGCAGCCCGAGCTTGCTGCGCCGCCACAGCACGTCCTCGGCCGTCCGCGCCCATTCACGCGCGACGAGATAATCGACCTCGCCGGTGCACAGCCCGCCGCCGAGGTCGCCACCGAGGCCATGGGCCAGGATTCGCATCGCCAACGTCCCGTAGGCGCGCGCCAGCCGCCGCAGCAGCGCCTCCGGCACGTCCGGCGCCTGCGCCACCAGCGACGCCACCAGCCCGGCGATATCCCGGTCGGGCAGGTCGCCACCCGGCAGTACCGCCCCGGCGGTCCACGCCGGCGCGCGATTGCCGAGCAACGGCGCGAGGTCGTGCAGCGCCTGCTCGGCAAGCCGGCGATAGGTGGTGATCTTGCCGCCGTAGACGCTGAGCAGCGGTGCCCGACCCTCGCCCGCGTCGAGGTCGAGCCTATAGTCGCGCGTCACCGCCGACGCATTCGCGCTATGATCGTCGTAGAGCGGCCGGATGCCGGCATAGCTCCACACGATGTCGCGCTCCCCGACGCGGCGCGCGAAATAGCGGGCGATGGTGTCGAGCAGGTAGCGCGTCTCCGCCGCGTCGATCGCCGCCGGGCCGGGTGCGGCCTGCCACGGCACGTCGGTGGTGCCGACCAGCGTGAACCGCCCTTCATAGGGGATGGCGAAGACGATCCGCCGGTCGGCGTTCTGCAGCATCAGCGCATGGTCGCCGTCGTAGAGCCGCGGCACGACGATATGGCTGCCCTTGACGAGGCGGACGCCGCGATCCCCGCTTACGCTGCCACTGCGGGCGCGCACCGCGCCGACCCAGGGTCCGGCGGCGTTGACCAGCGCCCGCGCCGCCACCTGCCGCGAGCCGCCGGCGGCATCGCGCAGCTGCGCGCGCCAGCCTTCCCCCTCGCGTTCGGCGCTGAGCAACTGCGTCCGCGTGCAGATCGTCGCGCCGCGATCCGCCGCGTCGCGCGCGTTGAGCACGACGAGCCGGCTGTCCTCGACCCAGCAGTCCGAATAGACGAAGCCGCGCCCGTCGCGATCCGCCAGCCCCGCGCCGAACGGCGTATCGGCCAGCGAGACGGTCTGCGTCGCGGGCAGGCGCTTGCGCCCGCCGAGATGATCGTAGAGCCACAGTCCGGCCCGGACCTGCCACGCCGGCCGCGGCGAATGCGTCTGCGGCAGCACGAATCGCAGCGGCCAGATGATGTGCGGGGCCATTCCCCACAGCCGCTCGCGCTCGATCAGCGCCTCGCGGACCAGCCGCAGTTCGCCATATTCGAGGTAGCGCAGACCGCCGTGGATCAGCTTGGTCGATGCCGACGAGGTATGACTGGCGAGATCGTCTTGCTCGACGAGCAGCACCGACAGTCCACGCCCCGCCGCATCGCGCGCGATGCCGGTGCCGTTGATGCCGCCGCCGACGACGAGCAGATCGACCGTTTCCATGCCTGTCCTTCCGCAGCATAGCCTAGCGGCTATAGCCGTGGCGCGACAGGCTTGACCGTCACGCCAAAGCGGCGGAGCGTCAGCCGGTCAGTCGAAGGAGGGGATCGCATTGGCCAAGACGCATATCCTGGTCATCGATCAGGGCACGACCTCGACGCGCAGCATCGTCTTCGACGGCGAGGCGCGCCGGGTCGGCATCGCCCAGGCGGAGTTCCGGCAGCATTATCCCGCCCCCGGCTGGGTCGAGCATGATCCCGACGACATCTGGCGCGACGTGCTCGCCACCGCGCGCGCCGCCCTCGCCGACAGCGGCGTCGCCGCGCACGATCTCGCCGCGATCGGCATCACCAACCAGCGCGAGACGGCGGTGGTGTGGGATCGCGCCACCGGCGTGCCGATCCACCGCGCGATCGTGTGGCAGGACCGGCGCGGCGCGGGCGAGTGCGAGCGATTGCGAGCCGACGGTGCCGAGCCGCTGATCCGCGCGCGCACCGGTCTGCTGATCGATCCCTATTTCTCCGCGACCAAGATCGCCTGGCTGCTCGATCACGTCGCCGGCGCGCGGGCGCGGGCGGAGCGGGGCGAACTCGCCTTCGGCACGATCGACAGCTTCCTGCTCTGGCGACTCACCGGCGGCGCGGTCCATGCGACCGACATCACCAACGCCGCGCGTACGATGCTGTTCGACATCCACCGCCAGCAATGGGACGACGATCTGTGCCGGCTGCTGCGGGTGCCGGCGGCGATACTGCCGCAGGTGCATGACAATGCGCACGTCTACGGCACCACCCTGCCCGACCTGCTCGGCGCGGCGGTGCCGGTGGCGGGGATCGCCGGCGATCAGCAGGCGGCACTGTTCGGTCAGGCGTGCTTCGCGCCGGGCATGGCCAAATCGACCTATGGCACCGGCTGCTTCATGCTGCTCAACACCGGCGCGACGGCGGTCGCCTCGCACCACCGCCTGCTCACCACCCCGGCCTATCGGCTCGGCGGCGAGACGGTCTATGCGCTGGAGGGCTCGATCTTCGTCGCCGGCGCGGCGGTCAAATGGCTGCGCGACGGCCTCGGCGTCATCACCCATGCCAGCCAGACCGACGATCTGGCGACGCGCGTGCCCGACAATCACGGCGTCTATATGGTCCCCGCCTTCGCCGGGCTCGGCGCGCCGCATTGGGACCCGCACGCGCGCGGCGCGATCTATGGCCTGACGCTCGGCGCCGGCGCGGCGCATCTCGCCCGCGCGGCGCTGGAGGCGGTGGCGTTCCAGACGATGGACCTGATCGGCGCGATGGCGGCGGACGGTGGCGGTCGGCCGGCGACGCTGCGGGTCGACGGCGGCATGGCGGCGAACGACTGGCTGTGCGCCTTCCTCGCCGACATGATCGACACGCCGGTCGAACGGCCGCTCGATCTCGAGACGACCGCGCGCGGCGCCGCCTTCCACGCCGGCCTCGCGACCGGGGTCTGGTCGGGGCTCGACCAACTGTCCCGGCTCTGGTCGCGCGAACGGCGTTTCACCCCGGCGATGAACGCGGCGACGCGCGCGCCGCTCGCCGCCGGCTGGCACGATGCGGTCCGGCGGACGCTGAGCGCGCATGTGGTTAGCGGTACATAAATCACGGAATAACCGGCCGTTCGCCTCCGGCGCTTCCCCCTCCCTCTACAATGGGGGCGACGCTTCTCGTCGCCGGGGGTTCCAGTGCCTTTTTGTATCGATCGCCACGCCATCAGCCGCTGCACGCTCGCCGCCGCCGCCCTCGCCGCCAGCCAGATCGCCCGGGCGGAGGCGCCCGTGCCGCAGCACGGTCAGAGCGGCTCGGTCACCAGCGGCAAGGACGGCGAGATCGTCGTCACCACCACCGCGCAGAAGCGGTTCGAGAACATCCAGTCGGTGCCGCTGCCGGTGCAGGTCGTCACGCCGGCGCAGCTCGAGCTGCAGGGCGTCCACCATTTCCAGGAGCTCGACCGGGTGATGCCCTCTCTCGTCGTCCGTCCGGCGGAGCATCCGGTCAACACCAACGTTTCGATCCGCGGCGTCGGCACCTTCGCCTATGCCGTCGCGGTCGAATCGAGCGTCGCGGTCACCGTCGACGGCGCCCCCGTCGCCTTCCTGGCGCGCGCCAACACCGACCTGCCCGACGTCGCGCAGATCGAGGTGCTGCGCGGGCCGCAGAGCACGCTGTACGGCAAGGCGGCGTCGGCCGGCCTGATCAAGATCATGACGGTGCAGCCGACCGACGATCTGCATATCCGCGCCAATGCCCGGCTCACCGGCGATCACGAATTCGCCGAGACGCTGAGCATCACCGGGCCGCTCACCGATCGGCTCGGCTATGTCTTCTCGGGTGGCTATACGCATTGGGACGGCAATGTGACCAATCTCGTCACCAGCAAACACGTCGGTGGTCACGATACGTTGAGTTCACGCGCCAAATTGCGCTGGAAGGTCAACCCGGCGCTGACCTTCACGCTGTCGGGCAATTATTTGACCGGCAGCACCAGCGTCGGCCGGCCATTCGTCCATATGGCGCCCGAGGCGCGGCTGCGCGGCGTCGACAGCGAGCGCGCGGACGTGGTGCTCCCCGGCGTCCGCGTCGGCCCGACCAACCGGGCCGTGACCTACAATTCACCGGCCGGCACCACCTATCACGGCGGCGGCGGGCTGCTGCGCACCGACGTTGCCTTGGGCAAGATCACCTTGCTCGGCCTGACCAGCGTCGACCGCTTCCGGCTCGACAATTTCCTCGACTTCGACGACACCGCCTCGACCGCGCCGACCGGCTATGTCGTCGAACGCGGCACCTTCCACTCGCAGCTGTTCACGCAGGAGGTGCGGCTGCTGTCGCCCGACGACGCGCCGTTCCGCTACGCGCTCGGCCTCTATTATGCCGACGCCGCATTCGAGCGGCCGGCGACGCGCGGTCCCGGCTTCGCGCTGTCCGACTATCATTTCACCGCCGGCTCGCGGCAGATCGCCGGCTTCGGCCAGATCGACTGGGCGTTCGCGCCGCGGCTCACCGCCACCGTCGGCGGGCGGCTGCAGAACGAGCGCGTCGCCTACACCTTCACCGACCGGCTCGCCGCGCGCCGCCACCCGGCGGCGACGACCAGCTGGGCGGGTGCGGCGAGCGACGATGCCGCCACCTATCGGCTCGGCCTCGACTATCGCGCGACGCCCGACCTGATGCTGTTCGCCAGCTATGCCACCGGCTACAAGGGGCAAGCCTATGACCTGTCGACCGGCTTCGATCAGGCGCGGGCCGATGCGGGGCCGATCCGCCCGGAACGCTCGCGCGACAAGGAGATCGGCATCCGCAGCCTGTGGCTCGATCGTCACCTGACCGCCAATCTCACCTTCTTCAACACGCATTACCGCGACATGCAGGCGCAGACGATCGAGTTCCTGCCGGGCGGGACCTATATCAACCGGATGACCAACGTCGGCCGGCTGCTGACCCGCGGCATCGAGATCGAGACGGCGGCACGACCGAGCGGCGCGGTGACGCTCACCGCCAATGCCGCCTATCTGCGTGCGCATTATCTCTCCTTCCCCGGCGCGCCCTGCTATCCGCTGCAAAGTCCTGCGCTCGGCTGTACGGGCAATCCGCTGCGCCAGGACCTCAGCGGCGAACGCGTGCCGCAGGCGCCGAGCTGGCGGCTCAACGCCAGCGCCGATTATTCCCCGGCGCTCGGTCACGATCGCCGCGGCGTGATGCAGATCGCCTGGCAATATCAGAGCGCGATGCAATTCGCCGCGCGCGACCCGGAACTGTTCCAGCGCGGCTATCATATCGTCAACGTCGATCTCGGCGTCCGCGACCGACAGCATCGCTGGCAGGCGGTGGCATTCCTCAACAACGTCTTCGATCAGCAGCATTATACCGCGCTGGTCAACGTCGCGAACAACTTCGGCCGACACTCTGCGACGGAGGCGCTGCTGCCGCGCGACTTCCGGCGCTATGGCGGCATCCGCGTCGGCGTCGATTTCTAGCGCGCGCCGGCGAAACGCAGCCGCGACGGCGGCGCCCCCGCATCCCCCTCTACAATGCTCATGAGGATCAGTAACACCACAGGGGGATAGGGTGAACGTTTCGATGTCGACGCGGACGATGAGCCGCCTCACCTTGTCCATCGCCGCGCTCGCCACCGCGCAGGTGGCGGCGGCCGAGACCCCGGCGCCGCAGAAGCCCGGCCAGTTCGGCGTCGTCACGACCGGCGACGACGGCGAGATCATCGTCACCACCACCGCGCAGAAGCGGTTCGAGAATATGCAGCGCGTGCCGCTGCCGGTGCAGGTGATCACCGCGACGCAGCTCGAGGCGCAGGGCATCCACCACTTCCAGGATCTGGACAGGGTGATGCCGTCGCTGGTCGTGCGGCCGGCCAATCACCCGGTCAACACCAACGTATCGATCCGCGGCATCGGCACGTTCGCCTATGCGATCGGCGTCGAATCGAGCGTCGCCGTCACCATCGACGGTGCGCCCGTCGCCTTCCTCGCCCGCGCGATCAACGACCTGCCCGATGTCGCGCAGATCGAGGTGCTGCGCGGCCCGCAAAGCACCCTCTACGGCAAGGCGGCGTCGGCGGGCCTCATCAAGATCATGACGACGCAACCGACCGACGATCTGAACATCCGCGCCAACGCCCGCGTCACCGGCGACCATGAATTCGGCGAATCGCTGAGCATCACCGGTCCGCTGACCGATACGCTCGGCTTCGTCTTTGCCGGCGGCTATACGCATTGGGACGGCAATGCGCTGAACGTCATCAACGGCAAGCGGGTCAACGGCCGCAACACGCTCAACAGCCGCGCCAAATTACGCTGGAAGGCGAGCCCGCAGCTCACCTTCACGCTGTCGGGTAATTATCTGACCGGCGACACGACGGCGGCACGCCCGCTCATCCGCCTGTCGCCCGAGGCACGGTTGCGCGGCGACCCCGAGCTGACCCGAGCATTCGTTCTTCCCGGCGTCGCGATCGGCCCGGACAATCAGACCGTCGCCTATAATTCGCCCTCCGCGACGCGCTATCACGGCGGCGGCGCGTTGCTGCGCAGCGAGCTCGAGCTCGGCAAGATCAGCCTGCTCAGCCTGACCAACGTCGACCGGTTCAAGCTCAACGATTACTTCGACTATGACGATACCGCGGCGACCAAATTCACCGGCATCTCGCAGGAGATCGGCATCTTCCGCTCGGAACTGTTCACGCAGGAATTCCGCTTGCTGTCCCCCGACGATGCCGCCTTCCGCTACGCGCTCGGCGTCTATTATGCGGACACCGGGTTCGATCGCCCCTTCTACCGTGGCCCCGGCTTCGCCCTGTCGCGCCTCCACGCCACCGCCGGCTCGCGGCAGATCGCCGGCTTCGGCCAGATCGACTGGCAATTCGTTCCGGATCTCACCGCCACCGCCGGCGCCCGCGTCCAGAACGAACGCGTCCATTATACCTATGACGCCCAGCTCACCGGCAAGAGCTATGCCGGCCATGACAGCGACGACGCCTTCACCTATCACCTCGGGATGAACTATCAGGCGACGCGCGACCTGATGCTGTTCGCCAGCTACGCCACCGGCTACAAGGGCCAATCCTACGATTTGTCGACCGGCTTCGATCAGGCGCGCGCCGATTCCGGGCCGATCCGTCCGGAACGCTCGCGCGACAAGGAGATCGGCATCCGCAGCCAGTGGCTCGATCGGCGGCTGACGGTCAACGTCACCTTCTTCAACACCCATTATCGCGATCTGCAGGCGCAGACGATCGAGACCTTCGCCGACGGGCGGTTCATCAACCGCCTGACCAATGTCGGCAGCCTGGTGACCCGCGGGATCGAGGTCGAGGGAGTCGCGCGTCCGACCGGCGACCTCACCCTGAACGGCAATGCCAGCTACCTGCGTGCCAATTATCTGAAATTCGCCGACGCGCCCTGCTATCCGCTCCAGACGAGCGCGGGCGGCTGTCCGGACCGGACGCGCCGGCAAGACCTGTCGGGCGAGCGTCTTCCGCAGGCGCCCACCTGGCGGCTCAACGCCACCGCCGATTATGCGCCGGCGATCGGCGGCAACCGTCGCGGCGTGATGCAGGTGACGTGGGAATATCAGGGCGCGATGACCTATGCACCGCGCGATCCCGAAGTCGCCCAGGCCGCCTATCAGATCGTCAATTGCAGCCTCGGCATGCGCGACGATCATCATCGCTGGGAGGCGGTCGCCTTCCTCGACAACGTCTTCGACCAGCGCCACTACAGTTCGATGGTCAACGTTGCGGGCAATTTCGGCCTCAACGTCGCCACCGCCGCGCTGCTGCCGCGCGACTTTCGCCGCTATGGCGGCATCCGCGTCGGGTTGAATTTCTGATCCTGTCCGACAGGCGGCCGCGGCAACCGCCGCCTTTCTGCTAACCCTCGCGAAAACCGCGATAATCGCGCTTGAATCTGTCCGACCGCCTCGACTACCACAAGGCCGGGTCGTGAATCGCGGCCCGGGACAGATCGCTCGCCGGAGCGACGTCAAACGGCGGAGCGCGACTTCGCCAGGGGAGGAAGCGCTTGGATATCGCCCGTCGTGATCTGTTGCTCTCGGCCGCTGCGCTGACCGTCGGCGCCAGCGGCATCGCGCGTGCCGCGCCCGATCGTCCGCTCGGCTATGCGATCGTCGGGCTCGGCACCTACGGGCTCGGCGTCATCATCCCGCAATTCGCCAATTGCACGCACAGCCGCCTTGCCGCGGTGGTCAGCGGCGATCCCGCCAAGGCGCAGCGCGTCGCCGCGGAGCACGGCCTGCCCGCGCGCTCGGTCTATTCCTACGCCAATTTCGATTCGATCCGCGACAATCCCGATGTCGACATCGTCTATGTCTGCCTGCCCAATTCGATGCACGCCGAATATACAATCCGCGCCGCCAAGGCCGGCAAGCACGTCATGTGCGAAAAGCCGATGGCGGTGTCGGTGGCGGAATGCGAGGCGATGATTGCCGCGTGCAAGCGCGCCAATCGCAAGCTGATGATCGGCTATCGCTGCCATTTCGAGCCGTTCAACCTCGAGGCGATGCGCCTCGCCCGCAGCGGCGCGGCCGGCAAGATCCGCTACGTCCGCACCGAACACGGCTTCACCCAGGGCAGCCCCTCGGCCTGGCGGCTCAAGCGCGCGCTCGCCGGCGGCGGCTCGCTGATGGACATGGGCGTCTACAGCCTCCAGGCGGCGCGCTACATGACCGGCGAGGAGCCGATCGCGGTGACCGCCCGCGAATCCACCGACCGGCGCGATCCGCGCTTCACCGAGGTCGAGGACATGATCGAGTGGACGCTCGAATTCCCCTCGGGCGCGATCGCCGGCTGCCAGTCGATGTACAGCGCCAACCAGAACCATATCCTGCTGATGGGCGACAAGGGGCGGATCGAGCTCGAACCGGCGACGCGCTACGACGGCAATCACATGTGGACCGGCCGCGACGGCCGCGAGCGCGAGGTGACGCCGCCCGCCGGTCCCGCCAAGACGCAATTCGCCGGCCAGCTCGATCACCTCGCGCAATGCGTCCGCAGCGGTGCCGAGCCGATCGTCTCGGGCGAAGAGGGGCTGCGCGACATGCGGATCGTCGAGGCGATCTACCGGTCGGCGCGCGAGGGGCGGACGATCCGGCTGGACGGCCGGGCGTGATCGCCGCCCGCTCCGCCGCGCTGCTATGCGCGGCCGTCGCCGCCGTGCCGCTCGCGGCCCAGAGCAGCGCCCCCGCCCGCCATGCGACGGGTCAGGCGCTCCACGCGCAGGTCGCGGCGATGGACCGCGCGATGAAGCCCGGCCAGGGCTTCGCCTATCAGCCGCTGGTCGAGGCCGATGGCCAGATCGCGGCGCTGGAGATCTGGAAGGCGCCCGGCCGGCCGGCGGTGCATCCCGATGACGCCGAATATGTCATGGTCGTCGACGGCGCCGGCGAGATGATCTCGGGCGGCAGCCTCGTCGATGCCAAGACGACGCGCGCCGACCTGATCGAGGGCAGCCGCATCGCCGGCGGCACGACCCAGCCGCTCAAGACCGGCGACGTCTTCCTCGTCCCCGCCGGGGTGCCGCACTGGTTCGGCATCCGCGGCCCGCGGCTGGTGCTGCTCGGCACCAAGATCCGCACCCACCGCTAAGTCTTGCTCCGGCCGCATCGGGTGACGATGCGGCCCGCCTGCCCCCCGACAGCGGGCGGCACGCCGCTGCGCCGGCTGCGCTTTTCCGCCGCGCGCGCGGCAGCGTTAACCTATCATCAATTCATCCTGTCCATATCCGACATAGTTTCTCTTACACCCGCTTCCGGCTGACGCTTCGTCGCAGTCGCGGGGCGACAGTAGGATCGGGTCAGTGAGGCAAAGATGATGGCCACCAATAGCTTGGTGTTCAATGAGAATGCGTGCCTGCAATCGATCGGCGACATCGCCGGTCCGTTGCTCGAGTCGATCGACGCGCATGCCGATACGGTGATCGACCTCAGCCAAGCGACGCGGATCGACCTCAGCATCCTGCAACTGCTGGTCTCGGCGCGGCGGCATGCCGATCAGATCGGCCACGATCTGCGCCTCGCCCAGCCCGCCGACGCCCGCCTCACCACGCTGCTCGATGCCGCGGGCTTCCTCACCGCCATCGTCCCTGCCGACGCAACATTCTGGTTCCACGGAGATCTGCCGCAATGACCGCTTCCATCCTCACCGTCGATGACAGCGCCAGCCTGCGCATGGCGATCCGCATCGCGCTGACCGGCGCGGGCTATGCGGTGACCGAGGCGGGCGACGGGCTCGAAGGGCTGGCGAAAGCGGCGGAGACGCGGTTCGACCTGATCGTCACCGATCTCAACATGCCCAACATGGATGGGCTGACGATGATCCGCGAGCTGCGCAAACAGCCCGATCAGGCCGGCGTGCCGATCCTGTTCCTCACCACCGAATCGGATGGCGACATCAAGGCGCAGGCGCGCGAGGCGGGCGCGACCGGCTGGCTGGTCAAGCCGTTCGAGCCCGAGCAGCTGATCAAGACCGCGCGCAAGGTGCTGGGCCGGTGAGCGAGGATCCCGCCGCCGCCTTCCGTGTCGAAGCGGAGGAACTGCTCGACGGGCTCGAGCAGGATCTGCTCGATCTCAACCATCAGCTCGGCGACAAGACGCTGGTCGATGCGGTGTTCCGCGGGCTGCACACGCTCAAGGGGTCGGGCGCGATGTTCGGCTTCGACGCGCTCGCCGCCTTCACCCACCATTGCGAAAGCGCCTTCGACAAGGTGCGCAAGGGCGTCGTGCCGGCGACCGCCGCGCTGGTCGCGGTGATCCTGTCGGCGGCGGACCATATGCGCGCTTTGCTCGACGGCGATGCCGCGCCGGGCGAGGATGCGGCGATCCTTGCGCGACTGGAGGCCGCGGTCAGCGCCGCCGCCGGTGCCGAGCCGCCCACGCCGGTGTCGCGCCGCGGCTGGCGCCTCTATTTCCAGCTGCCGCGCGACTCGATGCGCAACGGCACCAATCCGCTGATGCTGCTCGACGAGTTACGCGCGCTCGGCGACTGCACCGTCACCGTGCGGACCGATCGCGTGCCGCCGCTGCCCGCGCTCAACGTGCGCGACTGCTATCTCGGCTGGGACGTGACGCTGATCGGTGACGTCGGCCGCGAGGCGATCGAGGACGTCTTCCTGTTCGTCATGGACGACATGCTGCTCGAGATCGCGCCGATCGCGGCGGAGGCGGTGCCGGCCGGGGCCGACGCCCTGCCGATCGACGAGGCGCCGGTCGACGAGGCGCCGGTCGCGCACGAACCCGATCCCGTCGTCGCGGCGCAAGGCCAGGCGGCGAACGACGACGACGGCGAGCCGGCCGCCAAGCTCCTCGTCCGCACCGCGGCGCAGAGCGTCCGCGTCCCCGCCGACCGGCTCGACCTGCTGATGGATCGCGTCGGCGAACTGGTCATCGCGCAGAGCCGGCTGTCGCAGCTCGCGCAGCAGGACGGCGGCGTCGCGCTGCGATCCGTCTCCGAGGAGATCGAGCGGCTGTCCGACGAATTGCGCGCGACGATGATGGGGCTGCGGATGGTGCCGGTCGGCACCTTGTTCAGCCGCTTCCGCCGCCTGATCCACGACCTCGCCCGCGATACCGGCAAGACGATCGATCTGATCACCGAGGGCGAGGCGACCGAGATCGACAAGACGGTGATCGAGCGGCTGTTCGATCCGCTCGTCCATATCGTCCGCAACAGCTGCGACCATGGCCTCGAACCCGCCGAGGTGCGCCAGGCCGCCGGCAAGCCTGCCACCGGCACCGTCCGCCTGTCGGCGCATCATGCCGGCGGCGAGGTGGTGATCACCGTCCACGACGACGGCCGCGGCATCGACCGCGCCCGCGTCCGCGCCCGCGCCGAGGAGAACGGCCTGATCCAGCCGGACCAGCCGCTCACCGATAACGAATTGCTCGCGCTCATCTTCGCGCCCGGCTTTTCGACCGCGACGCAGGTCACCAGCCTGTCGGGGCGCGGCGTCGGCATGGATGTGGTCAAGCGGACGATCGAGACGCTGCGCGGCACGATCGACCTCGCCTCCATCGAGGGCGAGGGTTCGACGATCACGCTGCGCATCCCGCTGACGCTGGCGATCATCGACGGATTGCTCGTCCGGGTCGGCGACGGGCGCTACGTGCTGCCGCTCGGCGCGGTCGAGGAATGCCTCGAACTCAGTGCCGAGGAGGACCGCCGCTCGCACGGCCGCAGTCTGATCAGCCTGCGCGACCGGCTGGTGCCGTTCGTCCGGCTGCGCGAGCTGTTCGCCACCGGCACCGAACCCGACCCCTATCAGAAGATCGTCGTCGTCTCGATCGGCAGCGAGCGCGTCGGCCTCGTCGTCGATCAGATCATCGGCAACCATCAGACCGTCATCAAGTCGATGTCGATGCTCCACCGCAACGTCGGCGCCTTCTCCGGCGCGACGATCCTCGGCGACGGTCACGTCGCGCTCATTCTCGACATCGGCCATCTGGTCGATCTCGCGCAGCCCCGGGAGGAGCGGCGCTACGCCGCGGTATAAGCCATGACCGATACGACTTCCCTGCCCTGGTCCGCCCATGGCGACCTCGAGATGCTGCTGTTCGACGTCGGCGGCGAGACCTTCGGGCTCGAAGCGGTCAAGGTGCAGGAAATCCTCGATCTGATGCCCGAAACCGTGGTGCCGGGTGCCGATCCGCTGGTCGGCCACGTCATCAACTTCCGTGGCCGCGTCATCCCGCTGGTCGACCTGCGCCAGCCGTTCGACATGCCGCCGGCGGCGACCGGGCGCGACAATCGCATCGTCGTGATCTCGCAGCAGATCGGCGACACGAGCGAACTCGTCGGGCTGCGCGCCGATCGCGTCAACGAGGTGACGACGCTGTCGGCGACCGATTGCGAGCCACCGCCCGCGGTCGGGCTGCGCTGGCGCCGCGAGCACGTCCGCGGCCTCGTCCAGCGTGACGGCGGCATCGTCGTGCTGCCCGACCTCGACCTCATCTTTTCCGCCGCCTGATCCCGCCCCGCCAAACCAAAGTATCGGAGAGGACCCGCCTCGTGAACGCCTTTACCAACCTGTCGATACCCCAGAAGCTGTTCGTCTGCTTCACCGTCCTGCTGCTCTGCGCGATCGGCGCGAATGCGGTCATCTATAGCAAGTCGAACGCGCTCAGGGCGGCGACCGAGATGAACCAGCACACCTTCGCGGTGATCGGCGCGGCGAACCGTATCCAGGAGAATGCGGTCAATCAGGAAACGGGCTATCGCGGCTATCTCCTGTCGGGCGACACGCGCTTCCTCGATCCCTATCGCAAGGGTGCCAGCGCGCTCGACGCCGCCGTCCAGGAAGCGCAGCGGCTGACCGCCGACAATCCGCGCCAGCAGCAGCGGTTGCAGACGATCCGCGGGCTGGTCGACGACTGGCGCAGCCGCGTCGCCGAACGGGCGATCGCGCTGATGCAGGATCCGCGCAGCGTCGCGCAGGCGCGCGCGATCGAGACGAGCGGCAGCGGCAAGCAGGTGTTCGACGCGCTGCGCAGCGAGATCGCCGCGGTGATCGGCGAGGAGAATCGGTTGATGGCGGAGCGGTCGCAGACGCAGGCCGCCGCCTTCGCGACGATCGTCACGACGATCCTGATCGGCACCGGGCTCACCCTGGTGACGGTGGTGCTGATCGGCATCGGCATGACGGTGACGATCGCCCGCCCGGTCGGACGGGTCGCCGAGATGCTCGGGCGGCTCGCAACGCCCCTCGCCAGCGATCGCCGCGACGAGGTCGGCCGGATGATGGGCAGCGCGCAGGCGGTCGAGGCGGCGTTCCGCGACGTGTCGCGGGTGGTCGGCGCGGTATCGCTCGGCGACCTGTCGCAGCGGCTGGAGCGCGACTATGGCGGGCTGAGCAGCGAGGTCGGCACGCTGCTGACAACGATGACCACCAATCTCGGCATCGTCGCGGGGCTGGCCGACCGGATCGCCAATGGCGACCTGACCGTCGAGCATCGTCCGCTGTCGGATCGCGACACGCTCGGCCTTGCGCTGGTGCTGATGATCGACCGGCTGACCGCGGTGGTCAGCGACGCGATCGCCGCCTCGAACAGCGTCGGCGCCGGCAGCCAGCAGCTTTCCTCGACCTCCGAACAGGTCAGCCAGGGCGCGACCGAACAGGCCGCCGCCGCCGAGGAGGCCTCGGCATCGATGGAACAGATGGCCGCCAACATCAAACAGAACGCCGACAATGCGTTGCAGACGGAGAAGATCGCCCGTCAATCCTCCGCCGAGGCGGAGCGCAGCGGCGTCGCGGTCAACCGCGCGGTCACCGCGATGCGGACGATCGCCGAACGGATCGGCATCGTCCAGGAGATCGCCCGCCAGACCGATCTGCTCGCGCTCAACGCCGCGGTCGAGGCGGCACGTGCCGGCGAACACGGCAAGGGCTTTGCCGTCGTCGCCGCGGAGGTGCGCAAGCTCGCCGAGCGCAGCCAGGCCGCCGCGGCGGAGATCAGCACGATGTCGTCCGACACCGTCAATGCCTCCGCCGAAGCGGGCGAGATGCTGACCCGCCTCGTCCCCGAAATCCGCCGCACCGCCGAACTGGTCGCCGAGATCAGCGCCGCCTGCCGCGAACAGGACGTCGGCGCGACGCAGATCAACCAGGCGATCCAGCAGCTCGACACGGTGACGCAGCAGAACGCCTCCGCCTCCGAACAGATCAGCGCGACATCGGGTTCGCTCGCCGAACAGGCGGAGGAATTGCAGGCGAGCATCGCCTTCTTCCGGATCGACGACCGCCGCCGCGAGGCGACGGTGACGCGCGTCTCCCCCGCCGCGCCGCCGCGCCGCGCCGCCAAGCTGGTCAAGGGCAGCAAGGCGCCGATGCCGCGGACCCGGGCGATCCCGGCACCGCTGCCGTCGCGCTCCGGCTATCCGCTCGACCTCAGCCACGGCGCGGGCGACGCCGAGGACGCCGATTTCGGCCGCGCGGCATAAGCGCCGCCGCCCGCGCGGGGATGATCCTCCGCGCGACATGACCCGCCGACCGGCCACCGAACAGACAAGGAACAATATCGTGCGTGCAACTTTGAAAATGAAACTGGCGGGCACCTTTGCGTTGCTTACCATATTGCTGCTCGTCGTCGTCACCCTCGGCATATCCCGGTCGAACACGCTCAACACCGCGATCAGCGCGATCGTCGCCGGACCGGCGAAACAGCTCGATACCGCCGGACAGATGGATTCCGATCTCGGCTATATGCTGTCGAACCAAAAGGCGCTGGCGCTGAACACCGATCAGCGGATCATGGCCGACTATAGCGCCGACACGTCGCGCCGGCAGCGCGAGTTCGAGGCTCTGCTCGCCGCCGGCGAAGCGCGCGCACCCGACAGGAACAAGCCGTTGTGGCGGCAGACCACGCAGGATTGGCAGGCGCTGAAGCCGGTGTTCGACCGGATCAGCACGCTCGGCGTCAACAACGAGAATGCCAAGGCCGCGGAGCTGACCGAGATCGAGCAGAAGAAGCTGGTCGAGGCGCTGGTGCGCGACGTCGCGACGATCGTCGAACGGCAACGCGCGGCGATGCGTGACGCGGATGAGGCGACCAACGTGCTCTATGCCGACGCGCGCAACCTGCTGCTCGGCGTCGGCCTCATCGCGGTGCTGCTGTCCAGCGGCGCTGCGATATGGATCTCGACCGCGGTGTCGCGCGGCTTGAAGCGGGTCGGCACCGCGCTCGACGCGGTGGCGATCGGCG
This sequence comes from Sphingomonas kyungheensis, assembly GCF_037120395.1. NCBI lineage: Bacteria > Pseudomonadati > Pseudomonadota > Alphaproteobacteria > Sphingomonadales > Sphingomonadaceae > Sphingomonas > Sphingomonas kyungheensis. The sequence goes on from NZ_JBBBDM010000003.1 coordinate 590,304, forward strand.
ACCTCGACCAGCAGGTGGTCGTCACCAGCAACGACGAGATCAAGGACCTCGTCGACACGGTCAACCGCATGGTCACGTCGCTGCGCCAGAGCGCGACGCTCGCCGACCGGATCGCCGCCGGCGACCTGACCGTCGATCATCGGCCGCTGTCGGACAAGGACCGCTTGGGTCAGGCGCTGATGACGATGACCGCGCGGCTGCGCGACGTCGCGCAGAACGCGACCGTCGCCGCCGATCAGGTCGCCGCCGGCAGCCAGCAGCTGTCCTCGACCTCGGAACAGGTCAGCCAGGGTGCCACCGAACAGGCCGCCGCCGCCGAACAGGCCTCCGCCTCGATGGAGCAGATGGCCGCCAATATCAAACAGAACGCCGACAACGCGATGCAGACCGAGAAGATCGCCCGCCAGTCCTCGGCGGAGGCGGAGCGCAGCGGTGCGGCGGTGCAGCGCGCCGCGGGTGCGATGCGGACGATCGCCGGCAAGATCGGCATCGTCCAGGAGATCGCCCGGCAGACCGACCTGCTCGCGCTCAATGCCGCGGTCGAGGCGGCGCGCGCCGGCGACCACGGCAAGGGCTTCGCGGTCGTCGCCGCCGAGGTGCGCAAGCTCGCCGAGCGCAGCCAGAGCGCCGCGACCGAGATCAGCGCGATGGCCGCCGATACGGTCGGCGCGGCGACGGAGGCGGGCGAGATGCTCGTCCGGCTCGTCCCCGAAATCTCGCGCACCGCGGAACTCGTCGCCGAGATTAGCGCCGCCTGCCGCGAACAGGATATCGGCGCCGGGCAGATCAACCAGGCGATCCAGCAGCTCGATACGGTGACGCAGCAGAATGCCTCCGCCTCCGACCAGATCAGCGCCACCGCCGCGACGCTCGCCGATCAGGCGGGTGACCTGCAGCAGAATATCGGCTTCTTCCGCGTCGAAGGGCCCCGCGGCGCCACCGCCGCCGTCGCGCCGCGGCGAGCGGCCCGCGCCGAGCGGACATCGCGCGACGCCCTGCCGCGGACGACGCGTACCGCCCGGCTGACCCATGCCCGCCCCGATGCGTCGGATCCGACGCAGGTGCGTGGCTATGCGCTCGACCTCAGCGCCGGCGGTGCGGATGCCGAGGATGCCGATTTCGGACGCGCGGCATGAGCGCCCCCGCCCCCGCCTCCGCCGCGCCGCTCCAGACGATCGTCTTCGGCATCGGCGAAGAGCTGTTCGCGCTGCCGATCGCCGTCGTCCGCGAAATCCTCGATCACACCAATGCCTTTCGCGTCCCCAACGCGCCCGACTGGCTGATCGGGTTGTGCGACGTGCGCGGCCTGTCGGTCCCGCTGGTCGATTTCCGCACCTGCCTCGGCCTGCCGACCGTGCCGCCGACGGTGGCGACGCGCGTGCTGGTGGTCGAGGCGGTGACCGCTGCCGACCGGCCGCTGGTCATCGGCCTCGTCGTCGATCGCGTCCTCGACGTCAGTACCTGGGCGGCCGAGGCGATCGAGGCGGTGCCCGACACCGGCACCGCCTGGCATTCGCGCTACGTCGTCAGCGTGCTGCGGCGCGAGGGCGGCTTCGTCGGACTGCTCGACCTGCGGGGCGTGCTCGACGGCATGGAGGCGGTGCTGACGCAATCGACCGCCCCCGGCGCGAGCGTGGTGGCGACGTGAACGATCTCGCCTCGCAGCCGATCGCCGAGGATGTGCTGTCGGCGCGCGACTTCGCCCGCCTGTCCGCCTTCGTCACCGACATGTCGGGCATCAAGATGCCCTCGAACAAGACGACGATGCTGAGCGGACGGTTGCGTCGGCGGTTGCGTGCCACCGGCCATGCGACGCTCGGCGACTATTGCGCCTGGCTGTTCGACGACGACGGCCTTGCGGTCGAGGCGGAGCATCTGCTCAACGCGGTCACCACCAACAAGACCGACTTCTTCCGCGAGCCCGGCCATTTCGACTTTCTGACGCGGACGCTGCTGCCGGTGCTCGCCGCCGAACGCCGCCCGCGGCTGCGTCTCTGGAGCGCGGGCTGTTCGACCGGGGCCGAACCCTATACGCTGGCGATGCTGCTCGACGCCTATATGCAGGATCGCGGCGGCCCCGCCTTCGACATCCTCGCCACCGACATCGATACCGAGGTGCTGGGGATCGCGCGGCGCGGCATCTTCCCGCGCGCCGCGGTCGACCCGGTGCCGCCGGCGCTGCGCCAGCGCTACATATTGCAGGCGACCGCCCCCGATCGCGAGGAGGTCCGGATCGTCCCGGCGCTGCGCCAGGCGATCAGCTTCGGCCGGCTCAATCTGATGGACGATCATTATCCGGTCGGCGTGCCAATGGACATGATCTTCTGCCGCAACGTGCTGATCTATTTCGACCGGCCGACGCAGGAACGGGTGGTGCGGCGGCTGCTCGACACGTTGCAACCGGGCGGCCACCTGTTCCTCGGCCATTCGGAATCGCTCGCCGATCTCGACCTGCCGCTCGAACTGGTCGGCAATACGATCTTCCGGAAGCGCTGAGATGGGCGCCAAACCGGTCCGCGTGCTGATCATCGACGACAGCGCCAGCGTGCGCCAGGCGATGACGCAGATCCTCTCCGCCGACCCGGGGATCGAGGTGATCGCCGCCGCCGCCGACCCCTTCGCCGCGGCGCGCTACATCCAGGCGGAGGTGCCCGACGTCATCACGCTCGACGTCGAGATGCCGCGGATGGACGGCATCACCTTCCTGCGCCGGCTGATGGCGCAATGCCCGACGCCGGTGGTGATGTGCTCCTCGCTGATCGAGGACGGATCGGAGACGTTGCTTCAGGCGCTCGACGCGGGCGCGGTCGACGTCATCCTCAAGCCGAGGGTCGGCGTCGCCGATCATCTGATCGAGGCGCATACCCAGATCTGCGAGACGGTGAAGGGCGCGGCGCGCGCACGGCTCGGCCGGCGACCGGCGGCGACCGGCACGCCGCAGCGCCGGCTCACCGCCGATGCGGTGCTGCCGCCGCCGAGCGGCCGCGCGATGAGCCGCACGACCGAGATGGTGGTGTGTGTCGGCGCCTCGACCGGGGGGACGGAGGCGCTGCGCGAGGTGCTCACCGCCTTGCCCGCCGACTCGCCCGGCATGGTCGTCGTCCAGCATATGCCCGAAAGCTTCACCCGCGCCTTCGCCAAACGACTCGACAGTATGTGCGAGGTCGACGTCAAGGAGGCCGAGGACGGCGATTCGGTGCTGCGCGGCCGCGTGCTGATCGCGCCCGGCGGGCTCAACCATACGATGCTCAACCGCCAGGGCGCGCGCTATGTCGTCTCCGTCCGCAACGGCCCGCTGGTGTCGCGGCACCGGCCGTCGGTCGACGTGCTGTTCCGGTCGGCGGCGCGCAGTGCGGGGGCGAATGCGGTCGGCGTGATCATGACCGGCATGGGCGACGACGGCGCGCGCGGCCTGCTCGAGATGAAGGAAGCGGGCGCCCGCACGATCGCGCAGGACGAGGCGACCTCGATCGTCTTCGGCATGCCCAAGGAGGCGATCGCGCGCGGCGCCGCCGACCGTGTCGTCCCGCTCGAATCGATTGCGGCGGAGCTGTTGCTCGCCGCCACCCGCTAGGAGGAGCCGATGATGTCGCCAGGCACGCGCGAGCTGGTCGTCGCCAGCCCCCCGCCCCCGCCGATCCGCTACGCGCTGACGCAGATCGCCGCCGAGCTCGACGCGCGCTTCGTCCGCGCCGGCGACGCGCTGGCGGCGGCGATCGAATTGAGCGAGCAGATCGTCGGCGGGCTCGACGCGATCGTGTCCGCGCTCGATGCGCGCGACGCCGACGCCGCCACCGACGATCTTGCCGAGGTCGCCGCGGCGATCACCGCGCTGCCCGCCGCGCTGACGGCACGCGGCCGGCGGATCGCGACGATCACCGACATCGCCGCGCTGCTTCGCGCGCACGTGCTCGACATGCACCGCTCGCTGCGCATGCTCCGCGCATACGGCATGAACATCAAGATCGCCGCCGCGGGCGAGGCGCAGTTCGTCAGCTTCGTCGAGGGGATGGAGGACAAGATCGCCGCGGGCGAGGCGCTGCTGACCGAGGTGATCCGCGCGCTCAACGCGCTCGATGCGGCGGTCGTCGGCGTGCAGCAGGCCGACCGGCGGCTCGCCGGCGATTGCGCCCATGCGGTGCCGGCGCTGCCGCAGCGGCTGCTCGCCGACGCCCGCGCGCTTGGCGAGCATCGTTCGGGCAACGCGCAGATCGCCGTGCGCGTCGGCGCGATCGCACGGGCGATCCAGGCGAAGGTCGCGCGGCTGCTGCACGCGATGCAGATCGGCGATCGCACCCGCCAGCGGCTCGACCATGTCGTCGCCGCGCTCGAGCTGCTCGATGCCCGCACCTATCCGCCCGCGGCGCGCGCGCATGTCGAGCGGCTGCTCGCCGCGCAGCTCGCCCAGATCGTCCACGACTTCGAGCGCGAGACCGGCGCGCTGATCGCCAATCTCCAGGGTCTGCTCCCCGACGTCGCCGCGCTCGGCGCGCTCCTCGCCGATAAGGCGGGTGGAGTGGATCGCGGAACGCTCATCCGGCTCGACCGCAGCGTCAGCGATGCCGACCGGATCATCGTCCCGCTCAGGGCGGCGCAGCGACAGGCGGAGGAGATGGGCCGGCTGATCGCGGCGACCGTCAGCGATCTCACCGCGCGTCTCGACGGGCTCGGCGCGATCCGCACCGACGTGCAGGAGATCGCCACCAACACCCGGCTGCTGTGCCGGCAGCATAGCGACTTCGGTCGCGCCGTCGCGGTGGTGGCGCAGGAGGTCGACCTGTCGGCGTCGGGACTCGGCACGACCGCCACCGAAGTCGGCCGGACGATCGGCGAACTGGGTAGCGCGCAACGCCTGCTCGGCGACGACGGTGCCGGCATCGACGGCGGCGCGCGGCTCGGCCGCGCGCTGACCACGATCCGCACCGCGGTGACGCGGACCGAGCGGCTGGTCCGCGACGGCAGCGAGGATGCGCGCCGGCTGGTCGCGCTGCTCGAGACGAGCGCGGCGGAGCTGGGCCGCGAATTCGCACTCGGCGGACCGATCACACAGGTGCAGGCGCTGCTCAGCGAATGGGCGGAGGCGGCGCCCGTCCCCGCCCCGGCGGACGAAGGCGCGTTGCGGACGCTGCTGCCGGCGATCGCCGATCTCTATACGATGGCGAGCGAGCGCGACATTCACGTCGACTTCCTGCTGCCGGGCATGGCGCTGATCGGCCACCCCGCTTATGACGAGGACGGGCTGTTCTGATCTGTCACCGGGCTGACTTACAGCCGCGATAGGCGCGCGCCATGACCCTGCCCCGCCTGCTCGCCGCCGCCCTGCTGCTGATCCCCGCCCCGCTCGCCGCACAGCCGGCATTGCGGGTCGAGCGGGTGGTGATGCTGATCCGCCACGGCGTGCGCGCGCCGATCGACGGCGAGGCGCCCGCCGGGACGCGCACCGCCGCGCCCTGGCCGCACTGGCCGGTGCCGGCGGAGCATCTCACCCCGCACGGTGCGCAGGCGCTGACGCTGCTCGCCGCGGCGGATCGTGCGGTGCTGCTCGCCGACGGCCTGTTGCCGAGTGACGGCTGTCCGGCGGCGGGGGCGATCCGCATCCACAGCAACACCGCCGAGCGGACGATCGCAAGCGGCAAGGCGTTCGCGCGCGGCCTCGCGCCCGGCTGTCCGCTTCCGGTCGAGCACCTGTCGGCCGATCGGGCCGATCCGCTGTTCGAGCCGCTGCGCGCCGGCGTCACCCGCTTCGACGCCGCCGCGGCCGTCGCCGATATCCGGCGTTACACCGGCGGCGTCGATGCGCTTGCCCGCCGCCATGCCGCGGACATCGCCGCGCTCGACCGGCTGCTCGGCTGCGGTGACCCGCAGGGATGCAGCCCGATGCTGCCGTCCCGCGTCACGCCTTCGGCGGACGGACGCGGCATCGACCTGACCGGGCCGATCCGCACCACCTCGGGTACCGCGCAGGTGTTGCTGCTGCAATATGCCGAGGGGCTGGCGCTGCCCGGCTGGCCACCGGTCGATGCCGCCGCGCTGCAACGCGTCGGCGCGCTGCACGCCGCCTTGTTCGACGTCTTCACCCGCCCCCCCTATATGGCGGCGCACCAGAGCGCGGCGCTCGGTCGCGCCCTGCTCGCCGCGCTGACCGACGCCGAGGTGCCGGCGGTGACGGTGCTCGTCGGCCACGATACCAACGTCACCGCTCTCGCAGCCGTGCTCCATGTGCCGCTGCGCGCGCCGGGCTATGCCGAAGGCGATGTCGCCCCCGGTGGCGCGATCTGGCTCGAACGCGTGCTCGATCCGGCAAGCGGCCGCCGGTTCGTCCGGGCGAGCTATCGCACGCAATCCCCCGACACATTGCGCGCGCTGTCGCCGGCGGTCGATGTGACGCCGCTCGCCATCCCCGGCTGCGCGCCCGACGGGTGCGACCTCGCCCGCTTCGCGACGATGCTGCGCGGCCGCCTCGCGCCGCTGCGCGCCGCTCAATAAGCGACGGTGAAGCGGCTGCGGCTGTGCTGCGGCCGTTCATATTCATCGACCATCGCGATGGCATAATCGGCGAAGCTGATCCGGCTTTGCCCCTGCGCATCGGTAAGCAGGCGATCGCCGCCGGTGCGATAGGAGCCGGTGCGCGGCCCCTCTTCGATCCATGCGGGTGGCGACAGGAAGGTCCAGTCGATCGCGCGCTCCTGCCGCAATGATTCGAGGAAGGCGATGCCGCCGGCGGCGATCGGCTTCCATTCGGGCGGAAAGTCGGGCGTGTCGAACAGCCGCTGGCCCGGCGCGACCTCCAGGCTCGCCGCCCCGCCGGTGACGAGCAGGCGCTGCACCCCCGCCTTGCGCAAGGCGGCGAGCAAGGTGTCCGCGGTCACGTCGAAATGCAGGGCGCTGATCACCGCATCGCTGCCGCGCACCAGCTCGGCGAGCGCCCCGGCATCCTGCGCATCGCCCGCCACCGGCGCCACCCCGTCGGCGACCGGGATCGCCTCCGGCCTGCGCGCGACACCGCGCACGCGATGCCCCCGCGCGCAAGCTCCCGCGTGATCGCCGCGCCTGCGCGCCCGCTCGCCCCCAGCACCGTCACCGTCATGTCGACTCACCTCATGGTTTCCGTTGGTGACCAACGTCGCTATGGGTGACCGATGACGCAAGACGGCACTTCGACCATAGTTGGTATCCCGCAGGTAACCTCGGCTGTCCTGCGCGGCGATGCCTATGCCGCCGATTGTCCGACGCGCCGGCTGCTCGACCGGATCGGCGACAAATGGAGCGTGCTCATCCTGCTGCTGCTCGGCGATGGCGAGCTGCGCTTCGGCCAGCTCAGGCAGCGGATCGGCGGCATCTCGCAGAAGATGCTGAGCCAGACGCTGCGGGCACTCGAGCGCGACGGGCTGGTGACGCGTCATGCCGAGGCGACGGTGCCGGTCACCGTCCGCTATCGCGCCACCCCGCTCGGCAGCGACCTGCGCACGGCGCTGCGGCTGATGATCGATTGGGCGGAAACGCGCATGCCCGAGGTGCAGGCGGCGCAACGCCGTTACGATGCGCGCGTTGGCGGCTGATGGCCGTCTTCTTCACCGCCGACACCCATTTCGGCGATCACCGTACGATCAACATCCAGCGCCGCCCCTTCGCCGATACCGCGGCGATGGACGCAGGCCTGATCGCACGCTGGAACGCCCGCGTCGCCCCCGACGACACCGTCTGGCATCTCGGCGACGTCGCGCGCCGCGCCGGTGATGTCGCCGCATTACTCGCCCAACTCAACGGCACCAAGCATCTGCTCGCCGGCAACAACGATCCCGACGCGACGCGCGCCGCCGCCGGCTGGGCGAGCGTCGGCGACTATGCCGAACTGACGCTCGACGGCCAGTCACTCGTCCTCTGCCATTATCCCTTCCGCAGCTGGAACGGCCAGCATCGTGGTGCGCTCAACCTGCACGGCCACAGCCATGGCCGCCTCAAGCCCATGCCGCGCCAGTTCGATGTCGGCGTCGATCCGCGCGGCTTCGCCCCCGTCACGCTCGCCGAGCTGCTGAGCCCCGCCAAGGAGACGCCCTGATGCCCGACGACCGCAACGCCGCCGCCGTGCGCCGCATCATCCTGCTGGCGATCGTCTGCCTCGCCGTCGCGATGGCGGGGATGGTGGCGCTCGGCGTCGCCCTCACCCGCAGCTGAGGCTCAGTCCTCCGGGAGCAGCCGCGCCGACAGGTCCATCCAGTTTCGCGCCGCGTCGCGATCCGCCGCCTCGGCGAAGACCTCATCGAGCGGCGGCGCCGCGTCGAACATGTAAAGCAGTGTCCACAATGCGAACCGGCGGGCGCGGTCGCGCTCCAGCCAGAGGTCGACCGTCATCCGCTCGATTCCGGCGGCGAGCGCCGGCGGCGGCACGGCATTGAGCGTGTCGCTGCCGAAATAATGGCGGATCTGATCGTCGAGGTCCATCGCCGCGCTGGTAGCGACCGGTGCGCGCCGGGCAAGCATCCTCATACCGGAACCTCGCCGCCGCCCCGTCGCTATGTCGATGACGACGCCTACCGCGCCGCGCCACGAGGACCCGCCATGACCGACGCCCCCCGCCCGCCCGCCTTGCCGCGCCTCGCCGCTCTGGGGATCGTCGCCGGCGTGCTCGGCGCCAGCGCATGGCTCGGCCGCCGCAATTCGCCCGCCGGCGACCATCCCGCGATCCGGCGCTGGTATCGCCGCCTCGACAAACCCGGCTTCACACCGCCCGATGCGGTGTTCGGCGCGGTCTGGCCGGTGCTCGAGACCGGCATGGCGATCGGCGGCTATCGGGTCCTGCGTCAGCCCGCGGGCCCCACACGCACCGCGGCGGTGGCGCTGTGGCTCGGCACCAGCGCGATGATCGGCGGATGGACGGAGATCTTCTTCCGCCGCCACGCGCTCGCCGGCAGCACCGCCGCCGCCGGCGCGATGCTGGTAACCAGCGCAGGGTTCGCCGCCACCGCGGCGAAGATCGATCGCCCCGCCGCCGCGACGGCGGTGCCGCTCGTCGCCTGGCTCGGCTTCGCGACCGTGCTCAGCGAGCGGATCCGCGAGGCGAACGACGGTTGATGCTCGCCGCGGCGGCGGTGCTCTGGCATAACGCGCGGCATGAAAGCCGCCTCTACGCTCGATTTTCGCGAGATTGCCCGCCGCCGCCTGCCCCATTTCCTGTTCGAATATATCGACGGCGGTTCCTATGCGGAGGTGACGCTCCGCCGGAATATCGAAGATCTTGAAGCGATTGCGCTGCGCCAGCGGGTGCTGACCGACGTCTCCTCACTCGATCTCTCGACCCGCCTGTTCGGCACGACTCAGCGGCTGCCGCTCGCCCTCGCCCCGATCGGCCTTGCCGGGCTCAACGCGCGGCGGGGCGAGGTGCAGGCGGCGCGCGCGGCGCACAAGGCCGGCATCCCCTTCTGCCTGTCGACCGTCTCCGCCTGCCCGATCCCGGAGGTCGCCGCCGCCGCCGACGCGCCCTTCTGGTTCCAGCTCTACATGATCCGCGACCGCGGCTTCATGCGCGAGCTGATGGCGCAGGCGCGCGACGCGGGGTGCAGCGCGCTCGTCTTCACCGTCGATATGCCGGTGCCCGGATCGCGCTATCGCGATTACCGGTCCGGTCTCGCGGGGGCGGCGGGGCTGCGCGGCGCGGCGCGGCGGACGTGGCAGGCGATGCGCCGGCCCGGCTGGGCCTATGACGTCGGCGTGCGCGGCCGACCGCATCAGCTCGGCAACGTCGCGCCGGTGCTCGGCAAGAACACCGGGCTGGAGGATTTCTTCGCCTGGATGCGCAACAATTTCGATCCGACGGTAAGCTGGCGCGATCTCGAATTCATCCGCGAGAGCTGGACCGGGCCGCTGATCATCAAGGGCATCCTCGACGTCGAGGATGCCGAAGCGGCGGCCAGCCTCGGCGCGGACGGCATCGTCGTCTCCAACCATGGCGGCCGCCAGCTCGACGGCGTGCCCTCGACCGCGGCGGCGCTGCCGGCAATCGCGGCGCGGGTGCGCGACCGCCTGACCGTGCTCGCCGACGGCGGCGTGCGATCGGGGCTCGACGTGGTGCGGATGCTGGCGCTGGGCGCGCATGGCGTGCTGCTCGGCCGCGCCTGGGTCTATGCGCTCGCCGCCGGGGGCGAAGCGGCGGTCACGCAGATGCTGCAACTGGTCGAGGCCGAGATGCGCGTCGCGATGGCGCTGACCGGTCGCACCACGATCGATCGGCTCGACGCCAGCGCCCTCGTCGCTACGTGATGGGGACCGAAGCGTAATCTTAACAACGCCGCCGCTACAGGAACGCCGCTACGATCATTGGCGAGGGCCTGCGGCATGTTCTACGATCCCATCCGGCGTACCGCCGCCGAGATCGTCATCAACGGCAAATTCCTACTCGCGACGCTGGAGGGCATGCCGCGCGTCGCGCGCGAGGTGACGGGCGCGATCGATACGCTGCTCGCCACGCCGGACTATCGCGGCGTCACCGTCACCTTGCTCGCGCCGCCCGGCGGGGCAGAACGGATCACGCTTCAAAGGATCGCGGTCGAAGAGGTCGGCCGTCATACCGGCCTGCTGTGGGAACAGCTCGACCTGCCGCGCGCGCTGCGCGGCCGCTATTGCATCAACTTCACCAATACCGCGCCGGTCGTGCGCCGCAGCGGCTGCGTCGTCGTCCACGATGCGCAATTCCGGTCGAGCCCCGCCTCGCACGGGCTGCGCAGCAAGGTGCTGTACGGGATGATCACCCCCTATGTCGCGCGGCACTATCAGCGGCTCGTCACCGTCTCGCACTTCTCGCGCGAGCAGCTCGTCCGCTATGCTGTCTGCGACCGCGCGGATATCGAGGTGGTACCGAACGGCATCGATCACGTCCTGACCCAGCCGGTGTCGGATGCGGTGCTCGCACGCTTCGGCCTGACGCCCGGCGGCTATGTGCTGACCAATTCGAGCTTCCATGCGCATAAGAACGTACAGACGATCTTCGACGCGGTCGCGCCCGACGCGGATCTCGCCGGCCGGCTGGTGCTGTTCGGCGGTCCCGATCGCGGAACGCTGAGCGAGCGCGGGCTGCGCGTCCCGGACGGCGTCCGCTTCACCGGCCGCGTCGACGATGCCGACCTCGCCGCCCTGATGCGCCACGCCGCGCTGTTCCTGTTCCCCTCGACCACCGAAGGTTTCGGCCTGCCGCCGCTCGAGGCGATGGCACTCGGCTGCCCGACGATCGCCTCGCACGCCGGCGCGATGCCGGAGGTGTGCGCGGACGGCGCGATGCTCGTCCCCGCGCTCGATGCGGCGGCGTGGCGCGCCGCGATCCGCCGCCTGCTCGCCGATCCGGAGGCACGCGCCGCGCTGTCGGCCGCAGGCCGCGCCCGCGCCGCGCGATTCCGGTGGCGCGAGGCGGCGCGGCGCTATCTCGATCTCGCGCTGGCCGACCTCGGCGTCGCCGTGCCGATGCCGGTCGCCGACGTCCATATTCCAGCTTGATCCATTTCGGCCCGGGTGTATGGGCGCGACAGCCGGGCGAGCGGATCGCCCGGCGGACACAGGACGACAATGCCCCGATCCAGCCCCACCACCGGCGACGGAGACAGTAGACGCTGCAGCGTCTCTGCATCCGATCGTCTTCCCCGGGCCTGACGGGGCGCACGCGCCAGCGACACGCTGACCGCCAGCGATCCACCGGGCCCGAACCGCCTTGGAGGTCGCATGACACTCGCTTTCGCTCGCGCGCCTGCGCGCGTTTCGTCAACCGACGCCCCCGCCGGGGCGCTGCCGATCGGGTGCGGCCGTGGCCGGGTCTGAGGCACGCGCGCTCCATCGCATCGGTTTCCTCGGCTTCAGCCCACGACGGCTGGGGGCGACGCTCGGCTGGTCCGATCTTGCGGTCTTCGCGATCCTCGCGGCGGTGGCGGTCGGAACGGTATCGGGCGTGCGCGATGCGGTCGAGCCGCTCAGCCGGCTGCGCGTCGAACCGATCACGCTCGATGCCGCCGCGCTGCCGCGCTACGCGCTGCTGACCACGCTGCGGCTGTTCGCCGCGCTCGCCGCCTCGTTCGTCTTCACGCTCGTCGCCGCCACCGCCGCCGCCAAGAGCCGCCGTGCCGAGCTGGTCATCATCCCCGCGCTCGACATCCTGCAATCGGTGCCGGTGCTCGGCTTCATGACCTTCACCGTCACCGCCTTCATGGGGCTCTTCCCCGGCAGCCGCGTCGGCGTCGAGTGCGCGGCGATCTTCGCGATCTTCACCAGCCAGGCGTGGAACATGGCGTTCAGCCTCTACCAGTCGCTGCGCCAGGTGCCGGGCGACCTGGAGGAAGTGGCGCGCGGCTTCGGCCTGTCGCCGCTGCGCAAGCTGCTGCGCATCGAATGGCCCTTCGCCGCGCCCGGCCTCGTCTGGAATGCGATGATGTCGATGTCGGGCGGCTGGTTCTTCGTCGTCGCGTCGGAGGCGATCAGCGTCGGCCATACGCAGGTGATGCTGCCCGGCATCGGATCGTGGCTCGCGGTGGCGATCGACCGGCGCGATCTCGGCGCGGTGGCGCTGGCGGTGGCGGCGATGGCGATCGTCATCCTGCTCTACGATCAGCTCGTTTTCCGCCCGGTGATCGCCTGGGCGGACCGCTTCCGCGTCGAACAGACCGCAAGCGGCGATCCGCCGCGCTCCTGGGTGTTCGACCTGTTCCGCCGCGCGCGGCTGCTCCCCGCGCTGACCGCGCCGTTCCGCGGCGTCGCCGCGCTCGTCGCGCTCGCCGAGCCGGCGCCGCGGCTGATGGTCCAGCATCGTCGCTTCACCACCAGCGCCGCGGCGCGTCCGCTCGGGCTGCGGCTATGGACGGGGCTGGTGCTGATCGCGGCATCCGCCGCCGCCGTCTATGCGGTGCGCTTCCTCGGCACGACGCTGACGCCCGCCGATGCCTGGACCGCCTTCGGATCGGGTCTGCTGACGCTGCTGCGCGTCGTCGTGCTGATCGCCATCGCCAGCCTGATCTGGGTGCCGGTCGGCGTCTGGATCGGCCTGCGCCCGCGCTGGACCGCGCGCGTCCAGCCGATCGCGCAATTCCTCGCCGCCTTCCCCGCCAACGTGCTCTTCCCGATCGCGGTGGTGGCGATCGTCCGCTGGCATGCCGATCCCGACGTCTGGCTGTCGCCGCTGATGGTGCTCGGCACGCAATGGTACATCCTGTTCAACGTCATCGCCGGCGCGAGCGCGATCCCCAACGACCTGCTCGAGGCGCACCGGATGTTCGGGGTGCGCGGGCTGCTCTGGTGGCGGCGGCTGATCCTGCCGGGCATCTTCCCCTATTACATCACCGGCGCGCTCACCGCGTCGGGCGGATCGTGGAACGCCAGCATCGTCGCCGAGGCGGTATCGTGGGGCGACACCCACCTGCGCGCGCGCGGCCTCGGCAGCTATATCGCCGATGCGACCGCGGCGGGGGACGGTGCGCGCGTCCTCCTCGGCATCATGGTGATGTCGGTGTTCGTCATCGCAATCAACCGCCTGCTGTTCCGACCGCTCTACCGTATCGCCGAACGCCGGCTGCGCCTGTCGTGAAGGAGCCCCTGCGCATGAATCCCGTCGTCACCATCTCCGGACTCGGTCACAGCTATGGCGGCGCCGAGGGTGGCGCGCCGATCCTCGACGATGTCGCGCTCGAGGTGCGCGAGGGCGAGGTGGTCGGCCTGCTCGGCCGCTCGGGTTCGGGCAAGTCGACGCTGCTCCGCTCGATCGCCGGGCTGGTCGAGCCCAGCCGCGGCGAGCTCCGCTTCGTTCCCGACGCCGCGGGCAAGCCGCGCTCGGTCGCGATGGTCTTCCAGTCCTTCGCGCTGATGCCCTGGCTGACCGTGCTGCAGAACGTCGAGCTCGGGCTGGAGGCGCAGCACGTCCCCGCCGACGAACGCCGCCGCCGCGCGATCGCCGCGATCGACCTGATCGGCCTCGACGGCTTCGAGAATGCATTTCCCAAGGAGCTGTCGGGCGGCATGCGCCAGCGCGTCGGCCTCGCCCGCGCGCTGGTGGTCGAGCCGTCGCTGTTGCTGATGGACGAACCCTTTTCCGCGCTCGACGTGCTCACCGCCGAAACGCTGCGCAGCGACCTGATCGAATTGTGGGGCGAAGGACAGCTCGGCATCGCCTCGATCCTGATCGTCACGCACAATATCGAGGAAGCGGTGCTGATGTGCGACCGTATCCTCGTCCTCTCCTCCAACCCCGGCCGGATCGCGGCGGAGTTCCGGGTCGACCTGCCGCAGCCGCGCGACCGGCTCGATCCGCGCTTCCGCGATCTCGTCGAGCAGATCTATGCGCGGATGACGCAGCGCGCTGCGGCGCCGGCGCTGCCGGTCGATCATGGCCTCGACCGGCCGCTGCCCGAGGTGTCGGTCAACAGCCTCGCCGGGTTGATCGAAGAGGTCGAGGCGCCGCCCTTCTCGGGCCGCGCGCCGCTGTCGACGCTCGCCGACACGTTGCAGCTTGAGATCGACGAGCTGTTCCCGATCATCGAAACGTTGCAGATGCTCCACTTCCTCGACGTCGATGACGGCGATGCCGTGCTGACCGAGCGCGGTGCGGCCTTCGCGCAGCAGGGCGTCGATCAGCGCAAGGCCAATTTCCGCCGCACGCTGGAGCAGCACGTCCGCCTCGCCAGCCATATCCGCAAGGTGCTCGACGAGCGCCGCTCGCATCAGGCCCCGGCGCGGCGCTTCCGCGACGAACTGGAGGATCATATGTCGCCGGACTTCGCCGCGACCACCTTGCGCGCGGTGATCGAATGGGGCCGCTATGCCGAATTGTTCGCCTTCGACGATGACGAGGATCAGTTCTCGCTCGAGGACCCGGCCTGACCGGTCGCGGCATAACTAAGGTTTGACATAGGTTTAGTCCCCCGCCACGCGAGCGCGTGAGGGAGAGGACATGGGCACGGTCGACATCGCCGGACTGACCAAAAGGTTCGACCAGTCGGTCGCGCTTCACCCCACCGACCTGCACGTCGAACAGGGCGAGTTTCTCGTCCTCGTCGGACCATCGGGCTGCGGCAAGTCGACGCTGCTGCGGATGATTGCAGGTCTCGAACAGCCGAGCGCCGGGCGGATCGCGATCGGCGGCCGCGACGTCACCGATGCCGCGCCGTCCGACCGCGGCGTCGCGATGGTGTTCCAATCCTATGCGCTCTACCCGCAGATGACCGTCGCGCAGAATATCGGCTTCCCGCTCAAGGTCGCGGGCGTCGCCAAGGCGGAGATCGCGACGCGCGTCGCCGCGGTCGCCGAGATGCTCGACCTCGTCGCGCTGCTCGATCGCAAGCCGCGCGCGCTGTCCGGCGGCCAGCGGCAGCGCGTCTCGATCGCGCGCGCGATCGTCCGCAGGCCGCGCGTGCTGCTGCTCGACGAGCCGCTCTCCAACCTCGACACCGCGCTGCGCGCGCGGATGCGGCACGAATTCGCCCGGCTCCACCAGCAGCTCGGCGCGACGATGATCTACGTCACCCACGACCAGCTCGAGGCGATGACGCTCGCCAACCGCATCGTCGTGATGAGCGCAGGCCGGGTCGAGCAGGTCGGCGCGCCGATCGACGTCTACCGCCGGCCCGCCAGCCTCGCGGTCGCCGCGGCGATCGGCTCGCCGGGCATGAACCTGCTGCCGGTGACGATCGTCGAGGCCAGCGACGCGGGCGCGCGCGTCCGCCTGCCCGATGGCGGCGTGGTGCAGACCGATGCGCAAGTTCCCGCCGCCGCGACCGGCGCGACGGCGACGCTCGGTGTCCGCCCGGAGCATCTCGTCGCCGCGGCGGACGGCCCGTTCGCCGGGGCGGTCGAGCTGTTCGAGCGGCTCGGGCCGTTATCCTTCGCGCATCTCGGCGCGCAGGGCGCGGTCGGCACGATCGTCGCGCAACTGCCCGGCGACCGCGCCGTCGCCCTCGGCGAGACGCTGCGCTTCACCGTCGCGCCGGTCGACACGCATCTGTTCGACGGCGACGGCCGCGCCTATCCCTTGATGCTGCCGCCGAGCAGCCCGGTCAGGTAATAACGCTGCAGCGCAAGAAAGAGCAGCAGCACCGGCATCGTCGTCACCACCGCCGCCGCCATCATCAGCTCGCCGTCCGCGGCATGTTCGCGTCCGATCGCGGCGATCGCCACCGGCAGCGTATAGAGATGCTGGTCGGCCAGCACGATCAGCGGCCAGAGGAAGTCGTTCCAGCTGCCGAGGAACAGGAACAGCGCCAGCGTCACCACGATCGGGGTGAGCAGCGGCAGCACGATGCTGACGAAGATCCGCACCTCGCCCGCGCCGTCGATCCGCGCCGCGTCGATCATCTCGTCGGGAATGGCGAGCGTCGCCTGGCGGACGAACAGGATCGCGAAGATCCCGGCGAGGCTCGGCAGGATGACGCCGGCATAGCTGTTGACCAGCCCCAGCTCCTTGAAGATCAGGAACAGCGGCAGCATCGCCACCTGCCCTGGCACGATCAGCGAGGCGATCAGGATCTGGAGCAGCCGCGCCCGCCCGCGGAAGCGCAGCTTGGCGAAGGCATAGCCCGCCGGGACGGTGAGCAGCAGCCCCAGCGCGGTGGCGATCGCGGCGATGGCGAGGCTGTTCACCAGCGCGGGCACGATGCGATAGTCGAACCACGCGCCGTCGATCGATCGCCGCACCAGCAGCTCGTAATAATTCTCGCCCGACCAGCGCGACGGCCACAGCGGCGTCGGCAGCGTCGTCGACTCGCCGCGCGGCATGAACGAGACGACGACCATGTAGAGCAGGGGCGCGATCGTCAGCGCGGTGATCGCCGCGACGAGCGCGGTCGAAAGAAGCGGGCGCAGGCGTCTCACAGCCATTCGTAGCGCCTGCCGATCCGCGTCTGCACCAATGTCACCGCAAGGATCATCAGGAACAGGATGAAGGCGACCGCGCTCGCCTGGCCGAGGTTCCACCATTTGAAGCCCTCGTCGAACATGAAATACAGCACCGTCGTCGTGCTCTGCGCCGGGCCGCCCTGCGTCATCACATAGGGTTCGGCGAAGATCTGCAGGAAACCGGCGACGCTCATCACCGTGGCGAGCAGCAATGTCGGCCCGATCGCCGGCAGCGTGACGTGGCGGAACCGCCCCCACCGCCCTGCCCCGTCGAGCCGCGCCGCCTCGATCAGCTCGCCCGGCACCGCCGACAGCGCCGCGGTGAAGACGATCATATTGTAGCCGAAGATCTTCCACGTCACGAAGATCAGGATCGCCGGGATCGACAGATGCGGACCGCCGAGCCAGTCGACGGGCGCGATGCCGATCGCGCCGAGCGCGCGGTTGATCAGCCCGAAGCGCTCGTTGAACAGGATGCGCCAGACCACCGCGGTGGCGACGACGCTGGTGACATAGGGTGCGAACAGCAGCACGCGCCACAATGGTTTCCACCGCACCGTGACGTCGTCGAGCAGCAGGGCGGTGAACAACGAGGTGCCGATCGCCATCGGCACGCCGATCCCGGCGAACAGCATTGTATTGCCCAGCGCGCGCCAGAACAAAGGCGTCGAGAGCAATTCGGTGAAATTGCCCAGCCCGACGAAGCGCAGGTTCGACCAGTCGGCGAGCGCGTAGATCGAATAATCGGTCACCGACAGGGCCAGCGCCAGACTGGTCGGCAGCACGAAGACGAGCGCGATGATCGCCAGCACCGGCGCGGTGAACAGCCAGGCGGCGCGCTCCTGCCGCGTCATGCGATCGCACCGGCGTCGAGCAGCGCGCGGCGCTTGGCGAGCAGCCGGTCGACCCGGTCGTCGAGTGCGGCGAGCGCGGCGTCCATCGTCTGCACCCCGCGGACGATGCGTTCGGCGGCATATTGGATCTCGATCTGGATACGCTCCCATTCGATCACCGGCGGCAGCGCGGCGGGCTGGTGCATCTGTTCGGCAAAGGGTCGCAGCACCGCCGTCGCGAGTTGTGGCGACTGGTAGGCGTCGATCCGCGCCGGCAGGTTGCCGATCAGCCGCTGATACCGCAGCTCGCTCGGGATCGAGGTGAGGTGGCGGACCAGCGCCCAGGCCGCATCCGGCCGGCGCGTCTGCGTCGAGACGCACAGGCTGGAGGCGAGGCCCGACACCGCGCCGGGGCCGTCGGGGGCCGGCAGGCGCGCGGTCGACCAGCGCTCGCGCGGCAGGATATCGGCACGGCGGGTGAAATCGACCAGCGTCGTCGGCCCGCTCGGCCAGACAGCGCAATAGCCGGCGGCAAAGGCGGCGACCGGGTCCTGTATCTCGGTGGACAAGGCCATCGGCGCATAGCCGTCGGTGTAGAGCGAGACATAATAAGCGAAGGCTGCGCGCGCCTCCGGCGTCTGGAAGGCGCCGCGCGTATCGCGGTCGCGCAGCATCGTCGCGCCCGCCTGCACCAGCATGGTGATCAGCGCGGTCGGCCAGTTGAGCAGCATCAGGAAGACGTAGTCGTCGGGCCGCCGGCGCTTGACCGCTTTGGCCATCGCCCGCCAGCCCGCCCAGTCGCTCGGCGCCGCGTCCCATCCCGCCGCGGCAAGGATGTCGCGGCGGTAGAATTGCACCTGCGGCGCGACCGACCAGGGCACCGCGAAGTCCCGTCCGGCGACGCGTGTCGACGCGAGGATACCCGGCACCATCTGCGCGAGCAGCGCCGGCCGCGTCACCGGCGCGATCGCACCGATCGTCGCGAATTCATGCACCCAGCTGTTGAACAGCATCAGCACGTCGGGGAGCGCGCCGCCTGCGAAGGCGGTGAGCAGCTTTTCATGGCTCGCCGTGGTCGGCAGCGACTGGACCTCGACATCGAGCCCGGTCGCGGCGGTGAAGGCGGGGATCAGCAGCGGCGAATAATCGCCTTCGTAACTCATCGCCCATAAGGACAGCGGCCGGTGGTCGGCGCGGGCCTGACAGCCGGCGAGGCCGATCACCGGAACCGCCGAGAGCATCGCCCTGCGCGTCCACCCGCCCTCGCTGATCCCCGCTGCCATCCCCGCGACGATGGCGCATCCATCGCCGCCGCACCACCCGTACAAGCGGGTAAAGCGCTAGGATCATGACTGTTTTTTCTACTAGCGGCGGCATGTCCGATTGTGTCGGCCTGTAACATGGCCGTACAACATAGGTGACGAGACGCCGGCGGGGGCCCGAGCCGGCACACAGGGAGAAGAGTATGTCGCGTTTCCATCGCAGCCGCTGGCTGCTGTCCGGCGCGGCCATGCTCGTCGCCCCGCTCGCCCAGGCGCAGCAGGCCGCTCCCGCTGCCGAACCCGCACAGACGACCCCGGCGGAGGCAGACGCCCCGGCGGCGGATATCGTCGTCACCGGGTCACGCATCCAGCGGCCCGATTATGCCGCGCCCAATCCGATCGTCTCGTTCGGCGCCGCCGATCTGCAGCAATCGGGCAATACCAACGTCACCACCTTCCTCCAGCGGGTTCCGGCGCTCACCAACTCGCTCGACAACACGCGTACCGCCGGCAGCAATCAGGCGGACGGCAGCTTCGGACAGGTCGGCCTCAACCTGCTCGACCTGCGCGGGCTCGGCCCCAACCGGACGCTGGTGCTGGTCAACGGCCGCCGGCATGTCGCCGGTCAGCCGGACACCGCCGCGGTCGACATCAACGCGATCCCGACCGACCTGATCGACCGCGTTGACGTGCTCACCGGCGCCGCCTCCGCCGTCTATGGCGCCGATGGCGTGTCGGGCGTCGTCAATTTCGTGATGAAGCGCGATTTCGACGGCATCGCCGCGCGTTCGCAATTCGGCATCTCGCAGCGCGGCGACGCCGCCAACCGCTTCGCCTCGATCGTCGCCGGGCGCAACTTCGCCGACGGTCGCGCCAACGTCACCCTCGCCTACGAATATAACGCCGACCAGCCGCTCGCCAACGACAGCCGCAGCTATCTCGCCGCCGGTCAGCGCCGCTATTTCGTCAATGTCGACAATTATACACCGGGGGTCGCGGGCAGCTACCAGAAGGCGCCGCTCGGCGACCTTCGCTATCCGTACAGCTCGAACCAGGGTATCGTCTACATCGGCGACCAGACGTTCCGGGGCGACGGCGCGGTCTACACGCCGGGCCGGTATTTGCAAAACGACGGTTATAGCATCGGCGGCGACGACACTCCGGTCGCCGGCTATATCGGCGACATCTATCCCCGCACCCGCCGCCATGCGGTGAACGCGCTGGCGCATTACGATGCCTCCGACGCGTTCAAGATCAGCCTGGAGGGCAAGTTCGTCCAGTCGACGATCACCAGCTTCAGCGGCTATGGCGGCAATTATCCGGCGACGATCGCGCTCGACAACCCCTATATCCCGGCGAGCATCCTTGCCGCGGCACAGGCGGCGGGGCTGACCTCGGTCGACGTCAACCGCAACAATTTCGACATCCCGCGCCGCGGCGAGACCGACCGGCGCCGGACCTATCGCGGTGTCGTCGCGGTCACCGGCCGGATCAACGATCATAGCAGCTACGACGTGTCGTACACTTATGGTCAGACCGACGTCCGCGCGACCAAGCTCAACGACCGGCTCAACAGCCGCTTCCTTGAAGCGCTCGACGCGGTGCGCGGGCCGAACAACACGATCGTCTGCCGCTCGGCCGCGGCGCAGGCGGCGGGCTGCGTGCCGGTCAACACCTTCGGCGGCAACACCGTCGATCCGGCGTCCTACGCCTATTATCTCGACAATCCGGTCAGCGACGCGCGGATCACCCAGCAGGTCGCCAACGCCTCGGTCACCGGCGACTTCGGCCAGTTGTTCGAACTGCCCGGCGGGCCGGTCGCCTTCGCCGTCGGGGGCGAATACCGGCGCGAGACGAGCCGCTTCACGCCGTCGCAATCGCTGGTCGACAATCTCTATTATCAATACGACGAATATATCATCCCGACGCTGTCGTCGGGCAAATTCGACGTGTGGGAGGCGTTCGGCGAGCTCAACGCGCCGCTGATCAAGGACAAGCCGTTCTTTCACCTGCTGTCGGTCGGGGCGGCAGGGCGCTATTCGGACTATTCGACGGTCGGCTCGACGCGCGCCTATCAGTTCAACGGCATCTGGGCGCCGATCCGCGCGATCAGCTTCCGCGGCTCCTACGGCCAATCGGTCCGCGCGCCCAATATCGGCGAGCTGTTCCGCCCGGCAACCGGGTCGAGCGCCTTCTTCTCCGATCCCTGCTATATCGGCAACCGCAATGCCGGCAGCAGCAGCCGTGCCGCCAATTGCGCCGCGCTGATCAACGGTCTGGGCGGCAATCCGGCGACCTTCACCGCGCAGAACAATCCCAATGCGACGATCTTCATCCCCGGCACGGTCTCGGGCAACGCCAATCTGAAGGCGGAGATCGCGCGGACATGGACCGCGGGCATCGTGCTCCGCCCCGATTTCATCCCCAATCTGTCGATCGGCGTCGACTGGTACGACATCCGCCTGCGCGATGCGATCAACAACCCGGACGGCGGCGCCGCCAACAGCATCGCCGCGCTCTGCGTCGACCAGCCGTCGCTCGACAACGCCTTCTGTGGCCAGATCAGCCGGCAGACCGGCACGGGCTTCATCAACGGCTATACGATCAGCCCGCAGAACGTCTCGGCGTTCCGCACCTCGGGCGCCGAGCTCAACATTGCCTATCGCGTCACCACGGCGAGCGCCGGCACCTTCGACCTGCGCCTGGTCGGCGGCTATCTTCATAAGCTCGAACAGATCGCCACGCCGGGCGCGCAGGCGGAGGACAATGTCGACCAGCCCTTCCGCCCGCAGTGGAATGCGACGCTGTCGCCGACCTGGATCAACGGCGCGTTCACCCTGAGCTACAATCTGCGCTGGCAGGACGCCGTCCGCCGCTTCACCCGCTTCGAGACCGACGGCAATCCGACCTATGTCGATCCGCGCTACTTCCGCCATGCGGCGCTGTGGCAGCACGATATCCAGGGGCAGGTCGAGGTCGGGCGCGATTTCGCCTTCTACGGCGGCGTCAACAATGTCACCGACCAGAAGCCCGATATCGGCTTCGAGACCAACGTGCCGATCTCGCCGGTCGGCCGCTATTTCTACGCGGGCGCCAAGGTCCGATTCGGCGGCCGCTGACGCGGACCGGCCCCTTTGCCGCGGCGGTGAAATCGGGCATGGGGCGGCGATGCTCCATGCTTCATCGTGTTTCGCGCCGTTCGCGGCGTATGACGTCGTTATCCCGTGCCACAATCGCGCGCATGTCGTGGCCGACGCGGTCGCCAGCGTCCTCGCGCAGGATCACCCGCCGCAGCGCGTCATCGTCGTCGACGACGGCTCGTCGGACGACAGCGCCACGATGATCCGCGCGCTCGCGGCGCAGCATGATGCGGTGGTGGCGATGATCCTGCCGCGCAACGTCGGCGCATCGCAGGCGCGCAACAGCGGCGCGGCGCTGGCGCGCGCCGACTGGATCGCCTTCCTCGACAGCGACGACATCTGGCTGCCGGGCGCGGCACGGTCGCTGCTGAGCGGCGCGGCCGGAGGCCATGATATCGTCGTCGGGCATTTCGCGCGGATCGAAGGCGACGGCGCGCCGCAGCCGCCCGAATGCGGCTGGGACGGGGCGAGCATCCGCGATGGCCTCGCCAGCGGCGGGGTGATCGGACCGAGCTGGTCGATCGTCCGCCGCGCGATCGTCGAGCGGGTCGACGGCTTCGACCCGAGCTTCCACAATTGCAACGACTGGGACTTCTACACCCGCGCCGCGGCGGCGGGCGCGCGCTTCGTCCGCATCGACGCCTGTGTAGCGCTCTATCGTACCGTGCCGGGTAGCCGGCTCGTCAACGATACCGCGATCGGCGCCCGCAACGCCGCCCGCGTTCTCGCCCATCCCTATCTCGTCGAGGTGGCGGCCTAAGCTGCGGCGTCCTCGACGCGATAGTGGATCGGCTTGAACGATCCGCCGTTCGATGCCGGCGCCGAACAGGCGGTGAGGCCGATCACCAGATCCATCGCCGCGACGAAGACGATCCGGTCGCCGGCGCGGCTGACCGGCGGCAGCACCGACAGCCGCCCGCCGGCGTCGACGGGCACGTTCATGAAGCAGTTGAAGGCGACCGGTATCTGGTCGGGCACCACGCCATAGGGTGCCAGCGCCTCGGCAAGGTTGCCGAAACAGCCGCGATGCCGCGGCAGGTCCGGATAGAAATGGTCGAAGGTCGCATAGGAGCAGGGCGTCAGCAGGAAGTCGTGCACGCCGACGCTATCCTCGACGATCTCCAGCATCACGTTCGATCGGTTTGAGTAGAGCTTGTGCCCGGTGGTCAGCCGGATCGTCTCGGCATAATCGAGCGTCCGTCCCGACGACAGCACCTCGCCGAGATCGGCTGCGTTGAACGCGAGCAGATCGGCGACCTGACAACCGCGCGGGTCGATCACGGTCAGCCGCTGCCCCGCCTTGAGCGGAAAACCGACGCCGCTGCGCTCGGCGATCTCGTGCACCGCGCCGCTCATTCGCCGGCATACCGGAACGGGCAGCGCCAGTCACCGTCGACGGCGCGGCCGCTATATTGCCGCGCCTCGCTCATCTCGCCGTGGCGCGACAGCATCGGATTGCGCGAACCGGCGAGCGTCTCGTCACGGACCATGATCTTCTCGCGCATCGTCTCATAGCGTCCCTGCGCGCGCAGCGTCTCGAACTGGTCGTGGAGGTTGAAGATCATCGTCGGGCGCGCAAAGCGGCGGGCCGGGCGGCTGGCATGCGGATGCAGCCCGACAACGAAGAAGGCCTCGCCACCGAACGACAGCGAGAAATGCGGATTGGCGGGATCGGGACTGACGCGCTCGTCCCATTCCTGCCCCAGCCAGACGTCCTTGTCGGACAGCGACTGGATACGCTGCCAGATCGCCTGTTCGAACGCCTCTTCGCTGAGGTCGTCAGGTCCCGAGAAGACGACCGCGAAACTGCGGAACAGCGACGGTTCGGCGCGATAGCGCGCGGCGAAGCAGCGCAGCCGCTCATGGATACGCAGATCATCCCAGGCGCTGGCGATATCGCGTGCGCCAAGCACGTCGAGCGTCCCCTTGGCCAGCGCGGCCTTGGCCCCGACGCAGGGAAAGCCGTGGTCGGCGATATAATCCGACAGCATCGTCTTGGCCTCGTCCTCATGCGGATCCGCCCAATTGAACATCGATTTCGAGGGTAGCATGGGTAGGAAACGACCCGGCGGAGGGCAGCGTTCCGGGATTCCGCCGCCGACTTGATCCGCCTCAATGCGAAAGACTGGGAGGGATGACCGGCATGTCCGGTCAGCCCCGGCTGCATCAGACCGGGACGGATCGCGCCGGGGTCGTCACGGGATCCGCCGCCTCCGCCTCGAACCACGGCGTCACCAGCAGGTGCGGCATCGCCAGCGCCGCGATGGCTGCGAACAGCGGCCGGACACCGCTATCATCCCACCGCCAGACGATCCCGCCGATCAGCAGCACCAGCAGCATCGCCGCGCCGAGCACCGGCGCGATCGCGCGGAGATAGGATTGCGCCGTCATGCATCCGATCCGCTCGCACCGTTGCCACGTCTGCGGCAGCGCATGCAGGATCAGGAAGCCGAGCGAAAAGCCGATCAGCGGCGGCAGCAGCAGCAGCGCCGCCGTTCCCGCGAACAGCCGGGGGTGGCGCCGCACGATGGCGAGCGCCAGCAATCCGGCCGCGGCGATCCCGCCGAGCCACGTCAACCCGGTGACCAGACCGGGCAGCATTGCCGGCGTAATGCCGCCATGCTGCAGGATCACCGTCAGCGAATGGGCGTGCAGCGTCGCCGGGGTGGCGATCAGGCACACGCCGCGCGCCACCCGCTCCACCCACGTCCCCTCCGGTGCGTCCTCCATCGCGAAGTGGATCGCCGAGGCGAGCAGGAAGGCCGGCAGGGCCACCGCCGGATCGGCGATCCACCAGCCGAGGCAGATCAGGCAGACCAGGCCATAACAGGCGAGAAACAGCGGGCGCCGCCGCGGTGCGACGATCGCCAGATCGCTAGCCCCGTGCGCCATGCCGATGACGCCGATCGCGACGCCCGCAAAGGCGAGTTGCAGCAGCAGCGGTCCGCATGCGGCGACCACCGCCGCGACGGTGAGCGCGCTCCAGCCGATCGCCGGAGCGCGCCCGCTCACCACCGGTCGCCGCGCGAGTCGGCGTGCTGTGCCAGCGCCTTTTCGAGATTGCTCGCCGCGTAGAAGGCGTAAACCACCTTGGCGAGCACATCCATGATGAGGATCGCCCAGACCGAGGCGGGATCGCTGATGATCTTCAGCCCCTCCGGCCCGACGAGGAAGACGATCGGATAGAGGAACCAGATCACCGTCAGGAAGGCGAGGTTCTTGTTATAGGCGCCACCCAGCGCCGCGCCGCGTTCCACCGCCTTGGCCCGCAACGGTCCCCACAGTAGGTAGAGCACGCCCAGGAAGGCGACGCACGACCAGGCATACCAGACCCATTTGATCAGCGGCGGTCCGGCAAGCGCCGAGACGAGGCCGGTGACGATCATCAGCACGTCGAGCACGATGATCGCGGTCAGGTGGCCGCCGACTTCGCCGGTACGCCCCTGTTCGTGGAAGGCGAGCAGCACCAGCCCGGCGAGCAGGATCGGCGTCGTCACCGACCAGTCGAGATAGCGCGCGACATAGACCGCCGAGCCGTCGACCTTGAGCAATGTGCCGATGCCGAACGCCATCGCCAGATAGGCGGTCGCGGCGATGAACGGCACGCTCGAATGCAGCAACGTATGATGACCCGACGGCGGGGTCTTCTTGCCCGTCGCATAAATCGCCAGCGAGGCGAGCGACATGATGGCGAATCCGAGGAGAAAGGCAGTCTGGTCCATAGGGTGTCATCCCTTGCCGGGAACGACCCAATGTCGACCCAAGCGCATAACGGCGTGTGTGACTTTTTGTGTCCCGATCCTCGAAACTTATCCTGCATCAGCCCGGCCAGCCGCGCTCCCGGCTGATTTCGTCACTAGCGTTCAGGGTGCCTGCCGCCGACCGGCGCGACCCGGTATCACCCGCCGCCGGCGGCCGGCGGCGGGCGATGGTGGCACTCAGGTGGCAATGCCGATCGTCGCGGTCCCGACCAGACCGGCCGATGCCGAACCGGTGATCGTCGGCGTCTGCACCGCGAGCTGCGCGCTGCTGTTGTCTCCGAAGACATTGTCGCTGGCGAGCGTCACCTGCCCGAAATTGGTCTTGCTCGTCGGATAGACGCTGGTGTCCGCGAAGATGGTCGTGCACGTCGCCGCCGGCATCGCCAGCTGTGAGGTCAGCACCGCATATTTGCCGCCGAGCGCGTTGCTGAGGCTCGAGAACACCTCGAAATGCATATGCGGCCAGCGGCCCGAATAGCAGGCGGGGAAGATCGTCGTGAACGTCACCTGCCCGTTGGCGTCGGTCACCTGCACGCCGCGCAGATAGCTTTCCGCGGTCGCGCCCGAATAGAGCGAATAATTGCCGTTGCGGTCGCAATGCCACAGATAGATCGCATAGCCGACGAGCGGGGCGCAGCTCGCATTGACGTTGACCAGGGTCAGCGTGATCGTCAGCTGCACGCCGGTCGCGACCGTGGTGCTCGAAATGAAGCTCGGCCGGATGTCGCTGCGCACGACGCCGCTGACGGTGAGGATGTTCGAGGTCGATCCTCCCGACGTGTTGGTCCCGTCGGCGGGATAGGGACCGGAGGTTTCGGTGGGATCGGCGATACAGGCGGTGCTGGTCGACGTGGCGGTCGGTGTCGGCGTCGCCGTTGCGGTGGCGGTCGGCGTCGGCGTGGCGGTACTGCCGGTGGTGACGGCGACGGTGTCGCTCGAACTGCCGTCGCTGCCGCCGCAGCCGGCGACGAGCGCGGCGGTGCCGACCCCCGCGAACCATTTGAGCGCGCGCCGCCGGGCGACGAGCGCCTCCATCCGTTCGAGGTCTTCGGCGAGGCTGTGGCCGTGGTCGTGATCTTGGTCGTGCTGGAAGGTCATGGCATCCGCTGTCCTGTTGGCGTGGCAGCAGGATGACCGCGCTACCGCACCGCCGTATGTCATCGATCGTAGCAGTGTTGCAGGATGTTGCGCCGGTCAGGCGAGCGGCAGCGTCACCCGCGCGCGGCCGCCGGTAGGGCCGTTCTCCAGCGTCGCGCCGCCGCCGTGCCGTGCCGCGATCGCGCGGACGATCGCGAGGCCGAGGCCCGTGCCGCCGGTGGCACGGTTGCGCGAGGGATCGCCGCGAACGAACGGCTCGAACAACCGCTCGACCGTCGCCGCGTCGATGCCCGCGCCGCGATCGTCGATCGTCACCTCGACCATGCCGGGATCGACTCGCCAGCCGATCGCCGCGGAGCCGCCATAGCGGATCGCATTGTCGATCAGATTGCCGAACAGGCGGCGCAACGCCGCCGAATCACCGCGGATCACCGCACGCGGACCGGGATCGAGCGTCACCGGCATGCCCGCCACCTGCATGTCGTCGGCGAGGCTGTCGAGCAGGCTGCCGAGATCGAGCCGGTCCTGCGCCTGCGCCTCGCTGTCGTCGCGCGCGAAGACCAGGGCGGTGCGGATCATCGCGCGCATCTCGTCGATATCGGCGGCGGCCCGGTTGCGGGCGTGATCGGGCAGTTGCTCGATCCAGAAGGCGAGCCGGGCGAGCGGCGTGCCGAGATCGTGCGCGATCGCCGCGAGCATCGTCGTCCGCCCCTCGGCATGACCGGCGAGCCGCGCGTGCATCGTCGCGACGGCGCGCGCCAGCTCGCGCACCTCGCGCGATCCGCTGTCGGGCAATGCCGGCAGATGTGCCCCTGCCCGCGCCTGATCGGCAGCGGCGGCGAGGCGGCGGAGCGGCTGCGAGATCGCGTTCGCCAGCCACCAGGCGGGGATCGCCAGCAGCAGGATCGCGACCAGCATCGACGCGAGCGTGACCCAATGCCAGCGGCGCAGCAGCGGCGGTTCGACGCTGTCGAGCCGTCGCCAGCGGTCGCCTATCCGCGAAGCGAGGCGATAATCGCCGAACAGCGCGTCGCCCGGTCCGGGGGCCTGTCCCTCCGCCCGCGCCAGCGCGACGACATCGGCCCGCGCCACGCCGAGTTCACCGGCGAGCGCCGCGGCCAGCCGCGGGTCGGCATGCCATCGCTCGTCCGCGACCGGCGGGGTCGTGGCAATGCTCAGCCGCCAGGGCCTGTCGCCGTCACGGGGCAACCGGCCGGTGCGCAGCGTGCGGGCGATCGACGACAGCGACTGCGGCGCGTCGCGCGGCGGCGGCCCGTTGAAGGTGACGACGAAGAACACCGCCGTGGCGACCAGCACCGAGGCGATGACCAGCGCGAAGATCGATTGGGCGATCGACCGCGCCGGCGCCGCGCGGTCAGCGCTGCTCGACATCGGCGACGAACATATAGCCTTCGTTGCGCACGGTGCGGATCAGATCGTCACCGCCATTGCCGTCGGTCCGGCTGAGCTTGCGGCGCAGGCGGCTGATCTGGACGTCGATGGCGCGATCGAAATGCTCGGCATTCGGGCCGCGCGCGTGGTCGAGCAGGAAGTCGCGGGTCAGCACGCGGCGGGGATGATCGACCAGCGTCATCATCAGCCGCAACTCGCCGTCGGACAGGTTGATCGCGACGCCATCGGGATCGAACAGCAACCGCCCGAGCGGATCGAGCCGCCAGCCGGCGAAACGCTTGAGCGGCCGCGCCGCCACCGCTTCCACCGCGGCGGGACCCGCCTGCCTTCGCAGCACCGATCGGATGCGGGCGAGCAACTCGCGCGGGTTGGCGGGCTTGGCGAGATAATCGTCGGCGCCCATCTCCAGCCCGACGATCCGGTCGACCTCCTCGCCGATCACCGACAGGATGATGACCGGCGGCGCGCTGCTGCGGTCGAGCGAGCGCAGGATGGTGAGCCCGTCCTCCCCCGGCATCATCACGTCGAGCACGACGAGCGCATAGCTCTGCCGATCGAGCGCCGCCCGCATCGCCGCGCCGTCCGCCGCGGTATCGACGATATAGCCGTGCGTGGTGAGAAATTCCGCGGTCAGTTCGCGGATGCCCGGATCGTCATCGACAATGAGCAGGCGGGTGTCAGCGGCCATGGGATCAGGGGTCCAGACGGGATCGGCGATGGGAAGCATGTCTAAGGCTGACCGGCGTCTGTGTCGCCGGTTTTGCGATGCTGCAACATCCGGGTACGTTCGGATGGAATCGACAGCGCTACAATCGTTTCCGACGCCGAAGGGGCGTCGGTACAGCGGCGCCCCGGTCGATTGCTGCCCTGCCGCTCGTCGCGCTGCGGCATTGGAAGGCAGCGGTCGGGATCGTGGCTTCGCCAGTGAATGACTTTGACCAGACCACCCGACTAACCTACGCATTTTGCATGAGAACAGAGCCACGCACGGCGGCTTTGGCCGAGCGTTCCGGCCGATGACGCCCGCCGTCATCGACCGGCCCGCCGTCGACGCCGCGACCTTCGCCGGCGAGATCGCGAACGGCTACGTCCCCGTCGTGCTGCGCGGGCAGGTCCGCGACTGGGCGGCGGTGCGCGCCGGCCGCGGTGGCGACCGCGCGATGGCGACCTATCTCGCCCGGTTCGGCGGCGGTCAGCCGCTCGACGTGATGATCGGCCCGCCGGAAATCGGCGGCCGCTTCTTCTACAACGACGATCTCAGCGGCTTCAACTTCCACAAACAGAAGGTCGCGCTCGGCCAGTTTCTTGGCCAGCTCGTCCGCTACAGCGAGGCGGCGGCGGCCGATGCGCATGCGCTCTACGCCAATGCCGCGACCGCGCCCGAGCATCTGCCGGGATGGGATGAGGACAATTGGCTCGACCTGCCGACGGGCGACGCTCCGGCGCGCCTGTGGATCGGCAATGCGACCCGCGTCGCGACGCATTACGACGAATCGAGCAACGTCGCCTGCGTCGTCCACGGCCGCCGCCGGTTCACGCTCTTCCCGCCCGACCAGATCGCCAACCTCTATGTCGGGCCGCTCGACCAGACGATGGCCGGCCCGCCGTCGAGCATGGTCGATCCCGAACGGCCCGATCTCGCCCGCTATCCGCGCTTCGCCGAGGCGCTCCGCCACGCGCAGGTCGCCGAGCTCGAACCCGGCGACGCGATCTTCATGCCGGCGCTCTGGTGGCATCATGTCGCCGCGCTCGATCCGCTCAACGTGCTGGTCAATTACTGGTGGGCGGATGCGGCGGCGCCCTCGCCGTTCGGGGCGCTGGTCCACGGCCTGCTGGCGGTGCGCGACCTGCCGCCGGCGCAGCGCGCCGCGTGGCGCGGCTGGTTCGATCATTACATCTTCGCCGACGACGCGCAGGACGCCGCCGCCCACCTGCCCGAGCCGGCGCGCGGCATCCTCTCGCCCGCGAGCCCGGCGCGCACCGAACGGCTGCGCGGCTTCCTCATCCGGTTGCTCGGCGGCGGGCGTTAGCTCCGCGCGAGACTGTCGCGCAGCGTCGCGCGGATCCGCGCCGCGGCGGCGGGATGGATCGTGCCGAGCACGCCCTTCGCCGCCTCCGGCAGATGCGCGGCGGGATCGCCTTCGCCGCGGAAGACGAGATGCTCGAACATCGCGCGAAAGGCGTCGCGCTGGTCCGCCGGCAGGGGCGCAATCGTCAGCAGCGCGTGGAGCAGCGCATCATAGGGATTGCCGAGATCGGCGCGCGCCGGATTCCACCAGTAATTGACGAAGGCGTTGACCGGATCGAGCGATTCGACGGCATGCCACCAGTGGAACGGGATGTAGATCGCATCGCCCGGCATCAGCGTCGCCGTCTGCGCGACCTTGGCGGCCTCGGCGAAGCGCGGGAAGCGCGCCAGATCGGGCGCGTCCGGATCGACGAGGCTGACCGGCGTGCCCGCGGGTGTCAGCTCGAGCGGCCCCATATAGAGGTTGCCGACCTGATCGGGCGGGAACAGCGTGAACCGCCGCCGCCCCATCACGACGACGCCGACATTCTCCATCAGATCGTAATGCGTCGCGACGCGGATCGCATTGCCCAGCCAGATGCGCGGCACCACCTCCGCCGCGACCAGATCGGTGGCATTGGCCTGGGTGAAGCCCGGCAGCAGCTGCGGCAGCGGCACCGACTGGATCGCCATCGCAAACGGCTCGGCGCGGTCGCGATCGCGCAGCAGGCGTTCGAGGAACGGGTCGAGCGGCGTCTGGCCGCGCATGAAGTTCATCGCGCCGAGGTCGGGCGTGTAGAAGAAGCGCCCGCCGATCGACGGTTCGCCGAGGATCGCCGCGACCGGCTCCGCATGGCTGAACTGGCGCAGATAGCCGATGCCCTCCTCCGCCGAGCGTTGCGCCGCCTGCACCGCGGGCCAGTCCCGCGCGATTCCGCGCAGCACGACGGGGCGCCCGGCCGGCCGGATCTCCGTATCGAAGGTACGCCGGTCGATGCCGGTGATTTCGGGAAGGGGGTGCGCGGTCATGCGGCGGCTCCGGTCAGTGTGCAGCCATAATGCGCGAGGATATCGTCCTGCCGCGCCAGCAGGTGCGCCGTCTCCGCGACGACGGTGCGAATATGGCCGAGCCGCGCCAGCGTCTCCGCGTCCGATAGCAGGTCGGCGGCGGGATGATAGCCGCCCGCCCTCACCCCCTGCCCGACCATCACCGACAGCCAGCTCGTCTCGGTGAACAATTCCTCATGCTCGCGGAAGATACGGCCATTGGCGGCGAAGATCGCCAGCTTGTCGGCGAGACCGGGCGGCGGCGGCAGCGTGCGGCAATAGTCCCAGAAGGCGGTGTCGTCGCGCTCGGTCGCCTTATAGTGGAGGACCAGAAAGTCGCGGATGTCGCGATAGTCCTCGACATGCGCGGCATTGAACCGGTCGATCTCGCGCTGGTCGAACGCGCGCGTCGGCCAATAGGTCAGCAGCCGCGCGATCGCCGACTGGACGAGGTGGATGCTGGTCGATTCGAGCGGCTCGAGGAACCCGCCGGCAAGCCCGAGCGCGACGACATTGCCGACCCAGGCGCGGCGGCGATGCCCGGCGGTGAAGCGCAGGAAGCGCGGCTCCGCCAGCGGCGCGCCGTCGAGATTGGCCAGCAGGGTCGCGGCGGCCTCGTCGTCGGACAGATGCTCGCTCGCATAGACATAGCCGTTGCCGATGCGATGCTGGAGCGGGATGCGCCACTGCCAGCCCGCCGCGCGCGCGGTCGACCGGGTGAGCGGCTGCCGCTCGCCGCCATTGGCGCACGGCACCGCGACCGCGCGGTCGCAGGGCAGCCAGTCGCGCCAGTCCTCGAACCCCGCCTGCATCTCGCCCTCGATCAACAGCCCGCGAAACCCCGAGCAGTCGATGAACAGATCGCCCTCGACGCGCGCGCCGGACGCGAGCGTCACCGCGGCGACATGGCCGCTTTCGCCGTCACGGTCGACGCCGACGATCCGCCCCTCGGTCCGGCGCACGCCGTTCGCCTCCGCCAGCCGGCGGAGCAGCCGTGCATAGAGACCGGCGTCGAACTGGAAGGCATAGCCTAGCTTCGACAGCGGCGATCCCGGCTGATCGGGTCGCGGGTGGCCGAACCGCCCCTGCAGGCCGGCAACGATCGCCAGTGAATAGGCGTCGAGCGGCGTCGTGTCGCCGAGCTCACGCCCCTTGAGCCAGAAATGGTGGAACTCGATCCCCTTCATGTCGAGCCCGTAGCTGCCGAAGGGATGGACGTAGCGATGGCCGGGACGGACCCAGTCGACGAACTCGATGCCGAGCTTGTAGGTCGCCCGCGTCTCGCGCATGAACATCGCCTCGTCGAGGCCGAGCATCGTGTTGAACAGCACGATCTGCGGGATCGTCGCCTCGCCGACGCCGACGGTGCCGATCTCCTCCGATTCGACCAGCTCGATGCTCAGCCCCGGCATGTCGCCGAGGATGCGGGAGACCCCCGCTGCCGCCATCCAGCCGGCGGTCCCGCCGCCGACGATCACGACGCGGCGGATCGCGTCCTGCCTCACAGCGGATCGGCCGAGAAATCGAAGGGCGATTCGGAGGCGAAGGAGAAGGTCGGCGTCTCCGGCGAGGTGGGCGGCGGCGGCGGCGGCGCGGCCGGCCGGCCGGCGATGTGGCGCAGGAAGTCGCCATGGCTCGGCAACCGCGCGGCGACGTCGAGATAGCCGCGACGCATCTCTTCCAGCGCGCCGGCCACCTTCTCCTCGTCGAGCGCATCGACCGCGGGTTCGTGATCGTCCGGCACGATATGCTGGCCGAGGCAGACGCTGACCCAGCTGGTCGTCGCGAACAGCTCGCGGTTTTCGCGGAAAACGCGGCCCTTGGCGCGGAACAGCTCGATCTTGCGGGCGAGGCTGTCGGGCACGCTCATCGTCCGGCAGCGATCCCAGAACGGCGTGTCGCTGCGCCGCGTCGCCTTATAGTGGAGGATGACGAAGTCGCGGACGTCGGCATAGAGCTCGTCCATCTGCGCATTATATTCGTCGCGCTCGACCGGGTTGAAGCGGCGGTCCGGGAACAGCGCGATCAGCCGCGCGATGCCGGACTGGACGAGGTGGATCGAAGTCGATTCGAGCGGTTCGATGAAGCCGCTCGCCAGCCCGAGCGCGACGACGTTGCGATGCCAGCTCCGCTTGCGCCGTCCCGTGGTGAAGGACAGGTGACGCGGCGCGGCGAGCGCCTCGCCCTCCAGGTTGGCGAGCAGCTCGCGCTCGGCCTGCTCGGGCTGCTGGAAGTCGCTGCAATAGACGAGGCCGTTGCCCATCCGCTGCTGCAACGGAATGCGCCATTGCCAGCCAGAGCCGCGTGCAGTCGCGCGGGTGAAGGGATCGGGATCGCCGGGATAGGCACTCGGCACCGCGACCGCGCGGTCGCACGGCAGCCAGTGGCGCCAATCCTCGTATCCGGTCTCCAGCGTCTCCTCGATCAGCACGCCGCGGAAGCCGGAACAGTCGATGAACAGGTCGCCGCCGACGACCTGCCCGTCCTCCAGCTTGAGCGCGGTGACGTGACCGTCCTCGGGCCGCTGCGCCACCGCCGTCACCTTGCCCTCGATCCGCTGCACGCCATTCTGCTCGGCGAAGCGGCGCAGGAAGGCGGCATAGCGGGCCGCATCGAAATGATAGGCGTAGAACAGGTCCTTGACCGCCGACTGCGCCTGCGCCGCCGGGGGTGCGAACTTGCCGGCCTGCGCCGCGACCGCGCTCATCGACCAGGCGGAGATGTCGGGCATCACCCGCCGCTGCCGCTCGCGCAGGTAGAGCTGGTGGAAATGCACGCCGGCAAGGTCGTGACCATGGGCGCCGAACGGGTGGAAATAGCGTTCGCCGAGGCCGCCCCAGTCGACGAACTCGATCCCCAATTTGTAGGTGCCGCCGGTCTGGCGGATGAACTCATGCTCGTCGATGCCGAGCATGGTGTTGAAGGTCCGCAGCGGCGGGATCGTCGCCTCGCCGACGCCGACGGTGCCGATCTCCTCCGATTCGATCAGCGTCACCCGCGTGACGCCATTGTTGAGGAAGCGCGACAACGCCGCCGCCGCCATCCAGCCTGCCGTTCCCCCGCCGAGGATCACCACGCTGCGGATCGTATGTTCGTTCA
Organism: Sphingomonas kyungheensis; assembly: GCF_037120395.1. Classification (NCBI taxonomy): domain Bacteria; kingdom Pseudomonadati; phylum Pseudomonadota; class Alphaproteobacteria; order Sphingomonadales; family Sphingomonadaceae; genus Sphingomonas; species Sphingomonas kyungheensis. Next base: position 624,819 of record NZ_JBBBDM010000003.1, read on the forward strand.
TCTGCTCAGCCGTTTCCGCTGTGAGTGATAATAGTCGTCGAGCGTCGGACAGCGCATCACCGCCTCTGCGATCGCGCCGCGATAGGACGCCATCGCACGGTCGCTGTCCGCCGCATCGGTTCCGTCGATCAACGGGTCGATCCGCCGCGGCAGCGCACCCTGCCCGATCAGCACCGCCAGCCAGTCGTCGCGCGAGAAGGTCTCCTCCTCGAAGAACGGCAGCCGCCCGCGCGCGCCGAACAGCGCCAGCGTCTCGGCGAGGCTCGGCGGCAAGGCGACCGGCTCGCGCCAGAAGGGCTCGGGCCGCCGCGCCGTGGCATAATGAGCGAGCACGAAGTCGCGCACCCGCATCACCTCGGCCGAGGCCTGGCGGTTATAGTCGGCGATTTCCAGCGGATGACAGGCGCGCCCCGGCAGCATCGAGATGATCCGGTCGATCGCGCTCTGCGCCGAGTGGAGATGGGTGAAGTCGAGCGGTTCGATCACCGTCGCCGCATCGCCGATCGCAACGCAATTGCGGGCCCACGGCGCAGGCCGCGTCCCCTGCCGGAAAGACGCCGCCGGAGTCACCATGGCCGCGCCCGCCGCGGTCAGCGCCTGCTGCGCCTCCGCCTCGGAAAGGAACTCCGCCGCATAGCACAGCCCATGCAGCGTCCGCCCCACCGCTGCCGATCGCCAGCGCCAGCCGGCGGGCAGCGCCGACACCGTATCGAGGGCGGTCAGCGGTGCGGCTGCGCCCTCTCCGGTGACGAGACGGTCGCAGCGCAGCCATGGCTGCCAATCCTCCCATTGCGCGTCGATCGCGGTCCGCACGAATGCGCGCGGACCGGAGGCATCGACGAAGACATCGGCCGTCACCTCGCCGCCATCGGCCAGCGCCAGCGCAGCGACGAAGCCGTCGTCGCCGCGCAACCGCACCGATGCGACCGTGCCGTCGCGCACCACGACGCCGAGATGCCGTCCGAACGCCTCGAGCATCCCCCGATAGCGCGGCACGTCGAGCACCAGCGCCGCCTGCACCTCCGCCATCGGCCCGGCCGGCGGGACCGGCATCCGCCCGGCGCGCGCCAGTGCCGCCGCGGGCGCGTGCGCCTCGAACGGCGCCGCCGTTCCCGCCCGCGCCGCCCGCAGCCAGTGATGGTGGAACGACGCGGTGCCGAACGGCTGACCGCACGGGCCATAGGCATGGACATAGGGCGGCTGCCCCTCCGCCCAGCCGTCGAACAGCGTGCCGAGCCGCCAGACGCCGCCCGCGCGCAGCACCGCATCCTCCTCGCGCAATCCGAGATCGTCGTGGAAGCCGATCGTCGAGGGCAAGGTCTGCGCGATCCGGTCGGCAAGCGCGTCGGGCGAGGGCGGCGTTGCGACGATCGTCACCGCGACGTCCGGCACGCGCCGGCGCAACGCCACCGCCGCCGACCAGCCGACGATGCCGCCGCCGACCACGACGATCCGCTCGATCGGTGCGTCAATCGCGGTCATGCCGCCGGCATCGGGCAATAGTCGGCGAGGAACGCGGCGTGATCGGGCATCGCGCCGACCGCGCCGGTGATCTCGCCGCGCATCCGCTCGAGCCCGGCGAGCAGGCTGTCGGTCGACGGTGCCGAGGCGCGCGGGTCCGCGGCCGCGGGCACGATGCGCTGGCCCAGATAGACCGACACCCAGCTCGCATCGAGGAACGCGCCCTCGCGATATTTGACGACGCGCCCCCGCCGGCGGAACAGCGCCATCTTCTCGGCAAGGCTGTCGGGCACGGCCATGGTCCGCATGTGACGCCAGAACGGCGAATCGTCGCGCTCGGTGGCGTGATAATGCAGGATCAGGAAGTCGCGGACCCGATCATATTCCATGTTGATCAGGCGGTTGAACGCGTCGCGGTCGACATCGGCGATGGTGCGCTCGGGGAACAGCTCGACCAGCGCGGTGATTGCCTGCTGGACCAGATACAGGCTGGTCGATTCGAGCGGTTCGAGGAAGCCCGAGGCGAGCCCGATCGCGACCACATTCCCCACCCAGCTGCGCGTGCGCCGCCCCGCCTTGAAGCGCAGCACGCGCGGATCGGTGAGCGGCGTCCCCTCGACCGAGGCGAGCAGGGCATCCGTCGCGGCGCTTTCCGACAGGAAGTCGCTCGCGAAGACATAACCGTTGCCGGTGCGATGTTGAAGCGGGATGCGCCAGCGCCAGCCCGCCGGCATCGCGATCGCGCTGGTATAGGGCGTCACCGCCGTCTCGGTCCGGCACGGCATCGCGACGGCGCGGTCGGCGGGCAGCCATTGCGACCAATCCTCGAACCGCTCCACCATCTCCTGGCCGATCAGGATCGCGGCAAAGCCCGAACAGTCGACGAACAGATCGCCCTCGACACGCCGGCCGTCCGACAGGATCAGCGCGGTCACGCTGCCGCTCGCCGGGTCACGCTCCGCGGCGACGATCCGCCCTTCGGTCCGGCGCGCGCCGAGCCGTTCGGCGAGGCGGCGCAGATAGGGCGCGAAGGCGACCGCATCGAACTGATAGGCATAGCCGAAGGTCGAGGCGATCTGCTGGGGATCGCGCGCCGGCGGGCCGAACCGATTCGCCCGCGCCAGCGAACAGGCCATCGAATAGGCCTCGATCGGCGGCAGCGTCACGCCGGCGCGCAGCAGGCGCGTGTAATAATGGTGGAACTGCACCTCGCCGCTGCCGCGGCCGAAGGTGCCGAACGGGTGGATATAGCTGTCCCCCACCCGCCCCCAGTCGCGGAATTCGATACCGAGTTTGAAGGTCGCCCGCGTCGCCGCCATGAACTCCGCCTCGACGATCCCGAGACGCTCGTTGAAGGCGCGGATATGCGGCAGCGTCGCCTCGCCGACCCCGATGATCCCGATCGCCTCCGATTCGACCAGCTCGACGGTGCACCGGGTGGGCAGCAGCTTGGCCAGCGCCGTGGCCGCCATCCAACCAGACGCCCCCCCGCCGACGACCACCACCCGCTGCCGCTTGCCGTCCATCCGCCCCTTCCATGACCGGCGCCTGTCCCGCGCCGTGATGAGCCGTGTCATACCGTAGTTTCGGCGTCCGCAAACCGTCATTTAGATCAATGTTTTAGAATCGTGGTAGCGCAAACAAAATTGCTTGCGTCGAGGCCGCCGGGCTCGTACCCAATGCAGCAAGATGCCGCGCGGCGTGCCGCGACGAGACATCGATAGGGACTGTAAGTTGGGGATGCTAGACGATGGCCGACGATAGGCAGCTTGCGCGCGTGGTTCAGACGCGGTTTCGCAGCAAAGCAATTCTTACCAGTGTATCCGTCACCGCGATGTGCGTGTTCGCCCTGAGCGCCCCGGCCTATGCGCAGACGGGTGCGGCGAGCGGCCAGAATACCGCGGGCAGCGCGACCTCGCCCAATACGCCGGGCACCGATCCGGCCGCGCCGCAGACCGGCGATGCCGCCGCCACCGACGATGCCGGCGCCAATGACATCGTCGTCACCGGCATCCGGCAGAGCCTTGCCAACGCCCAGACGATCAAGCGCAATTCGGATACGGTCGTCGACGCGATCACCGCGCAGGACATCGGCGCTTTGCCCGACCGGTCGGTGACCGAAGCGTTGCAGCGCGTCCCAGGCGTCTCGATCAACCGCTTCGCCGGCAACAACGATCCAGACCATTTCTCGGTCGAGGGCTCGGGCGTCAACGTCCGCGGCCTCAACTTCGTCCGCTCCGAGTTCAACGGCCGCGACACCTTCTCCGCCGGCATCGGCGGCCAAGCGATCAACTTCGCCGACGTGCCGTCCGAATTGCTCGGCTCGGTCGAGGTCTACAAGAACGCGACCGCCGATCTGATCGAGGGCGGCCTTGCCGGCACGGTCAATCTCAACACCCGCAAGCCGTTCGACAACAAGGGCTTCCACATCGGCGGCGGGATCGAGGCCAATTACGGCGATTTCGCCAAGAAGTGGGCGCCGACCGGATCGCTGCTCATCTCCAACACCTGGGACACGCCGCTCGGCCGGTTCGGCATCCTTGCCAACGGCTCCTACTCGCGCCTGCGCAGCCGCGCCGATGGCATCCAGGTCACCAATTATCAGACGCGCGACGGCGTCCAAGCGGCGACTGGTACCGGTACCAACACCACCGTGACCTGCCGCAACCAGCTGCCGGGCACCACCGACGCCTTCACCCTCATCCCCGGCACCGTCAACAACGCCGCCGGTGAAGCGGTACCCAATCCGGCCAACGTCTGCGGCGCGGCCGGTACGGCGGGCGCGGACGGCTTCGCCGATCCCATGGGCCTCGCCTATGCGCCGATCGGCGGCCAGTTCCGCAGCCAGGATTACGATCGCCGCCGCGATGGTCAGGCGCTCGCCGTCCAGTGGGAGAGCAACGACGAGCGCGCCACCTTCACCGCGCAGTTCCTCCGTACCCATTCCACGAATGCGTGGGGCGAGCATACGTTCGAGACCGCGCCAGACCTGTCGGAATACAATACCTATCCGGCCGGCTGTCAGCAGAACGGCAACGGTCCGCTCAACGGCGCCGGCAACGCCACGACACGCGCGGAATGCGCGCTCAACGGCTCGGGTCAGTTCCAGTTCGGCGCCAATCAGCGCGGCAACGGCTACAATCCGGATGCCGGCGCCTATCCGAACTTCGTCTATGACAACAACGGCCTGTTCCAGAGCGGTTTCGTCACCCTGCCCGGCTCCGGCTGGCGGACTGCGTCGAGCGGCACGGCGACAACCACCGTCCCGACCGGCGGTGCGCAGCAGTCGCTGTCGCGGCGTCAGGTCTATGACGAAAACCTCGTCAAGGATGCCGGCTTCAACCTGAAGTTCAATCCGGACGACCATTGGTCGATGAACCTCGACGTCGACTATACGTATGCCAAGCACGACGTCACCGATCTCAGCGTGTTCGGCTCGACCTTCGCGGACTCGGAGCTGGATCTGACCGGCAATATCCCGGTCGTCATCCCGCACAAGCCGCTGACGCTCGCCGCCAATTGGGCGACGCCCAATCCGGCGCTCGCCGCAGCCTCCGACAGCCAGTATTTCTCCAGCCGGGATTTCCAGTTCTGGCGTGCCGCGATGGATCACATCGAGCATAGCGAAGGCTCGGAATATCAGATCAAGGGCGACTTCGCCTACAAGTTCGACGACGGCAAGTTCCTCAACCGGATCAAGTTCGGCGCCCGTTACGCCGAGCGGACGCAGGACGTGCGCTACACGGCGTACAATTGGGGTGCGATCAGCGAGGTCTGGTCAGGCGCGCCGGTGACGTTCAACCAGGGCGACACCAGCCGCTCGTCGCTCTACAGCTTCGACAACTTCTTCCGCGGCAAGACCAACGCACCGCCGAGCGCCTATTATTACAATGGCGACCTGATCAACGGCTACAATTCGGCGGTCAGCTTCTTCCAGACGCAGAACGACATCTGGCGCAACACCAACGGCGCGACGGCGACCAATCGCTTCCTCGCGGCGGGCCAGCGCGCCGGCGCGATCCCCGGCACGGCGTTCCTGCCCTCCGAAGTCTCGCGCGTGACGCAGGAAGACAGCGCCGCTTATGCGATGCTGCAATTCGGCAGCAACGATCCGATGTTCGGCAACATCCGCGTCTCGGGCAATGTCGGCGTGCGCTACGTGCACACCACGGTGTTGTCGCAGACGCAGACGGCGGTGCCGAACCGCACCGAATTGGGTGTCGTCGATCCCTATGCAACACGCTGCGTCGCGACGACGCGGACCTTGCCTGACGGGACGGTCGTGACCACCCAGCCCGGCGGCGTCTGCAGCCTAGGCGAGTCGGAATACAACCGCCTGCGCAACTTCGCGACGGACGGCTATGCCTCGCAACCGGCGTTCTTCACCAACAGCTACGGCTATTTCCTGCCGAGCGCCAACCTCAAGCTGGGCCTGTCGCGCGACGTGATCTTCCGCCTTGCGGGATCGAAGGTGCTGACGCGTCCCGACTTCGCCAACATCCGGCCCTATGTCACCTATGCGCTGGAGCCGGGTTCGGGCACCGTCACCATCAACGCCGGCAATCCCTATCTGAAGCCCGCCACCGCCTGGCAGTTCGACGCCACCGCGGAATGGTATTTCGCCCGCGTCGGCCAGTTGTCGGTCGACGCCTTCTACAAGACGGTCGACGGCTTCTTCTACCAGTCGCTGGTCAACCGTTCGATCACCAACAACGGCATCACGCAGAACATTCAGGCGCGTGGTCCGGCGAACTATGCCGGCAAGGGCAAGATCAAGGGGTTCGAGGTCGCTTATCAGCAGACCTTCGACTTCCTGCCCGGCTTCCTCAAGGGCCTCGGCTTCGCGGGCAACTATACCTATATCGACAGCTCGGGCCTGCCCAACTCGTTCCTCAACGGCGGTACGCCCTCGTCCGACTCGACGATCGCCAAGGGCAATCTGCCGCTCGAAGGCCTGTCGAAGCATAACTTCAACGCCACCGCCTTCTACGAAATGGGGCCGATCTCGCTGCGCGCCGCCTATAACTGGCGCTCGCGCTTCCTGTTGACCGCCGCCGACGTGATCTTCCCCTATACGTCGATCTTCAACGACGCGACCGGCCAGCTTGACGCCTCGGCGTTCGTCAACCTGACCAAATACGTCAAGCTCGGCGTGCAGGGCGTCAACCTGACCAACACGACGACGAAACTGCTTCAGGCGTATAAAGCGGGCTCCAACGATCTGGCCCCCCGCTCCTACTTCACCAACGATCGCCGGTTCTCGGTCATCCTGCGCGCGAATTACTAAGCCGTCGCGCCGATACGTTGAAAATGCGAAGGGCAGCGCCGCGGCGCTGCCCTTTTGTTTATGGAGCGTCGTCTACGTCGCGACGCCCCCGAGGCGGATCGGCCGGCTATGCGGCCGCCGCCTTCCGGTGTTCGACGAACGTCATCAGCTCCGCAAACGGGGTCGGCCGGCTGATATGATAGCCCTGCGCCATGTCGCAGCCGCTCGCCCGCAGGAAGTGCAGGCACTCCGCATCCTCGATCCCCTCCGCGACGACCTTGAGGCCGAGGCTGTGGGCGAGATCGATCGTCGAGCGCACCAGGATCGCATCATGGTGGTTGGTGTGCGCGAATTGCACGAAGCTCCGGTCGATCTTGAGCTCGTTGAGCGGCAGCAGCTGCAGATAGCTCAAGGTACATTGGCCGGTGCCATAATCGTCCATCGATACCGCGACGCCGAGGTCACGATAGCGCCGCAACGCCGCCACCGCCGCGTCGGGATCGTCCATCGCCGCGGACTCCGTCACCTCGAAGATCAGCGTCGCCGGCGGTACGGGCGATGCGGCGATGCGCCGCTCGATCGCATCGTTGAACGAGCGGGAAGTCAGCAGGGTCGCCGAGATATTGATGCCAACGGCCAGGTCATGACCGCGCGCGCGCCACGCGGCCGCGTCGTGCAGGACGCCATCGAAGATATAGAGCGTCAGCTTCTCGATACGGCCGGATTTCTCGGCGAGCGGGATGAACTGGTCGGGGCCGATGAAGCCGCGCTCCGGGTCGCGCCAGCGCACCAGCGCCTCGACGCTGGTGACGGCATCGACGGTGAGCGACAGCTTCGGCTGATAGAAGACCTCGATATGGCCCGCCGTCATCGCGTCGTCGAGGTCGCTCATCAGCGACAGCGCGCGTTCCAGATCGTCGTGCCGGGCGGCGCTGCGCGTCCAGAACAGGCTGGCCGCCTCTGCCTGTTCCGCGGCCAGTGCAGCCTCGGTCAGCAACCGGTCGGGGTCGCTGCCCTGGCTCGTCCCGACGCAGGTGCGGATATCGATCCTGCGACCGCCAACCTCGACCGGCTGCATCAGCAACGCCCGCAGGCCTGCCATCGCCTCGTCGAGCTGCTGATCGGGACCGATCACATAGGCGAGATGGTGGCCGCGGACCCGATAGACCTGCTGGTCGATGCTGACGATCTTGAGCCGCTCGGCCGTGCGGATCAGCGCGTTTTTCAGATCGTCGGGACCGACCACCGCCATGATCGCGTCGAGATTGCCGATTTGGACCACCGCGACATCGACCGGTGCGGCGAAGCGGCGATCGAGGAAGGCGGCGCGGTTGGGCAGAGCGGTCTCCCCGTCGGTGTGCCGCTGGATGCGGAAGCGGCGCACGATGTCGCGGATCAGGCAGCCGCCGGCGACCAGCAGGATCGTGCATACGGCGCCGGCCATCGGATAGATCACATGGAGCCGATATTGCGCGATCAGGATCGAACCGATCAGCACCGCCAGCGCCGCGGAGGTGGTCAGGACCAGACCGACGGTGCGCCGCCGCCACAGAATGACGACCCCGAGCAGCAGCGCGGCGAGCAGCGGCAGGCCCGCCGACCCGGTCATCGGCAGGCCGGCGATCAGCGTCTCGGCCGCGAGCGCCTGGATGACGACGCCCGGCAACACGCCCCAGCGCGGCACCGCATAGCGGTCGCCCATCTCGATCGCGGTCGTGCCGATCAACACGGTCTTGCCGCGCACGGCCGCCGGATCGAACCGGCCCCGCATGACCGCGGCGAAGCTCAGCCGCGGAATCGTGCCGGGATCAATCGACAGGTCGACGGGAAAGGTCTGATCCGCGCGCCCCGACCGGCCGGCGATGAAGGCGGAGAGCGTCGGGCGCGGCAGGCCCGCGGTCATCGTCGCCAGCGGCACCGACCGGACGAGGCCATCGGCGTCGGGCGCCATGCTGACCGACGCCAGCGCGACATGCGGCCGGAACGCCGGAATGGGCAGCGCGTCGAGGCTGCGGCTGTCGGCGACGCCGGCCTTTTGCGCGAAGGTCGGCAGGGCGACCTGCCCCTCGGCGCGGCGCAACGCGTCGGCCATCGCGCGATCGTCGGCCGGATCGGAGGGCGAGGAGAAATCGACGTCGAAGACGATCGTGGCGGCGCCCGCCTGCCGCAGCGCGTCGATCACCGTGGCATAATGACGCCGCGGCCACGGCCAGCTCCGGATGACCGCGACGCTCGCGGCATCCATCTCGACGATCGCCACGCTCTGGCTCGCCGTGCCGCTGCGCAATGCCAGCCGCAGCGGGTCGATCGCACGATCGATCGGCCCGCCCAGCCCCGGCAGAAGCAGCAACACACCACAGAGCCCGGCAAGGATCAGGATGGCGATGGACGATCGGCGCGGCGCTCGGACGGTCATCAGAAGCCCTTGGACAGGCGCAGCGAAATGCGCGGGCTGCGATCGCCCGTGTCGAAGCGATCCGCGTTGAGCGGCAGCGCGATCTCGATCATGCCGTCCGCCGTACCGATCCCGAACCGGCCGCCGGCGCCGGTCGAGAACAGCTCGCCGCCGCCGAAGCCGTCGCGCAGATTGCTGACCTTGCCGCCGTCGACGAAGCCGTACAGCTGGAGCCGTTCGATCACCCCCGGAATGACGCGCCCGGCATCGGCGCGGATCTCCATCGATGCCATGATGCCGTTGTCGCCGGTGCGCTCGGCATAATCATAGGCACGGGCGAAGGCGGGGCCGCCGATGCCGATCTCCGCGGTCGCCAGCAACGGCCGCGAGGCGAGCTGCCCTGCCGACGCGAGGACCAGCGTCAGCGGCTTGGCCAGCTTGGTCGTCCAGTCCACGGTATAGCCGACCAGCGCAAAACGCGCGTCGCCGTCGAACCGCGACGTCATCGCGTCCCCCTGATGCGTCACCCCCGCCAGCGGCAGACCGGCGGTCACGCCGACCTCGCCGCGCAGCGTACCGGGCCCCGCGGCGGTGAAGCCGATCAGCGATTCGGTCAGCGTCGCCAGCCGGTCGTGACGGATCGTCCGGCCGGCGAGCGTCTGATCGATCGACGCCGCGCGAAATTCAGTCGTCGACGACAGGCTGGTGGCACGGCTGCGGGCGATCGGCCGGCTGTACGCTACCGCCACGTCGACACTATGGCCGATGACATCGAGCGGCTTGAGCGACGCCCCCGGATGCGAGCGGCCATAGGACGCCGCCACCGAGAGGACCGAGCCGACATCGTCGACCGGCGCGCTGTAACGGCCGCGGACGAAGGCGAATTCGGTCGGCTGCACCGGCGTCTGCGCTGCGAGGAAGGCAAATTCGTCGCCCGATTGCAGCAGGCTGCGGGCGCTGGCGAGGATCGTCGAGCGGATCGGTCCGACTTCGGCGCTGCCGCGGTTGTCGAGCTGCGCATAGGCGCTGAAGCGATCGACGCTGATCGTGACGAGCAGGATGCCGAAGCCATTCTGCCGGACGTAGCGGCTGTTGACGACGCGCACGCCCGGCACGTCGCCGACGAGCAGGATCGCCTTTTCGAGCTGGTCGCGCCGCACGGGCTTATCCGTCACCAGCAAGCGATTGAGGATCGCGTCGGCCTGCGGACTCGCCGCGCCGATGACGCGCACCGCATCGATCTTGCCGAGATCGAGCGTCACCCGGACGACGCCATTCTCGACGCGCTGCGCACCGATCGAGGCGACGGCGAACGGATAGCCGTCCTGCCGCGCCACGTCGGCGATCCGTCCGGCCAGGCCGGCGAGCTCGGCCTCATCGAGCTCACGCCCGATGACGGAGAGATAGGCCGGTGCGTAGCGCGCGGCATCCGCGGGATCGATCCCGTCGATGACCACGGCGTTGATCATGCCGGTCACCGCGGGACCTGCTGCCTTGCCGGCCGCCGCGGTGTCGACCTGGACGGCGGGCTGCTGCGGCGGTGGTGCGACCGGGCGGGGCAGCGCCTGTTCGACGATCGTCGGATCCGCCTGATCGAGGCGCACCTGCGCGGAGACCGACGTTCCCAGTACGACCGCTCCGATAGAACCAATAAGACGTGAAATGCGCACCGCCGCCGACATCCTGCTTCCCCTGAACATGCCTGCGCCTATCCGGAGAAGTCTTTGGATTTAGTTAGCTTAAGCGAGCTCCTAAGCGGCCGTTTACCTTGGCACGCAACGTCCTCGAAAGCTGCGGGGACAGATAGCGTCAAATCGGGTGGAACAGGGGCCACCCAGGTCTGGAGTTGGGAATGCGTAGCAAGCTGTTGGTGATGCTGGCCGTCACCTGTTCATCGGCGGCCTTGGCCGGTCCGCGCGAATGGACGCTCAGCGAAGCTTCCGGGCCGGTGCAGGTGTCGCATGCCGGGCTCATCAAGGCGGGCGCCCGCGGCCTGGTGGTCGCCGCCGGGGATACGGTGACCACCGGCAAGGGGGGACGCGCCGTGCTCGTCCGCGGTACGGAATATATGATGGTCGCCCCCGCGTCGCAGCTGCGCCTCCCCGCCGCGCAGGAGGAAGCCGGCGGCTTCACCCGGGTGTTCGAGGATTTCGGCAACGTCGTCTTCATGATCAAGAAGAAGATGACGCCGCATTTCGAGGTCAAGACGCCCTATCTTGCCGCGGTCGTCAAAGGCACGACGTTCAGCGTCGGGGTCGGCGAGCAGGGCACGGCACTCCAGGTGCTCGAAGGCGCGGTCGATGTGTCGACGGTCGACGGGGGCGCGCATGATCTCGTGCTGCCGGGCGCGGTCGCGTTGATCTCCTCGAGCAACCGCTATCGCATGCAGGTCGAGAGCGGCGGCGTGACCAAGGTGATCACCTCCCCCGCCGCGCCGGCGGAAGCCGCGCCGACGGCGACCGCCGCCTCCGCCTCGACCGCCACGCCGGCCGAAGCGACCGCCGCGCCGACGGCCGATGCAACGACGACCGCTGCCACCACCACGACGACGGCTGCCGCGACCGCGGTCGTGGAGACGGCCGCGGCGCCGGTTCCGACGATCACCGCCGCCGTGTACGAACAACCCGTCTCGCTGTCGGGGACGACGGGCGGGCTGGTCGACGGCATGCTCGGCGGCGGCGCCGACATAGCGGAAGTCGCCAAGGCGACGCGGGTCGCCACCGAAGCCTCCACCGCGACCGTCAAGGTGGTCGAGGTCGCGGCCACCCTCAACGCCGCGCAGCGCAGCGGCGAGCAGGCGACGGAAATGGCGCAGCGTTCGGCCGCCGAGGCCGACGCCGCTGCCAAGGCGAAGGCGGATGCCGACCGTACCGCGCAGGCGGCCGCCGCCGCCGCCGCACAATCCGCGGCCGAAGCCGCCGCCGCCAAGGCCGATCAGGATCGCAGCGAGGCGGCCAAGGCGGCCGCGGCGGCGGCCGCGGATCAGGCGACCAAGGCCGCCGCCGCGGCGGCAGCAGACGCCGCCAAGGCAAGCGCCGAACAGGCCGCACGCGATGCCGCGCAGGCGCAGGCGCAGGCGGCCGCCGTCGCGGCGGCCAAGGCGGCGGACGACGCTGCGGCTGCCGCGAAGAACGATACCGCGCAGACCGCCGCGGCCGCCGCCGCCGCGGCCGCCGCCGCCCAGACGCAGCAGGAGGCTACGAACGCCGCCGCGCAGACGCAGGCGCTCAAGGCCAGTCAGGACGCCGCCGCCACCGCCAAGGCTGCCGCCGATGCCGCCGCCCTCGCCGCGGCGCAGGCCGCCAGCGACAAGGTGGCGCGCGATGCGGCGGAGCAGGCGGCACTCGCCGCACAGGCTGCAACCGGCGATCAGCGCGCGGCGGCCGAACAGGCGGCGCACGACGCGGCGCAGGCCGCCGCCGACCAGGCCGCCCGCTCCGCGGCCGCCGCAGCGGCCAATCAGGCCGCGCAGGCCTCGGCGGCGCAGTCGGCGCGCGATGCGGCCGCTGCCGCTGCCGCCGCCGACAAGGCCGCCAAGGATGCCCAAAAGGCCGCCGACGATCGCGCCGCCAAGGATGCACAAAAGGCGGCGGCGGATCAGGCCGCCGCGGCGCTCAAACAGGCCGAGGATGCGGCGCGGGCGGCGGCGGACAAGGCCGCGCGCGACGCAGCCAAGGCCAATGCCGATGCCGCCGCCGCTGCCGCCGACAAGGCGGCGAAGGATGCGGCCAAGGCGGCGACGGACAAGGACGCCGACAAGGCGGCGAAGGACGCGCAGAAGGCCGCCGACGAGGCTGCCAAGGCCAAGGCGGATCAGGCGGCGAAGGATGCGGAGAAGGCGGCCAAGGCCGCGCAGCAGGACGCCGCCAAGGCGGCCGCCGATGCCGCCGCCAAGGCGGCGAAAGACGCCGCGGACGCGCAGAAGGCCGCCGACGATGCCGCCAAGAGCGCGCTTCAGGCCGTCCAGGACGCCGCCAAAAAGGCAGGCAAGGACGCCGAGGAAGCGGTAAAGTCCCTGCTCGACAAGCTGAAGGGACCCGGCAAGTCGTAAGCGGCTGCCGGGCATCGGTCGGCCATCACAGCGACCGGCGCCAGTTCTCCAGGACTCGCAAGCCGGCCGGCGCACGGCCGGCATCGGCGAGCGGCGCGCTTTGTCCCCATCAACGGATGTCACCCGCTTTGCATATCCGCCGATGCGACACCTCCGGCCGCGCCGTTGCGGGAAACGGCCATGGCGGGAAAGCTTCGTCATCTGCCGCGTTTGGCCCCCATGCTGTCTAGCCCGCTCGAAGCCCGTCTCGCCACGCATCTCGACCTCACCTTTTCTGAACGTGAGACGTTGCGCGCGCTGGAGCGGCGGGAGCGGTCGTTCAAGGCGGGGGAAGTCGTGGTGCGCGAGGGCGAGCGGCTCGACAGCCTGTACATCGTCGCGAGCGGCTGGCTGCATGGCTCGACCGAGATGAAGGGCGGCGATCGGCAAATCCTCCGCTTCTATTTCGTCGGCGATGTCACCACCACCTTCTCGATCGCCTGGGGCTATAGCGCCGCCACGCTGCAGGCGGTGAGCCACACCACCCTGTTCCAGATGCCGAAGGAGGCGTTCGGCCATCTCTTCCGCAAGCATCCGCGGCTGGGGGCGCTGATGTTCGCCATTGCCTCCTCCGAACAGGTCGCGATGGCCGATCGCCTCACCTCGATCAGCAAGACTGACGGCTTCACCCGCATCGCGACGTTGCTGCTCGACATCCGGTCGCGGCTGCGCGTCGTCGACAATCTCGAAGGCTGTTCGTTCGAACTGCCGCTGACGCAGAAGGATCTCGGCGACGCGGTCGGTCTGACCAAGACCCACGTCAATCGCTCGCTCAAGGCGCTGGAGGCGACCGGGCTCGTCTCGCGTGTCGGTCGGGTGATCCGGATCAGCGATATCAACAAGCTCGCGGCGCTGGTCGACTTCAACGACCGGCATAGCCAGATCGACGTCGACTGGCTGCCGCCGGTCGGCGCAGAACCGGCGTGAGAAGATGATCTAAGTCACCGCGAAAGCGCCGCTCGGTGACGTAGATCATCGTAAGCGCCGAATATCTTCCGGTTCGCGCGAAACGCGGGAACGGGGGCATCCGCCCCGACCTTTCCGCCCCACTGGCCCGATCGGGTGTTGGCGGGGACGATAAGTGGCGGAACGTTTGGGTGTGGCGATCGTCGGGGTCGGCGGCGCGGTGGCGACGACGGCGATCGCCGGGATCGAGATGATCAAGGCGGGGTCGAACAGCTTCGACGGCCTGCCGCTCGCGCATCGCGACATCGCCGGGATGATCGCCTATCGCGATCTCGAATTTGGCGGCTGGGACCTGTCCGAGGAAACGCTCGGCACGCTGGCGCTGCGCCACGGTGTGATCGGTGAGAAAGAGCTCGCCGACGGCGCCTCCGCGCTCAACGACATGCGCGCCTGGAAAGCGGCCGGCTCGACCGGCTATTGCGCGAATATCGACGGCGGCAACAAGCTGGCCAGCGGTCATCGGGCGGCGGTTCGCCAGATCCAGGACGATCTCAAGCGCTTCGCCGCGGACCGCCAGCTCGACCGGGTGGTCGTCGTCAACCTCGCCTCGACCGAGCGCGTGCCGGACTTCGCGGAGGCGGCGCTGCAATCGCTCGAGGGGTTTGAGCGCGGGCTCGATACCGACGATGCCGCGATCAGTCCGGCGATGCTCTACGCCTATGCGGCGATCGACGCGGGCACGCCCTACGCGAATTTCACGCCCTCGGTCGCGGCAGACGTCGCGCCGCTCGCCGCCCTTGCGGCGGAGCGCAACGTGCCGATCGCCGGCAAGGACGGGAAGACCGGCCAGACATTCATGAAGACGGTGATCGCCCCGGCGCTGCGCGACCGCGCGTTGCATGTCGACGGCTGGTTCTCGACCAACATCCTCGGCAATTCGGACGGTCTCGCGCTCGACGATCCCAAGTCGCTGCAATCGAAGCTCGGCACCAAGGGCAGCGTGCTCAACTCCATCCTCGGCTATCCGGTCGAGGATCATATCGTGATGATCCATTATTACCGGCCGCGCGGCGACGACAAGGAAGCGTGGGACAATATCGACCTGACCGGCTTCATGGGCCAGAAGATGCAGCTCAAGCTCAACTTCCTCTGCAAGGACTCGATCCTGGCGGCGCCGCTCGCGATCGAGATCGCGCGCTGCCTCGACCTCGCGCAGCAGCGCGGCGAGGGCGGCGTGCAGGAACAGATGGGCCTGTTCTTCAAGCTGCCGCAGACGCAGGGCGCGGGTGATCCGGTGCACGGCGTGCCCGAACAGCAGCTGATCCTCGACACCTGGTTGAACGGCACGCGCGCGTGAGCCTGATGGCGGCGGACGCGGCGGGGGCGGATAGGCTCTCGCCGGCCGCCCTCCCCCTCTTCCGCGAACTCGGCGACCTGAAGCGGATTCATTCTGCCACGGCGCCGGGATCGATCGCCGAGCGCCTGTTCGTCTCCGGCTGGGCCGCACTGGTCCGCGGCGACGCCCCGGCACAGGTGATGGCGCAGGTCGTCGGCGCGGCGCTGGTATCGTCGCGGCTGGGCGACCTCGATCTGGCCGCGTTGCAAGCGCTCGGCGCGGGAGACGGCGCGGTCGACGTGCTGGCCCGCGCCTTCGACGCGATGACGGCGGATCTCGATCCGTCGCTGCGCGCGCGGCTGCGTCGGGCCTTAACGCAGGGCAGGCCGACGCCGGGCGCCACGCCGGCCTTCGTCGGCAAGCTGGCGCGCCAGCCGCGCGCCGGCGTGACCTGCCCCGGCGCACCGCGCATCGTTTTGCAGCCGGCCGAGAACCATGCCGAACACTGCCTGATGGTCGCGGTCTACGGCGTGCTGGCGAGCCCGTGGCACGGCGCCGATCCGGTGCGCGTCTTCCTCGCCGGCATGGCGCATCACCTGCACAATGCCGACATGCCGGACAGCGGTTACTCCGGCGAGATGCTGCTCGGTGATTTGCTGGAGGCGGTGATCGAGCGGGCGCGAGAGGCCAGCCTCGACGAACTCGCCGCGGCCAACCCGGCGCTGGCCGAGACGATACGCGAGGCGCTGGCGCCGATCGCCGGCGACCAGACGCCGGAGGCGCGCGCCTTCCACGTCGCGGACGTGCTCGATCGCGTCCTCGAGATCGAACAGCATATGCGCGCCGCGCGCCTGTCGATGGGGATCGTGCTCGATGAGTACGGGCTCGTCCACGATGGCCCGGTCAAGGCGTTTCACGACCGCATCCTGGCGGACGCAGGTCTGGCGTGAGCTATCGTTCGCCCGTCACCGGCCGCGCGCTCGTCGCGGACAGCCCCCACTCGCTGACCGCGCCGGGCGAGCGCTGGCCGGTCGTCGACGGCATCGCCTATTTGCGCACCGACAGCGAGGGGCTGGTCTCGGTCGCGCTCGACCATCTCGATGCCGGCTGTCCGGACGATGCGCTCGTCGCGCTGCTGACCGATCAGGACGATTGGTGGACCGGCCCGGCGACCGACCTCGGCGAGCTCAAGCAACTGGTCCGCCGACGCGACGAGCTGACGCTGCGCGAGGCGATGGCCTTGCTGCGGCTGGGGCCGGTGGCGGATTATTTCGCCTATCGCTGGAGCGATCCGACCTATCTCGCCGGCCTCGCGCTGGTGGAAGCGCATTGGCAGGCCCCCGCCACCGCCTTCGAACTCGCCTGCGGTATCGGCCATTACCTCCGCGAATTGACCGCCCGCGGGGTCGCGTGCACCGGCGCCGACGTCGTGTTCGCCAAATGCTGGCTCGCCAAGAACTGGGTAGCGCCGGCGGCCGATTACGTCGTGTTCGATGCGGCGGCGCCGTGGCCGATCGCCGATGCGCGCTTCGATCTCGTCACCTGTCACGACGCCTTCTATTTCCTGCCCGATCAGCCGCGCGTGGCGGACAGCCTGCGCGCCGCGGTCGCACCGGGCGGCGTGCTGGCGATCAGCCATCTCCACAATCTCGACTATGCCGGCGGCGCCAAGGGACCGGCGCGACGCGCGGACGCATGGCAAACGATCTTCGCCGACGCGATCGTGTACGATGAACGCACCCTGCTCGACGCGCTGATGCGACGGACCGCGCCGGGCCCGGTCGGGTGGGTAGCAGATACGGGCGTCGAGGCCTGGTCGCTGGTCGAGCGGCACGGCGACGCCCCCGCCCGCCCCGTCGACGCCGGCCTGGCGATGCCGCTCCCCGGCGCGACGCTGCGCCCCAACCCGTTACTGGGTCCGCATGGGGCGGTGTGGCCGTCCGATCGCTATCGCGACGAATATGGCGAGGGCTGCCTGTGGGCGCAGCCGGATGCGGCTGTACCGACCCCCGACGCCGCCCGGCTGCGCCGGCTCGTCGATCTGCCGGAGCGCTGGTGATGCGCTGGGGCATCGCCGGATATGGCTGGGTGGCACGCGACTATATGGCGCCCGGCATCGCCGCGGCCGGCGGCCGGGTCACCGCCATTGCCGACCCGTCGCCCACCGCTCGAGCGCGCGCGGAGGCGCAGGGTCTGGCGGTGTTCGACGGCGTGGCGGAGATGCTCGCCGCGGGCGCCTGCGACCTCGTCTATGTCGCGACGCCGAACGACGCGCATCTCGATCCGGTGCGCGCCTGCGCCGCGGCGGGCGTGCCGGTGTTGTGCGAGAAGCCGATCGCCGCGACGCTCGATCAGGCGGAGGCGATGGCGGCGGCGGTGTCGGGCGACATGCTCTACGGCACCGCCTTCGATCAGCGTCACCATCCCGCGCACGACGCGCTCGCGCGCGTGATCGCCGAGGATGGGATCGGGCGGCCGGTCGCGGTGCGGATCGTCTACGCTTGCTGGGTCGATCCGGCCTGGACGCCCGACGGCGGGGCGCATGACAATTGGCGCGCCGATCCGGTGCGCGCGGGCGGCGGCGCGGTGATCGATCTGGCGCTGCACGGCCTCGATCTGTGCCAGCGCCTGCTCGACGAGCCGCTGGTGCGGCTGTCGATCGCGCTGCAACGGCGGATCCACGCCTATCCGGTCGACGACGGCGGCATGTTGACCGGGGTGACGGCGAGCGGCGTGCTCTTCCAGAGCCACGTCGCCTACAATTGCGCCGAGGTCCTGCCGCGCCGCCGGCTGGAGGTGCTCGGCGAGCGTGGTCTGCTCGTCGCCACCGACACGATGGGGCAGACCGCGGGTGGCACGCTGGTGCGGCGCTGCGCGACGACCGGCGACGAGACGCCGATCGCCTTCGATGCCGCGACGTCGCCCTTCACGGCCCAGGCTAAGGCGTTCATGCGGGCGGCATCGGGCGCGCCGCACGACTTCTCGATGACGCGCGACCTCGCGCTGATGCGGCTGTTCGACAGCGCCTATGGAAAGGCCCGATTATGGCTTTGAGCTGGTTCGCCTGCGCCAATTGCGGCTTCTGGCAGCATCATTTCGCCCCGCCCGACTGCCCGGTGTGCAGCGACGTGCGCAACGACCTGCCCGAGGACGGCTGGCACTTCCTGCCCGAGGCGGAGGTCGCCGCGACGCATGACGGCGGCGGCCGCGAGGTCGCGCCGGGGCTGTGGGCATTCACCACCCGTCCCGCGCTCGGCCTCGCCGGTACCGGCTGGCTGATCGTGCGGGACGGCGGCAACATCGCCTTCGAGGCGGCGCCTTATTATTCGGACGCGATGCTGGAGCAGATCGCCGCCCTGGGCGGCATCGCCTGTCTGTCGGCCAGCCACGCGCACGGCTATGGCGCCCTGTTCCAGCTGCAACGCCGCTTTGATCCGGCGATCGTCGCGATCCAGCGCGACGATCTGCGCATGACCAAGGCGTTCCGCGTCACCGCCCCGTTCGACGACCTGCTCGAACTCGCGCCGGGCTATACCCTCCATCACGTCGGCGGCCATTATGAGGGGCAGGCCTGCCTCTACGATGCCCCCGGCCGGCGGCTGTTCTGCGGCGACATGTTCAAGATCGACCAGGATGGCGAGGGACGCAGTTACGCGATCTCCAGCCACAAGGCGTTCCACAAGGACATTCCGCTGACCCATGCCGAGCTGCGCCGGTACCGCGCGGTAATCGAACCGCTCGCCTTCGACGCGGTGCTGACGCCGTTCGAATTCGCCCCCGACATCGACCGGACGCTGGCGCTGCGCGCGCTCGACGACGGGCTGGCGCGGGCGCCCGGCGTAAAGAGGATGACGCTGTGACATCGACCCCGCGAATGACCGGAATGCCGGCCGACCTCGGCCCCGCGGCGCAGCGGTATCTCGCCGCCTTTCCCAAGGGCGACGTGGTCGCCTTCCCGATCCACGCGCTCGACCGGCTCGGCCTGCCGGTGTGGGTGGTCGCCCTCTTCCCGGACGATCCGGCTCTCTCGGGGATCATGCCCTATGGCGTCGGCTATGGCGCGACCGACGAGGCCGCGATCCTCGGCGGGCTCGGCGAGATCGCGGAGATGGTCTGGCCGACGCTGACGCTCGCCCGCCGGGCGAAGACGCGGGGCAGCTACGCCGATCTCGTCCGTACCCTCGGGAGCCGCGCGGTCGCCGACCCGCTGACGCTCGGCCTGCCCGCGGGATCGCCGGTCGACTGGGACAGCGAACTCGACTGGGTCGAGGCGAAGCGCTGGGCGGACGGCTCGACCGTGCTCGTGCCGATCGACCTCGCGGCGTATTCGTCGAAGGAACTGGCGCCGGGCTACGTGCCGTTCACCACGATCATCTCGAACGGTATGGGCGCCGGTCCCGATCTCGACTGGGCGATCGGCCACGGCCTGTGCGAGATCCTGCAACGCGACGGCAACGGCCTGCTGTTCCGCGCGCTCGACCAGGGCGTGATGCTCGATCTCGACGAACCGCTGCCGCCCGCGACGCAGGCGATCCTCGCCCGGTTCGACGCGGCGGGTATCCGCGCGATGCCGAAATTCGCCACCGACCAATATGGTCTGCCCAATCTCTATTGCGTCGGCGTCGATACGCGCGGCGAACCCGCCGCGCCGATCATGGTGACGGCGTGCGGCGAGGCCTGCCACCCCGATCGCACCGCCGCGCTGGACAAGTGCCTGACCGAATATGCCGCCAGCCGCGCACGCAAGGCCTTCGCCCACGGCCCGCGCGCACTGGTCGAGACCGTCGCGCCGGACGGCTATGTCCGTCGCTTCATGGCGCAGGCCGGCGGCGCGGCGAAATCGAGCGACCCGCGCGCCTTCACCGCGATGCAGGAATGGACGCGGCAGGATGGGGCGACGCTGCGCGACTGGCTCGGCGACAGCGTCCTCTCCGAACGGTCGCGCCACACCTTCTCCGCTTTGCCCTCCGCGCCCGCGCCGGACGGCCATGCCCGCGCCGCAGCCGCGCGTGCCGCGGTCGAGGCAGCGGGGTTCGACGTCCTCTACGTCGACATGTCGCCCGACGATCGCGCGGTCAGCGTGGTCAAGGTGATCGTCCCCGGCATGGAGGTCGAGACGATGAGCTATTACCGCATCGGCACGCGCAACACCGAGAAGCTGCTGGCGATGGACTCGCCGCTGATCCAGTTCGGTGAGGCCGGGGCGGCGTTGCAGCGCATCCGCCTGCCCGCCGCCGATGCCGAGCGCCTCGGCCATCCGCTGTTCGATACCGAGGCGGCAGATCGCCTTGTCGGGCCGCTCTACCCGCTCTATCGCGAGCCGGAGGCGCATCACGTCGGCTGGCGGGGAGCGCCGGCATGAGCCTGCGCTATGCCTACAACACCAACGGCGCCGCCAATCACCGGCTCGACGATGCGCTGCGGCTGATCGCCGACGCGGGCTATGCCGGCGTCGCCCTGACGCTGGACCATCACCACCTCGATCCCTTCGCACCCGATTGGGAGCGCGAGTCGGCGCGCGTCGCCGATCTGCTCGACCGGCTTGCGCTGGGCAGCGTGATCGAGACCGGCGCGCGCTATCTGCTCGATCCGCGCGACAAGCACGAACCCACGCTGATCGCCGCGACGGCGGACGGGCGCGCCCGGCGCGTCGCCTTCCTGTGCCGCGCACTCGACGTCGCGGCGCGGCTGGGCAGCGAGACCATGTCTTTCTGGGCCGGGGTGCCGAAGCCCGGCGTCGGGCGGGAGCAGGCGCGCCTGTGGCTCGACGAGGGTCTCGACCGCGTCCTCGACCATGCCGAGGCGGTCGGCGTCGAGGCGAGCTTCGAGCCGGAGCCCGGCATGCTGATCGAGACGGTCGGCGAATATGCGGCGCTGGCCGAGCGTCATCCCCACCTGCGGCTGGCACTCGACACCGGCCACTGCCTGGTGACGCAGGACATCGAGCCCGCCGAGGCGATCCGTCGCTATGCCGACCGGATCGGCACGGTCGCGATCGAGGACATGCGGCGCGGCGATCATACCCATCTGCCGTTCGGCGAGGGCGACATGGACGTGCCCGCGGTGCTGTCGGCGCTGGAGGCGATCGGCTTCGACCGGCTTGTCTGCGTCGAGCTGTCGCGGGAGAGTCCGCGGGCGCATGCCGCGATTCCCCAGTCGATCGCCTATCTGCGGGGGATCGCGGCGTGAGGATCTGCTTCGTCTCGCGCCGCTTCTTTCCCGCGATCTCGGGCATGTCGATCTATGCGATCAACCTGCTGCGCCAGCTCGTCGCGGCCGGTCACGACGTGACGATGATCAGCCAATTCTACGGCGATCCGGCGCGCGCGCGCGTCTACGGCGGCGGGCCGCCGCCGGCGGTCGCGGGCGTGCGCGTCGTCGGACTGGAAGCGCTCGGCGAACAGGCGGGCGGCGATTTCGAGCGGGACGTCGACGCGATCGTCGCGGCGATCACCGCCGAACATACGCGTGCGCCGTTCGACGTGCTGCACGCGCAATATGGCTATCCCACCGGCTGGGCGACCCTGCTCGCCGCGCAGGCGCTCGGCCTGCCCTGCGTCGTCTCGATCCAGGGCGGCGACGGCCATTGGGTGGGATCGTGCTGTACCACGCACCGGATCGCGATGGAGCGGGTACTCGCCCACGCCAATGCGCTGCTGATCGGCGGCACCAGCTTCGCGCAGGAGGTGCACGCGCGGCTCGGCACACCGCTGGCGCGCTTCACGATCGTGCCCGGCGCGGTCGATACCGAGCGCTTTACCCCGCCCGCAGCGCCGCGACCGGCCGACGGGCCGGTCCGCCTCTTCTATCACGGCCGCGTCGATCGCCGCAAAGGCGTGCTCGACATGCTCCACGCCCTGCGCGCCGTCCAAGGCGAGTGGCGGTGCACCGTGTCGGGGATCGGCCCGGACTATGACGCCGCCCGCACGCTCGCCGCGGACCTCGGCCTCGCCGACCGCGTGACCTTCAGCGGCTATGCCGATTACGACACCGTTCCCGCCCTGTATCGCGATCACGACGTCTTCGTCTCGCCGACCTATGCGGAGGGCTTCTCCAATACGATCCTCGAGGCGATGGCGAGCGGACAGGCGGTCCTCTCCTGCCGGTCGGTCGGCGTCGTCGATTGCATCCGCGACGGGGAGAACGGCCTGCTGATCGAGCCGGGCGATGTCGGGGCGCAGGCGGCCGCGCTCTCCCGCCTCGTCAACGACGAGGGCCTGCGCCATTGGCTTGCCGACGCGGCGCTGATCGAATGCCGGCGGACCTACAGCTGGCACACGGTGGGCCGGCAGATCATGGCGATCTACGACAGGGTGCGCGCCGCGCCGCCGCCGGCCGGGGTCAGCGCCGCGATACCGCTCGAGCCCTGCCGTTTTCGCGCGGAGCCGCACCTGCTGTGACCCATATCGTCGCCATCTCGCCGCACCTCGACGACGCCGCCTTCTCGGTCGGCGGGTATCTCGCCGCGCGGGCGCGTGCCGGCGACCGCGTCACCATCGTCACCTGCTTCACCGGCAATGTCGCGCAGCCGACCGGCTTCGCGCTCGCCTGTCAGCTCGACAAAGGCCTTTCCGCCGACATCGACTATATGGCGCTGCGTCGTGGCGAGGATCGCGATGCCTGCGCCGTGATCGGCGCCGAGGCGGTGCACCTGCCGTTTCTCGAGGCGCCGCACCGCGGCTATGCCAGCGCCCCCGCCCTGTTCGCCGACCGGCGGAGCGACGACGGGCTGCTCGCGCCGCTGACCGTCGCGCTCGGCGAGCAGATCGAGCGACTGGCGCCCGATCGGCTGCTCGGTCCGCTCGCGATCGGCGATCACGTCGACCATTGGGTGGTCCGCGACGCGCTCGCCGCGACCGGCGCGGACCATCTGCTCTGGGAGGATTGGCCCTATCTTCGCCGCGCCGCCGCCGCACCCGACGAGACGGTGCGATTGCGCCACACACTGACCGAGCAGGATCGCGCCGACCGGCTCGCGATGTGCGCGGCCTATGTATCGCAGGTGTCGTTCCAATTCGGCTCGATCGCGGACCTGCAGGCCGCCACCGCCGCGGTCGCGGAAGAACGCCTCCATGGCTCTGGCTAGGACGGCGCTGCGGCCACGCCATCGTGCCGGCGCGGTCGATCGGCCTTTTTCAGAAAGCGTAGCGGACCTCGCAGAACGGCAGCGCCGCGTCGAGCCAGCCGAGGAAGCGGTCGAGCCATTGCCGTTTCCACGCCGCCTTGTAGCGCAGGTTGCGCATGCCCGACTGGCTCCACTTGGCTTCCTGGATGTCGGGCCGCCACAGCCAGTCCTCGGCGCGCGGATGCCAGCGGAGGTTGAGGTCGTGCAGCCCGTCATTGTGGGTGAGGAAGATGATCTCGCATTTGAGCTGTGCCCGCGCCGCGGGCGACAGGGCCGCCTCCAGCTCGGCGAACAAGGCCTTCCATTCCGCCTCCCACCCCTCGTGGACGATGACGGGCGAGAAATTGACGTGCACCTCATAGCCGGCCGCGACGAAGTCGTTGATCGCGGCGATGCGTTCGCTCATCGGCGAGGTGCGGACATCGACCACCCTCGCGATCGTCTCCGGCATCAGGCTGAAGCGAATGCGGGTGCGGCCCTGCGGATCATAGTCGAGCAGGTCACGATTGACGTATTTGGTCGCGAACGAGCCCTTGGCGTTCGGCATGCCCCGGAACGCGGTCACCAGGTCGCGGACATTGTCGGACAGCGAAGCGTCCACGGACAGGTCGCCATTCTCGCCGAGGTCGTAGACCCAGTCGCGCGGATCGATGGTGTCGGGCTTCGGCTTGGGCCCGAGTTTGGCGGCATGGCGGGCGAGCGCCCGCGTCACATCGTCGATGTTGACGAAGACGCTGATCGGATTGGCATAGCCCTTCCGACGCCCGACGTAGCAATAGGCGCAGGCCATCGCGCAGCCGTTCGACGACGACGGCGCGATGAAATCGGCGGAGCGTCCGTTCGGCCGCATCGCCATGCCCTTCTTGACGCCGAGCACGAGGATCTCGCGTTTGACGCGCAGCCAGTCCCCGGCGAGCGCCGGGTCGGCGAGCTGCGGGATCTTCCAGTGGCTCGCCACCTCGACCAGCTCCGCATCGGGAAAGCGTGCCAGCACCTGCCGACCGCGCGAATAGTCGCGCACCGCCGGTTCCAGATAGATGAGCTTCGGGTCGATCAGGGTCCGCGGCAACGCCATCGCCCGGATATGGGAACGCGCAGTCCGGGAAGCCACCGGGTGCAGGGCTTGCGGAACGTTGCAGGTCGGCCTGCGTCTCGAACCTATGGATGCCGCCCGGCCAGCTCCGCAGCCGACCGCGCGCTAATACGCGAAGACCGGGAGACGCTGTGAGCGACGCTGAGGAACTGGGCCTGCCCGCGCATGCCTTCGACAAGCAGGACGACGGGGGCGATCTTGCCTTCTACGCCGACCCGCGCCTCGTCACGCATATCGACGCGGGCGCCATCGCCGCGCTCACCCGCCATTATGCCGCGTTGCTCGCGCCGGGGGATCGCGTGCTCGACCTGATGTCGAGCTGGATCAGCCATCTGCCCGAGACGCTCGACCTCGACGTCGTCGGCCACGGCATGAACGCCGCTGAGCTCGCCGCCAACCCGCGCCTGTCCCGCTGGTTCGTCCAGGACCTCAACCGTGATGCCCGGCTGACCGAGCCCGATGACAACTTCGACGCCGTGCTGATCTGCGTCGGCGTCCAGTATCTTCAACGGCCGCTGACGGTCTTTCGCGAGCTGCGGCGGCTGCTGCGCCCGGGTGGCATGGTCGTCGCCAGCTACTCGAACCGTTGCTTTCCCACCAAGGCGGTGGCGGTCTGGCGCCACCTCGACATGGAAGGTCAGGCCGCGCTCATCCGGCTCTATATGGAGACGGCCGGCTTCCACGACATCCGGCCGCTGGTCCTGGCGGACGGGCGCTCCGGCGATCCGTTGATCGCGGTCGACGGGCGCGCCTGACCGTCTATGGACCGTCTGGACCGAAGCCGATGCGGGACCGTTTTGTGACGATGCATGCGATCGAGACGCTGGGGCTGGCGAAGACGGTGGGGCGCGACCGCCGGCTGTTCCACGACCTGTCGATGGCGGTGGCGCCGGGCGAGCTCGTCGCGATCACCGGCGATTCGGGCGTCGGCAAATCGACGTTGCTCAACATCCTCGCCGGGCTCGATGATGCCGATGCGGGCGAGGTCCGAATCGAGGGCATCGCGCTCGCCGGTCTGGCCGAAGCGCCGCGCACCCGCCTGCGCCGCGAGCGGATCGGCTTCGTCTTCCAGGCCTTCCACATCCTGCCGTATCTGACCCTCGAACAGAATGTCGCACTGCCACTCGCGCTGATCTCGCCGGACGCCGCCGCTGCTCGGGATCAGGCGCGCGCGATGCTCGGCGAGGTCGGCCTCCCCGATCGTGGCCGCGACTATGCGCGCGATCTGTCCGGCGGCGAGTTGCAGCGGGTCGCGATCGCGCGGGCGCTGGTCCACCGGCCGGCGGTGATCCTCGCCGACGAGCCGACCGGCAATCTCGATCCCGATACCGCGACGCGCATCCTCGACCTGTTCGCGCGCGCGGTGCGCTCGCGAGACGCGGCGGCGGTGATCGTGACGCATTCGGTGGCCACCGCCGCGGTCGCCGACCGGGTGCTCCGGCTCACCGCACACGGCCTGGTCGAGCAGCCGCTCGTGGCCGTGGATGGCTGAGGCGGGACTGCTCCGCTCGCGGCTGGCGCTCGCCTGGCTCGTCCTCGGCGAATGGCGCTGGCATCCGGGTCGCTTCGCCGCCACCGCCGTGGCGATCGCCGTCGGCGTCGCGCTCGGCTTCGCGGTGCATCTCGTCAACGGCTCGGCGCTCGCCTCGTTCGAGCAGGCGGTGACCGGTGTCAACGGCGCCGCCGACCTCCAGGTCCGCGCCCGCACCCCGCTCGGCTTCGACGAACGCCGCTATCCCCGCATCGCGACCGCGCCGGGCGTGACGGATGCGAGCCCGGTGATCAGCCTGTCGGCGCGGGTCGGGTCGGGTCGGTTCACGCTGCTCGGCCTCGACGTGATCCGCGCCGCCGCGGTGACGCCCAGCCTCATCGGCACGCGGCCCACCGGACCCGACGCACGCAGCGACGCCGTTTTCGCCGACGATGCATTGTTCCTGTCACGCGCCGCGCTGACCGCGACCCGGACCCGCGTCGGCGACCGCCTGCCCGTCACCGCCAACGGCCGCACCGTGAGCCTGCGCGTCGCCGGCACGCTGCCCGGCGCGGCGGCCGGTCAGGCGCTCGGCACCATCGATATCGCCGCGGCGCAATGGCGCTTCGGCCGGCTCGGGCGGATCGACCGGCTCGACCTCAAGCTCGCCGACCGCAGCGCCGCCGAGCGCGCCCTGCCCGCCCTGATCGGTGCGGACGCGACCATCGTGTCGGACGACAGTCAGGCGCGGCAAGGCGACGCGCTCAGCCGCGCCTATCGCGTCAATCTCGACATGCTCGCGCTCGTCGCGCTGCTGACCGGCGGCTTTCTGGTCTTTTCGGCGCAGACGCTCTCGGTGACCCGTCGGCTGCGCGCCTTTGCGCTGGTGCGCACGCTCGGCCTGCCCCGCAGCGGCATCGTCGCCGCGGTGGCGCTGGAGGGGATCATCATCGGCCTCGTCGGCGCGACGCTCGGCCTGATCGCCGGCTATGCGATGGCGTCGGCGGCGCTGCGCCTGTTCGGCGGCGACCTCGGCGGCGGCTATTTCGGCGGCGGCACCGCGCGGGTCGTGTTCCAGCCGGTCGCCGCCGCGACCTTCTTCGCGCTCGGCCTGGCGGCGGCCTTGCTCGGCAGCATCCTGCCGGCGCGTGCGGCGGCACGGGCGGCGCCCGCCGCGGCGCTCAAGAATGCCGGCGACGTGCTCGATCCGCGCGCCCCGGTGCCGTGGCGACCGGCGCTCGTGCTGTTGCTCGCCGGCGGCGGCACGGCGCTGCTGCCGGCCGTGGGCGGCCTGCCGGTGTTCGGTTTCGTCAGCATGGCGCTGCTCCTCGCGGGTGGCGTCGCCGGCGTGCCGTGGCTGGTCCGCTGGCTGCTGTGGCCGTGGCGGGAGCGTGAGATCGCGTCGGTGCCGCGGTTGCTGGCGATCCGCCACGTGCAGGGTGCGCCGGGCCAGGCGGCGATCGCTCTGTGCGGGATCGTCGCCTCCACCGCGCTGATGATCGCGATGGCGACGATGGTGACCAGTTTCCGCGGCGCCGTCGACAGCTGGCTCGGACAGGTGTTGTCGGCCGATCTGTACCTGCGCGCCGAAAGCGGCGATCTCGATCCTGCGACGCAACGCCGGATCGCGGCGATCCCCGGCATCGGCCGGGTGGCGTTCAGTCGCCAATTGCCGCTGACGGTCGCGGCGGACCGCCCGCCGGTGACGCTGATCGCCCGGCCGGTCCGCGGTGATGCCGGCGACCCGCTGCTCGTGCTGCTCGACCGGGCGGCGGTACCCGCCGGCGCGACGCCGGTCTGGGTGTCGGAGCCCGCGGCGCGGCTCTACGGCTGGTCGCCCGGCCGCACGCTGCAGCTTCCGATCGGCGGTCGACCGGCGCGCTTCTTCGTCGCCGGCGTCTGGCGCGACTATGCCCGCCAGCAGGGTGCGCTGGTGATCCGGGATGGCGACTATGTCCGCCTGACCGGCGACCGCGGCCGCGACGAGGCGGCGATCACCCTCCCCCCGCATGCCGATATCGCGACGGTGCGCCGCGCGGCGGCGGCGGTGCTGCCTGCGGGCGTGTCGATCGCGGAGCCCGCCGCGCTGCGCCGCTTCGCGCTGCAATTGTTCGATCGCAGCTTCGCGATCACCTATGTGCTGGAGGCGGTCGCGATCCTCGTCGGCCTCGCAGGGGTCGCGGCGACGATGTCGGCGCAGACGATCGCGCGATCCAAGGAGTTCGGCATGCTCCGCCACCTCGGCCTGACCCGCGGACAGGTGACCGCGATGCTGGCGAGCGAGGGCGCGCTGCTCGGGCTGATCGGCGCGGTCGCCGGCGTCGCGCTCGGCGCGCTGCTCGGCCAGGTGCTGATCCATGTCGTCAATCCGCAGTCGTTCAACTGGACGATGACGACGCTCTGGCCGGTCGGCACGATCGCCGGGGTCACGGCGGCGCTGACCGGCGCGGCGGCGCTGACCGCGATGCTGGCCGGCCGGCGCGCGACCGCCGGCGATGCGGTCGCCGCGGTGAGGGAGGATTGGTGATGCGCGCGCTCCTCGCGCTGGCCGCCGCCGCCGGGCTGGCGGCGCCGGCGCCCTATCCCGTGGTGCGTCCCGGCATCCGCCTGTCCTTCCCCGCGGACCACGGCGCGCACCCCGCGTTCCGCACCGAATGGTGGTACGTCACCGGTTGGCTGAAGGGCGAGGACGGCCGCGACATCGGCTTCCAGATCACCTTCTTCCGCGTCAATCCGCATGCCGCCGGCGACAATCCCAGCCGCTTCGCCGCGCGTCAGGTGATCTTTGCCCATGCGGCCCTGTCGGATTCGCGGGTCGGCCACATCCTCCACGCCGAGCGCGCCGCGCGCGCCGGCTTCGGGCTCGCGGGTGCGGCGACCGGCGATGCGGACGTGCGGCTCAACGGCTGGACCTTCCGCCGGCTGGCCGATGGCCGCTTCGCCAGTCGGGTGGGCGGCCGCGACTTCGCGCTCGACCTGACCTTCCGGCCGACGCAGCAGCCGCTGCCGCAGGGGCAGGACGGGTACAGCCGCAAGGGGCCGAAGCCCGAACAGGCGAGCTATTATTACTCCATGCCGCATCTCGCGGTGACGGGGGCGGTCGTCCGCGCAGGCCGGACCGAGCGGCTGCGGGGCGAGGCCTGGCTCGACCGGGAATGGTCGTCCGACTATCTCGCCAGTGACGCTGCCGGCTGGGACTGGACCGGGCTCAACCTCGACGATGGCGGTGCGCTGATGGCCTTCCGCATCCGCCGCAAGGGCGGCGGCATATTATGGGCCGGCGGCTCCTATCGCCGCGCCGATGGGCGCATGACCCGGCTGTCCCCCGCGGATGTCGCCTTCTCGCCCACCGCGACGTGGCGCTCGGCCCGGACCGGCGCCCGCTATCCGGTCGCGCAGATGCTGCGCATACGGCTGCCCGGCGGCATCCGCGCCTTTCCGCTCCGCCCGGTCTTCCCGGATCAGGAGGTCGATGCGCGCGCCGCCGGTCAGCCGATCTATTGGGAGGGCGCCGTGCGGACCGACGGCGGACGGGGCTATCTGGAGCTGACCGGCTATACCACGCCGCTGACGATGTAGCCAAAGCCGCCGCCCGGAACGATGCGCGCGACCGATCGTCCCGCTTGGTGACGTCTCAGCGAGGATATAGCGTGACCGACAGCACGATAGCGAAACGGATCGTCATCACCGGTGCCTCCAGCGGCATCGGCGCGGCCACCGCGGTGGCGTTCGCCGAGCGCGGCGCGCGGCTAATGCTCGCCGCCCGCGGGCAGGACGGCCTCGAGGCGATCGCCGACCGCTGTCGCGCCGCGGGAGGTGAGGCGGTCGTTCGGGTCGTCGACGTCACCGACGCCGGGGCCGTGGCACGGCTCGCGACCGAAGCGCGCGAGCAGCTCGGCGGGATCGACGTCTGGTTCAGCAACGTCGGGGTCGGCGTCGTCGGCCGCTACGAAGACGTGCCGATCGCCGAGCACGCGCAGGTCATCGCCACCAACCTCGTCGGGCATATGAACGACGCGCATGCCGTGCTGCCGATCTTCCTGGCGCAGGATTACGGCATCTTCATCAACATGATCTCGGTCGGCGGCTTCGTCGCGACGCCCTATGCCGCGGCCTATTCGGCGAGCAAATTCGGCCTGCGCGGGTTCAGCGAGGCGCTGCGCGGCGAGCTGTCGAAGCGCCCGCACATCCATGTCTGCGATGTCTATCCGACCTTCGTCGACACGCCCGGCATCGATCACGCCGCCAATTACACCGGGGCGGCGCTGTCGCTGCCGCCGGGCTCGCTCGCCCCGGCGACGGTCGCGAAGGCGGTGGTGCGCCTCGCCGATCATCCCCGCAACACCACGGCGATCGGCGCCCCCGCCCTGGCGCTGAAGGTCAGCCAGTTCCTCGTCCCCAACCTCGCCGCCGCGATGATGAACGGCTTCATGGACAGCTGGAACGGAAAGGCCGCGCCCGGCGAGGACGGCAGCGGCACCTTGTTCGATCCGCCCGCCGCGCCGAGCGGCATCGAGGGCGGCCGCCGCCATCCGGAGCGACGCCGCAAGGCTGCGACTGCGGCAGGCGTCGGGGCGGCTGTCGGGCTCGCGGTGGTCGGCGGCCTGCTGTGGCGGAGACGCTGAGCGCGCATAGCCGCGTCCGAGCGTCTCGCGGCGCACGCTCTACCGACGTCCCGCGGTGACGCGGGCGGACCGGCTTGGCCGACGCCGCCGCCTCATCTGGCCGCACGTAGCAGGTTGATCGGACACAACCCACTACAGGAACATTTGGTAGGACAATTGCCGCTTCCCGAGCTAGATTATCCGGCAAAGCCGGACACACGGCGCCACGGGAGATCAAGGGTGCGGACATTCTGGTCCTGCCGGGATGCGCAACGATGCTGAGCGGGATCCCCGTTCGCCAAGCGCCTCGCGCCGCTGCCGTCACCCGGCGCACCCCGAAGGTGTCGAACGATGGCGACGTCGGTAGGATGTTCATGACTCCGGTCGTGCGCGCCAAGTCCACGGTCGGCTCCGCCTCCGCCCGGCGCAAGACGCGCACCCACCGCAAGGTACGGCCCGTTCCCCCGCACCGCGCCGCCGAATGTCCGACAGCGGACCGGCCGCCGTCGCACCGTTCAGGGAGACGCCCGCGATGACAGGCTTCCGCCATCCCCTCGCGCTCGCCCTGCTCGCGGCGACCCTGCCCGTCCCCACGCAGGCAGACCCCATTATCCAGACGCGGTTCACCGCCGATCCCGCGCCGATCGTGCATGACGGCGTCGTCTATCTCTACACCAGCCATGACGAGGACGATGCCGACGGCTTCAGGATGCTCGACTGGCACCTGTACAGCTCGACCGACATGGCGAACTGGACGGATCGCGGTACGGTCGCGTCGCTGAGGACCTTCCCATGGGCGAACCAGACCAACGACGCCTGGGCGCCGCAGGTGATCGCGCGCAACGGCAAATTTTACCTCTACGCGCCGATCACCGTCGCGGGATCGCCGCGCAACGTGATCGCCGTCGCGGTCGCCAACAGTCCCGCCGGGCCGTTCCGCGATGCGCTCGGCAAGCCGCTGATCGCGCCGGGCGAGGGCTTCTTCGATCCCACCGTCTGGATCGACGGGGACGGGCAGGCCTATCTGTATTGGGGGAATCCGGACCTGTGGTACGTCCGGCTCAACCCCGACATGGTGAGCTATTCCGGACCGGTCACCAAGGTGCAGCCGCGCCTCACCGACTATCAGGAAGGGCCGTGGTTCTATGGTCGCAACGGTCATTATTACATGGCCTTCGCCTCGACCTGCTGCTCCGAAGGCATCGGCTATGCAATGAGCGAGCGGCCGACCGGCCCGTGGACGTACAAGGGGCCGATCATGGACCACGACAGCCGCGCCACCGGCAACCACCCCGGCATCATCGACTATAAGGGCGGGTCCTATCTGTTCGGCTTCAGCTACGATCTCAACTTCGCGCTGACGCCGATCCACCACGAGCGTCGCTCCGTCTCGGTCGCGAAGTTCAGCTACAATGCCGACGGCACCATCCCCAACCTCCATTGGTGGGACAGGACCAGCGCTCCGCGGATCGGCACGCTCGATCCCTATAGACGGGTCGAGGCAGAGACGATCGCCTGGACGTCGCGGATCAAACGCGACCGCGATCGTCCCTATGCCTGGACGCCCGGCGTCACCACCGCCGGGGATGGCAACGGCGCCGTCTATGTCACCCGCACCGGCGATCGCAGCTACATCAAGGTCGCCGGCGTCGATTTCGGCGCGGGCGCACGCGCGTTCCGCGCCCGCATCGCCAACGGCACGCCCGGCGCGACGATCGAGCTGCGGCTGGATCGTACCGACGGGCCGGTGATCGGCACGCTGCCGGTCGGCGACGCGGGCGCGTGGCGGGAGAAGACCGCCGCCGTCTCCGCCGCGCGCGGCGTGCACGATCTGTACCTGATCTTCCGCGGCGGTGACACCGCGTCGCTGGTGGATGTGGATAGCTGGCAGTTCGATGCGATGCCGAGGGGAGCGAAGGCATGAAGGGGTATTGGATCGCTCCCGCTGCGGCGCTGTGTGCGACGGCCCCCGTCGTCGCGCAGGCGCCCACCGGCCTCGATGCGCTCGGGCAGGTGCAGGCGGTCGCGCCGGTGCCGGCCGATGCCGGATTCCACTACCGGCGCCTGCGCAACGGCGTGCAGTTCACGCTCGGCGGCGTGACCAAATCGCTGATCTTCTACGCCCCCGGCGTCGTGCGGGTGAGCGCGAACCTCGGCAAGTCCTATTGGACGGCCCGCAGCCTCGTCGTGATCCGCGCGCCCGGCGACGTGCCCTTCACCGTTGGCGACGACGCAGACACGCTTACGGTGAGCGACGCCAGACTGCGCATCGTCATCGACAAACGATCCGGTGCCGCCAGTTATTATGACGCGGCGGGCCGGCTGCTCACGCGCGAGAAGGCCGACGCGCCGCAGACGATCAGCAGACGCATGATCTCCGGCGCGCCGACCTACGAGGTGGAAAACCGGTTCACGCTCAAGCCGGACGAAGGCATTTATGGCTTCGGCTTCACCGCCGACGACGAGGTCAACCGGCGCGGCAAGGATCTGCTGCTGGTGCAGACCAACGTCGGCATCATCATCCCCGTTATGGTCTCGACGGAACGCTATGGCGTGCTGTGGGACAGCTATTCGCAGATGCGCTTCAGGGACGATGCGGACGGCGCCCGGCTCTGGGCGGAGAGCGCGCCGGGCGGTGTCGATTATTACGTCATGGCCGCCGACACGATGGACGGCGTGGTCGGCGCCTATCGCTGGCTGACCGGCGACGCGCCGATGTTCCCCAAACAGGCCTTCGGGCTGTTCATGAGCAAGGAGCGCTATCCGACGCAGGACCGCCTCGTCGACGTCGCGCGCACCTTCCGGCGCGAAGGCTTCCCGCTCGATTACATCGTGCAGGACTGGCAATATTGGGGCGGCGAGAAGGACGGCACCTGGTCGGGGATGATGTGGGACCCGAAACGCTATCCGGACCCGGTGGCGATGAGCCGCGACATCCACGATTTGCACATGAAGCTGATGGTGTCGATCTGGCCCTCGGTCGGCAACGACACGCCGCTCGCCCGCGCGCTCGACCGCCACGGCCTTCGCTTCCAGCCGCTGCACTGGATATCCAAGCAAGCCCGCGTCTACGACGCGTACAGCCCGCTCGGCCGCCAGATCTATTTCCGCTACGTCAAGTCCGGCCTGCTCGACAAAGGCGTCGACGCCTTGTGGATGGATGGCACCGAGGTCGAGGTCAGCTCGGCGATGTGGAATCCGGTCGACAATGTGCGGGACACCAAGGCGCTGGGTCGCAACGCGCTGGGCGACTTCACGCGCTACCTCAGTCCCTATTCGCTGCTGACGACGCAGGGCACCTATGACGGCGAGCGCGCCAGCAGCGACAAGCGCGTCTTCACGCTGACGCGCTCGGCCTGGGCGGGTGCGCAGCGTACCGCGGCGGCATCGTGGTCGGGCGACATTTACGCGAACTGGCGCACCTTCGCGCAACAGGTGTCGGGCGGCGTCAACGTTACCATCACCGGCAACCCTTATTGGACGCAGGACACCGGCGGCTTTTTCGTCAGCGACTTTCCCGGTGGCGAGAAGAGTCCGGCGTGGCGCGAGCTGTTCGCCCGCTGGTTCCAATATGCGACCTTCAACCCGATCATGCGCGTCCATGGTACCAGCGTCGAGCGCGAGCCGTATATCTTCAAGACGCTCGATCCGGCGGTCTACAAGACCCTGCTCGACAGCGCGCACCTGCGCTATCGCCTGCTGCCCTATATCTACAGCCTGAGCGCGCGGGTGACGTCGGACGGGTACACGCTGATGCGGGCCTTGCCGATGGATTTTCCCGACGACCCGGCGGTGCGCAGCATCAACGACAGCTTCATGTTCGGATCGTCATTGCTCGTCCATCCGGTGACGCGCGCGATGTACCATATCCTGCCCTCCGCGGCGGGTACGGTGCCGGCCGACGTCTTGCGCAGCGCCGACGGCAAGACCGGGCTGGCGGTCCAATATTTCGCCGGCGAGAATTTCGACAGGCCCGCCGGGCGTGCGCTCGATGCGACGATCGATCACACCTGGCCCGATCCGCCGCTCGCCGAACTGCCGCCGGGCCTCGGCTCGCTCGATCATTTCTCCGCGCGATGGCAGGGCGATCTGATCGCGCCGGAGGATGGCGAATATGAGATCGGCCTCACCGGCAACGACGGCATGCGCCTGTTCCTCAACGGCAAGCCCGCCATCGACGACTGGAATCGCAGCGCCACCCGTACCCGCACGGTGCGCAATACGCTCAAGAGGGGGGAACGGCTGCCGGTGCGGCTGGAGTTCTTCCACCCCGAAGGCGGACGCGTGTTCCGCTTCATCTGGCGGACGCCGGGTGCGTTGGCCCGCGATGCGGCGGTGCGCAACGCGCCGCGCGATCTGACGATGCGCACCTATCTGCCGCGCGGCACCAGCTGGTATGATTTCTGGACCAACGACCGCTATCCGGGTGGTCAGACCGTCGCACGCGCCGCGCCGCTGGACGTGATCCCGCTCTACGTGCGCGCCGGGACGATCCTGCCGATGGGACCCGTTCTCCACTATGCGACGGAGCAGCCAGATGCGCCGTATGACGTGCGCATCTATCCGGGCGCGGACGGCGATTTCACGCTGTACGAGGACGATAACGAGACCTACGCCTATGAAAAGGGCCAGTCGGCGCGCTACGATCTGCATTGGGATGACGGCCGGAGGACCCTGACGATCGGGGAGCGCCGTGGCACCTTCCCTACCCTCGTCAAGCGGCGGACGCTGCGTGTCACGCTGATGGCCGGTGCCGGCGGAGCGCCGGCGCGGCCACCGGAGACACGCCAAATCGCCTATGAAGGTCGGGCGCTCACGCTGCGTTTCTGACCGGATGCCTGCCGCGCACGTTCTGCGCCGGCGTGATGCGGCTCATCGGGCTCCCCTCGCCTGAGGTGCCGTGGAAAGGCCGGGCAAGCCCGGACAGAGGTGCCTGTGCTGCGGAAAGGTACATGATGCATGTCGTCGATCGACATGCCCGACCTTTTCGCGCGTCTTGCCGCACCTCATGGTTCGACAGAAATCACCGCCACCGACTTCGACGGCAGGGTCATCTGCACACGCCCCTGATCAACGCGCGCGGTGATCGGGCGCGGCACCACGCTATCGGGATGCTCATAGCTGTTGATCGCGTCGACGCGGTCCGCGGTCAGCACGGTTCCCGACGCCGAACGCCCACGGACACCGTCGATCTGCACGTCGATCCGCGCGGGCTGATTGGGATCGACGTTCGTCAGCGCGATCCACACCTTGCCATCGGTGCCGCGCGCCGCGATCGCATCGATGCGTGGCACGGTCACGTCGCCGAAGCGATAGCTGCCGGCATCGAAGCTGATCGGCAGCCGCGTCGCATCCTGGAACGGCACATACATTTTGAACAGATGATAGGTCGGCGTCAGGACCATCTTCGGACCATCGGTCAGGATCATCGCCTGGAGCACGTTCACCATCTGGGCGATCGCGGTCATCCGCACCCGGTCGGCATGGCGCGTGAACATGTTGAGGTTGATCGACGCAATGATCGCGTCGCGGATCGAATTCTGCTGGTGCAGGAAGCCGTCGCGGCTGCCGGGCAATTTCTCCAGCCAGACGCCCCATTCGTCGATGACGAGCGGCACCCTCTTCTCGGGATCGTAGGTGTCCATCACCGCCGAATGGATGCGGATCATGTCCTCCATCTTCAGCGTATCCTTGACGAGCGTGGCATATTCGCGCTCGCCGAAGCCGGTGCTGGCATATTTTGGCGGCCAGGCGACCCAGGTATAATTGTGCATCGACAGCCCCTCGATGCTCCACGCCCAGTCATGTCCCTTCCAGGCGCGCATGACCGCCTCGGTATAATCGGTGTTGGGCGATCCGGGGCCGACCGCGATCCTGCGCATCGGGTCGGTGCCGGCGACCGAGCCGCCGGCCGGATTGTCGGTGCCGTTCTGCTCGATGTTGAGATTGCGTGCAAAGCGCGCGTAGCGCTTCATCTCGTCGACATAATAGTCCGGCTTGTACGCACCGCCACAGCTCCAGCTTTCGTTGCCGATCCCGAGGAACTTGACCCGATAGGGCGCGCGGTGACCGTTGGCGGCGCGTTCCGCGCCCGCCGTCGTCCCGGGATCGGCGGTCATATAGGCCATCCAGTCGGCGGCCTCCTTGACGCTGCCCGACCCCATGTTGACCGAGATATAGGCGCCGGACCCGATCTGATCGAGGAAGTCGAAGAATTCGTCGGTGCCGAAATCGTTCTTCTCGAGCGCATTGCCCCAGCTGCCGTTCACCGTCACGGCGCGCTTCGCGCGTGGGCCGATGCCGTCACGCCAGTGATATTCGTCCGCGAAACAGCCGCCCGGCCAGCGCACGCTCGGCACCTTGAGCGCGCGCAGCGCGCCGACGACGTCGCTGCGGATCCCGCGGACATTGGGGATCGGCGAGTGGTCCCCTACCCAGATGCCGCCATAGATGCCCGACCCCAGATTTTCGGCAAACTGACCGAAGATGTTGCG
This sequence comes from Sphingomonas kyungheensis, assembly GCF_037120395.1. Taxonomy (NCBI): domain Bacteria; kingdom Pseudomonadati; phylum Pseudomonadota; class Alphaproteobacteria; order Sphingomonadales; family Sphingomonadaceae; genus Sphingomonas; species Sphingomonas kyungheensis. Next base: position 662,060 of record NZ_JBBBDM010000003.1, read on the forward strand.
ATCGATCCGGGGGCCGGTGCCGTTGCCGGTGACCGTCACCTTCACCGCAGCCTGCTGCGCCGGCGCGGCGCTGCAAACCGTCGCCAGGGCGATCGCCGCCATGCCAAACCGTGCTTTCATGCCGCCCTCTCCCACCATCGCCGTCTGTCACGCGACGCTTTGCCGGAAGGGTAGGAACAGTTGGAGCGCGGCGCAACGATCATCACGGGCGGGCCGGACTGCTGATGGGCGAGGCCGATCACCGCTGGTCCGCTGCCGAACTACCGGTGGAGAAGGCGGAGCGCACGCTAGCCAAGGCGTCCGCGTACGGAAGGTCAGCGCTGCGAACCGCGGAGGCCAGCCTGCAGCCCCGGCAAGAACCGAGATGGGTTGGACGAATTTCGTTTGATATGCCTTTGTCGATTGCCGACGGTCGCGAGCGCTGACGGCGGTCGCAGCCTCCACCCGGTGAGCCTTTGTCGATCGATGTCGACCCAAGGATTGGCGCACCGTCTGGATCGGCGATGACGCGATCATCGGAGCTGGCGGCAGCGTCACGGGCGATGGTGCCGCCACGTCACGGTCGCGGGAATCCTGCATGCGCACTGGCCTCGACTATAGTTCAACAGTGATCATCGGCCTGATCGCTGTAACTGCAGGCATTCGACTCGCTGCATACGCCGCCCGACGTCCGGCACCTGTTCATCAATCTTGGCCCGGCGGCGCCCCGACACGCCGCGGCGCAAGGCGCAAACGCAACGTCAACAATAGGTTATCGACAGGACGAACAGGCGGATGGTAGCCTCCCGCGATACGGCGAAGGGGGTGTCAGCTGTCTAGAGTTCTCAAGGCGGCGGGAGGAGACCCACGGTTCGCGCCGACGACCACCAAGAAGCTTGCCCAGCGCATGCTGAGTGCGTCTCGCGAGATCGCAGCCTCCCTCCCCCATGGCTATCACGCGTCGACGCCGCTCGACACACTCCTGCTGCTCCATGTGGCGGAGGACGACGCCCGCTATCTCGAGATCGGCGAACTCGACGTTCCCGGCGCGACGTCGCCAAGAGTCGTGGCACGATGGGTGGCGGCACTGGAGAAGGAAGGGCTGATCGACCGGCGGGACAGGTTCCTGGCGCTCAGCGAGAAAGGTCATCGGCTCGTCATCGCCACCATGGAGGCCGTGTACGCGGCTCAGCGAGCGCTGGATTGACCATGCGAAACCGAGCCTAAGGCGTGGCACCCTCCGACGATGGGCCCTCCGTGTCGCCTGTCGGCGAGATCGGGGATCGGCCGAGCTTCATGCGACGCCTCGGCGCCGCCGTTCGACCGATCGACGACGCCGCGGAGATCCAAGCGACGGCCTGCGCCATGCTGGACGAGGAGTTCCGGGCGGATCGGAGCGGCTATGCGGAAATCTCGGCGACGGACGGGTCGGTGACGGTGGTCAGCGACACCGCCATCGTCTCTCCATATCTGATCGGGGATCATCAAACCGCCGCTTTCGCGATACCGTTATGCGACCGACTTCGCCGGGGCGCGGTCGATGTCCGTAGCGATGTCGCCGATGATCCCGCTTTGACCTCTGTCGAGAAAGCCGCTTATGCCGGCATGCGGGTCGGAGCCGCGATCGCCCTTCCGCTGTTCGAAGGTGTTGCGCTGTGCGCCTTCATCTTCCTGCACTACCGGCATCCCCGGAGCTTCAAGGATGCCGATGTCGAAATCCTGCAGGAGACGTCGGACCGATTGTCGACGGCCATCGATGCTTCGCGCGCCAAAGCCGCTCTGCGCATCAGTGAGGCACAGCTCGCGGCGGCATTCGAAAGCGTGCCCGCCGGGATTGCCATGCTCGACACGCAGGGCCGCATCGTCGTCGCGAACAGCGAATATCGCCGCTTCTTGCCGGGAGGCATCATGCCGTCGCGCGATCCGGCCAACCGGGGCCGATGGCAGGCATGGAACGACGAAGGCGGGGTACTCGCGCTTTACGATTATCCCGGCGCCCGCGCCTTGCGCGGTGAGCGCACCGTGCCTGGACAGGAAATGCTCTTCCGCGTCGATCAGGATCGGCATGTGTGGACCAGGGTCGCCACCGTTCCCATTCACGACGAACAGGGACGGGTCACTGGCCAGGCGAGCGTGATCAGCGACATCGATGCGCTGAAGCGCGCCTCCGAGGCGTTGCGGGAAAACGAGGCGCGTGCGCAGCTGCTGATCGACGGCGTCGCTTTGGCGACTTGGGAAACGGCCAGCGACGGGCTCGTTGAGACGGACAGCCCGAACTGGCGCGCCTATACGGGGCAAAGCTTCGACGAGTGGAAGGGCCAGGGCTGGCTCAGCGCGATACATCCGGACGATCGTACCGCCATCAGCGAGAAATGGCGCGAAACCGTTCGTAAGCGGCGCAGCATCGACGCCGAATATCGGCTGCGCAAGGCGAACGGCACCTACCGCTGGATGAATGTCCGCGCCGTGCCGCTGCGCGACGAGGCGGGTCACGTCGTCAAGTGGCTCGGCATGAACATCGATATCGACGAGCGCAAGCGGCTGGAACGGGCACTGGAGGGCAGCGAACGCCGCACCCGAGTCGTGCTCGAGGGAATCCCCCAGCTGCTCTGGCGGGCGGACTGCTCCACGGAATGGACTTGGGCCAGCCCGCAATGGCTGACCTTCACCGGTCAGTCCGAGGCGGACAGCCGAGGTTTCGGCTGGCTGCGCATCCTCCATCCCGCGGACAGGGCCGCGGCCTTGTCCGCCTGGACCGAAGCGGCAGCGGTCGGCTGCTTCGAGGGCGAGCACCGGTTGCGCCGGCAGGACGGCGCCTATCGGTGGTTCGCGATGCGCGCCAAGCCGATCCGCGACGCAGCCGGACACATCGTCGAATGGCTCGGCACCGCGAACGACATCGACGATCTCCGTCAGGCGCAGGCGCGCCAAGGCGTGATGGTCGCGGAGCTCCAGCACCGGACCCGCAACCTTATCGCGGTTGTGCAGGCGCTGTCAGAGAAGACGCTCGACGGCGCATCGTCGCTCGCCGACTTCAAGACGCGCTTCGCCGATCGCCTGTCGGCCCTCGCCCGTGTGCAGGGCCTGCTCTCGCACGCCTGCGCCGGCAGGAAGGTCACCTTCGACGCGCTGCTGCAATCCGAACTGTGCGCGCTCGGCGCCAACGATGGCGATACCCTGGATGCCCGCATCATCCTGCGCGGGCCATCCGGCATTCCGCTGCGGTCGGGCGCCGTGCAGGCTTTGGCGTTGGCGCTGCACGAGCTCGCCACGAATGCGGTCAAGCACGGCGCGTTGACCGTCGCATCGGGCAGGCTGGCGATTGCCTGGTCGGTGACGCGGCAGGATGGCCAACGCGGGATCCTGACCGTCGAATGGATCGAAAGCGGGCTGGCACCGCCCCGCGCCGCCGGGAAGGATACGCGCGTCGGTTACGGACGCGAGCTGATCGAACGGGCGCTCCCGTTCCAGCTGAAAGCCAGAACGAGCTACACCTTTACCGACGACGGCCTCCGCTGCACGATCAGCGTACCGGTGGTCGCGGATCGCCACGAGAGTGAGGAAGACCGATGAGCGAAGCCCTGCTGCACGATCGTCGCGTTCTGGTCGTCGAAGACGAATATATGATCGCCGAGGCGGTGAGCCGCAATCTCCGCAAGGCCGGCGCGACGGTGATCGGCCCCGCATCGGACGTGGAAGGGGCGCTGGCCTTGCTGCTGGAACACGACGATGTCGATTCCGCCGTGCTCGACATCAATCTGGGAGAGGCGAAGGTCTATCCGGTCGTCGACGTGCTGCTCGCCCGCGGCGCCAGATGCGTCTTCGCCACGGGCAACGATCGCGCCGATGTCCCCCCCGCCTATGCGTTGCTCAAACGGTGTGAGAAACCGATCGATACATCCTGCATCGTCAAGGCATTGCTCGACGGTGACGGGGGCGGGACACGCGCTGCGGGAACGGACGATCCATCCGCCATGACGAATCTCCGCGAATGCCTAGCTTACCTGATTACCGTTGCCGAGGAACACGGCGAAACGCTGCTCGTGGCAAAACTATGCGAAGCCGCAGACGTCGCAGCCGAGATATAAACGGCACCATCGTCGCGGGCATGAGGCGGCACGGCGGTCGATTCAAACACCCCTGACGCGGCCTCGATCAGATACGCCGGGCGGTCGGGCGGCTTCCGAGCTGATCGAGCGCGTCCGCATTGTCGCGACCCCAGGCGTAGAGCAGCTCCACCGGTTCGACGAAGCGTTGGCCGAGCGCCGTGAGCCTGTACTCGACGGCCGGCGGAATGGCGCTGAACACATGACGGGTGACGAGTCCCACCTCCTCCATCTCGCGCAGGGTCTGGGTGAGCATCTTCTTGGACACGCCGGGCAGGCTGCGCTGCAACGCCCCCGTCCGGCAGGCGCCCTGATGCCGGGCGTGCAGCGTGTGCAGAACCATGCTCGTCCACTTCGTCGCGAACAACGCCAGCACGCGCCGCGGCGCGCAATCCTCACGCCATTCGTCCTCGATCGATCCCGGCTGCATATGTGGTTACCTCCCGGTGCCTGGCCCCCTGTTTGGTGCCGTCTAGAACCCGGGCGATCCGCTGCCTAGCTCTGGACGATCGAGACACTGGGAAGGATCATCATGGCCAAGACAGCATTGGTGGTGGGCGCGAGTGGTATTGTCGGCAGCGCGACGGCAAAGCTGCTCGTCGAGCAAGGCTGGACGGTATACGGGCTCGCCCGACGTCCCACCGGACAAGCCGGCCTCCGTCCGATCGCGGCCGATCTGCAGGATGCCGCAGCGACGAAGTCGGCGCTCTCCGGCATCCATCCGGACGCCGTGTTCATCACCACCTGGCTGCGTCAGGACAGCGAGGCGGAGAACATTCGCGTCAATTCGGCGATGGTGCGCAACCTCCTCGATGGCTTGCCCAAGCCGACCGGGCCGAGACACGTCGCGCTCGTCACCGGCCTCAAACATTATCTCGGGCCGTTCGAGGCCTATGGCAAAGGCACGCTGCCGCAGACGCCGTTCCGCGAGGAACAGGGCCGGCTTGACGTCGAGAATTTCTATTATGCGCAGGAGGACGAGGTGTTCGCGGCGGCGGCGCGGGACGGCTTCAGCTGGAGCGTCCATCGCCCGCACACCGTGATCGGCAAGGCCGTCGGCAATGCCATGAACATGGGGACGACGCTGGCCGTCTACGCCACCCTCTGCCGCGAGACCGGCCGCCCCCTCGCCTTCCCCGGCTCGGCCGCCCAATGGTCGGGGCTGACCGACATGACCGACGCCGGCCAGCTGGCCCGACAGCTGCTGTGGGCCGCAGAGACGCCGGCCGCGCACGATCAGGCGTTCAACATCGTCAACGGGGATGTCTTCCGCTGGGCATGGATGTGGGGTCGCATTGCCGATTGGTTCGGGCTGGAGGTCGCGCCCTTCGATGGCACACCGCGGCCACTCGAACAGCAAATGGCGAATGATGGCCCGACGTGGCGTCGCATCGCCGAACGCGAAGGATTGGCCGAACCCGATCTTACCCGGCTCGCCTCCCCCTGGCATACCGATGCCGATCTCGGCCGCCCCATCGAAGTCGTGACCGACATGTCGAAGAGCCGCCGGCTTGGCTTCACGGCCTATCAGCCGACCGACGATGCCTTCTTCGCGCTGTTCGAGCAGCTGCGTGTCGATCGCCTGATCCCCTGACCCGACTTATACGAGAACGCCCATGACCCATGATCATCGCCACGATGCCGATTACGCCAGCCGCGACGCTGCCATCGCGATCAACACCTACACCACCGTCCTGAAGCGGCCGCAGGTTCCCCATGAGGTGTTCGCGACCTATTGGCGGGACGTACACGGACCGCTCTGCTCGCGGGTGCCGGGATTGGGGTGGTACGTGCAATATCATCTCGACCGCGAACAGGACGCGCACCTCTGGCCGGCGCAGGCGGGAATCGAACCCTTCCCCGACTATGTGCTCGATGGCGGGGTGGAGATCGGCTTCGCCGATGCTGCCGATCAGGCGACCTTCAACGAAGCATCGTCGATCCTCTTCTCCGACGAGCAGAATATGTTTGCTGCGACGATCGCCTATGCGCTGCCGCACGGCTCGCGGACGTTGGTCGACCGGATCGTCGACCCCAGTCCGAATGGCAACGATGCGTTCGATCGCATGCACATCCACTTCGGCCCGGGTGGCAAAGACCCGGACGCGTTCGCTGCGTTCATGACGGCTTTCGCCGAAACGCTCGCCGCCGACCCGGCGCTGCTGCGCGTCCGCCTGCATCTGCCAGAGGTCTATGATAATGGCGATCCCGCGCCCCCCGCGCCGGACGTGGCGCACACCGTTCCGCCGGAACGCGAGCGCCTGGCGATCCTCGATCTCACCTTCGCCACGCCGCTGGTTCGGCGACGCTTCTTCGCGTCCGACGTCTTCTCCGATACGGTCGAGGCGCAGAAGCAGCATATCGGCCACGTCACGGCGTTCGCGGTCAGCGGCATGTACACCTATGTCCGCGACAAGACGCTGACGCTTGCCGGTCTGAGGGGCAGCCGGCCGGCGCAGCTCATCGAGCGGCTCGGCGCGGTCAATCAGGCCGATGAGGCTGTTCGTCATCTGATGCTGACCGGCAGGCTCGATTGACGGTCGCGTGTCGGCTGCCGTCGTCAACGAGGATGGCCGCCGACCGACCCGCCCCTGAAGACCCACATTCGGCCGACCGAGGCGAACGGCTTGCGTCCCTGCCGATGCCGTTCGTCGATGAGGACCGCGTGCTGCCGCGCGCGGCGGCCACCCCGGAAGCCGGCGCCTCAGCCGGCCGATAGCCCGCTCATCCCATCGTAAGGTTCGCGGGTCATGGTCTCGTATCGAGCCGCCGTGACGATGCGGAGACTATGACACGACGCTCGGCTTCGTCCCTGGCTGCATAGACCGCAGCCTGATCCAAATGGGCCTTCTTCTCTTGAGGCGAGGCGGAAGCCGCTGCTGCTTCGAGTTCGGCAAGAGCGAGTCGCGCAAAATCGGTCTCCGCTGATCGCTTGGACAAGGCTGCTCCAGTCTCTCTGATCGGATTCGGGGTCTGGAGGTACGCACACCGCCGGGAAAATACGCCTCGACCCGACAGCAAGATCGTTCACCCGTTTGATCACGTCGACCAGCCGCGCCCGATACGTCTGGAGATTGGCTCTTGATTGTCGGTGGCCGGCCATCGGATCGACCTGTCGCAAGCTGGTCCAACGTTGGGACCCATTTGATGTGAGCATCGTACCGATTGAGCGGCTGTAACCGTATCGTCCCAAGAGCCATGGCAAGCCTCTGGTGAGCAACCCGCGGATGTTGCGCGGCATCATCTTCGTCGAACGCAACGGGCGGCTATCGATCCCCCGCCCGGGGCACAAATCCTCGACGGTCCGCAGCGACAGCGGGAGGCGCACGGACAGCAGCACCGCCAAGCGGATCACCGCAGGTGACGCGTTGACGTAGCGAAACGGACTGGCGGGCTTGCGCGGGCGGAACATATGCCCGCCCCACCCGCGTTCGCTTGGCAGCCGGTGCACCTGCTTTGACGGAGCCATTGGGCATCCTCCGCCCGCTGATCGAGCCTCGCGATACCGCGTCGACCATTTCGCGACGTCAAGCAGCAACGTCGCGCCAATCCTGCGGCTCGCCTTGATCATCGCTGTGTCGGCGGCAGGCGTAGCTGAACCGCGTCAGACGATCGTGTTCACGGTCTATGCAATCCGAGCTCGCCATCAGGGGGCATGGCCCGCCGGAAGACCACTTACCGCGATCGACGCCGCATGACGCCAAGGCCGCCAAAAGGTGTTCGCCGCCCTTGGCTGGAACGGATCAGACGCTGGTGGCGGATCGTAAGGCGTGGGTTCTAAGCGAGGTCTGACCGTCGCTTGATGCGGCCGGCGGGCGACGATCACGAGGGGTATGATGCAAGATCCACTGTCGCCGGCCGAACGCAGGATGCTGCACGTCTTGCACCGTAGCTGGCTCATTCCAGCGGTCGTGAAGAATGCGGTCAGGCGCGAATATGCTCAAGGCAATCCGGGCTTGGCGCTCGGCTTTCTGGCGCTGTGGCAGGTGGCTTTTTACGGCGCGACGACCGGACTGGTTCTGGCGATGATGAGGCTGTGAGGTCGATCGATCCTGCCGCGTGCATGGCTTCGGATCGCCATGGACGGCGCGGGTCCCAAATTGACCCCCAACCTTTTCTGGTAGGAGCATTGGAACGCGGATAGGCGGCCAGAATGAGCGAGCTTGAAAGACTGGTCCCATCAGGGGTTATTGATCAATGGGTGTCCCATCTGAGGCGGCAACGCTCGCGGGCGCAGGATGCGTTATGGTTGCTCGATCAGGGCTTCACGATCCACGACGGTCGCGACGGTATCGCCACTGCCGATGCTTCCAATCGCTGGCGACGAGAGCAGGCCGCGGTCGTGGATGATGTCAATCGGCTGCTGGAGCTCTACGATCGTATCAACCTGCGCTCCTCGGAGTTCGTCGCTGCGGAGCGTACGACGGGACGCAGAGCGACGGATCCGAAAAAGGCTAAAGAATAATCCAAGGCAGGGGCAAAAGCGTGAGCAGAGACAACACCATCAGCACGATCGAACGGGCGTTCCAGCTTGCGCGTGCCGGAGCGTGCCATTCGGTCGGCGACATCCGATCACAGCTGACCGCGGAAGGCCATGACGGCGTTCATGGTCATCTCAACGGGGCCAGCATCCAGCGTCAGCTGCGGGACGTTCTGGCGGCACGCGGCGTGGACGCAAAACCGGATGACGCAGACATAGGGTCTTGAGGCGGGAGTTGGGCAAGGTGCCATCGACGATGGTGCCGCCGAGCCCGACAACGATCCCGCTCAGTGTGTCTCGTGGAATTGCGGTGGATTGGGTCCGAGCTGGGCCGCACTTACGGCAGGCGAGGCATTGCCCTTGCCGACGAGCCGGGCCGTCCGACACTCCTCTTCCTCCTTGCTGCGCCATGTCTCTGCCTGGCCTGTATCATCCGCCTTCTGATAGGCCTGCTTCACCGCCCGCGCAGCCGCACAGCGCTCGGCGGCGCTGCCCTTGGCAAATGCAAGGTCGTAGGTCTGCTCAGCCTGTTTCGCCGGGCTTGAGCATGCCGCCAGCGCCAGGCCCATTCCCATCCCCACCAGAAGCCACCGCATCGCACGCTCCTCACCCATTCCGCGCCTGGCGCGATGGTACGGACACCGTCACGATCGACGGCGTCATCACCTGCACAAAGCTCTGAGCGACCGAGGACGTTCCCAATTTCCGCGACACGACAGGGTTGCTATTGCCGGAACATATGTAGAACGTCTTTGGTATCGATGAACTCGGAGTCGCCCATGTCGCCCCGCGAAAACCTTCGCCCACTCGCTGCTGCGTGCGGCGAGAGCCTCGCCGATCTGCCTGCGCGGATCTGGCGATCCGTGACCTATTCCGATCAATTTGTCACGCGAGGATTGTCTGGGCGCCTGCCATCGGTTGACCGGCTCCACCTCGTGAGCTGTCGCACCGTCGAAGAGCGGACGCTCGACGCCCGCGACCCATGGGGGCCGGCACATTGAGGCTGATGACACGCTCCGAGTTGCGGACACTGATCCGGGTGGCGTTCACCGTGCTGAAGCCTGCGCCGAAGCGGGTGATGGGCCTGACCGACGAGGCAGCGCGCGATGCGGTGGCCGAGGATCTGGTTCAGCGAATCATGGGCGAGCCGCGCAGCGAAACGGTGATCCTGCAACCCGACCTGACGGGCGGCGCCTATTCGCGGGTCGGCGAATGGGACGTCCACGAACCGCACCCATGCCCCGATCTGCTGAAACGATGATCGCGCGCTGTCGCCCCTGCCCAAGCAACGCCGTGGAAGCCGTCGACGAGCTTCATGTCGAGACGCTGTGGCACAGCCGCATCGCCACGATCCACGAACATCTCCCGGGGGATGGAGCCGACGCGAAGTGGCAGGCTGCGTTCCGCGCCTTTGCCCGTGCTGCACGGCAGGCGCTTCGATCGCAGATGCTGCCCCGCCTGCGTGCCGCTACTTCGTAACGTCGGGCAACCGGTTATTACCTCGCCGATCAAAGGCATTGTCGGTATCGACAGCATCGTGCGCCCGAATGGCGTTCCATTCCGCTTTCGTGTGGCAGATCCGTTTCGGCAGAATGGTGCCGGTGCTTGGATCTTGGCGGCATATCCTCTTCTCGCTGCCGTCGTTGCGGCTTGGGGATGGAGCGGCTTGGCCAGTGAAAGTCAGTGCGACGGAGGCCATCAACGCAAGAGCTATCATGGTATTCTCTCCCTTCGGCGGGAGGCTACGCCAATAGGTTACGTAAGCCAAGCTGACCCTGCTCGGCGCGACTGTATGGCGCGCGATGACGGATGACCATTATCGACCATTCAGAAGCACTGTGTCTCCACTCAAAAGCGGTCTTTTGTACATCCCGATTCGCAGTCGCTATCCGACTCGGGCTTCCCGGCCGCCATGATCCAGACTGCGCTCATATGTCACCTGGTGCCTGACGCGGCCGAGCACCGATGGCGGCGCTGATGCAACCGGCATACACCGGATACGGGCCGCCGCCTCGATAAGAACGGGCGAAAGTCCTGGAGGCGACGGTGATCCGTGTATGGCGTCATTAGCCAGGATCCGTGCTGGGCGGGGTAGCCTGGTATGGCGGCGTCAGCCTGTGGCGGCTGCTTGGCTATATCTGGGACGAGATCGTCATCGTCGCCGCCACGACGTCGACCGAGACGGTGCTGCCGCGGCTCATCCAGACGCTGCGCAAGCTCGGCTGCGAGGAGAGCGTCGTCGGCTTTGTCATCCCGGCCGGCTATTCGTTCAATCTCGACGGCACCTGCCTGTACCTCACCACGGTCGCGGTGTTTCTGGCGCAGGCGACGAATACCGAGCTGACCGTCTGGCACGAACTCGGGCTGATCGCGGTGCTGCTGCTCACCTCCAAGGGCGCGGCGGGGATCGCCGGGGCGGCGTTCGTCGTGCTGGCGGCGACGCTCAACACGACCGGGACGATCCC